>CBINOO010000119.1:0-11616 GCA_966252305.1 uncultured Acidimicrobiia bacterium
ACGACGAGCGCGCTGAAGCGCCTGTTCAGCGCCGGCATGCGCGAAACCCTGCGCAAGGCCAAACCGCAGTGCCTCGAAGATCTCATCGCCCTCAACGCGTTGTACCGTCCCGGACCGCTGCGCGGCGGCGTTGTGGACGACTACATCAATCGCAAACACGGCCGCACCGAGATCAAGTATGAAGTCGCGGCGATGGAGCCCTCCCTCAAGGAGACGTACGGCGTCATCGCGTATCAGGAGCAGGTCATGCGCCTGGCCGGCGACCTCGCCGGCTTCACGATGGGGCAGGCTGACGAACTCCGCCGCGCCATGGGCAAGAAGGACGAAAAGAAGATGGCCGCCACGCGCGAGCGCTTCATGTCCGGCTGCGCCGAACGCGGGATCAGTGAGAAGAAGGCGACCAAGATCTTCCAGTTCATCGAGTTCTTCGCCGGGTACGGGTTCAACAAGTCCCACTCGACGACGTACGCGCTGCTCGCGTATCAGACCGCGTACCTCAAGGCCAACTACCCGCAGCATTTCATGGCCGCGCTCCTGACCATCGAGTCGCAGTCGTCCGACAAGGTGGCGCTGTACCTCGCCGAGTGTCGTGAACTCGGGGTCACCGTGCTGCCACCCGACATCAACGAAAGCCAGTGGCAGTTCGTCGTGCAGCCCGAGGGCGTACGGTTCGGCCTGGGCGCCGTGAAGGGCGTCGGGGAAGGGGCGGTGCAGTCGATCCTGGCCGCCAGGGCGGAGATGGGCGGACGCATCACCTCGTTGTTCGGCCTGGCCGAGCAGGTGGATCTGCGTCTGGCCAACAAAAAGGTATTCGAGTGCCTCATCAAGGCCGGCACGTGTGACCGTCTGTCGCCCGAGCAGGGCCGTGACTATCTCACGTGGCGGATGCGGCTGCTGCAGGCCGTGGACCGGCTCATCGATCATGGCGCGCGGCAGCAGCGCGACCGGGACCAGGGGCAGTCCAGCCTGTTCGGTGGCGACGACACGGCCGACACGCCGGTGGACGACCAGGCACTGCTCCCGCCGGCGCCGCCGCTGTCGGAGACGCAGGCGCTGACGTTCGAGAAAGAGGCGCTCGGCCTGTACATCAGTGGGCATCCCCTCCAGCGGTATGCCGAAGTGATCGCGGCGCACCGGGCGCGCACGGTTTCGGCGCTGACGCAGTCAGAGGCCGATGTGCAGGCCGCCGGCATCGTGTCGGGCCTCCGCCAGCTGAAGACCAAGCGCGGCGACCGGATGGCGGCGTTTAATCTCGAAGACGAAGCCGGCAAAGTCGAGGTGGTGGTCTTCCCGGAGGCGTACTCGAAGTACGGCACACTGTTGGCAGACGACGCGCTGCTGCTGGTGCGGGGCAAATACGAGCGGGACGAGGAGACCAGCAAGATGGTCGCCAACGAGCTCATGACGCTCGACACCGCGCGGGAGCGTGCGGTGCGGGAGGTCCAGATTCGCCTCTCGTCACAGGCGGCAGCGCGGGAACGGCTGCGGTCGCTGGTCGAGGTCTTTGAACGGTACCCGGGGGATCGGCGCGTGGCCCTGAGCGTGGATTTGCCCGGGGGCCACGGAGGGCTGCGGGTGCGCACGGCAACGTCGCACCGGATCCGCCCGAGCGAAAATTTTGTGCGCGATGTTGAGGCCATCTGCGGCGCGGGCGCCGTGGAACTGAAGTAGCCCGTCGCCAGAGGAACTGAACACATGCCTGTTGACACACTCGAGTTCGAGGAACCTGTCGCGATCCTGCTGAAGGAGATCCAGGCGTTGCGGCTCATGCCGGCGACGCCCGATCGCACGCGCACGATCGAACGACTGGAATCGCGCGTGCAGGAACTGCGCGCCGAAATCTTCAGCCATCTCACGCCGTGGCAGCGTGTGCTTGTCGCGCGGCATGCCGACCGGCCGGTGATGCTCGACTATGTGGGCCGCCTGTTCACCGGTTTTGTGGAACTGCACGGCGATCGCCGCTTTGCGGACGACAAGGCCATCGTGACGGGCATGGGGCACTTCCACGGAGAATCGGTGTTCATCGTCGGGCACCAGAAGGGCTCGGACACCAAACAGAAGATCTATCGGAACTTCGGCTACGCCAAACCCGAAGGCTACCGAAAGGCGCTGCGCGTGATGCAGATGGCCGAGAAGTTCAAGCGGCCGGTGATTGTGTTTGTCGATACGCCCGCGGCCTACCCCGGTGTCGAATCGGAGGAGCGCGGGGTCGCGGAAGCGATCGCCCTGAACCTGCGCGAGATGGCCCTCATCGACACCCCGATCATTGTCGTCGTGTCGGGCGAGGGCGGGTCGGGGGGCGCGCTGGGGATCGCCATCGGCGACCGCGTGTTGATGCAGGAGTTCGCGTGTTACTCGGTGATTCCGCCAGAGGGCTGCGCCGCCATCCTGTGGCGCGACGCCGCCCGCAAGGTGGAGGCGGCCGAAGCGCTCAAGATCACGGCGCCGGATCTGCTCGAGATGGGGGTGATCGATGAGATCGTCCGCGAGCCGATCGGCGGAGCGCACCAGGATCACGCGTTGGCCACCGCGCTCCTGGACGAAGCGATTGCCAGGCATCTGGCTGAAGTGAGGGCGCTGTCGTCGGAGGCGCGGCTCGAGGCGCGGTATCAGAAGTTCCGGTCGATGGGGCGGGAAGGGCACGCGTTCACGCGCGTGCCGACGCCCGCTGCCGGCGCGTGATGATTCGCAAGGTCTGGGACGACGTTCAGTCGGATCCCGCGCAGACCGAACACCTCGCGGCGGCACTCGGCGTGCCTCCCGTGATCGCCCGCCTGCTCGCGCAGCGGGGCCTGGTCGAACCGGAGGCTGCGTCGCGGTTCCTGTCGCCGTCACTCGATCACCTGCACGACCCATGGCTGCTGACCGACATGCGGCCGGCCATTGCGCGGCTGCGCGCGGCCGTCGACGCGCACGAGCGGATCATCGTCCATGGCGACTACGACGCCGACGGCATCACCTCGACCGCAATGCTCCGACGGGCGCTGGAGGTGGTCGGCGCCGACGTGGGGCATTTTGTGCCCGACCGCATGAAGGATGGGTATGGTCTGCAACCGGAGACCATACGCCGCCTGGCCGATCAGGGTGCAAGGGTGATCGTCTCTGTCGATTGCGGTATTCGCGCGTCGGAAGCCGCGGACGCCGCCCGGGAATACGGCGTCGACCTCATCATCACCGACCATCACGAACCCGACTCGGCGCTGCCGCGTGCCGTGGCCGTCATCAATCCCCGCCGGCCGGACTGCGCCTATCCTGAGAAGTCCCTGGCGGGCGCCGGTGTGGCGTTCAAGGTGGTCCAGGCCTTGCTTCAGGAATTTGGCGTGAGCCGCGATCTGCTCCCGTCGTTCATCAAGCTGGCGGCCATCGGTACGCTGGCTGACGTGGTGCCGCTGGTGGGCGAGAATCGCGTGATTGCGCGGTTTGGCCTCGATGGTCTGACGCGTGGTCCCCACGGTACCGGCCTGGAGGCCCTGCTCGAGGAGAGTGGACTCACAGGCAAACGCCTGGACAGCTTCCATATCGGCTTTGTCCTGGCTCCGCGGCTGAACGCCGCAGGCCGGATGAGCCACGCCGGCATGGCCGTGGACCTGCTGCTGGCACGCGGGCGGGATGGTGAGGCGCGCGCTCAGGCGCGGGCGCTGGCCAGGCAACTGACCGATGAAAACGTCCGACGTCAGGAGAGCGAGGCCGCGATTCTGGCCGAGGCGCGGAAGATGGTCGAGAACGACCCGGCGATCGGCGCGCACAACCTCCTCGTGGTTGCGGCCGAGGGCTGGCATCGCGGTGTCGTCGGGATCGTGGCGTCAAAGCTCGTCGAGCAGTTCCATCGTCCAACCATCGTGATTGCCTTTGACGGCGGCGTCGGCCACGGATCATGCCGCAGCATTCCCGCGTTTGATCTGCTGGGAGCCCTTGAAGCCAACGCCGACGTGTTCGTGAAGTTCGGCGGCCATCGGCAGGCGGCCGGTCTCACCATTGAGCAGGGGCGCCTCGCTGAAGTGCGCGCACGCCTGACGGCCTGGGCAAACGACCGGCTCGAGCCGTCGGACTTGTTGCCGCGCCTCCGGATTGACGCCCCTTTGGGGCTCCGAGACATTTCCGGCGCCGTGGTCGACGGTGTGGCGCGGCTCGGGCCGTTCGGGATGGGAAATCCGAAGCCCGTGTTTCGGGCCGCGCCGGTCGACCTGGTCGACGCGCCGCGCGTACTGAAGGAACGCCATCTCGCGCTTCGCTTCCGGCAGGACGGGCGGTCGTTTCGCGGTGTGGCCTGGCGTGCCGCTGACCGTGAGAGTTATCTCTCGGCCAATCGCTTTGGTCTCGAGCTGGCGTACTCGCTTGACGAGAATGAGTTCAGGGGAGAACGCGTGACGGAGTTGACCGTCTCTGATGTCCGCATTCCAGCCATGGTGGAAGCCGCGTCATGAGATGGCAGACCGTCGTCCGAATCGTGCTGGCGGCTGTGTTTCTGGCCGTGGCGGCGATGCTGCTGCTGCAATGGCGGGACCGGGGGCCGTCCGACACCGCGGCGGGGCCGGAAGCGCCTTTGCCCGACACCAACGTCGTGAGTGAGGACATCAGCGGAACCCGCACCATCACGGGCGAGACGGGTGGGGTGTTGTACGAAGTCACGTTCGGCCGTATGCGGGTGTTCGCCGACCAGCGTGTGGAGTTTGAAGACTCAGTCACCACGTTCACGCGCAACGGCGTGGAGCACACGATGAAGGCGCCCGTCAGCCACATGGTCGGGCGCGCCGGGCCTCGTGGTGATCAACCCGAGCGCATTGTCTTTCCGCGCGGCGTCACGTTGACGGCGAAAGAGGGCATCTCGGTCGTCTCCCCAGGAGAAGCGACGTACTTCAACACGGACCAGAAGGTGGTCATCCCCGGGCCCATGACCTTTGAGCGTGGACGACTGGCCGGCAGCGGGGTAGGGGCGGACCTCTACATGGACAAGTCCGTGCTGTGGATTCTCGACCAGGCCAGGCTCACGGTGGCGCCGGAGACCGAAGGCGGCACTCCGATAGAGGCGTCAGCCACGCGCATCGGCCTCGCCGAGATGGACAACTACATGGTGCTCGAAGAAAACGCCGTGATGGTCCATCAGTCGCAGCGGCTCGCCGGCAATCGGGCTCGAGTCTCCTTCACGGAGGTCGGCGATATCGTGCAGTTCATCGAACTGCGGGAACGCTCGTCCGTGACATCGACCGATCCGAAGTCCACGCGGCCGGCGCTCACGGCCGAGAACATCAACCTCCAGTTCGATCCGGCGACAGGGCGCCTGACGCAGACCAACCTCGCCGGCAACTCGTTGGTGGAGATGAAGGACGCCAATGGCACGACCTCGGTGCGAGGCAGCCAGATTGACGTCAATGTCGGGGCCGACGGAGAGACGGTGACGCGTCTTGAGGCGCGCGAGCCGGTCGAGGTCAAGCTGCCGCGGCAGGGCGACCAGCCGGCCCGTGTGATCACGGCGCGCACGTTGCTCGCCGAGGGCGACGGCGGGCCGTTGTCACGGGCCGTGTTCACCGGCGACGTCGATTACCGTGAGACGCGTCCGGCCGGGCGGGGACAGCCCGCATCGGAGCGGCGTGCGACGTCGCAGTCGCTGGTGCTGGGGCTCAAGGGCGACCTGGCCGACGTGGAGTCCGCGCAGTTCAGAACGGATTTCAAGGTGGTTGACGGCGGGCTCACGGCGACTGCGGACGAAGCGCGCTACGACAGCCGCACGGAGTCCCTGCAGTTGCGGGGCAGCGGCGCGAGGCCGCACGTGGTGGATGCGGAGGTGGATATCACGGCCACGGAAATAGACGCCGACCTGCGCAACGATGCGTTTGAGGCGCGCGGCATTGGCGCCGAACGCGTCGAGTCGTTCATTCGCCCGCAGAAGCGCGGCAATGCGTCCGCGGGCCTGTTCGAAGGAGACAAACCGGTGGCGGGCGCGTCCGCGCGACTCAGCTACGCAAGGAGTACTCGCGTCGCCAAGTACAGCGGCGCCGTCTACCTGGTGCAGGGGGATGCCAGCCTCTCGGCAGAAACCGTGGACGTGGACGACGCTCGGGGTGACCTTCGCGCGGGTGGCGGTGTCGCCTCGCGCCTGATGCTCGACACCGGTGACCCGGCGACAAAGGGCAAGCCGACGGAAATCGACGCGCAGACCCTGGTCTATACGGATACCTCGAGAATTGCCGAATACACTGGAACCGCTGAACTGCGCGCGGCCAACGGTGAGCGGCTCGTCGGCGACCGCATCGTGCTGCGCCTGGAAGCGGGGCAACGCAAGCTGAAGACGCTCGAAGCGACGGCGGCGCCAAAAGGCGAAGTCCGCATCAATCTGGTCGAAGCGCGAGAGGCCGCAGGCCAGAAGCTTGTTTATGATGCGGCGACTGAAATGTATCGGCTGACCGGCGCGCCCGCGGTCGTGATCGTGCCGGCCGACAATCGTCCCGGGATCTGCTCGGTGACCTCGGGATCGACCGTGACATTCAACCGGACCGGTGGTGGCGCCACGTTCACGAGCGAAGGCGGCGCCGTCGGCGCCATCCGTGACATGAAGTGTGCTGAGGCAAAGAAGCGCTGATGGCGACGTTACGAGCAGAAGGCCTGACCAAGTCATACGGCGGACGCACCGTGGTGCGCGGCGTCGACATCGACGTCTCGTCAGGGGAGGTGGTCGGACTGCTTGGGCCCAACGGCGCAGGCAAGACAACGACATTCGGGATGGTCGTCGGGTTGACCGCGCCGGACAAGGGGCGCGTGCTTCTCGACGACAAGGACGTCACTCACGACGCGATGTATGCCCGCTCACGCAAGGGCATCGGGTACCTGCCGCAGGAACCGTCCATCTTCCGGGGGCTTACGGTCGAGCAGAACGTCCTCGCCATCCTCGAGACGCTGCCCCTTTCGGCCGAGGAACGCCGCGCCCGCCTGCGCACGCTGCTGGCGGACCTCGGGTTGACCGCGCTGGCGAAGTCCAAGGCCTATACCCTGTCCGGGGGAGAGCGCCGGAGGGCGGAGATCACGCGCGCCCTCGTCAACTCGCCGAAGTTCATCCTGCTCGATGAACCGTTTGCAGGGATCGACCCGATCGCGGTGGCCGACATTCAGAAAATCGTCCAGCACCTCAAGGACCGCGGAATCGGCGTGCTCGTGACGGACCACAACGTCCGCGAGACCTTGAAAATCACCGACCGTGCATACATCGTGCACGACGGCGTCATTTTCAGAGCAGGCACGCCCGACGATCTGGCGGCCGACGAGGACGTGAAACGCATTTACCTGGGAACGGATTTCCGATTGGACTGACAAGACGGATACACTGGGAAGCAAGGACCGTACCGCACCACAATGGCACTATCGCAAAAACTCTCGGCGCGCCTGTCGCAGAAGCTGATCCTGACGCCCTCGCTCCAGCAGGCGATCAAGCTTCTGCCCATGACGACGGTGGAACTGGCTGACCTGCTCACGCAGGAGATGGTCGAGAATCCGCTGCTCGAGGAGGTTGTCGAGGAGCCAACGCCGGAAACGCCTGCCGAGGCTGAGGCCGAGGCCGCCGACAAGCAGGCCGAGGAAAAGGGCGACACCTGGGACGACGCGGACTACGAATACTTCTTTGGTGACTACCTCGACGACGGATACCGGCCGCGCGCGGCTGTTGAGGTCCGTGAGCTGCCGCCCATCGAAAACACGCTGTCGAGCAAGGGGTCGCTCTCCGATCACCTGATGTGGCAGCTCGGTCTCCAGACGACCGACGAACTGCTCCGAGACATCGGCTCTGCCATCGTCGGCAACATCGATGATGACGGCTATCTGGCGGCCTCGGTCGACGAGATCGCCGCCCTGGGGCCGTGGGACATCGCGGACGTCGAGCGCGCCCTCGCGCACGTGCAGTCATTTGACCCGATTGGCGTGGCTGCGCGCGATCCGCAGGAATGCCTGCTCCTGCAGTTGCGGGCGCACGGTCTCGCCGGCACGCCGGCTGAAACGATGGTGCTCGAGCACCTGCCGCTGCTCCAGAATCACAAACTGCCGGATCTCGCGAAGGCGATGAACCTGCCCCCGGAGGAGATCAAGGAACACCTGGAGGTGATTCGCCATCTCGATCCCAAGCCCGGCTCGCGTTACACACCCGCGGACTCCCAATACGTCATACCCGACGTCTACATCATCAAGACGGACGAGGGATACCGGGCGGTGCTCAATGAAGAGGGCCTGCCGCAGCTGCGCATCAGCCCGACCTATCGGCGCCTGCTCGACAAGGAGAAAAGCGGCGACGCGTCCGACGAAACGCGCGCCTACGTGAAGGACAAGTTCCGGTCGGCATTGTGGCTGCTCAAGTCGGTGGATCAACGGCAGAAGACCATCATCAAGGTCGCGACCAGCATCATCACGTTTCAGCGCGAGTTTCTCGACTCCGGCATCGAGCACCTCCGCCCTCTGGTGCTGCGTGACGTCGCCAACGACATCGGCATGCACGAGTCGACCGTCTCCCGTGTGGTGAACAACAAGTACATGCACACGCCGCAGGGCGTGTACGAAATGAAGTACTTCTTCCACAGCGGCATCAGCAGTTCGTATGGTGAACATGTGTCGTCGGTCACCATCAAGCAGCGGATCAAGAAGATCATTGAAGCCGAGGATACGAAGCGGCCGCTGAGCGACTCGAAAATCATGCAGATGCTGCAGCAGGAGGGGCTGGTGCTCGCGCGGCGGACGATTGCCAAGTATCGCGAGGAACTCAAGATCCCCACGTCCAACCAGCGGAAGGTGTTTCTGTAATGTCGGCCTCGGTGCCGGTGGCAGCGCTGCTGGGCGCTCGCGGCGCCGGCGCTGACCTTGAGTTCGACCTGCTGGCCGGGGCCGCCGGCCTGGAACGCGCGATCACGCTGCCGTACATCCAGAAAACCGGTCTCGCGCTGGCGGGCTTCGACGAATACCTGCGCCCGGGCCGTGTCCTCGTGTTCGGGGAGAGCGAGGTCAAATACCTCGAGCGCCTGGACGCCGCCGCGCGGCGCACGATGCTCGCGCGCCTCTTCGAACGCGATTTTCCGTGCGTCATCATGACGCTGGGACTCGAGCCCCCTGCCGAGTTGATCAACGAGGCCGAACGAGCCGGCATGCCGGTCCTGCGCACGGCGGCCAGCACGCCCACGACGATCGGGCGCCTGACGTCGTTTCTCGAAGACCGCATGGCCGCCCGCGAAATCCTGCACGGCGTGTTGCTCGACATCCTCGGGCTCGGGGTGCTGATCGCCGGCGAAAGCGGGATCGGCAAGAGTGAATGTGCGCTCGACCTGGTATGTCGCGGGCACCGCCTGGTGGCTGACGACACCGTCGAGGTGAAGGTACGCGGCGAGTCGGTGCTCATTGGTACGTGCCCGGAACTCACCAGGCACTACGTGGAAATTCGCGGTTTGGGCCTGGTGAACGTGACCGACCTGTTCGGCGTGAGCGCGACGCGCTCATCAAAGCGGATTGAGCTGGTCGTGCAGCTCGAGCGCTGGGAGGCGGGGCGTGAGTACGACCGCCTCGGCCTGACCGTGGATACCCAGGAAATCCTCGGCGTGACCGTGCCGCTCGTACGCATGCCCGTGGCGCCCGGGCGCAACATCGCCATGCTGGTGGAGGTCGCTGCGAGAAACACCCTGCTGCGCGCGCGCGGTCGACATGCGGCGCGACTGCTGGCCGAGCGGCTGGAAGCGCGCCTCGCCGAAGCGGCAGGTCGTGGTGTGGCGGCTGACGATCACGAACTCGAAGGGGAAGAATGATGGCTGCGCGCGGACGTCAGGTCGCGGAATTCGTGCTGGTGACCGGCCTCTCAGGCGCCGGGAAGTCGCAGGCGATTCATGCGCTCGAAGACCTCGGCTACTTCTGCGTTGATAACCTCCCGGTCGCCCTCATCGAGACCTTCGCGGACCTCGCGATTCAGGAAGACGACCCGAAGCGGCGGGTTGCCGTCGTCATCGACGTGCGCGAGGGCAGGAATCTCACGCAGTTGCCGGCCGTCTATCGGAAGCTCAAGCGACGCACGGACCTGCGTGTGAGCCTCGTGTTCCTGGAAGCCGAATCGGCGGTCCTCGTGCGCCGATACAGCGAATCACGCCGACCGCACCCGCTCGGCCGCGACCTTGCGCCGGCAGAGGCCGTCCGTGAAGAACGCGGCCGCATGGCCGCGCTTCGCGAACTGGCGGATCACGTCATCGATTCGTCGCACATGAGCGTCCATGACCTCCGCAAGCGGATGTTGTCGCTGGGCAGCGGCGACGACGATACGCCCCTGGTGGTGACGTTCCAGAGCTTCGGCTTCAAGAAAGGTGTGCCCGCCGATGCGGATCTGGTGTTCGACGTGCGGTTCCTCCGCAATCCGCACTTCGTCGAGTCCCTGCGTCCGCTGACCGGCACCGACGGACGGGTCTCTCGGTACGTCATGAGGGACCCGGCGGCCAAGCGTTTTCTCACGCTGACGACGGCGCTGCTGAAGTTCCTGCTGCCGCAGTACATCGCGGAAGGGAAGGCCTACCTCACCGTTGCGGTGGGATGTACCGGCGGGCGACACCGCAGTGTCGCCATCGTCGAGGCGCTGGCGCGCGCCGTTCGGCGCACGCGGGGCGTGGATGTTCGCGTTCGACACAGGGATAGTGGAAATGTCTGACACACACGAAACGCCGCGGGTGCCCGCCGGTGTGGTGGTCGTCACGCACGGCATGCTGGCCACCGAATTGCTCAACGCCGCCGAGACCATCGTGGGCGACCTGCCCCAGTTTGCGGCCGTGTCAATCGGCTGGCACGACGATGTGGGCGTGGCGACGGAAGCCATGGCTCGAGCCATCGAGCGCGTCGATCAGGGCGAGGGCGTCCTGCTCCTGACGGACATGTTCGGCGGAACGCCGTCGAACCTCGCGATGACGTTCCTCGAACCGGGCCGGGTGGACGTCATTACCGGCGTAAATCTCCCGATGTTGCTCAAGCTGGCGCGGGTGCGCGAGTACGAAGACCTGGCATCGCTGGCGCGCCTGGTCTGTGAGGACGGGCGCGCAGCCATTCGCGCTGCGTCGGACCTGCTGCGCACCGCGGGGCGCTGACCGGGGCGCGCTCCATGGCCACCATGACCGCGCCGGTGATCAACCCGCTGGGCCTCCACGCGCGAGCCGCGGCGAGATTTGTGCACCTGGCCGCGCAGTTTTCAAGCCGCATTCGAGTCACGCGGGCAGGGCAGACCGTCGACGGCAAGAGCATCCTCGGGCTGCTGCTGCTCGCGGCCGCGCGTGGCACCACGCTCGAGATTCACGCTGATGGCGACGATGCGGAGGCGGCCGTCAGCGCGCTGGCCAGCCTCGCTGCGCGGGGATTCGAGGATCCATGAGCCGCAACCTGCGCATGGTCGGGCGTGGCGTGGCCGTCGGTATCGCCGTCGGCGCCGCCGTGGTCGCCGTTCGGGAAGCGGGGCAGGTGCGCTACCGACTCGCGGCCTCCGGCACCGATCGTGAGCGACAACGCCTGCGGGCTGCCCGGTCCGAGACCCGACGCCAGCTCGAGGAGATTTCGTCGCGGGTGTCGCGGACGATGGGACAGGCGCAGGCGGCGATTTTTGCCGCGCAGCTGCTCATGCTCGACGACCCG
>CBINOO010000120.1:0-11490 GCA_966252305.1 uncultured Acidimicrobiia bacterium
CGGTCTGAAGAAGCTCGTGCCCGCGCAGGGAGAACCCGCGACGGCAGCGCCAGCGCGCGGCACCTCGCATCGACATCCCGCACGGTCTGCCCTCCCGCTTTCGGGAGCGCAATCACGACCTCATCGACGCGTTTGGCCGCTGCGACCCCGGGCAGAGAGGACAACGTGCCCAGCACTTCGAGTCCGTAGATGCGCTTGTGGGCCTTGACATCGTCGTCATCGAGGAACCCCACGGGCTGGAGGCCGAGATGCGGGTTCTTGAGCATCTCCTTCGCCACCATCGTTCCCGCGTCACCGGCTCCGATGATCAACACCCGGCGGGCAGCCACGGGTTCGGCCGGGCCACGCTGGGACATCGTTTCGGCAACGGCCCGCACCGACGCGCGAATGCCGACCGTCATCGCGACGCAGAACAGCCAATCGAGCGGTGGGACGGAGCGCGAAAACCCCTCCGGAATCCATCCGACCAGGCGGATGCCCACCATGACGAGCAGCAACAGGAGCGAGGCTGCCGAGTTGGCGAGGACCAGCGAGAGCAGATCCCAGAACCCCGCGTATCGCCAGTACCGACGATAGACGCCAAACGCCAGGAAGGCGCCCAGTTTGGTGACCAGCGCGACCAGGGCGAACGGGAGAAACTCCGCGCGCTCCGCAGGAAAGAACCAGCCGAACCTGAAGGCAAACGCCGCCCAGGCGGCCAGCATCACAACCGCCGCGTCCGCGAGCAGGAGGTATCGGTTCCTCATGGTCCGTCGCGACCGACTACGCCAGCACAGACTTCAGGCGATGGCGGCCCCAGTAAAAGCCGGCGATGAGCACCAGCGACGCCAGGAAAACACCCAGGCCGAGCAGCACCACCTCGATCGCGCTGAAGCCGCGATACATTTCCCGGTTCACGGGTTTGACCGTCTGAAAGAGGCCCGCAGCCGGACGGTACGAGACCCGGGAGAACTCGTCGAACAGTTCGTTGAAACGCGCGGTCAGGGCCTTCGCTTCCGATGTGATGGCGGCCAGCCGATCGTCGATCTCCTTGGCCGACAGCGGTGGCCACTGCGGCTCGCCCGCTCGGCTCCCCCCGGTCATGAATGACAGCAGCCGCTCGTAGTAGCCGAGCGTGCGCGCCGCTTCCACGGCGTCCAGTTTCGCACTCACCAGCGACTCGGTCAGACGCTGACGGAATTCGGTGTTCGCCTGGGACAACTCGACAATGCGGTCAATGAAGGTCTGGTCGATCTGCGGCGACAACGTCTGCACGTCACTGCCTGAGGCCCTCGACGTTCCCGTCGGATTGGTGGAGGGCAGAGGCGCGGCGGCAGCCGCCCCTGAGTACTGCGCGAGCGCCTGCTCGAACGCGCGAACCTTGCCCTCGGCCTGGGCCAGGTCCAGTCTGGCGCGCGCGACGGTTTCTGCCGTCCACGGAAGCGACTCCGTGAGCATCGACCGTCCAACCCGGATCATCAATGGCTCGAGCCGCGTTCGCAACATGTCGTCCAGTTGATGGGCTATCTGCGCAAAGGAATCGCGTGTGGATGCGAAGCGAATCGAACTCGCGCCGGGGCTCTGCAGCACCTGTTCCACGTTCTTGACGACCCGCGCCAGCGACGATCGCAGCAAGTCCGCCCGGACCACTCCCATCTGCTGAACATTCTGGGCGGCATCGAGCGTCTCGGGCGTCAACACGTCTACCCGGTGCCGCAGCACGCCGCGTCGCACGTCACTCAACTCCGCCCACACGCGCAGAATGTCGAGCACGACTTTCACGGCAATCTCGTCCGGCATCGTCCGGCATGCGACCGGCACCACAAACGAGAGCCGGTACCCGATCGGGAGCGACGCCCGGCGGTCGGCATACTCGCGCTGCAGGCGCGAACGGTCGACGCTGGTCAGGCTGGTGTCGCTCAATACGGCCTGGTACTCCAGTTCGAGCCAGCGCGCGTCATCGGACCACTGCTCCACCATCAGCCCCGATCGAAAATCTTCGACCGCGCAGTACTCGGCGCCGTTGAGCGCCTGATGCACCTGCTCGACAATCACGGGCGCGGTGATGTCTGTCGGAGCGAATACCTCGCCGTTGGGATACAGGCCATCGTCGGCGCCGTTGAAGGCCGGCCGGAACTCCTGAGAGAAGGTCCGCCGGACCGGCTGCCAGATCCAGTAGGCCGCCGCAATCAGCGTCGCGAGGCCGGCCAGGGCAACCGCGGCGCGCAACGTGTCACGCCAGTGCAGTTTGACGATTCGGAGGAAATCTGGATCGATCGCGTCGGCATTTTCTGTAGGTGGCGTTAGTCGATCCATCTGCACGTCCCCGGACTCATGGCCTTTCAGACTAGCACGGACGACTCACCAAACGGGGGCCGCACAGAAGGCTATTGTAGGATTCCTGCGTGGCACGCCCGGTCGATCAGCGACGCTTCTCAAACATCGAACTGATGCTCGTCGCAATCAGCGCGCCCGTGCTGCTGTTTCCCACATTCTGGCGGTTGCCACTGGCCGCACTCATACCCGTACTGTGGTTCGAAATGTGGCGGCGTGGACAACGCCCGTTTCCCCGAACACCCATTGATCCCGCGTTGTGGCCGTTTGTTGTCATGGTCGTGGCCAGCATTGCGGTGACGCCGAGCATCGCCCTGAGCCTTGGCAAGCTGTGCGGCGTGGCGCTGGGCCTGGCGACATTCTGGGCGCTCACGCGATGGATCGATACCCCCCAGCGCCGCCTCGCCGCCGTGGCCGTGTTCATCGGCTGCGGCGCCCTGGTCGCCGTGGCAGGGCTGCTCGGTACGCGCGTCTACAGCCGGTATCCTTTGATCGAGCCCCTCGCGCTCCGACTCCCCGCAATCATTCGGGGCGTGCCGGGCGCCGAGGATGGGTTCAACCCGAACGCCGTGGCCGGCGCCCTGACCATCTTCATCCCGCTGCAGGTGGCATTGCTCCTGGGGCGCAGCCGCCAGTGGCGGGACATCGTCCCCGCCTCCCTCAACACGCGTGTCCTGGTCGTGGTCCAGGTCGCCCTGCTGGCCCTGACGGCCGGGACGACGGTGCTGATGCAGTCCAGGGGGGCGTGGCTGGGCCTGTGTGTCGCGGCTGTCGCGTTTGCCGCGTGGCACGGCCGACGGAGCCGGCTGGGACTCCTGGCGGTTGTTGGTGTCGTGACGGTTGGAATGGCCGCCTGGGGTCCGCGCGCCGCCGTGGAGGCAGCGCTGAGCCGGCCGGGGTCTTCAATTGCGGCGACGTTTGCGTATCGGGCGGACGTGTGGCGGGCAGGATGGTGCGGCGTGCGGGAGGCCCCACTCACCGGCTACGGACTCAATGTCTTCCGTACACAACGGCCGGCGGTCTGTGAGTCGCCGGCGGCGCCTGCAGGAGAGGATATCTTCCACACTCACAACCAGTGGCTGCAGGTGGGAGTGGATCTGGGCGTACCTGGCCTGCTGGCCTATCTGGGAATCTGGGTGCTGCTGGCCAGGCACCTCAGCGTGTGTCTGCGTCCGTCAGCGCCGGGCGCCATCCGGTGGATGGCCGGCGGATTGGCGGCCGGGTTCATCGCCTTTGCGGTGTTCGGGATCCAGGACGCGATTCCGCTCGGGGCCAAGGTGGGCTGGTTCTTCTGGATGGCCGCGGCACTCGTCGTCACGCTGCCCCCAGCCGGCACCGCACTGGGGCACACCGGTCCGACGTCTCAGTAGAACTCGGCGAGCAGCGCGTCGACAATCCGCGGAGCCGACGCCCCGTCCCAGAGCGGCGGGATCGCTCCGCGCTTCCAGCGTTGCTCTCGCACACGGACAAAGGCATCAACAATGGCGTCGGGCGTTCGGGGCACCAGTTCGTTGGTTCCAAGCGTGATCGTGATCGGCCGCTCGGTGTTGGGACGCAGCGTGGCGCACGGAACCCCGAGCACCGTGGTTTCCTCCTGAATGCCGCCCGAGTCCGTCAACACCAGGGCGGCGCCTCGAATCAGATTCACGAATTCGAGGTACGGCATCGGTCCCAGTCCATACAACCCGGGCCCCAGCGGCGTCCCGGTGTCACTGTCCAGTGACTGCAGGTGCCAGCCGGCCGCGGCGAGTTTCGCGGCGGTCCTGGGATGCACGGGAAAAAAGACCGCCGCCTCCCGCGCGACGGCGTCCAGTCCGGCGAGAATCGGCAACAGGTCGTCGATCGCGTCCACGTTGCCGGGTCTGTGCAACGTCGCCACCAGGTACGGCACGCCGGACGCCACCCTGCGTCCCAGGGGGGACGGCGTCGGGCCGAGTTGCCCAAGGCCGCTGTGCAACGCGTCGATCATCGGATTGCCGACGAAGCGGATTCGTGAGGGGTCGATACCCTCGCGCAACAGCTGCGGCTCGGCTTCGGCGCTTGTCGTCAGCAGGAGATCGGAAATCTGGTCCGTCAGCACGCGGTTGATCTCTTCCGGCATGCTGCGGTCATACGAACGAAGACCGGCTTCCACATGCGCGACGCGGATCCCGAGTTTGGCCGCGACCAGTGCGCAGCCCAGCGTGGAGTTGACGTCGCCCACCACGACAACCACCGCCGGGTGATGCGCCTCGCACACCGGCTCGAAGGCAGCCATCACGCGAGCGGTTTGCTGCGCATGCGACCCGCTGCCGACATTGAGGTACTCGTCGGGCTTCGGCATGCCGAGGTCGCGAAAAAACACGTCGCTCATCGCGGCGTCATAGTGCTGACCGGTATGCACGACCAGTCGTCGTCCCCCGGTCGGGCGGCCCTCACGTTCGCGACGGTCCAGTTCCACGAGGATCGGCGCGACCTTCATGAAGTTGGGGCGCGCCCCAACCACAAACAGCATTGACATCAGCGTCGCACCGTCGTTCCCTTCTCGACACACCGCAGGATGGTGGCAATCACCCGATCCTGCTCGTCCGCACGCATGCCGGACCCGCTCGGCAGGCACAGGCCGTGCGCAAACAGTCGCTCCGACACTGCCGCTCCGAATACCGGCGCGCCGGCAAACACCGGCTGCATGTGCAGCGGTTTCCAGACCGGTCGCGCTTCGATGTTCTCGGCCTCGAGCGCCAGCCGGATGTCCTCCCGGTCGACCCCCGCACCCTGAGGATCAACCGTCAGGCACGTCAACCAGCGATTCGTGGTGCCATAGGCAGCTTCCGGCATGAACGCCACACCGGGCACTGGACTCAGGGCTTCGTGGTATCGCGCAAAGATCGCGCGTCTGAGGCGCACACGTTCGTCCAACGACCGCAATTGTGCCCGGCCGATGGCTGCCAGGACGTTACTCAGACGGTAGTTGAAGCCAACCGCCGAATGCTGATAGTGCGGCGCCGCATCCCTGGCCTGCGTGGCGAGGAATCGCGCGCGCTCCACGATGGATCGATCGTGCGAGACCAGCATCCCCCCGCCGGAGGTGGTGATGATCTTGTTGCCATTGAAGGAAAAGATCCCCATGCGGCCTCGCGCACCGGTCGGCCGCCCGCGGTAGGTACCCCCGAGGGCTTCCGCCGCGTCCTCGATGATCGGCACGTCGAAACGTTCACAGAGTTCGCCAATCACGTCGAAGTCAGCTGATTGGCCGTAGAGGTCGACGACCACGGCTGCTTTTGGCCGTTTCCCAATCCGGTCGGCGGCGCGAAGCGCATCTTCCAGACAATTCGGGTCCATCTGCCAGGTCGCATCCGCATCCACAAAGACCGGGATCGCCCGCTCATACGCAATCGGGTTTGCGGACGCGCTGAACGTCAGCGACGAGCAGATGACGTGATCGCCCGGTTCAACCCCGAGGAGCCGCATGCCCAGGTGCAGGCCGGCGGTGCCGGAGGATAACGCCGCGGCGTAAGGCACCTGGACGGTGGCGGCAAACTCGGCCTCGAAGGCATCCACATGAGGCCCCAGGGGCGCCACCCAGTTGGTCGCAAACGCCTCGGCGACCAGGACTTCCTCGTCGCCCATCAGATGGGGCGCAGACAGGTAGATTCGCCGCGCCGTCTCGGGGTTCGTCATCGTTGCCGTCCCTTCAGGATCCGGGCCGGGGTGCCGACCGCCGTGACGCCCGTGGGCAGAGAGCCGATGACCGTCGCCCCCGCGCCCACGGTGGACCAGTCTCCGACGTTCGCTCCAGGCGACGCCGCGCTGCCCACCCCCATGAGCACACCCTCCCCCAACGTGACCTGGCCGGACAGGTGACTGCCCGGCGCGACGTGGGCGAAATCGCCAATCACTCCGTCATGGTCGACCGACGCCATGGTGTTAAGGATGACATGTCTTCCGATGCGACATTCCGGTTGCACGACCACACCCGCCATCACGACCGTCCCTTCTCCCAGCTCCGATGACGCATGCACCACCGCTGACGGATGTACAACCCGTCCGAATGGGCCCTGCCATCTCTCGGCAATCGCACGCCGACCCGCGTTTGATCCGATTCCGATGACCGGCAAGACGTCTGGCGGCATCCTGTCCTGACGAATGGGACCGATCACCGGACGACCGAGGATCAACCGCCCCAGCATCGCCGGGTCGTCGTCGAGCAGCCCGACCACATGTCCTCCGGCAGATTCAATGCACGCGATGACGACCTTGGCGTGACCACCGGCCCCGCACACGACAAACCGCTGGCCGCTCATGATCGCGGGTTCCCTTCAAACCGGGGCGCGGTCGCATGGTCGGCCGCCGCGATGCCCTCCCGCCGAATCACGCTCGCAATCGTGCGCCAGAGGATCCACAGATCCAGGCGCAGGCTGACGTGGTCGACGTACCAGACATCGAGGTCAAACTTCTCCTGCCACGACAACGCGTTGCGGCCATTGATCTGGGCCCAGCCGGTGATGCCGGGGCGAACCTCATGGCGCCGAGCCTGCGTTGGCGAATACAACGGCAAGTACTCCGGCAGCAGTGGTCGCGGGCCGACCAGACTCATCTGGCCGCGGAACACGTTCCACAGCTCCGGCAGTTCATCAAGGCTCGTCTGTCTCAGCAGCCGCCCGACGGCCACGAGTCGTTCGGCATCACTGCCGCCCGCACTGGCGGGCCGCATCGTCCTGAACTTGACGAGCCGGAAGAGGCTGCCATGCCACCCCGGCCGAAGTTGACGGAAGAACACGGGAAAGCCGAGGGCGGCCCAGACGAGCACCGACACGGCAAGCAACACCGGCGAGAGCACAACGAGGGCGACGCCGGACACGATCAGGTCAATCGCCCGTTTTCCCCAGCGCGCGTAGATGGAGGACGCCATCAGGATCGTGCGGGCACCGCCCGGGCCAGAGTGGCCACAAACAACTCGGCCTGATCGTCACGATTGAAGTGGGCGGAGACGTACCGCCGACCGGACGCGCCCATGGCCGCGCGCCGTCCGGGATCCGCAGCCATGTCACGAATCGTCGACGCCAGCGCCTGCGCATCACCAGGCGGGACAAAGATCCCTCCGCCGGAGGCCTCGATGACGTCGCGAATCACGCCATCAATGGCCAGCGCCACGGGTCGTCCGGCGGCCATGTAGTCGAACACCTTGTTGGGATAGGTGGTGCGGAACATCGGGATGTCCTGCAGGATCGCCAGGCAGATGTCGGCTGCCGCGAGGACATCCGGCATCCGCCCCTTGGGCACCGTTCCCGCAAACGTGACATTTGACAGCGCGCGCGCGGTCGCTTGCTGCTGCAACGCCGCCCGTTCCTTGCCGTCTCCGACGAGCACGATCCTGATGCGCGGGTCCGTCACCAGCAACGCGGCCGCGTCGAGCAACGTGCCGATGTCGTTGGCCTTGCCCAGCGCGCCCGCATACAACACGACGCAACCGCTGTCGTCAACACCCCACTCACGCCTGCAGATGCCGCGATCGCGCTCGCCTTCGAACATCGAGGTATCCACGCCGTTGGGCACAAAGTGCACCTTCGAGGCCGGCAATCCCCTGGCGAGCATGTAGTCGCGATACGCCGGGGAATTGACCACGATCAAGGTGGCCCTGGCGTACAGGAAGCGCTCGATGCCGCGCGCAATGGCAATCAGCACGGGGTTCTTGAGCACGCCCATTCCGACGGCGAACTCCGGCCAGAGGTCGCGCACTTCAAGAATGAACGGGACGCGTTTGATGGCGGCGACGAACCATGCCGACAGCGCCTGTGGAATCGGGGGCGTCGTGCCGAACACCACGTCGACCCCGCGCACGGCGAGGGCCTTCAAGGTGGACGTCACCATGAACGCCACGAAGGCGATGACACGCCACACGAAGCTGCGGTGCAACACGCCCAGCGACCGTGCGCGACGCACTTCAACACCAGGAGCCAGGCTCTCGATGGGCGGCCTGCCGGACGGCTGTCCCGTCAGGTAGCTCACGTCGCTCGCGATCACGGTGGCCTTGTGCCCCTGCCGGGCGGCGCGCAGCACAAGCTCCAGGTGTCTGGTTCCACCCGCTTCACCCGGTCCCACAAACGCCTGATGGATCAGCAGTACATGCATCGCCTCACGCTCCGAATGAGAGTCTGCCATCCGCACCGAGGTGTACCGAGAGGCATTCACCACCCTCGAGGGTCATCCATGCATGCGAATCGCGCACGTCCAGTGTCCGCAAGCCTGGCCCGAACGCGGTCACGAGGCCGACCGGACAGATCGCGCGAAACTCCGCGGCGAAACTTGGCACCGCCACCTTTTCGGCGTAGTAGCGCGATTGCCAGCCCCTCGGCGGCGTATCGCTTCCACTGACGACCGACGAGGCCGGGACCCGCCCATCCTCGTGTCGCATCAACAGCCGGAAGGCGCCCGAGGCAGTATCGAGTGTCAACGCGGCCGCCTCGGCATCGTGGTGCCACGGAAACGGCCCGGCCAGCCAATGCGCCCGGATCGCATGTTCGCCGGTGCCGAGGACCGTGTCCCGAATCACGCAGGCCCCCGACGCGTGTGCCGCGACGGCGCGCCGATGAATACAGGCGCCGGAATGTCGGCGGTAGCCCAGATGCTCTCCCACCAGCACGGTCCAGTCACCGTCCGTGTCCATCGACAGCAGGCGCGCCTGCGTCTGGTAGAGGTTCTTGAACTTCCTGTAGTGCAGCATCTGATCCCGGCCGTCAACGGTGATCGTGTTGTGGCTCGCGGTTTCCAGGAAGTGGTCGTGCCAGGCGTGCGCGCCGTTGTACAGGTAGCTGCCCCCATCCACCAGCACGTTCTCGCCCCGGCAGAACGCGTCCACATGGAGCATGTCGATCTGTGAAAACCGTTCCTGGACGGTGCCGCATCGGAACGCGACGAACGTTCCGCTGTCGGCCGGGCTGCGCCAGACGTGAAACCCGGAGTGGACGAAGCTGGCTGATGTCAGCGATGGGGTTCTCAGCGGCAGGTCCAGACATGCCGGCCCGAACAACCACGCCGCCTCCTCGTCCCACGGCCCCGGAGGAAAGAGGCGCTCGCCCCTGGTGGCGACGCTGACCGCCTGAAGCGTCGGCCGGAAATCGGAGAAATCACAGGTGGAGAGCACGCTCGGCCGTGACCCATCATTGGCGCCGAAATTCGGCAGGCGCCCGTCCTTCGGATTGAGGTGCGCCAGCAGGAAGACCAGGGAGCGATCCAGCGCGGCCATCCAGGAGTTCGGAGGCCGCTCACCGGTGGCGCGCGCCACGACCACTGCGTACAGCAGGTGCTGAATCACCGTCCGGTGATAGTTGTGCGACAGGTTGAGATAGCCGCCGTCCGGGAAGAACTGGCGGTCGGCCTCCTGGTCCAGGATGGACCGGCCAAATTCCCTGAGGGTGGCGGCCCGGGCATCAGCCGCGAAGAGCGCGCCGGCCACGTACACCAACAGCGCTTCGGAAATCAGGTGGTTGTTGTTGACGGCTCGCTGCGCAAACGCAATGTGTTCCCGGACGAAACGGGCAGCGACACCGGCCGCCGATGCGACCATCCGCTCGGCATCCGAGACGCCCTGCGGCAGCAGCAGGGTGTCGAGCGCGAACAACCACGCGCAGGTGCGGATCGCCACTTCCTGCCCGGAATTCCAGTGCGCGCCGAACCCGACAGGATTGAGTTGCTCGAACTGCTCGAACTGGTCGTGCAGACCGGCGGCGAGGCCGGGGGCGAGGTCCGGCGCAAACGCGGCAGCGCGCGCCATGGTGAACGCGTGTGGGAAGCGCCCGATTTCCCAGGTGAGCTTGATGTCGCCCAGCGCGGGGTCATCGGCCACCATGCGCGTCGACGGCAGGGCTGCGTCGCGGCTCCGGCCGGTCTGGGGCTGGCGTTGCCAATCGATCGGATTGCCAAAATCCCCCATCCAACGCCCGAAACACCGGATGCGCCCGTCGAGGGCCGCGGCGGCGTCGGCCACCAGCTGCTGCACGGCGGCCACCGGAACCCGGTCGCGCATCGCGTCCCCGACCGCTTGTGGATCGGCAAACGGAAGCCGCGAGGTCCAACGCCCGTCGACATTCCAGGGCGTCACAACGCGACTGCCCTCGCGTGGAGGCGCAGGAGGCGCGATACGCTGCGCGAGTTCCCACCGGGCGCGGAACCACGCGGCGGACACGCCCAGTTCCCGCACTTCCTGCCAGGCGTTACGCACCACGGGCGAACCTTCGCGGCGGCTCGGCTCGGTAACGCTCCACGCCTTCGCGATCCATGAACTGACGGGCCCAGACCTCGAGGCAGAGCAACTTCCACATCATCGGGAACCAGTCGGCATGATCCGGGCGGTCGAGCTTCGCCGCGATGCCACGCACGTCGAACCATCCCCGATCACGTGTCCGCGTGCCCGTCAGGACGTCGCGCACCCAGGGCGCGTGCGGCCCCCGCATCCAGGTTTCCGCAGGCGTATCAAATCCGACCTTCCGCCGGTTGAGCACCAGTTCCGGGATCACGTCAGCGACTGCCTGACGAAGGACCCACTTTGAGGCACCCGCCCGGAATTTCCACGCGAAGGGCACCCTGAAGGCAAACCGCGCCACCCGGGGGTCGGCCAGCGGCACGCGCGACTCGAGTGAATTGGCCATGCTCATCCGGTCGTCCTGGGTGAACAGGCCCGGCAGGTACGTGCGCTGGTCCCAGTGCATCATGCGCGTGGATTCGTCATGAGCCGGACTGCCCTGAACACCCGCATTGAATGCCTCCCAGGCCCGGTCTCGCGAGACGCCCTCTCTGGCGGCAAACACCGAGTGCCACGATCGTTCACCCACCTGAGCGAAGTTGTCGAAGTAACGGCGCCGCCCATCACGCGCCGAGAGCAGGACACGTCCAAGTCGAGCGATGTTCTTCCAATGCAGTTGCTTGGCCAGATTGCCGCCCACACGAGCGGGCTGTTCGGCGCCGGTGTTTCGTCCTGCGCCGCCGGCGCCTCTCCCCGACCGCCAGCGCGCGAGCACTCCAAGCGGATCAGCCAGGGCGTACCGCGCATACCCACCGAACAGTTCATCTGCCGCCTGACCGCCCAGACACACCTTCACACGTGTCGATGCCAGGTGGCTGACCGCGTACATCGGCAGCATCGCCGCGCCAATCAGCGGTTGATCCTGGAAGTACAGCAGCCTCGCCAGGTCTTCGGGA
>CBINOO010000121.1:0-11354 GCA_966252305.1 uncultured Acidimicrobiia bacterium
GGAGGCCGGGGCGCGGCGCCCGGCGGCCGAGGGGCGGGCGCGGCGCCCTTCAATCGAAATGCCTTCTTCCTGCAGGAAGGCGTCATGGCGGTGATGACGACCAATCCGCGCGGTCATGGGCTGTTCACCATCGGCGGCAATCGCGCGGCCGACCCGGCCACCACATTGCCGGCGATTGTCGTCGCGGCCGAACACTACAACCGCATCGCGCGCATGGTGCAGAAGAAAGTGCCCGTCACACTTGAGGCGGATATCAAGAACACGTTCCATCCGACGCCCACGATGTTCAACGTCGTCGCGGAGATTCCCGGCACGGACAAGGCGGATGAGGTCGTGATGCTTGGTGCGCACTTCGACTCGTGGCACGCGTCCACCGGCGCGACCGACAACGCGGCGGGATCGGCCGCGATGATGGAAGCCATGCGCATCCTCAAAGCGTCGGGAGTCCGGCTGCGCCGCACGGTCCGGCTCGGTTTGTGGAATGGCGAGGAACAGGGCCTGATCGGCTCGCGCGATTACGTGGCCGCGCACTTTGCGAGTCGCGGGGCCGCACCCGGAGGGGCCCCTGCCGGCCGCGGGGGCCGAGGCGGGGCAGCTGGTCCACTGGAAACGAAGCCGGCGCACGCGAAGTTTGCCGGCTACTTCAACATCGACAACGGCACCGGCGCCATTCGTGGTGTGTATCTGCAGGGCAACCAGGCGATCGCGCCGGTCTTCCGTGCCTGGATGGAGCCACTGCGCGCCCTGGGCGTCACGCACCTGAACCCGGGCAACACCGGCGGCACCGATCACCAGTCATTTGACGGCGTTGGTCTGCCGGGCTTCCAGTTCATCCAGGACACGGTCGAGTACAACACCGTGACCCACCACTACAACATGGACAGCTACGAGCGCCTGCAGCCCGAAGACATGCGGCGCAACGCGACGATCGCGGCGTCCTTTGCCTTCCTGGCCGCCAATCGCGACGCGCTGCTGCCACGCAAGGCGCAGTAGACGGGAGCACATCATGACGGTATCCCGACGACACTTTCTCGGGGCGGGCGCGCTGGGAGTCGGCGCGCTCGCCACCGGCTGCGCCTCCACCTCGACGCCGGCCGCGACCACCGACACGCCGGAGTTTCTGCGCGGCCTCACGCCGATGACCGACGGCATCGTGCCGATCAGCGACGATGAGCGGCGGGCGAGGATCGCCAAGGCGCAGCGGCTGATGGACGAGCAGAAGCTCGACGCGATTTTCATGGAAGGCACCGCGTCCTGTTTCTACTTCGCCAACATGCGCTGGGGACAGAGTGAACGGACATTCGGCGTGGTGATTCCCGCGAAGGGCGATCTCGCGTACGTCTGCCCGGGCTTTGAGGAAGACCGCGCGCGCGAGTTGATTACCTTTGGCAATGACGTGCGCGTGTGGCAGGAGGATGAAAACCCCTACGCGCTGATCGCCGGCATTGTGAAGGATCGCGGCGTGCGTCACGGCCGCATCGGCATTGAAGAACGTGTGCGCTTCTTCATCGCCGACGGCATCCGTCGCGCCTCGTCACTGGACCTGGTCGACGCGACGCCGGTGACCGCCGGCTGCCGGATGTACAAGTCCCCGGCGGAAATCGCGCTGATGCAGCGGTCCAATGACGTGACCATCGCCGCCTACAAGGCGGCGTTGACTACGCTGCGTCCCGGCATGACGCAGGGCGACCTGGGCGGCAACATCTCCGCGGCCTTCACGGCGCTCGGGTTCTCAGGTGGGGCCAGTGTCCAGTTCGGCATCTATACCGCGTTTCCTCACGGCAGCCGCACGCCGCAGACGCTCAAGGAAGGCGATGTGGTGATGATTGATGGCGGCACCAGTGTGGAGGGTTACGCATCGGACATCACACGAACCGTCGTCATGGGGAAGGCCACGCCACGGCAAACCGAGATCTGGAATCTCGAACGCCGGGCGCAGGATGCCGGATTTGCCGCCGCGCAGGTGGGCGCGCCCTGTGAAAACGTCGACATTGCCGCCCGCAAGGTCATCGTCGACGCCGGCTTCGGCCCCGGGTACAAGGTGCCCGGCCTGCCGCATCGTACGGGACACGGCATCGGCATCGAGGGGCACGAGTGGACAAACTTCGTGCTCGGCAACAAGACGCCGATCGCTCCCGGCATGTGTTTCAGTGACGAACCCACGGTCGCGATCTACGGGGAGTTCGGCATCCGCCTGGAGGATTGCCTGTACATCACCGAAGACGGTCCGAAGTTCTTCTCGAAACAGAGCGTGGCTATCGACCAGCCGTTCGGGTGACCTGCGGCATGTCACCACTGGTGGTCCACGCGGTCCACCAGAGGTCGCGGAGCATGAATCGTCTGGTCGGTGGGATATCCCTTCGGATTGTGACCGACCCATCCGTGGTGATGGATGGTGGTGTGCAACGGATTGGCGGCGTCGGTGACGTAGTGACCGAGAATGCCGGCGTCGTTGATGATGCGCTGTTCAATCCACCCGCGCACCTTTGGATCGGTGGCGGCGCGCCACGCCCGGAAGCCGCTGCGCAGTCGCTGAAACAGCTCGAGCATCCGGTACGGCGAGGTGCCCACCTCCGCGGCCGACTTGCCGGCCGATGTCACCGCGGCGAGGTAGGCGTAGCGGTGAGGCGCGTCGAGCGCGCCGGTCGGCACGATCTCCATGTCGATGTAGTGGTCGGGGTCAAAGGCCTCGGCCAGGGCCGGGTCGGCGTTGCGCTCGGCACGGTCACGCCAACGGTCCGGCTCAGGATTGAGCCACGACAACTGCTCGGCGGCATTCCGGAAAAACGCCGGCACGTCATCGGGCAACGCGAGCACGGCGGCCTGGCCGGCAATCTGGTGCCCGTGCGCGCCCCACGCAGACAGGGACGATGACGCCATACAGGCCGCGGCGACGCCGGTGAGTACAACAAGCAGGTGGCGCATGCGGGCAGTGTGTCTCATGTGTGTGACAATCCTGCGGCATTTGACTCCGACGGCGTTAAGCTGATGTGACTATCCAGTCAGGGAGGGACGATGACCAGTCGCTGGGCGGGAGCGGGTGCTGTGTTTGCGATCGTTGCCATGACGTGGCACGGGCCCGCGGTGCAGGGCGCGCAGACGTCGACGATGCTGGAGGTTCGGTACGCGGACGGCAGAACGACGCGGCGGGCAGTCGATGCGCGCGCCGGATCCGCGTGGACCGGGTCGTTTCCGAGGGCCGCGGGCGTCGACACCAGCCGGGACGGGCTGCCGCTGGCGGCCTTGGAAGTCACCAACGAACCAGTCGGCGAGACGACGGGTGTGACCGTCTCCCTGCTCTACGGGAGACCCCATCAGCGCCGGATCGAGGTCGACACGGTCACGGTGCCACGAGGAGCTTCGGTCACCGTCGATCGCCTCACCAGATTTGGTGTTGACCCCATCGCGATCTCGATCGTCGAGGTGGCGACACCCGACCTTGGCGCGCCGACGGCCACGAGCATCTCGCGCGGACTCGATGTGACGGTTGAACCGACACACGACCGTCGACGGTATCGCGTCGTCGTCGTCAACAAGACAGACACACCCGTCCTGGGTTTTCAGTTCGTGGCCAACCGCAGGCGACGACTGGCGCTGAGCGCGTATCACAAGGCGCCGAGGCGCGAGTCGTTCGTCGCTCCGGGGGAGGGTGTGGCGTTCGAGATCCCGGGTTCAACGGGCGGTGCGATCGACGGCGTAGGCATCACGTCGGTCACCTGGGCCGACGGCACATTTGAGGGTGATCCGGGCGCGGCCTTTCGTGATTTCGCGGCGCACGCGGGCATCGCCCGCCAGTTGACCGCCGTGCTGACGGCATTCCGCGACGCTGCTGATGGGGTGCGGCCCCGGTCGCTCGCCGACGTTCGCGGGCGGATCGGCGCCCTTGCCGTCGAGGTGCCGAGAACGGCGGCCGCCGAGGTCTGGTCGAACCTGCCGAGGCGCGATGTGCTGACCGTTGAGCGCGTGGCCTCGCAGATGGCGCAGGGCATGCAGCAGGCGAAGGACGCCGTGCTCGGGGATTTCGACGCGTTCGTGCTGCGTCCCTCGGCCGACGTGCCCACAGCGGCGGCGTGGCTGTCACGCGCGACGGGTGACTACGAGGAGTGGATCGCGCGGATTGAAGGCACGGTGATTCGGCAGGCGGAACGGGCGCCGGTGTTCGGCAGCCGCTGGATCACGAGGTAGTCATGAGCGTGCGACGACTGGTTGGCATGACGGTGTTGTCGGCGATCGGCATGGCGAGCGGGATCACGCCCGCTCTCGCGCAGGTGGCCGGCACCATGCCGCCACCGGAGGGTGAGCACAGCGTGGTGCCTCGGTGTGAGGTTGCGGAGGATCCGACGTACGGCGTGACCCGGGAGAACCCCGTGCTGCTCGGCGGAGGCGCGATGACGGTTGCGGCCCGCGAGCGGAAGTACCTTGAGGCATTGCGAGGACCGGGTGGGCAGCCGATCCGGTTCACCCGCAGCGGGTCGGTGCCGGGCCCGGACAAGACGATTCTCGATCGATGGGAACTCTTGTGGTCGGGGCGGTCGGAGCCGTTCGTGGTGTTTCTGGATGTATACCGTTGGTCGACGCCACGCGCGCCACAGGGACTGGTGTGTGGCGCGCCGATTGGCCTCTCGCGTCCGCCCGCGGATCCGTTTGAGATCGCAAACAAGACCGCCCGGCTCGCCGCCGAGTGGGGCGGCGCCCAGTTGATGCAGCCGGTGCCGCTCTCCGCGCAGCAACCCGAACGATACGGCGTTGCATGGGACCAGTTTCGGCGAGCCGCGCTGGCCTCGTTTGCGGCAACGCAGGCGGGGGCGCCCATCGATCCAGACGATCTGCCCGCCGGCTTCGGCTTGCAGCCGTTGTTGCTCGTGGCGTACCCACTGAACTGTGATGGCCGCCTCGTGCGTCCGCGCGACATCGATGTCGTCGATGCCAATGGGGCGGAGGCGCGGAAGGCGGAGGCCCTGCGTGACAAGGATCTGGCCGACGCCCTCCCGGGTGTGACGGTCCCGGAGCATGCTCTTGGTCAGCAAATGCGGCTCGCGATGCCGCGACGCACCGACGTCGTACGGATTCGCTACGACGATCGGGTCTGTGAGGGCGATGCACGGGAAGTGACGCTGCCGGTCGAGATCGTCGCGGCGCGTCCGTTGCGCATGCGGTCGATCCTGCTGCAGGCCGGCCGCACCGCGCCTGCCGACAACAATCCCATCAGGCTGCAGGTGGTGGCCGACCCTGCGGGCAGGCCGCGAATCATGGACTACGCGGGAGGACCGGAGGAACTGCTCGACGACGCCCTGGCCGCGATGGCCGATTCGACGCTGGACCCGCTGAAGTGGAACGGCGCGCCCATGGTGATGCCGCTCACCATTCCCATGCGCACCACAGTGCTTCCAGCGGGCGTGCCGCCGCCCGGCGCGATGCCGGTGCCGGGCACTCCGGCAGTGCTCGGATCGCTGTCGACCACGACGTGGACGCGCACGCCGGACGCCGCAAACGTACCCGCGGGACTGTGCCCGGTCTCACCGGACCCGAACTTCGGTCGCAGTGCCGACACCCCGATCCCTGTGGGCGGTGGCGTGGCCCAGGTGGTGGAACGCGCGCGCATGTATCTGCTCGCGTTACGTGGAGCGACGGGACAGGGCGTGAGTGCCAGACGCGTGGGCGATGGTCCGGCCCCGCCGGCTGCCTCGATAGAGACGTTCGAGGTCGTCCGCAACGGGGATGCGTCGCCGATACGGCTGTACTTTGACGCAGGCCGGTGGGCGGACATCGCGGCGCCGCAGGGCTTTGTGTGCGTCGGGCCGATGTTGTTACGGCCGCCGCGGTGACCTTCAGGTAATATCTCGACACCCAGGCAGCGGATGGCGGTGGTGCCAACCGTGGGTGGAGGAGTGTTTCGATGGACCGACGACTGACGTGGCTGACGACGGTAGGGTTGGCGCTGGTGGTGGGCGTGGGTGTGGTCAAGGCCAATGAAAAGCCCACACCGGAGCATGTGGCCGCGATGAAGGCGTTCAACTCGATGAACCAGAAACTGCGTCCGCTGATGGCGGCCGAGACAAAGGACCTCGCGGCGCTTGGCGCGTTGGCCGCTGAATGGAAGCCACACGCCGAGACCATCGCGAAGTTCTGGGGGCCGCGCAACGCCGAAGTCGGCACCAAAACGTCGAGTGACGTGCTCAAGGCGGTCAACGACCTGACAGCGGCAACCAAGGCCGGTGATGCCGCCGCGGCCACCGCTGCCGCCGGCGTGATCTCGAACAGCTGCCGCACCTGCCATACCGCGCACCGCACCGAGCGACTGCCCGACGGCACGTACGAGATCAAGTAACGCGCGATGCACCGGGCGCTGTGGGCTGGAGCGTTGCTCCTCGGTCTGGTCCCTGGAACCGCTTCGGCCCAGCAGCCTCAGCGTTCTGTCGCGACGGTCTCGGTTGGCGGTTGGGTCGCGCCACGAGACGGCACCAAGGCCGGCGTCGGGGGCGGACTCGCCGCTGATGTCGGCCGAGGCGCGGTTGTGCTTGAAGCTGAAGCGTCGAACACGCGCCGCGACGGACACAACGACTGGCGCGCATTGGTTGGGCCGAAGCTCCGGCTGGGCGGAGGTCGCGTGACCACGTACGTGCATGTGCTGGCCGGCGCCCTGATTCGCAATGGGGCGTCAGGCCCGGCGGTCCTCGGCGGGCTCGGGTTTGACATTGGCGGCACGGGTCGGATCGGCCTGCGTCTGCAGGCCGATGTGTCACATGACAGGGCCAACGGCGTGTATGCGACCGGAGGTCGTGGCTCGGTCTGGATCGTCGTGCGCTGAGCGCTGACGCACGCGCGTCAGGCTTCGGTCCGGAGCGCCTCGATGGGATCGAGTGTTGACGCGTGAATGGCAGGGTAGTAGCCAAACACGGCGCCTGCGCCCATCGAAAACCCCACGGCCACCAGCATGGCGTCGGGCGAGAGCACCATCGGCCAACCCGCCAGTCGTTCGAGTACCAGCATCCCGAGGATACCGACCGTGACTCCGGTCAGCCCGCCCAGGCAGCCCAGCGATAACGCCTCGGCGAGGAATTGACGCCGGATGTCGCGCATTCGGGCCCCCGTGGCGAGTCGGACACCAATCTCACGGGTCCGTTCCGCGACGGACACGAGCATGATGTTCATGATTCCGATGCCGCCGACCAGCAGCGAAATCGCCGCCACGCCGCCAATCATCATGGTCAACGTCTGCATCGACTCGACGCGCAGCTGAAGCGATTCCACCGGGCTGCGCAGCTGGAAGTCGTCCGGGTCGTCAGGCCCGAGGCCGTGGGAGAGTCTCAGGGCCCAGGCGATCTGTTCTTCGACACGTGGCATGTCGAGCGGGTCCACCGCCGAACACATGATCTCGTCGACCCAGGTGATGCCTTTCACCCGTCGCTGCGCGGTGGTGTACGGCAGCAGAACGATGTCATCGAGGTTGAGTCCACCTCGGCCGACCCCGCGGGTCTGGAGGACGCCGATGACCGAGTACGAAAAGCGGCCCATGCGCACCTGCTGGCCGACGGGGTTGGTGGCGCCAAACAGGCGTTCGGCAACGGTTCCGCCAAGGATCAGCACGCGGCTCATGGCGTCGATGTCGCGATCGGTGAAGTTTGCGCCGGCCACGAGCGGCCAGTGCCGGATACCAAGGAATTCCGGCGAGACGCCCTGGTAGCGCGTGTTCCAGTTGGCGCCGGCCGCGATCACCTGCTCGCGGCCCGTCACCACGGGCGAACATGCCGCGACCGCCGTGGCGTAGGTGGTGATGGCCGTGATGTCTTCCGGGTACAACGTCCGGCGTGAGCCCCAGCCACCGCGGGCGCCAAACTCCCGTGACGCGCCGCCCTGCACCCACACGAAGTCTTCACCGAGCGCGTCGAGCTGCTCCTCGACCTGCGCGCTGGCCCCCTGGCCCATCGCCACGGTCACCATGACGGCGGCGATGCCGATGCTCAATCCGAGTGTGGTGAGTCCCGTGCGCAGCCGGTGGCTGGACAGGGCCCGCAGCGCGATGCGCAGGTCGATCAGATGGAACATGTGCACACGAGTATCACGGGCCAGACGGGACGTCAGTCCGTCAAACAACTGAACCGGCGTGGTGCTCCCCCAGGGAACCCGGCCGCGCGTTCGGGAGTATAGGTGACCATGTCGATCCTGACCGATCTGAGACACGCCGTCCGTCTGCTCTGGAAAGCCAAGCGCATCACGGCCACGACGTTGCTGACCCTGGCCCTGTGTATCGGCGCCACGACGGCCATTTTTTCGTCCGTGTATGCGCTGATGCTCAAGCCGCTGCCGTACGACCAGCCGGAGCAAATCGTCGAGCTCTACACCTCCGCCACCAAGGCGGGTCTTGATCGCATGCCGGCCAACGTGCCGTTTTACGTGGACTATTCGGCCAACGCCACGTCCTACGACCGGCTGGCGTTGTGGTCCTTCTTCTACGGGCTGGTGGGTGACAACTCATCGATTGTCCGTGTGCCCGGTGTGCGCGCCACGGCGGAGATTTTTCCAATCCTGCGGATCCAGCCGGTGCTGGGCACCTTCTTCACGAAAGACCAGAACCGGCCCGGCGCCGACAAGGTTGTCGTGCTGACGAAGTCCTACTGGACAGCGCAGTACGACGAACGGCCGGAGGTCATCGGCCAGGAAATACGCATTGACGATGAAACGTACACGATCATCGGCGTCGCCCCTCGGGAACTCGAAGCGCTTGATGCGCGGATGAAGTTCATCGCGCCGTTGAGCTGGCCGGTGGAGGCCGAAAATCCGCAAGGCCGCTACGGCGTCGGGATCCAGCTGTTCGCGAGGTTGAAGGGTGGTGTGACAGCGGGCCAGGCCGATGCCGAAGCCAAGGTGATGGAGCAGCGGTACGTCGACAGCGGCCCGCCCATCCTGCAGCAGTTCGTCGAGCGGTCGGGGATGACCATGAACGTCGGTGGCGTGCAGGAGCAGCGAGTGCGTCCGGTACGCACGACGTTGTTGATGTTGCAGGGGGGCGTGGCGTTTGTGTTGTTGATCGGCTGCGTCAACGTGGCCAACCTGCTGCTGGTGCGCTCGAATGCGCGGCAGTCCGAGATGGCCATTCGGACGTCGCTGGGCGCGTCCCGGCTCACCATTGCGCGCCAGTTCCTGCTCGAGAGCCTTGTGCTCACGACAACCGGCGCGATATTGGGCATCGGCGTGGCGTGGGGCGCGTTGCGCGTGACGAATTTCTATCTCGCGAGAATGTTGCCGCAGTCGCTGCCGGCGGCGCTCGACTGGCGCGTGCTTGGATTCGCCATCGGCCTGAGCCTCATCGCTGGTCTCATCATCGGGCTGGTGCCGGTCATCCACACGCTGCGGACCAACCTGGCAGCCGTCATTCAGAGCAGTTCACGTGGCGCCTCATCGAGCCGCGGCGTGCGGGCGCTCAGCAGCAGCCTGGTGGTCGCGCAGGTGGCCGTCGCGCTGATGCTTCTCACGGGCGCGGGTCTGCTGATTCACAGCTTCGCCCAGGCCGTGAAGGTGGATACGGGCCTGGACGTCAACGGGGTGGTCACGGCGCGGATCGCACTGACGCGGGAACATCGCGCGAGCGACGAGGCCGCATTCAAGATCCGGGACAGGCTGCTGCAGGCGATGCGCGAGATTCCCGGTGTGACGTCCGTGGCCCTGGGGGCAGCGACGCCGTTTCAAGGTGGACTGCCCATCAACGCGTTCGTCCTGGAAAACGACACACTGCCTCCGGGCGCACCGCAGCCAGGCGCCTTCCGGGTCATTGTCACGCCGGGTTACGCGCAGACGCTGGGGCTGACACTGGTGGAAGGGCGGTTCTACGAAGAGGCCGATCAGGACCCGGAGCGGCAGCACTTCGTCGTGGACGAAAGCTTCGCCCGCAAGTTCTTTCCGAATGGGTCCGCGGTTGGTGGTCGATTCGCGTTTGGCGGCCGTCCCGAACGGCCTGAAGACTGGCCCGTGATCGTGGGCGTCGTGAAAGACGTGCCGCACAACGGGGTGGAAGAGCAGAGCGGTAATCCGTTCATCTATCAGCTGATCCAGGGCGGCCGGCCGGCGGGTCTGACGCTGTTCATGCGGGCCAATCGGCCGACCGCTGACGTGATTGCTGAACTGCGCGCGAAAGTGCAGGGGATTGATCCCGCGCTGCCGCTGTTTGAAGCGGGCAGCCTCGCGGACGCGGTCGGCGCGTCGTTCGATAATCGACGCGCGGTCATGCTGCTGCTGACGGCCTTTGCGGTGCTCGCGCTCTTCCTGTCAGCGCTCGGCATCTACGGAGTCCTCGCGTATGACGTGTCGCAGCGCACACGGGAGATTGGCGTGCGGAGTGCCATCGGCGCCACACGCGGGGCCATCACCAGCCTGATCATCCGCCAGGGGCTCTGGAAGGCGGGCATCGGCGTCGTGCTCGGCCTTGCCGGCGCGATGCTGCTGAGCAGCTCGATGGAAACGCTGCTGTTTGACGTCCAGCCGACCGATCCGGTGGTGTTCGGGGCGGTATCGCTGGTGCTGGTCGTGGTGGCCGCCCTGGCCAGTTACCTGCCGGCCCGGCGCGCGTCACGGATTGAGCCCCTCACGGCGCTCCGCGACGAGTAGCTTGCATATTTAACAGCAATGTAGTGAAATGGCCCGCCATGCAGACATGGCGGGCCCGAATCTCACGTTTGATTGGCGGCGCTCACGCCCCTGACGTACGGGCCGACCTTGAGGAGTTGTACCTGAGGGACCGCGCTCGCGGCCGGCCTGCCGCGACCGCGACGGTCGCGTTCATCCGTCGTGTGCTGGTCTCCGCATGGTGGTCCAGAACCACGACGGGACAGTCGGGTGCCTCGTCCTCATCAGGTGGCGGCCATCCTGTGAAGGCGGCCTGGCGCGGGCTCCGGGCCGCGCCGGCGACATCGGTGCTTGCCATCGGCATTCTCGCGGTTGGCATCGCCGCTGCGACGGTGACCTTCTCGGTCGTTGATGCGGTCGTGATTCGCGCGCTGCCCTTCGAGGACTCAGGCCGCCTGATGTCGATCGGCAGGCTCGATGCAGGTTCACCCATCCAGGGGCCCCAGGCTCCGCAGGATTTTCTGCTCTGGCAGAAGGATGTCCCGGGCGTCGAGGCGCTCGGAGCGACGGCGCCGTGGTTACCGCTGATACTGCCGTCAAACGGCACAGCCACCAGGCTGAACACTCAGCGGGTCACCGCGAACCTGTTTGAGATCCTCCGAGTCAGACCCCAGATCGGGCGGGGATTCTCCCCTGAGCACGAGCAGGCGGGTGCTGCGCAAGTGGTCGTGCTGAGCCATCACGTCTGGCAACGGCATTTCGGCGGCGACCCCGCGATTCTTGGCCGTCGCTTG
>CBINOO010000122.1:0-11327 GCA_966252305.1 uncultured Acidimicrobiia bacterium
AGCCGCGGATTTCTGTTCTGGACGAGCATGGTCGTGCTCCTGCTGCTGGTGTGGCAGGTCACGGAAAATTTCGGCCAGAGCGACACGCAGGTCACCTTCACCGAGTTCATGGATCGGGTCGACAAAGGCCTGGTCGAGCGGGTGGAACTGACCGGAACCAAGCTTCGCGGCGCGCCGCTGCCCAGCGACAGCGTCGGCCGGGGTGTGCGTTCGAACCTCCCGCCTGACTATCCGGAGTTCTACAAGCGCCTCCAGGACAAAAACGTCGAGCTGCAGGTCAACGAAGAGACCTCGGGCACCTGGACCCAGCTGCTGTTCCTGTGGGCTCCGATTCTGTTGATGATCGGGTTCTGGATTTTCATGACCCGGCAGATGCAGAGCGGCGGCAACAAGGCCCTCTCGTTTGGCAAGTCCCGGGCGAAACTCTCATCCTCGACGCAGAAAAAGGTCACGTTCAAGGAAGTGGCCGGCGCGGACGAAGCCAAGGAAGAACTGCAGGAAATCATCGAATTCCTGCGTGAGCCGCAGAAGTTCCAGAAACTCGGTGGCCGCATCCCGAAGGGCGTCCTGCTGATGGGCCCTCCAGGAACGGGTAAGACCCTGCTGGCGCGCGCGGTCGCCGGTGAAGCGAACGTGCCGTTTTTCTCGATCTCGGGTTCCGACTTCGTCGAGATGTTCGTCGGCGTTGGCGCCTCCCGCGTGCGCGACCTGTTCGAACAGGGCAAAAAGAACGCGCCCTGCATCGTCTTCATCGATGAAATTGACGCCGTCGGCCGTCACCGTGGCGCCGGCCTGGGTGGCGGTCACGACGAACGCGAGCAGACATTGAACCAGCTGCTGGTCGAGATGGACGGCTTCGAGTCGAACGAAGGCGTCATCCTGATCGCCGCGACGAACCGTCCCGACGTGCTCGACCCCGCGTTGCTGCGCCCGGGCCGCTTTGACCGTCGCATCGTGGTGAACCGGCCCGACCTCAAGGGACGCGAGGGCATCCTGCTGGTGCACACGAAGAAGATCCCGCTGGCCGACGATGTGAACATCAGCGTGATTGCGCGCGGCACATCCGGCTTCTGCGGTGCGGACCTCGCCAATCTGGTGAACGAGGCGGCGCTCAACGCCGCGCGCTACAACCAGAAGGTCGTGCGCATGAGCGACTTCGAGCACGCCAAGGACAAGGTCCTGATGGGCTCGGAACGCCGCTCGATGGTGATCACCGAAGACGAAAAACGCGTGACGGCGATTCATGAAGCCGGGCACGCGTTGCTGGCGGTGCTGCTGCCGCACGCGGATCCGATCCACAAGGTCACGATCATTCCCCGCGGCATGGCGCTCGGCCTGACGATGCAGCTGCCGACCGAGGAGAAGCACAACTACTCGCGCGACTACCTGATGGATCAGCTCGCGATCCTGCTTGGTGGCCGGATCGCTGAAGAGATCACCAACGGGGCGCTGACGACCGGGGCCGGCAACGACCTTGAACGCGTGACTGAACTCGCGCGGCGCATGGTCTGCGAGTGGGGCATGAGCGACGAAATGGGCCCGCTGACCTTCGGCAAACGCGAAGAGCAGGTGTTCCTCGGACGCGAGATCTCCAAGGCTCAGGACTACAGCCAGGAGACCGCCGTGCGGATCGACGCGGAGGTCAAGCGATTCGTTCTGACCAATTACGACCGCGCACGCACGGTCCTGACCGAGCACAAGCCGGTGTTGCTCAAGATCGCGGATGAGCTCCTGGCACGTGAGGTGCTCGATGCGGAGCAGGTGCGCAAAATCGTGGGTGGTGAGCCGCTTGAAGACCTGCCGCCCGCCGCGCCGCCCCCGGCCCGCGACGACTCTGCCGATCGTGCTCCGCTGGTAACGCCCGTGCCCAAGCCTGCTCCGCAGGCCTGAGGGCATGGTTCGTCGCGCGGCCTACAACATTCCCCTGCCAACGGGCGAGATCCTCACGCTGGGATCTCGCACGTACGTCATGGCCATCGTCAATGTGACGCCCGATTCTTTTTCGGACGCCGGCCTCCACCTGTCGCCGGACGTGGCGATTGCCGAGGCCCTTCGGATGGTGGAGCAGGGCGCCGACCTCCTCGATATTGGCGGTGAGTCGACGCGCCCGGGCGCCGCGCCGCTGCCCCTCGAAGATGAATGGCGTCGTGTCGCCCCGGTGCTGGAAGGGCTGCGTGGACGCGCGGGGGTGCCCATCTCCATCGATACCTACAAGGCCGAAGTGGCCCGGCGCGCGGTCGGGCTCGGCGCGTCCATCATCAACGACGTCACCGCGCTCGAGGCCGATCCCGACATGGCGCGTGTGGTGGCCGACAGCGGTGCGGCGGTCGTCCTGATGCACCATCGCGGTCGATCCGCCGACATGTACGCGCGTGCGACGTATGGGGATGTCGTGTCGGAGGTGCGCGGGGAACTGGCGGCTCGCGTGCGTGTTGCCGAGTCGGCTGGTATCGCGCGGTCGCAGATCGTCGTCGACCCGGGACTGGGGTTCGCCAAGCGCGCGGTGCACAGCCTCGACACGCTGGCCGGACTCGCCGGCTTTGCCGAACTTGATCTGCCTGTGTTGTCCGGTCCATCTCGAAAGTCGTTTTTGCAGACGACGCTGGGCGAGCGTTCACCGCATCAGCGGGTGTGGGGCACCGCCGCGGCCGTGGCGGCCAGTATCTGGCTCGGCGCCCACATCGTGCGCGTCCACGACGTGCCCGCGATGGTTGATGTCGTGCGGGTAACGGACGCGCTCGTGTCGGCGGCCGCCAGTCGGCTTTGATACTCTTACGGTCGGTATGGACCAGCTCACCGCCCTCCTGCAGCGGACTCAGGTGACCTGGTGGGATGCCTTAGACATCCTCATCGTCTCCATCCTGATTTACGAAGGTCTCAAGCTCATTCGCGGCACGCGTGCTGCGCAGATGGCGCTGGGCTCTGCGGTGGTGTTGATCCTGTTTCTGGTCTCCCAGCGGTATCCCCTGCAGACCGTGAACTGGGTCATCCGCAACCTGTTTGTGTACGCCGGCTTCGCCGCCATCGTCTTGTTCCAGTCGGACATTCGCCGCGCGTTGTCACACCTGGGGCGGGCGCCGTTTTTCCGGTATTTCGCCGGCACCCGCCAGACGGACGAAACACTGGAGGAGGTGCATACCGCCGCCACGCTGCTGGCCAAGGGACGTATCGGCGCGCTGATCGTGATCGAGCGCGAAATCGGCCTGCGTAACTACGTGGAGAGCGGCATTCCCCTCAACGCCGATGTCAGCTACGACCTGTTGACCACGATCTTCCAGCCCGGCGCGCCGATGCACGACGGCGCGGTCATCCTTCAGGAGGATCGTGTGGCAGCCGCGGCGTGTTTCCTCCCGTTGACGGTCAGCCCGTCATTTGACAAGGAACTGGGCACGCGCCATCGCGCGGCCATTGGCGTCACAGAAGAATCTGACGCGATCGCGGTCGTGGTCTCGGAAGAACGCGGTGAGATTTCGATCGCCGTGGACGGACGGATCGAACGCAATCTGTCACCCGATCGCTTGCGCGGCCGCCTTGAAGAGCTGATGTTGTACCGGCGTTTCAACCACAAGGAGAGCAGGTGACCATGGCGTGGCATCCTTTCCGCAATGTCGGGTTGAAGATCGTCGCCACGGTGCTCGCCACGTTGTTGTGGCTGACGGTCGGCAGTGACCCTGTCGTTGAACGCAGTGTGCGCGTGCCGCTCGTGTATCGCAATGTGCCGCAGGGGCTCGAGATCGCCACAGGCGCTCCGGATTCGGTTGAGGTGAATCTGCGCGGACGCGCCAGCGAGATCACGGGAGATCCCGGCGATGTGTCGTTGTCGCTCGACCTGCAGGGCGCCCGCACCGGGTCGCGTTTGTATCATCTGCGCACCGATCAGGTGACGACGCCGATAGGGATGGAAGCCACGCAGGTGTTCCCCGGCTCGGTGATGCTGACACTCGAGACCACGAGCGAGCGGATGGCGCCGGTCAGGCCCACCGTGGACGGTACGCCGGGGTCGGGATACGTCGTGCGCGAGATCATCGTCGACCCGCGTGAGGTTCTGGTCGTCGGTCCCATGCGCGCGCTGGAGGCCCTGTCGGAAGCCATTACTGAGACAGTGATGATCGATGGCGCGACCAACACGGTGACACGTACCGTGAGTGTTGGTGTCGCGGAAGCGTCGCTGCGGCTCAAGGAGCCGAAGTCAGCGCGTGTCACGGTTGTCATCGTGAAAGACCCCGGAGGGAAGGACTGACGTGGCGGAGCGTTTGTTTGGTACGGATGGTGTGCGTGGTGTGGCCGGAACGGCGCCCCTTGATCCCCCCACGATCGCCCGCCTCGGCGCGGCGGTCGTGCGCGCGCTGGCGCTGGATCGGCCGGCGCGCCTGCTGATCGGCCGTGATACCCGTGAATCCGGCGAGTGGATCGAGCGGGAGCTTGCGCGAGGCGCGGCATCGCAGGGCGCGCAGGTGACGTCGGCAGGCGTGTTGCCGACACCAGGAGTCGCGTATCTGACCCGCACCGGTGACGTCGATCTCGGTGTCGTGATTTCAGCCTCGCACAACCCGTTTCACGACAACGGCATCAAGGTGTTCTCCGGCAAAGGCGAGAAGTTTGGCGAAGACACCGAGCGACACGTGGAGGCCATTGTGGCGGACACCAGCTGGCAGGTGCCCGCATCGGCGTCCGCGAACATCGTCATCGCCGATCTTCGCGCAGCGTACCTGGCGCATCTGCGCGAGCTCCTGCCGAACCCTGCCGGCCTGACCGGCGCCCGGCTGGCCCTCGACATGGCCAACGGCGCCACGACGACGACGGCGCGGACGTTGTTTGAGGGGCTGGGTTTCGAAGTGATCGCGCTGGGTGACTCCCCGGACGGCCGGAACATCAACGCCGGTTGTGGTTCAACACATCCTGCCGGACTGGCTGCCGCGGTCGTGGAGCAGGAGTGCCGCCTCGGCGTCGCGTTTGACGGCGACGGGGATCGCGCGATCCTGGTTGACCATCTCGGTCACGTGGTGGACGGCGATGCCTTGCTGTTGACGCTGGGGCTGCATTATCAGCGTCAGGGGCGCCTCCACGGCAACACCGTTGTTGCCACGGTCATGAGCAACATCGGCCTGGAAATCGCCCTGCGTGAGCGGGGGATTGCGCTCGTGCGTACGCCGGTGGGTGACAAGTACGTCAGTGAAGCGATGCTCAAGGACGGATACGTGGTGGGAGGCGAGCAATCCGGGCACGTCATCCTGGCCGAACATCTGTTCACCGGGGATGGCATGGCGACCGCGCTCGCGATCCTGCGTGTGATGGCAGACACCGGCCGTGAACTCGTCGACCTGGCGTCAGATCTCAAGACGTTCCCGCAGACCCTTGTGAACGTGCGCGTGCGCCGACGAGTGGATGTGACCGGTGTGCCCGAGATCGTGGACGCCATGAATCGTGTCGAGCACGCGCTTGCCGGGCGAGGCCGGCTGCTGGTCCGTTATTCAGGCACCGAACCGCTCCTGCGCATCATGATCGAAGGCGAGAATCAGGCGACCGTGCAGGCGTGGGCGGAGGAAATCGCCGACGCCGTGAGGACGACACTCGGATGATCAGGCTCAGCGTCAACGTCAACAAGGTCGCAACGCTGCGCAACTCGCGGGGCGGCCAGGTGCCGTCCGTGCTGGAGGCCATCGGCGTCTGCATTGCCGCCGGAGCGCCGGGCATCACCATTCACCCCCGCGCCGACGAGCGCCACATCACCCGCGCGGACGTGGCAGCCATCGCCGAGTACCTTGCGCCGCATCGCGATGCGGTCGAGTTCAACATCGAGGGCGACCCCCGCGCCGATTTTGTGGACCTCGTCGTGGCCGCGCGTCCGCATCAGTGCACGCTCGTGCCCGTGCAGCCCGGCGAGATCACCAGCCAGGCGGGCTGGGCCGTTGATACGTCGCCTGAACGTCTGATGGCCGTCATCGGCAGGCTCAAGGCGGAAGGCATTCGCGTCAGCCTGTTCGTGGACCCCGCTGAGGCCCCCGTGCGGTGGGCGCGTCGCCTTGGCGCCGACCGCATCGAGTTGTATACCGAGCCGTTTGCAAAGGCCTTTGCGCAGGGGGCATTGCAAGGCCGCCGGAGTTTCGAACTGTATGCGGCAGCGGCCGAACTGGCCGGGGCGCTGGGCCTTGGCGTCAACGCCGGGCACGATTTGGACCTCGGGAATTTGAAGCTGTTTCGCGAGTTGCCCCACCTTGACGAGGTGTCGATCGGCCATGCCCTCATCAGCCATGCGTTGTACGTCGGGCTGGACCGTGCCGTGCGGGACTACCTCGACGTGCTGCGGCCCGTATAAGATCGCCTGGAGATGAGTCGCGAATCTTTCGTGTTTGCCGTGTCCGGAACCCTGTTCGGCCTGCTGGTCGGGTGGATCCTCGGCTCGCAGCGCCCGGCGGCCGTGGTGCCGGCGGCCCCGCCCCAGGCCCAGGCGGCTGCGCAATTACCCGCGGACCAGCCGGCCCCGGTGCTGGATGTGCAGCGCGCGTCAGCACTCGAGCGGCAGGCCAATAACGAGCCGGCCAACGCGGCTGTGCGCGTCGATCTCGGCAACCTGTATTTCGACGCCGAGCGGTTTGACATGGCCGCGTCGTGGTACGAAGCGGCGCTCAAGATCGAGCCGCGCAACGTAAATGCGTCGACCGATCTCGGCGTGGCGTATTACCAGCAGAATCAGATCGACAGGGCGCTGGAGCAGTTCAAGTTCTCGCTGTCGATTGACCCGTCACACGCGAAGACCCTGTTTAATGAAGGGATCGTCCGCGCGTTCGGCAAGCAGGATCTCGATGGTGCGACGAAGGCCTGGGAACGTCTGATCGCCGTCGCGCCGACGTCTCCTGAAGCGGGCCGCGCCAAGGAAGCGCTGGCCGCAGTGCGCTCCAATCATCCTGCGGCAGGTGGCGGCGCACCGACCGGCGGCGGCTTCTAGCCGGACTGACAGGCCATGGTCGTCTGGATCCTCCGGATCATCGCCATCCTCATCATCGTCAGGTTCGTGTTCCGTCTGCTCGGTGGCGTGATTCGCGCCATGGGTGGAGGCACAACCGCGCCGTCCTCAGCGAAACCGCAGACTCGTGTTGGTGGACGCCTCGTGCGTGACCCCCAGTGCGGTACCCACATTCCTGAAGAGCGCGCCATCGCGGTGCGTCACGGCTCGGAGACCGTTTATTTCTGTTCGGACGCGTGCCGCGACGAGTGGCGGGTCGCACAACGACGCGCATGACTGTCGACCTTCAGCGACTGCGGGAAGATATCTGCGAGGTCGGACGCCGTTTGTGGACGCGTGGCTTCGTCGCGTCCAACGACGGGAACATCAGCGTTCGCCTGCCCGGCGATCGTCTGCTCGTGACGCCGGCGAGTGTGTCGAAGGGTTTCATGGCGCCCGAGATGATGGTCATCACGGACATGGACGGCCGCACGCTCGAGGCGGCTCCGGGGCGCAAGGCGTCGTCCGAGATCCTGATGCACCTGGCCGCGTACCGGCAACGACCCGACGTGCACGCGGTCGTGCACGCGCATCCACCGCTGTCGACCGGATTTGCCGTCGCGGGTATCCCCCTCGACCGGGCGGTGCTCGCCGAGGTGGTCACGACGCTGGGGGCCATTCCGATTGCGGAGTACGGCACGCCGTCCACGCCGGAATTGCCGGCGGCTGTTGAACCCTACGTGCGAACGCACGACGCGTTGCTCCTTGCCAACCACGGAGCCCTCGCACTGGGCGCCGACCTGTTTGCCGCGTACTACAAGATGGAGACGATCGAGCACTTCGCCCGCATCAGTCTGGTCGCGCGAATGCTCGGACGTGAACACCTGCTGACGCAGGAGGAGGTCGGCCGCCTGCAGCAGCTCCGCGACCGGTATGGCATCGCATCACCGGCTCCGGTGTGTGTCACCGACCGCCCGGGCGACCCCGATCCCTCCTGTCAGCAGGTCGTGTCGCCGGCGGTGCCTGGAGAGCAGCTGGTGGTGGAACGCCCCGCCGATGGGGGGCAGGTGCCGGTAGGTAACCGTGGGGAGATTCAGTTAACATACGGCCAGTTGTCGACCCTGATCGATGAGGCCGTCCGACAACTCGCAGCGCCGCGCATGACGCGGCGTTGAAACCGAGGAGGATTATGGGCGAGGCACTGGGAATGGTCGAGACTAAGGGCTTGGTCGCGATGATCGAGGCGGCCGACGCCATGGTCAAGGCCGCCAAGGTATCGCTGGTGGGCTGGGAGAAGATCGGCGCCGGCTACGTGACGGCCATCGTGCGCGGCGACGTCGCCGCCGTGAAGGCCGCGACCGATGCCGGGGCCGCCGCCGCGCGCCGCGTCGGCGAGCTCGTGTCGGTGCACGTGATTCCACGGCCGCACGCCAACCTTGAGGACGTGCTGCCCATCGGCAAAGCCGGCAAGTGATTCTCGCCACGGTCGTCGGCACGGTCGTCGCGACCCGCAAGGACGAGCGGCTCGTGGCCAGCAAGCTGCTGGTGGCGAGGCCGCTCGACGTGTCTGGGAAGCCCGACGGCAACTACATCGTCGCGGTGGACACCGTGGATGCCGGGATCGGTGACACGGTGTTGATCGTGTCGGGCAGTTCGGCCCGCATGGCCGACGGATTCAAGGACACGCCCATCGACGCGGCGATCATTGGCGTGATCGATCGTGTGGACGTCGAGAAGGGCGACTGACGTGCAGCTGGCCCGGGTGATCGGCGATGTCGTCGCAACGGTCAAGGACGTGAATCTGCACGCGCACAAGTTGCTGCTGGTGCAACCCGTCACGGCGGAGGATGCGCCGGTCGGGCGTCCCGTTGTCGCGCTCGATGCCGTGGGCGCCGGGGTGGGAGAGCGGGTGTTTTTTGTGCGCGGACGCGAAGCCACGTTTCCCTTCCTGCCCCGGGAGCCGCCTGCCGACGCGTGTGTGGTCGGCATCGTCGATCAGGTCGACCTCGCGCGGGCGGAGGTGTAGTCCGATGCAGATCGGACAGGTGGTCGGTACCGTGGTCGCGACGCAGAAGCACCGGAAGATCGAGGCCGCCAAGCTGCTGCTCGTGCAGCCGTTGACGCTGGACGACCGGCCGCGAGGGACGACGGTGCTGGCGATTGATTCGGTGGGCGCTGGCGTCGGCGACAAGGTGCTGCTCGTGATTGAGGGCAAGGCCGCGCAGGATGCGCTGGGTCGAAAGGCCGCGCCGGTGGACGCCGCGATCATCGGGATCATCGACGCGGTGCAGGTGGCGGACCGCGGGTAGCGGCAGGACTTGTCGCGCCGAAGCCGCGAACGAAGTGAGCGATTGGCGAAGGCGGAAGTGAGCGTTTTGGGCGGGCGGGCTGACGTGTCAGCCGAAGCCGCGAACGTAGTGAGCGATTGGCGAAGGCTGATGAATGAACACGCGCTGAGACAACTGGTGCGGCAGGCGGTGGCGAGGCACCTCGGTGCACACACTGTTGAGACGCCGCTTGCCTCGACCCATCCGCCCATCAACTCACCAACCCACCAGCCCATCGACCCACCAACCCACCAGCCCATCAACTCACCAACCCACCAGCCCATCAACTCACCAGCCCACCAACCCATCCACGCCTCGCACGCGCTGTATCCGGGGCTGGTGAACGTGACGGACGCCTGCGTCATCGAGCCGGCGGTGCCCTGTGATCACTGCGGGTACTGCAAGAGCCACGGCCACTGAGATGCGCGGCGTTGCCGGCGGCGCGCAGGTCGTGCCCGTGTTGCGTGCCATCGGACGTGCGATTCGGTCGATGGACGAACCCGCCGTCGAGAAGATCTCCGAGGCCACGCAGGAGGATCCGTTCCAGGTCCTGATTGCCACGTTGTTGTCCGCGCAGACCAAGGACGCCGTGACGGCCGCCGCGTCCGAGCGGCTCTTCAAGGTGGCCAACACCCCGGCGACGATGGTTGGGCTGTCGATCGCGCGAATCGAGAAGCTGATTTATCCCGTCAGCTTCTATCGGAACAAGGCGCGACATGTGAAGGCCGCCTGCCGCAAGCTGCTGGATGACTTCGGTGGTGTCGTCCCGAACACGATGGACGAGTTGCTCACGCTGCCGGGCGTGGGCCGCAAGACCGCCAACCTGGTCCTGATCCTCTCTCACGCGAGTCGCAACAACATCTGTGTGGATACACACGTGCATCGCATCTCGAACCGGCTGGGATGGGTGAAAACGCGGACTCCCGAAGAGACCGAGCAGGCGTTGTACGATGTCGTACCGAAACGCTGGTGGCCTGACGTGAACCTTTATCTGGTGACGTGGGGCCAGAACGTCTGCAAGCCCGTGTATCCGCGATGTCGCGCGTGTGTGGTGTCGTCGAGATGCCCGCGGATTGGAGTCACGAAGGAGTCGACGCGATGAACACTGGACGTCTGCGGTGGATGCTGGGAATGGCGGCGCTGATGGCGCTGGCGTCGATGGGGGCACACGTGCAGGCGGAGCCTGAGCAGGCTGCCGCGCCCGGGAACCCGGTTCTGGTGCTCGAGACCGTCAAGGGCACGATCGAGATCGAGTTGTTCCCGAAGGAGGCGCCCAAGACCGTCGAGCACGTGCTTGGGCTCGTGAAGAAGAACTTCTATCGTGGGCAGCGCTTTCATCGCGCGGAAGGATCGGTGGTGCAGATTGGTGACCCCGCGTCGCGCAACATGACGCGCAAGGCGTGGTGGGGACGCACCAACGAGGGGCCGGCGGTGGGCGTGGCCGAGTTTTCCAAGCGGCTGACCAACACTCGAGGCGCGGTGGGCATGGCGCACGCCGGCAGTGCCGAATACGCCCGGACCCAGTTCTACATCCTCAAGCGGGCGAACCCGGAGCTTGACGGCAAACACGCCGTGTTCGGGCGCGTCATTTCGGGAATGGCGGTGGTCGACAAGCTCGAAGTGGCTGACATGCTCAAGACCGCGACCCTCAAGTAGCTCACAGCAGTCGATTCGAGCGCGCGAGTCCCTGGAGATCCGGGTAGCGCTCAAGCATCTCCGGCTCGTAGTCCCCCGGCACGTCCTGGCCCAGCTGGGCCTTCAGGATGGCAGCGTTGGCGACCGCCTTGGCGGAATAGTGATTGTTCATGAATGCAAACGCGCGCCGGCCTGCGGCCGACGCGCGTTGCAGCGCCTCGGCGGCCGGGCGCAGCTCGGTCGGCGAGTAGAGGTAGTTGTAGCGGTCTTCCGCGGCGTCGTGGTGCCACCACGCCGCCGCGTTGCGGCCGTGCATCCGCATGTACAAAAAAGACGTCGGGTGGCTTTTTCGGGGTAGTTCGCTACCCAAATGGCCAGATTTGCTGGGGATTTCGAAGACCTCGCGCCGAAAAAGCCACCCG
>CBINOO010000123.1:0-11226 GCA_966252305.1 uncultured Acidimicrobiia bacterium
CAGCTTGAACGAGCCGACCTGCAGGATGACCGACAACCCTTCAAGCACGAACACGCCGCCGACGATCGGCAGCAGCAACTCCTGCTTGGTGAGAATCGCGACGGTGCCGAGCGCGCCGCCAAGCGCCAGCGAGCCGACGTCTCCCATGAACACTTCCGCGGGGTGGCTGTTCCACCACAAGAAGCCGAGGCTTGCGCCGACCAGCGATCCGCAGAAGATGGTCAACTCGCCGACCGGAAAGCGCACAAACAGCAGATACTCCGACAACTCGCGGTGCCCCATGATGTAGGCCAGCGCGGTAAACGTGGCCGCCGACACCGCGAATACGCTGATGGCCAGCCCATCCAGGCCGTCGGTCAGGTTGACGGTGTTGGAAGCACTGACGAGCACAAACGCCGCGAACGGCACGTAGTACCACCCGAGGTCAGGAATCGCCTGCTTGAAGAACGGGATCACCAGGCGGGTGCTGTAGGCCTCAGGCTGCTGTCCGGACAGATACATGAGCGACACGCCGACGAGCAGGCCGACCACAATCTGTCCGAGCATCTTGTAGCGCGCGAACAGGCCGTGGTGACTGCGGCGCGCGACCTTGAGGTAGTCATCAACAAATCCGATCGCGCCAAACGCCGCTGTCGACAACACGGAGATCCAGATGTACGGGTCCGTGAGATTCGCCAGCAGGAGCGTGGGCACAAACACCGACGACAGGATCAGCAAGCCGCCCATCGTGGGCGTTCCCGACTTCGCCTTGTGGGTCGCCGGACCGTCCTGTCGAACCACCTGGCCGATTTGAAAATCGCGCAGGCGGCGGATCATCCACGGCCCGAGCACGAGCCCGATGGCGAGCGCCATCATCGTCGCCACGGCCGCCCGGAAGGTGATCGAGCCGCCAAGCCGGATGTCGAACACCTGATAGAAGAGGTGGTACAGCACTACGCCACCGCCTTCAGATGATCCGCCACGATGTCGGTGCGGGTGCCGCGTGAACCCTTTACGAGCACGATGTCGCCCGCCGTCACGAGGGCGGCCACACGGGCCGCCGCTTCGTCACTCGTGGCAAACCGATGCAGGCGCTCGCTGGGGAACCCCGCCCCGCGCGCGCCGGATACGAGGCCGTCGGCCGCGGGGCCACCCACGACCACCAGCACGTCGGCATTGGTCTCGGCGGCAGTGCGTCCACAGCGCTCATGCCACAGGACGGCATCGTCACCGAGTTCGCGCATCTCGCCGAGCACGGCAATGCGGCGACCCGTCACCGGCGTCGCCGCCAGTGTCTGCAGGGCCACCATCACGGCAGCCGGACTCGCGTTGTATGAGTCATCGACCAGTCGCACGCCCGAAGGCAACACGCTGGATGCACCGCGTCGCGCCACAGGGGCCAGCGCCGCAACCTCCCGCTCGACGTCTCCCGGCAGGACGTCATGAGCCAGCGCGATCGTCACGGCCGCGAGCACATTGGACAGGTTGCCGAGGCCGGGCAGCGCCACGGTCAGGGACAACCCGCCCCAGGGCGATGTGACGCGCGCCGTCACGCCGTCAAAGCCGCGGTCAACGATGTCGTCGGCCCGTACGTCGGCGGCCGAGGCGCAACCAAACGTCAACACGCGCGCGGACGGGACGCCGCGCACATGCCGCATCACCAGGGCATCGTCCGCGTTGGCGACGATCAGCGTCTCGGCGGTGGCCCCCTCCAGGATTTCCGCCTTGGCAGCGGCGATGGCGTCCGCGGAACCGAAGTGACCGATGTGCGCGTTGCCGACGTTGGTCCAGACCCTCACGTCGGGCTGCGCCAACGAGGTCAGCAGGCGTATTTCCCCTGCGTGATTCATCCCGAGTTCAAGCACGGCAATGTCGGGTCCGTGCCGAAGCTCGATCAGCGAGAGTGGAAGACCAATGTGGTTGTTCAGGTTGCCGACGTTGCGAAACACCTGATACCGCGTCGCCAGCAACGTAGCGGTGGCTTCCTTGGTCGTCGTTTTTCCGGCGCTGCCCGTGATGGCCACCACACGGGCGCCGGACCGCATGCGAACGGCGTGTCCCAACCGCTGCAGTGCCGCGAGGACATCGTCGACCAGAAGGACCGCCGCCGAGCCGGGGTCCGCAGGCGCCTGCGACACGAGCAGCGCGGCCGCGCCCATGGCAACGGCCTGCGACAGGAAGTGATGACCGTCAAAGTTCGGCCCGGACAGCGCCACGAACATCGCGCCGGCGGCGTCACGCGCGCGCAGCACCGGCGGCATCGTGCGGCTGTCGGTCACGACACTGTCGATGACCTGCGTTGCAGCGCCGGCGACCAGGCGCCCGCCGACCACATCCGCGACGAGCCCCGCGGTGAGCACAAAAGCACTCACATCACACCCGCTGCGCCGCCCGGCGCTGAGACAACGCCGCGCGGGCGACCTCGACATCGTCAAAGGGCAGCACGCGGTTGCCGATGGTCTGCGTCTGCTCGTGGCCTTTGCCGGCGATCAGCACGACATCTCCGGCGCGCGATGCGCGGATGGCCTGCTCAATCGCGATGCGGCGATCGACATGGACGACCACCGGCGTGCTGGCGCGTCGCGGAGCGGTCGGGTCGGACGGGCCCGAGATCCCCCGCTTGATGTCGTCGATGATCCGCGCCGGATCCTCCGACCGTGGATTGTCCGAGGTCAACACGACGAGGTCGCTCAATCGCGCCGCCACCGCGCCCATCAGCGGCCGCTTGGTGCGATCGCGATCGCCCCCGCACCCGAACACGGTGATGAGTCGACCGTGGGTCAGCGGGCGCGCCGTCTCGAGCAGGTTCTTCAGCGCGTCATCGGTATGGGCGTAGTCGACCACGACCCGTACGTCGTCGGTCGACCCCGAGACAACCTGAAACCGGCCCGGGACGCGATCCAGATGCGCGAGTCCCGCTTCAATGGCGGCCTTCGGCAACTCCAGCGCGACCGCCGTCGCGACGACACCGAGAATGTTGTAGACGTTGGGCCAGCCCACGAGCGGCGAACGGACCGCAATGGGACCCGCTGGTGTGGTCACCTCGAAGGCCAGCCCGTCGAGCGACAGCTGCACACCTTCCGGGCGGACATCCGCGTCCTTGCGTACGCCAAACGTTACCGGTCTCTGCACCGTCGCGGCGAGTTCGGCCCCACGCGGGTCGTCAATGTTGATGATGGCCGGCGCGCCGGGCGGCAGCAGTTCAAAGAGCCGGCGTTTGGCCGCGAAATACGTGGCCATGTCGCCATGAAAATCGAGATGGTCGCGCGTCAGGTTCGTGAAGATGCCGGCGCTGAACGTCACGGCATCCGCACGTCGCAGCACCAGCGCATGCGACGACACCTCCATCGCGCAGGCGCGGCATCCACGCGTCACCATCTCGCGCAACAGGCGCTGCACGTCAGGGGCTTCGGGGGTGGTGTGTGAAGCTTCGGATTCGTCTTCCGGACGTGGTCCCGTTCGTACGGTGACGGTGCCAAGTCGGCCGCACGGGAGTCCCGCGGCATCAAATACGGAGGCCAGCAGGTAGGTCGTCGTTGTCTTGCCGTTGGTGCCCGTGACACCGACGACTGACAGGGCGCGACTCGGATGATCACAGGCGGCCGCCGCCAGTTCGGCCATCGCCAGACGCGCATCGGACGTGGTGATCCACGGCACCACCACCCCATCAGGAGGCGGCGCGTCGGAGACCACCGCCACGGCGCCGCGCCGAACGGCGTCGGCGGCAAAGGAGGCTCCGTCGGCCTTCTGGCCGCGCAGCGCGACAAACAACATTCCCGGCTTCACCGCGCGGGAATCGTGCGTCACACCCTGCACGTCGAGCGCGTCCGCGCCGGCGGCGGCCACCTGCGCGCGAGCATCGGCCCCGAGGGCCGGACTGGACGCCACCAGGGCGCCCAATGTCACTGACGCCCTCCATCAGAGCGTGAGGGGCGGGGACGGTCGAGCTGGACCGTGCCGACCAGGCCTGCGGCAATCGGCTCGCCCGCCGCCGGTGACTGCGAGACGACGATGCCGTCACCGCGCAGCCTGATGGTCATGCCGAACTGGGCCAGCAACAGCGAGGCATCACGCGCGCCCATGCCGGTCAGATCGGGCATGACCAGCCCGCCGCTGACCTGCACCGCGCGAGGCGTGGTTGACTGCCGCCCGGTGTAGCGCGCCGGCACCACCGGCGTCGCCTGGGCCAGGACCGGCGTCGTCGGATTCAATGTCGGCGGAATGCCAAGATGCCGCAGTGCGGCCTGCGTGAACTTCTGGAACACCGGCGCGGCCACCACACCGCCGTAGTAACCGCCGGCCTTCGGCGCGTCGATGACCACCACCACTGCGAGGGCCGGACGCCGGGACGGCGCGAACCCCGTAAACGAACCCACGTGGTCGGACTCGGAGTACCGCCCGTCGATGATCTTCTGGGCCGTGCCGGTCTTGCCCGCGACCTGATATCCCGGCACGGCGGCCGTCTTGGCCGTGCCGTCAGTCACGACGCCTTCCATGATCGTCGTCAGGGCGGCAGCCGTTTCACGAGAGATGGCCCGGCGCAGGACCTTCGGCGCGATCTCCTCACGACGGCCATCAGTGATCGTGGCGCGCACGAGTCGCGGTTCCCACAACTGCCCGCCGTTGGCCACGGCCGCGGTCGCGGTGACCATCTGCAACGGCGTGACCGCCACCTGGTACCCCATCGAGACGGAGGCCAAGCCGGACGTGTCGAGCCGCTCCGGCGGCCACACGATGCCGCCGCTCACGCCGCGGAAATCAGGCGCGTGAATTTCACCGAATCCGAAGCGACGCACGTACCGGTTGAGCCGCTCGGCGCCAATCTGCCACCCCGCCTTGATGGCGCCGACATTGCTCGACTTGATGATGACGTCTGCAAACGACAACAGGCCGTACGCGTGCTCATCGTCAACCGGCTTGCTGCGGCCGGGCACACGGATGACACCGGGCGCGGTGTCGATCATGTCTTCAGGCGCGATGACCCCCTCTTCGATCGCCGCGGCCGCAGTCACGATCTTGAAAGTGGAACCGGGCTCGTAGATCTCCTGGACGGCGCGATTGCGCCGCAACGACGCGGACACGTCGCCAGGGGTGTTCGGGTTGAAGTCCGGATAGTTCGCGAGCGCGAGGATCTCTCCCGTGTTGGGATCGAGCGCGATGAGTGTGCCGGCCTCCGCCCGGTGCTTCTCCACGGCCGCGCGCAGTTCCCGTTCGGCAATGTGTTGAAGCACCTGGTCGATGGTGAGTTCGAGCGAGGCGCCGGCCGTCGGCTCCACCTCGACGCGCCCTTCGACGGCGTTGTGCTTGGCATCGGTCAGCATCAACACGCGACCGTTCTGCCCGCGCACGATCGAGTCGTACGCCTGCTCAACACCACCGAGACCGTTGTTGTCGCGGCCCACGAACCCCAGCACGTGGGAGGCCAGTTCCCGCTTCGGGTAATACCGCCGTGATTCCGGCTGCACATTGATCCCCGGCAGCTTCAACGCCGAGATCTGCTCAGCCTGGCTCGGCGCGATGCCACGCCGGATGTAGGCGAACGCCCGGTCCTTGCGCGACAACGCATCAATCAGCTGCAGCCGTTCCTTCTGCGTGCAGTCCGCGAAGACGGCGCAGACGGCCTTCACGACGGCGGAGGGATCCTTGATGGCGCGCGGATTGGCGGACACCGTGCCGGCATCAACCGAATACGCAAGCACTTCACCGTTGCGATCGAGCAGATCCCCGCGCTCCGCGGCGGGTTCGTACACCCGGGTCTGCTGATCGACGGCGCGCTCGAGGTACGCCGGATGCTGGATCACCTGCAGGAAGACCAGGCGCGCCTGGATGCCGACGGTCCACACGCCGACGAGCACACCGATCACCAGCAGGCGTCGACGAAACGCCTGGCGCCAGGTCGCTTCGAACGACTCCGGCGGCCGCTCAGCCGCCGCCAACGGGTCCAGATCTCGTGTGGCCATCACTACCTCGATGCCACGACCGCGCGCGGCGCAACGGCAGGCGGAATGCGTTCAATCAACAGGGTGTCGGCCGGCGCCGGGTACACCATCTGCAGTTCGTCCATGGCGCGACGTTCGACCAGCGCAGGCGCGCGCAGCGTATCGACCTCCAGGCGCAGCCGGCGGTTGAGCGCCTCTTCTTCCTTGATGTCTTCCAGCAGGCGCTGCACGGTGTAGCCGTGGTCGATCAACTGGTAGTGCTGCCAGGCAGAGAACAGCAACATGCCGATGACGGCGGAGCCCAGCGCGAGCGTCCGCCACAAGGCCGAGCGCTGGCGCTGGTCGACTCCTCGGACGATCGGGTTGTTCCGCACGTCCTTCTTGATGGCGTATTCGATGTCGATGCTCATGCCATCCTCTCCACCACGCGCAATCGCGCGCTGCGCGCGCGCGCGTTCGTTGCCGCCTCGTCCTCACCCGGCACCACCGGACGCCGGGTCACCAACTGCACCGTCGGCGGCTCCTGTTGCGCGAGCCGCCGGAACGTCTGCTTCACCACGCGATCCTCGAGCGAGTGAAACGCGATGACTGCCACCCGGCCTCCGATCGCCACCGAGGTCACCGCCGTCTCGAGAAACGCTTCCAACCCGTCCAGTTCGCCGTTGACCCAGATGCGCAGCGCCTGAAACGTCCGCGTCGCCGGGTCGGTCCGCTGCCAGCCCCCGCCAATCGCCCGCCGCACGAGTGACGCCAACTCCGTCGTCCGCGTGAGCGGCTCACGCGCCATCGTCGCGACGATGGCCCGCGCGATGCGGCGAGACTTGCGTTCCTCGCCGAACCGGTAAATCACGTCCGCCAGCGTCGTTTCATCCACCTCAGCCAGCCGCTCGGCCAGCGACAACCCACGCGAGCGATCCATCCGCATGTCGAGCGGACCGTCGTTCCGGAAGCTGAAGCCACGTTCGGCTTCGTCCAACTGCAACGACGACACGCCAAGGTCGACCAGCACACCGTCGACCTGCTCCCGGCCCTCCGCGGCCAGCACCTCCGGCAGCGTCCGGTAGTCCGCGTGGACGAACCGCACACGCCCCCCAAAACGCGCCAACCGGGTCCGCGCCACGTCCAGTGCGTCGGTATCCCGGTCGATTCCGATCACGTGGCCGGCCCCGGCCTCGAGCAGGGCTTCGGTGTGTCCACCAAGCCCGAGTGTGCCGTCCACGTACCACCCGTCGGGGCGCGGCTGCAGCAGCGCCACCGTTTCTGCCAGCAGGACCGGCGTGTGCGTCGGCGTCAGATCTCGTACTCCGCCAGCGCGCGTGCGTCGTCGTCCGTGAAGGGATCGCGCTCGAACTTCGCCACCAGGCGCTCGTGGTTCCACACCTCGAGGTAGTCCACCTGGCCGAGCACGTCCACATCGCCGTTCATGCCGGCCGATACCCTGAGCCGCGCGGGCAAGGACACGCGGCCCTGACCGTCAAATTCGCCCAATTGCCCGAAGTAGTTGACGCGGTCGAGAAACTTCACGCGGGCCGGATGCGTACTCGGCATACGGCGGAGACGTTCCTCGACACCCAGCCACACCGGCATCGGGTAAATGCGGACTGATTCACCGGAGAGACTCGTCACGAACAGAGCGGTGCCGTGCTTCTCCTCCACGACCGCCCGGAAGGCGTTCGGGAGCTTGAGCCGCCCCTTGTCATCGATCTTGGCGGAATAATTTCCCCGAAGCACGGTTTACTCCACTTTGCTCCAGATAAGTCCACAGCGATGTTAGGAGTGTGGGAGGGGGCTGTCAATCGCAAAGTGTGGCAGGAATTAGGCTTACGCCGGATCTTCGCCTTATTTCCGCATGTTACGATCCTCGGTCGCCGATGCCGGAAAAGACCATCCTGGTATGTGAGGCTCAGGTGCCGTTCGTGCAAGGGGGCGCGGAGTATCACGTCCGGGAGCTCGTTCGGCAGCTCAAAGCCCACGGATACCCCACCGAACTCGTGAGTGTGCCCTTCAAGTGGTACCCGAAGGAGGAAATCCTCGCCCACGCCGCCGCCTGGCGCCTGCTGGACCTCTCGGAGAGCAACGGCCGGTCAATTGACCTCCTGATTGCGACCAAATTCCCGTCGTACTTCGCCAGGCATCCCAACAAGGTGGTGTGGCTGATTCATCAGCACCGCGCCGCGTACGAGCTGGCCGGCACCCGCTTCAGCGACTTCGCGCACACCGAAGCGGACGTGGCCCTGCGCGACAAGTTGATTGCCCTCGACTCGCAAACGCTCGGGGAATGCCGGCGTCGATTTGCCAACGCCCGCAACACGGCGGACCGTGCCCGACGGTACAACGGCGTGGAGGTCGAACCGCTCTACCATCCGCCCCGTCTGGCCGATCGGATTACCGCCGGGCCCTACGGCGACTACATCCTCTCGGTCGGACGCCTCGAGGCGGTCAAACGTGTGGACCTCGCCATTCGCGCGCTGGCGCAGACGCCGGGTCCGCTTCGACTCGTCATCGCCGGTACGGGCACCCAGGCGGCAGCGTTCGAGGCCCTGGCCGAATCGCTCGGCATTGCCGATCGCGTCGTGTTTCTCGGCGCCGTGGACGATGACACGTTGTTGTCGCTGTATGCGGGCGCACGCGCCGTGGTGTTCCCGCCGTTTGATGAGGACTTCGGCTACATCACCCTGGAAGCCTTTCTTGCCCACAAGCCTGTCGTCACCACGACGGATGCGGGTGGCCCGACCGAGTTCGTGGTTGACGGAGCAAATGGGTATATCGTGGCGCCGGAGCCCGAGGCGATGGCCGCCGCGTTTGCGTCACTGGCCGCGGACGCGCGACTGGCGCAGCACCTTGGCGAGGCGGGTTATCGCGTCGCCGCCGCCATCACATGGACGGGTGTGATCGAACGTCTCGTCGGGGATGCGGAGGGCGCGTGAGCAAACTGATCATCCAGATCCCGTGCCTCAACGAGGCGGAGACGCTGCCGGCCACACTGGCCGACCTGCCGCGGGACATTCCCGGGATCGACATCATCGAATGGCTGGTGATTGACGACGGTTCTCGCGATGGCACGGCGGATGTGGCCAGGGCGCACGGCGTGCAACACATCGTCCGCTTCACGAGGAACAAGGGCCTGGCAGCGGCATTCAGCGCCGGTCTTGATGCGGCCCTTCGCGCGGGCGCCGACTACATCGTCAACACGGACGCCGACAATCAGTATTCGGGCCAGGACATCACACGGCTCGTGCAGCCGCTGATTGCCGGCGAGGCCGACATCGTCATCGGCGACCGGAACATCCGCGACATCGCGCACATGTCTCCGCTCAAGAAACTCCTGCAGCGTCTGGGCAGCTGGGTGGTCCGGCAGGTGTCCAATACCCAGGTGCCGGATACGACCAGCGGTTTTCGCGCCTACACGCGTGAGGCCGCGCTGCGCATGACGATCGTGTCGGAGTTTTCGTACACGCTGGAGTCCATCATCGGCGCCGGCAAAAAACGCATGGCGATCAGCCACGTCGAGGTCGGCACGAACAGCCGCACGCGCCCGTCGCGGCTCTTCAGCAGCATCTACGGCTACATCAAACAGTCGGCGGCGACGATCGTCCGCATCTACACGATGCACGAACCGCTGAAGGTCTTCAGCTACATCGGCGGCATCGTCTTTCTCGCCGGTCTGGCCGTGTCGATGCGCTTCCTGTACTTCCGCTACTTCGAAGGCGTCTACGGCGATCGCCACCTCCAGTCGCTCATCCTCTCTGCCGTGTTGATGATCGTGGGCTTCCAGATCGTCATCATCGGCCTGGTCGCCGACGCCATCGCCGGCACCAGGAAGCTCATCGAGGAACTGCTGTATCGCGTGCGACGGCTCGAACACGACCACCACCGGGAGCAGGACTGATGGCCGCCCCGGAGTCGGTCTCGATCATCATCCCGGCGTTCAACGAAGCCGGCGCGATTGGTCCCGTCATTCAGGAACTGCGCGGGATTGCCGCCTGGCACCAGATCCTCGTTGTCGACGATGGATCGAGCGACGGCACGGCTGATGAAGCCGCGGCTGCAGGGGCATCGGTCATTCGCCAGCCGTACAACAAGGGCAACGGGGCGGCGGTCAAAGCCGGCATCCGCGCGGCGACCGGCGAGTTCGCGCTGATTCTTGACGGCGACGGCCAGCACAAACCCGCCGATGCGCTTCGGCTGATCGCGCTGCTCGGCGAATACGATCTCGTCGTGGGCGCGCGCACGTCGGCAACCCAGGCGACGGTCACGCGGCGCTGGGGCAATGCGCTGCTGAACTGGCTGTCGGGCTACCTGGCCGAACGCCCGATTCCCGATCTCACATCGGGCTTCCGAGGGGCGCGGCTCGACTGCCTCCGGGAGTTCCTGTTCCTGTTGCCGAACGGATTCTCGACACCGACCACCACGACGCTGGCCTTCATCAAGGCGGGCTACAGCGTGCGCTTTGAAACGATCGACGCGCGCCAACGGTCGGGACAATCGAAGATCCGGTTGTCGAGCGACGGCGTCAAGTTCCTGGTGATCATCCTCCGCGTGATCACCATCTACAGTCCCATGCGGATCTTCCTGCCGATCAGCGGACTTTCGTTCCTGCTTGGCGTGGTCTATGCCGTCTGGAACGTCGCCATCGATACGCGCATCCCCAACGGCGCCGTCCTGCTGATCATGTTCGCCGTCGTCGTGTTCCTCGTCGGTCTGGTGTCCGAGCAGGTCTCTGCACAACGGTTCGATGGCCGGCGATAGTCTCCGCAGTCGTCGCGGCCTGCTGCTGGGGATCGTCACGGTTGGCATCGCCTTGCGCCTCGCCTTTGCTCTCGGCTACTGGAATGACCAGCCGATCACCCGTGATGAACGCGAGTACCTCTCGCTGGCGCGCGGTGTGGCGTCGGGCGCCGGATTCGTCTACGACGAGGTGGCGCGCGAGGGCGGCATCGATCCCTTCGGCCGGGCGCCTGGCTACCCCGTGTTTCTCGCGCTCGTGGGCGGAGGTGGCCCTGCGACACCACACGTGCCACACGCCGTGCAGATTGCGCAGGCCGTTGCAGGTGGGTTCGGGATCTGGATGGTCGCCTTGTACGCGTCACGGCTGGCCGGCCCACGCGCGGGATTGCTCTCGGCCGCGGCCGCGGCCGCGTACCCGCCGCTCGTGTGGATCAGTGCCTACGCATTCAGCGAAGCAATTTTCTGGCCGCTCGGACTCGCCGTCGCCTGGACGTTCGACCACGCGCATCGCGTGACCACCGAACGCGAGCGATGGCGGTGGGCTCTGCTGGCCGGCCTGCTCGGCGGCGCGGCCGTCCTG
>CBINOO010000124.1:0-11143 GCA_966252305.1 uncultured Acidimicrobiia bacterium
GAGCCGGCCATCGCCGGCTGACACCCACATGCCGTCGGCGAACGCCATGGCGGATCCGGCTTCGGTTGTGGGCCAGCGATGCACCTCAACCGTCGGCCACCGCGCAACAATCGCAGGCAGACCAGACGCGTGATCGGGATGACCGTGCGTAATCAGCACACGCATGAGCGGCCGTCCTCCCAGTGCCCGGGCCACGTCGTCGAGGTGGGCCTGGTGTCCGACGCCGGCGTCGATCAGCGTGGGCACCCGGCCATCAATCAGGTACGTGTTGTTGCCGGGGCCGGTCAGCGTGCCCGGATTGCCGGCGTTCAGAATGACCACCGCACCCTCGCAAAGGCGAAATCACGCTCTCGGAACCGTGACAGGGTATCGGTCGATTCCTCGCGGCCCGACAACATGCCGCCAGAGACGTCGAGCGACAGATCGTCTTTGATCGACCATGCCGCCAACGCCCGTACAAAGCTGGATCGATCGACGGGATTGGCCACGGTGAACACACGGACCATGTACCGCTCCCGCGCAAACCGCCGCTCCACCGACGCAATCAGGCTCAGGTCGTCATTGGCGCCTGTCGCCAACAGGTCGCTCCAGTCACGGTGCCAGACGATGGACGAAAACAGGCGATAGTCGCCAACAGACCGATCGACGCCAACTCCGAGATCAACGGCGCTACCGTCAACACTGCCGGCAGATGCGGCAATGACGCGCTCCGGGAAGTAGGCGCCCTCAGCGCGGATGGCCCACGCGCCAACAACGGCCTCCGCATCGGCGGCAACCATGGTGAAGCGGGGATACCGCTCAACCAGCGAGCCGACAACCGTCAGCGACGGCACGTCCGGCACACCCGGTTCAAATGACAACACGCCGAAGCTCTCGGTGCCGCGGTATCCGGACACGCTGACGTCGACACGACCGAGTGTCGATGACACGCGGAGTCCATACTGCAGTGCGTCGGCGCTGAATGACGGCTCGCGTCGATCGATCTCGCCGGGCAGCGCCGCCGGCAGGACCACGTCGCGGGTCAGATTAAACGGCGAGGTCCGCTCCTCGAGCAAATCAAACCGGCCCCGACGCCCCGGCATGCTCAACACGCCCTCGACACTGAATCCCTCACCCGCAAACACACGTCCACGGGCGAACGCAATCGGCAGTCGCGCCTGAGCGCGTCCTTCCAGGAAGTAACGGGACGAGTCGATGGGATTCAGCACATCCGACGGCATGATCTCGTCGAGTCGGCCCCACACCAGCCGGCCGTACCCAATGCGCAGATCGGCCGCGCTGCCCCGCCATTCAATCCAGGCGTCCTTCACGCGGACACCGGCGTCAGTGGCCCGACCACGACGATCGGCGAGCAGCGTCTCGGCTTCGACATCGAGGTGGACCCGCATCCACGGCGCGGGGTCAGCGGTCAGCTCCAGTGCGACCCGCGTGCGCAGATCAGTGGCGTCGCGATTGGGCATGACGACTCCAAGCGTCGACGCTTCACCTCGCGCCTGAACGGCAGGTTGCGCGGCCGCTGCCGCAGGCACCACCAGCAGGATCGCCGCCAGAAGACGGCAGCTCATGCGGAGGGGCCATCCGCAACACGTACCCGCTCGGCGCTGAACAGCCATGGGAGTACTTTGATTGTCGCAGGGAGGATGAACACCTCCGCAAGAAACGCCACGGTCATCGTCAGGGCCAACAGGCCACCGAACCATGCCGTCGGACGGTACTCGGACAACATCAAGACACCAAAGGCGCAGCTGTTGATGACGGCGGTTGTCAGGGCGGCGCGACCTTCCTGGGTCGTGGCCGCTTCAATGGCCTCGTCGGTCGAGACGCCGCGATGCGTCTCTTTGCGGTAGCGGCTGATGAAGTGGATCGTGTCGTCATCCACAACACCCAGCGCCACGCTGGCCACCATCACGGTCGCGATGTTCAGCGAGATATCGAGCCAGCCCATGGCTCCAAACACGAGAGCGACCGGGAACAGGTTCGGCGCGATGGCCAGCAGGCCGAACCGCCACGAGCGAAAGACCAGGAAGATGACCGTGAACACGGTCACGAACGCAAGCGAGAAGCTCGAAATCTGCGAACGCACGAGGTAGTGGTCGAGCGCAGAAAACAGCCGGCCTGACCCCGTCACGGTCGGCGTCACCTCGGACCCGGCAAAGATCTCGGCGGCCAGTCGCTCAGCCTCTCGCACCTGCTGAAACACCAGGTCGGAACTCATCGACGCGAGCTTCACGGTGATCTGGGCTCTCGAGTAGTCGGACGCCGCGACGCGCTCGAGTTCGGCACGGCCCTCATCACCAAGGCCAAAGACCAGCAGCTCCTGAGCGATTTCCTGCGAAGTCGCCGGGAGAACGTCGGCGCGGTCTCCGTTGAGCTCCCGATGCACGCGTTTCACGTAATCGGCCAGAGACGTTACCTTGCCGACAAACGGCAGGGCCTCAAGGGCGGTCGCCAGACGATCCATGCGCTGCAAGGTGTCGGGCTGCTGCATCGAGTCGGGCGGGCCTTCGAGAAACACCTGGAACGTGTAGATGCCGGCCAGCTGGTTGTCGATGACCTCAGCCGACTTGTACAGCTCGTGCCGCTCGCTGAAGAAGTTGATGTGATTGGTGTCGACCTTCAGTCTCGCCATGCCCACGCCGGCAATCGCAACGATGACACCTGCGACAGCCAGGACGAGACGAGCTCGCCGCGTCGCGAATTGAGAGACACGACGCAGGGGTTCGAGAAACCACGATTCCTGCGGGGCGTGGTCGGGTTCCGACTGCACCCACGCGAGCAAGGTGGGAACGAGCACGATGGAGATGGCGAAGTCGACCATCACGCCAATCGCCGCCCCCATGCCGAACTCGCGAACCGCGACGACCTGGCTGGTCGCCAGGGACAACATGCCCAGCGCAGTGGTCGCGCTGGCGCCAAAGAGCGGCGCCAGTAGGTGGGCGACGGTGTGGACAAACGCATCTTCGTGCGTGCCCGACCGGCGCGCCAGCCCATAGTGCTGCAGCATGTGCACATCGTCGGAAATCGCGAGCACGACGACCAGCGGCACGATCATGCTGCTGAGCACGTTGTAGGAGAAACCGAAGAGATCGTAGAGCCCGAGTGTCCACAACAGGCTGACGAGGATGGCCGCGAAGGTCAGCGCCATTTTCCGCCACGAGCGGAACATCACGTACAGCGCGCCGAGCGTCAGAATGAAGATCGGCGGCGTGAACGTGAGCTGGTTGGCGAGGGTGACCCTGTTGTACCACTCGGTGATTTCGAGGCTGCCGTTGAAGTGGGCCTCAAAGCCCGCAGGAAGATGCGTGGCCACGAGCTGACGGATCTCCGCAAGTACCTCGGCGCGGAGGTCGTCTATGCGCGACTCGTCAAAAAAGACAATGACGGCGGTGACCGTTCCGTCTTCCGAGACGAGATCGCCGCGGAAGAGATCGTCGGAGATCGCACGTTCAGCGATCGCCGCAGGCGTCGACGAGTCGAGGTCTTCAAGGAGGCGACGGACATCGAGGCCGGCGTCTTCATCGTCGGCCGCCGGCAGGCTGTCGACCACCGTGGCGGTCGCCAGGCTGGTGACCCGGTGCACGGCCTGTACGCGTTCGATGTCGGCGCTGAGTTCGTCGAGGCTGGTCAGTGCGTCGCGGCTGAAGAGTTGCTCGCGGCTGGGGGCCTTGAGCGCAATGATCAGCGTCCGGGTGCCGCCAAACTCGTTCTGGAACCGCTCGTAGTCCTGATAGAGAGGGTCGTCGGGCGAGAACCAGGCCGTGAGGTCGTTGTCGATTTCCTGAATCTGCGCGCGCGGAGACAGGGCGATCGCGCCGATGACGGCAAGGGCCGACAACCACCGCCGCCAGCGGTAGATGAATCTCGCGACGCGCAGGCTCACCGCGCGCCCCGTTCAAGTTCGCGTCTGCTGAAGTCGTCGGCCGTCAGACCGACGTTGTATTCGGCCTTTTCGATCACCAGTTCGGTGCGGGTCTTGCCCAGCGTATCGGTCATCACCATGTCCATGACGGTCCAGATGCCGCTGATGCGCTCGAGGCGCCGCACGTCGAACACCTTCTGCAATCCGTCGCGGCGATTGTGGATCTCCCCCTTCACCACCACCAGGTTGTCCTTGCGGACAAGAGAGACGATGCGCGGAAAACGGGCGCGCGGATCTTTGTGTCGGGACTCAAGGCGGTAGGCCGGGTGCGTGGTGCCGTCGGGTGCCGTCCACTGCGCGTTTTCATCGAGCAGGGTGTAGGTGTAGTCGTTGAACTCGCGGCCGCCGATGTCTTCGTACGTGAAGTCTGATCCGACGAAGCTGTCCTGTGTTTCGCTGCCCGCAATGCGGCGCACCCGCCCCAGCGAGGGGAGATACAGGAATCGCTCGTCATCGGCATCCGGATTCTCCCAGACGAGAAATCCGGTACCCGCGATGTCGTTGGGATGTGTGAATCGCGTTAGCGAGCGATCGCCCGGCACCGGGCGACCGGCGCCGCCCTTCATGCTGATGATGGTCAGCGCGCGTTCGCGTTCCCGATTCTGGCGATCGAAGAGGCGCATCCGCATCGACGTGCGTCCGTCGCGGCCGGTCTCGCGATCCTGGACGGCGCGCGCGACCCAGGTGCCTCGTTCCTGTGGGGAGCGTCCCTGGGGTTGATTCGTCGCCTGAAGAAAAAGAGTGTTCCCGGCCCAGGTATTAAGGAAGTGCGATATGAGGAAGATAAAAAACAGGCGAGACATCGTTCTTACGTAGTCAAACAGTTTCCGGGGAAAGGAAACCGTGCGGGACTTGCTAAGTAGCGTGGGCCGAGAACGACGGGAGTAATTGTGTGAAATCTTTCACAAAGAGTCAAGCAGTCTTTTTTGCCCGATATTTTTGTATTTTCTTCGCCTGCATCCTGAGGTCAGACGCCGTCGTGGGACAGCTCGTCAACTCCATGCGACGGCGCCAACCGGTGTCGACAACTTGCGTTTGTCCTCATCGCTCAGCGGCACCGGCTGGTTGCGTTCGTAGTCGTACCGCACCTGCACCGTGCGCGCCTCGAGCACGAGGTTGCCGCTGGCCACGTCGGCGATTTCGTAGGCGTACCGGAAACTCGTCCTGCCAAAACCGTCGAGCTTCGCGCGAACCTCGAGCTGGTCGCCATACGACGGCTGCGCCCGGTAGTCGACCTCGGCGCGCGCGAGAATGACGCCGCGAATCCCCTGAGCCTTCCACAACGCAAACCGCGCGTTCTCGAGGTAGGTCAGGTAGACGGCATTGTTGACGTGCCCGTACGGGTCGCAATCACGAAACCGCACGGTCAGCCTGACGTGTACGAGCCAGTCGCCGGCGCCGCTCATCGCGCGTTCCTCTTCTGCTCGAGCCGACGCTCGGCCTGAAGGCGTTCCAGCTCGACGACCGAGTGGTCCGCGTACTTCATGGCCGCCGCAATCGCCGTGTGCCCGGCGCGCTCACTGATCAGGCGATGCATCTGCTGACACACGCGCCGATACGCGGGATGGCCTTGCGGCGCGGTCCGCAGTTCGATGACGTGCATGGCCTCACGCGCATTCATGTCCATGAGGAAACGCACGCGGTACGCCATCGGCACCACATACTGCGCCACGTCGGTCAGCCCTGCCTGCACCAGCTGCTCGTGCGCATCGGCGCATCGCGCCATCACACTCTGCCATGCGTCGTTGCCGCCGGCCTCAACGATGGCATCGGGCTGCGTGAAGCCATGCGCCACCGACAGTGCCTGCCAGTCAATGGTGCACAGCCGATGCCGCTGCAGGTCGCGGAACGCGCCGTAGTCGGTCAACACGTCGAAGCGATAGGACGTCCGCTCGAATGCCCGGCCGGGACGATGGCGACGGTTTGAACGGTCGCCCACATAGGTCTGCAACACGTCGGCTCGCTGCTCGGCGGACAGCGTACGCGCAAGCGCAAGCAGCTGATCGTCGGGCAGATCAACCGAGGTGTAAAGCGCGGCGGCGACGACCTTGATCTCGCCCTCGGGATCAAAGTCCGCCAACACGACTTCGTCGCGTGGTTCAGGGGACGCGGCATCGGTGAGGCGGACCGCAAGGTCACGGGTCCTGGCGCGCGTCTCGGCGAGGTAGTTTGTCCAGCGGACACCCCGGTCGGGCTGATCGACCCTCGTGAAAAACGCGGGCATGACCTTGCGCAGTTCCTGCAGCATCAGGTCGGCGTACGCCCGCGTTTCTGCGAGCGGATGGGCGCGCATCCGCAGCAACAGTGCCTCGTAGGCCTGGCCCGTGCCGTAGATGCCCACGTTTGAACGTGTCGCTGCCGGCAGCAGTCCTCGCAGCGTGTCGAGGGCCTTCGCGCGGATGGCCGCGCGATACACCTGATCGGAATCACCCTGGGTTCGCGGATGCCGCGCCTCGAACCACTCGCGCATGGGATCAATCCATTTGGCATACACCTCGAACGCGTGATTGAGCGCGCCCGTGTAGGTGTCGCGAAGTGGATGGCCGTCGAGTTCGGCCGGCACGAGATAACGCCAGTGGCCGTCCCGCCGCTGCGTGTACGGGATGTATCGCGTGGACTGCTCGAGGTAGGCCATCAACCGGCCACGTTCAAGCACCTTGGTCAGCAGGTTGGAGACGTCCTCACACGCCAGGTGCATGCCGCCCAGCTGAGCCACGGAGTCGTCGCCGTAGTCGTTGAAGACACGTTGGTACAGGTCGTCAGCGCGTGACGCACGCACGGCCTCAGCGCGCTCGTGCGCGCCGGAGGGCAGCTGGTCGAGAAACTCGTCCAGCAACAACCGCCGCACGGACTTGGCGGACCGCGAGTAACGCGCGAACAGCGCGCCCTTGACGGTTTCCGGAAGATTGATCAGCGCAAAGACCGGCTGGTCGACATTGGTGACAAACGGCGCAAGGGCGGCCGCTTCGTCTGGAGTGAATTCGCCTGTCCCCGTCACCACTACTCCTCGTCGTCGTCGTCGGAATCGTGGCGCGCCCAGTACCGTTCGTACTCTTCAAGGAACGTGAGCGATTCGAACGAGGCCATGCGATCGAAGAACAAGACACCGTCGAGATGGTCAAACTCGTGCTGGAGGACTCGCGCGGGAAATCCCTTCGCCGTAAACGCGACCTTCTTGCCGGAGCGGTCAAACGCCTTGACCTGCACTTCCGTGGCGCGCGGCACACGTCCACGCACATCGGGGATGCTGAGGCAGCCCTCCCATCCCAGCACATCGGACGGCCCCACCAGCGTCAGTTCCGGGTTGATCAGCGCCATCAGCGGCATCTCTTCCCCATCGTCGATGACCGCACCAAACGCGCGTGCCCTCGCTCCGGCCACGAACAATCGCAGGCCTTCATGCACCTGGGGCGCCGCCAACCCGATGCCCGAGTACTCGTGCATCGTGTCGAACATGTCGTCGATGAGACGTTGCACGTCAGGATCGGGGATGCGTTTGGGGTCGATGGGCTGAGCTTTGGCGCGCAGCACGGGATGGCCGAGCCGCGACACCTTCAGGATGGCCATTGCGGAATTATATGGGCTGGGCTGAAGACGCACCGCGCTCGGGTCGATAAATAGCCATCATGATGCGAGTTCTTGTGCTGACCACGTTTGTCGTGGCGCAGTCGACGGGTGGATGCCTGAGTTCGCTGAAGGACGCGATCCCGACGGGCACCTCGGGCGAACCGGCAATGGAGGCGTTCAGCGGCGACTGGGGGTCGATTGCGGCGTCGGCGGCGTCCAATGCCTGCACGGATTTTTCGTGGCGCGTGACCGACGTAAGCATCAGCGGCGCCACGGGTGAATGGTCGGCGCGTTGCCTGACGGCGATTCCGGTTAGCGGCACGGCGACGGCGTCGGTGGTTGACGGTGAAGTCCGTTGGACGGCAACCGGCGCGGGCACCATCGAAGGCGCGTCCTGCCCGGTGGCGCTGGCCGGCACGTCGGGGCTGGCCAATGGTCAGTTGAGGATTTCGTACAGCGGCACGACGTGCCTGGGTCAGGTCAGCGGCACGGAGATTCTGAGGAAGTAGGGCGGAACATCCGTTCCGCCCCACCACTCTCCGGGTGGACGACGATCAGGCGAGTTCGTCGGCGCTGTTCACACCGTAGAACGAGAACCACGGCTTGGCCGGCTTCAGGGCCTCGTTGACGTTCTTGATGTTTTCCACGCCCTTGGTTTCGAGCCACTTGCGGAAGGCGTCCGGGCCCTCCTTGGCGAAGACCGGCATGCCGTCCTTCCAGGTCGCGCGCCCGCACAACACGCCGGAGAAACGCACGCCCGACTCGCCGGCCAACGCAAGCGATTCGGTGAATTCGGCGTTGCTCACGCCGGCCGAAAGATAGATGAACGGCTTGGTCGACGCTTCGGCTGCCTTGAGGAACAGGGCCTTGGCTTCATCGCGCGTGTAGGCCACTTCACCGGTCTTGTTGGCCGCGGCGCCCTCGACGAACTTCATGTTGATCGGAATCTCGACCTTCATGACATCGACACCGTAGCGGTCCTTGGTGAACTCGGCCATCGCGCCCGTCACCACTTCGGGTTTTTTCTTCGCGTACGCGAGACCCTTTTCGTCGGCGCCTTCCTCGTAACCAACGAACTCGAGGAAAAACGGGATGTCGTTGGCGCGGCACTCGTCGCCGATGCGCTCCACCCACGCCTGCTTGAGGTCGTTGACCGGCTTGGGGTCAAACGGCGTGTAGTACAGCAGGATCTTGATGCAGTCGGCGCCGGCTTCCTTCAGGCGGCGGACGGACCATACGTCGAGCAGGTCCGGCAGGCGGCCGGGCGTATTCGCGTCGTAACCCGTCTTTTCGTACGCCATCAGCAGGCCGGCGTTTTTCGCGCGGCGCTTCGAGGGCCCGATTCCCCACTCAGGGTCGAGCAGGATCGCGCTGGCGTGTGGTGTCAGCACCTCAGTGACCAGGCCCTTGAACTCCTCCATCATCGCGTCGGTCACGTCACGGCCGCTGTCCTTGGCCAGCGCCTTCTTCAGTGAGCCGCGCTGATCCATGGCAGCGGCGGCGATCACGCCGCGTCCGTCGGAGACGGCCTTCATTCCTGCGAGTTTTCCCGGTGACATCTTCATGGTCTGATCTCCTGAGCCAAAAGCCGACGAATTTTATCATTGCCCGTGAGCTGGTCCGGGAATCGCCGGTCTTCGATGACGATCTGAGTGAGTGCGTCCTGTGTGAGTGATGGAATATCAAGCGCGGCCTCGGCGGCGTGCACGGCCGCCAGGGATGCGCGCGTCGTCGGGTATCTGGGTGTGAACAGCGTGCAGCAGTCCTGATCAGGGAGGATGGACGTCTCGTACGTCCCGAGCGCTTGCGCGTCTCTGGTGATCTCCTCCTTGTCGGTACCGATGAGGGGACGCAGGATGGGTAACGTCGCCGCGTCGTCGATCGCCCGGATGTTCTCAAGTGTCTGTGAGGCCACCTGCCCCACCGACTCGCCCGTGATGAGGGCGTCGGCCTTCACACGCAGCGCGATCTGTTCAGCCAGGCGCACCATCATGCGCCGGTAGATCACCACGCGCAGCGCAGGCGGCGCGGAGACGACAACCTGCTGCTGGAACGCGCCGATGGGGACAAGGTACAGCCGGGTCTTGAGTTGGTACTTCGTCAGCGTGGCTGCCAGTTCGCGGGCCTTCTCCTGCGACGCATTGTTCAGGATCGGGTAGGAATGAAAGTGCACGAGCTGGACGCGCACGCCGCGCCGCATCAGTTTCCACGCGGCGACCGGTGAGTCGATGCCGCCCGAGAGCAGACAGATGGCCTTGCCGCCCGAGCCGACCGGCAGGCCTCCCGCGCCGGGTTCACGGTCGAAAAAGACAAAGGCGCTGTCGAGCAACATGTCGATGCGGACGATGAACTGGGGGCGTTTCAGATCGACCGGCCAGTTCAGGGCGTCAACGACGCGTTGCCCCAGGCGGCGTTCGACCTCCGGGGACTCCATCGCGAATCGTTTGTCGGCGCGATGCACCTTGATGCGGAACGGCACCGGTGTACGCACGCGCAAGCCGTCAATGACGACTTGCGCGAGCTGGTCGAGGTCCGCCGGTGCATGGACCGCGCGCGCGAAATGGCCGATGCCCGGCACACGCAGCAGCCGCGTTCGCGCCTCATCCCACTGCGCGTCGTCGCCCAACTGCACTTCGATGCGTCCGACAATCGAGCGCACGTCCACCACGTCGAGCCCGGCCAGGGCTCCGCGGATGTTGCGCATCAGCATCTGAATGAACCACGCCCGGTTCCGCCCCTTGAGGGTGATTTCCTGGTAGTGGACGAGGACGGACGTCACCTTGGGATTGTACTGTCGGCGAGCAGGGCGTCGGCCGCAGCGTGACCGCTGCGGACGGCGCCCTCGATGGTGCCGGGCAGCCCGGTGTCGGTCCAGTCGCCGGCGAGGTAGAAGCCCGGAAGCGGCGTGCGCGGCCCCGGCCGCGGCGGCGCGCCCGGGGCCAGAGAAAACGTCGCGCGCGGTTCGCGCACGACGACCGCATGGACCCGCCGCGCGTCCCGCGCGGCGGGGACACACTCGCGGAGCTCGCGTTCCGCGAGCGCCGCGAGGTCCTCGTTCGAGCGGCGCACGAGGTGTCGTGCGCCGCTCGCCACCATCGCCACCCTCCCCGAAAAAGACGTCGGGTGGCTTTTTGATGCGGAAAAGACGTCGGGTGGCTTTTTGTGGGTCAGAAACGCCCAGTCGAACTCGGTTCCGACAAGGCCGATTTGCCGGGTGTCCAGAACCTGGCGATCAAACCAGAGGTTGACCGACACGATTGGTTCTGAGCCGATTTCACTGGTCGATTCGGCAATTGACCGAATCTCTGGCGGCGGCCCGGCGGAGCCCCACAGGGCGCCGAAGGCGAACCAGGGAACGGCGCTGATCACGGGAACCTGAAAAAGACGTCGGGTGGCTTTTTCTTGGAAAAAGCCACCCGACGTCTTTTTCACGCACCCGCCGCGCGCTTCGATGAACCGCGCGGCAGGCGCCGCGTACAGCTCGTCGAGCGGGACGGTGGGGACGCCGAGGGCTGCCGCCTCGGCGTCCCCACCAAACAGCTCGCCGAGCACGCGCGCGAACGGCCGCGCCGCAGCCGTGTCGGGCGACTGGTTCAGCGCCGCGAGCGCGAGTGGCGTCCACAGCCACTCGCGGATCGCGGCGCCCTGCCCGTGCGA
>CBINOO010000125.1:0-10929 GCA_966252305.1 uncultured Acidimicrobiia bacterium
GGTGCCCGGCCCGCCAGAAACAGGCCGAGTCCCGCGACCAGCGCATTGAGGACCACGGCGACGAGAGTCGCCGTGACCATGTCATACACCCGCAGCAGGTAGAACCCGGCCAGCAGTGTCCCGATGACGGCGCCGGCGATGTTGCCACCGTAGAAGAAGCCCATCCATGAGACGCCCTTCGGGGTGGTTTCAACGTAGCGCGCGATGGCAGGCAGCGTGGCGCCCATCATCAGGGTCGGCGGCAGCAGGATGATCGCGGCCACCAGGCCGCGCAGGAACACACTGAACTGACCGGTCCCGGCCACGGCCGCGTAGACCCCACCCAGCAGCGGCACGATGAACAACACCAGCAGGCCGCAAATCCCGATGCCCAGTTCAAGGAAGGCGTAGACCTTGAGCGGGTGATGCCGCGCGTCCACCTTCTTGGGGAACAGCCAGCTGCCCAGACACATGCCGCCCATGAACACACCAAGCAGCACGCCCAGCGAGACCGAGGACGACCCCAGCGACAGCTGGAGCATCTGGAACCAGATGACTTCGTAGATCAGCGCGGCGGCGCCGCTCCCCACGAACAACGCCAGCATGAGCGGCAACACACGATCGATAGCAGAGGAGGAAGCGCCGGACTCGGTCATAGCCCCGGCATACTACCAGAGCGGTTCGTCCGTTTACGGGAGGTGCCCGCACTCCACGGGCGCGCTCGGGAGTATCCTTGTCACTGGGTTCCCATCACCATGACGACCACCCCGGACCATTCCCAGGGGGTGCCTTCGCCGGCGCCGTCGGAGCACCTCTTCCGCGCGGTCGTCGAATCGGCCCCCACCGGGGTCGTCATGGTGGATCGCCACGGCATCATCCGACTGGTCAACCGTGAAACCGAGCGCCTGTTCGGGTACACGCGGGAGGAGCTTCTTGGTGAGTCGATCGAGCGACTCGTCCCCCGCCGCCTCAGAGACCAGCATCCTCGCGATCGCGACACCTTTCTCGACAATCCACACAGCCGGGCCATGGGCGCGGGGCGCGACCTGTTCGCCGTCCGCAAGGACGGCACCGAGATTCCGGTCGAAATCGGCCTCAACCCGGTTGAAACCGCCGAAGGCCTGTTTGTGCTGGCGTCAGTCGTCGACATCAGTCCCCGCAAGCGTGCCGAGGAAGAACTGCGGCGTTCCAATGAGGAGCTGGAACGATTCGCCTACGTGGCCTCACACGATCTTCAGGAACCCCTGCGCACCGTGTCCAGCTACCTGCAGCTGCTTGAACGCCGGTACCGACCGCAGCTGGACGGCACCGCCTGCGAGTTCATCGACTTCGCCGTGGGCGGCGCGCGCCGGATGGAACAGCTCATCCAGGATCTGCTGGCCTTCTCCCGGGTGGCCACACACGGTGAGGCGCCGTCGGCCACCGAGGCTGGTGAGGCCCTGACGGACACACTTCACGGACTGCGTGCCGCGATCAATCAGGCGGGTGCGACGGTGACACACGACCCGCTGCCGGCGGTGCTGGCCGATGCCAGCCAGCTGCGCCAGGTCCTGTCCAACCTGATCGGCAACGCCCTGAAGTTCCGGGGCGAGGAGGCGCCGCACATCCACGTCAGCGCGAGCCGCGAGGGGCACATGTGGGAGTTCTCGGTCGCGGATAACGGCATCGGCATCGACGCCGCCTACTTCGAGCGCATCTTCGTCATCTTCCAGCGGCTGCATACACGCGAGGCCTATCCGGGCACAGGCGTCGGTCTGGCCATCTGCCGCAAGATCATCGACCGGCACGGCGGACGGATCTGGCTCACGTCCGCCCCGGGACGAGGCACCACCTTCCGCTTCACCCTGCCGGCGGTGCGCCAATGAGGAGCCGGACCCGCATCCTGCTGGTCGAGGACAACGCCGCCGACGTCCGCCTGACCACGGAGGCGATGCGCGAGGCCGGCGGTCAGGCGACGCCGACCATCGCCCGTGACGGCGTCGAGGCTCTCGACCGGCTCACTCAGCCGCATGCGGAGCTGCCGGATCTGATCCTGCTCGACCTGAATCTGCCGCGGCGGGACGGGCGAGAAGTGCTGCGCGACATCAAATCGAATCCGACGCTCGCGCATATCCCGGTCGTCATCTTCACGACATCATCGGCGGAGGCGGATGTGCGCGCCTGTTACGCGTTGGGCGCCAACGCGTACGTAATCAAGCCGGTCGACCTGAACCAGTTCCTGATGGTCATCGCCGCGATTCAGGAATTCTGGCTCTCGACGGCCCGCCTGCCTGCCTCGCCGGATCGGAGAGATCCATGATCGCGGAAGCTCACGCGCCCCTCAAGGTCCTGCTGGTGGAAGACAACCCCGCCGACGCACGACTGGTGCGCGAGTGGCTCGACGACGTCGAGGCGGACGTGTCGGTCACACATACGCCGCGGTTGAGTGATGCGCTGGCGCAGCTGCAGCGCGGCGGCTTTCATGCCGTCCTGCTGGACCTCACGCTGCCCGACAGTGAAGGACTCGACACGTTCATCCGCACCTACGAACGCGCGCCACACGCGCCGATCGTCGTGTTGACCGGCCTGGCCGACACGTCGTTGGCCGCGCGCGCGGTCCGTGAAGGCGCGCAGGACTATCTCGTCAAGGGCGAATGTGACGGGGCCACGCTGCATCGCACCCTGCGGCATGCCGTCGAACGCCACACGGCCCTGGCGGCCCTGAGCGAAAGCGAAGCCCGCTTCCGGCAGCTGGTCGAGACGATTCGCGAGGCCTTCGTCATGGTCGACCTGCCCACCCTCCGGGTCCGCTACGTCAGCCGTGCGTGGGAAACGATCTGGGGCCAGTCGCTCGCCGACGCGACGGCAGGCCCCGCCTCGTGGTTGTCGGCGGTGCATCCGGCCGATCACGATGACTACCAGCATGCGCTGACCCGCGTCGCAGCCGGGCGCGCCGCCGAAGTCACCGTGAGGCTGACCCGCGCGGATGGGGCAACGGCGTGGGTTCGCAGCCGTCTGTTCCCCATCGTCCGGGCGCACGCCACCACGCGGTTTGTCATCCTCGCCGAAGACGTCACTGAGGCCAGGATGCGAGAACGCCAGCTGATGCAGGCGCAGCGGATGGAAGCCGTCGGCCGACTGGCCGGAGGCGTTGCGCACGACTTCAACAACCTGCTGACCGTCATCCTCGGGTCTGCGTCACTGCTGTCGGAAGACCTCGAGCAGGACCACCCAGGGCAGCCCCGTCTTCACGAGATCGGCGCGGCGGCCCGCAGCGCCGCGGCCCTGACGGCACAACTGCTCGCCTTCAGCCGTCAGGGAGTCACGCAGCCGGCCGTCATCTCGGTCAACGATGTCGTGCGCCATGCTGAACCGCTGCTGCGCCGGCTGATTGGTGATCACATCGCCCTGGCCGTCGCGCCGGCCGACACGCTGCCGGCCGTACGCGCCGACCCGGGGCAGATCGAGCAGGTCCTCATCAATCTCGTCGCCAACGCGCGCGATGCGATGCCCGATGGCGGCAGGATCCTCGTCACCACCACCGAACACGTCGTGTCGACGGCAGAGTCCGCGCGGACGCCGGGCCTGCGACCCGGCAAATACGTGGCCCTCGCCGTCACCGACTCAGGCATCGGCATGGATGCGGCGACGCAGAGCCGCGTGTTCGAGCCCTTCTTCACCACGAAGGAACTGGGCAAGGGCACGGGGCTCGGCCTGGCCACCGTCTACGGCATCGTCAAACAGGGTGGCGGATGGATCGGCGTGGAGAGTTCGCCCGGGAGCGGTACGACCTTCACGGTGTTGCTGCCGACGCTGGGCGCCGCGCCGCCGCAGGTCGCGCCAACGGTCTCCCCGCCACAGCCACGCGAAGGCGGGACGGAGACGCTGCTTGTCGTCGAAGATCGCGCCGACACCCGGTCGGCCGTGGCGGAAATTCTCAGACGACGCGGGTACCACGTCCTGGAGGCCGCGGATGCGGACGAAGCGGAGGCCGTCGCCGCGGCGCACCCTGGCGACATTCATCTGCTGCTGACCGATGTCGTGATGCCCGGCGCGAATGGACGTCAGCTCGCTTCGCGTCTGTGCGCCAGCAGACCCAGTCTCCGCGTGCTGTTCATGTCCGGATATCCGAACGACGTCATTGGTCGCCACGGCGTCCTCGATGCCGAAGTGTCCTTCATTCAGAAGCCGTTTCTGTCCGACCAGTTGCTCCGAAAGATCCGCGAACTCCTGCACCCGTGATCTGCCACAATGCCGGGATGAAGACACTGGCACTTGGCGTGTGTGTCGCGGCCACAGCCGCGGCAGCGGTGATCACCGTAGCGGCCCAGGAGCGGACGGTCACCGTTCCGCTGTCCTATCGGGCGCCTGCCGGCAACCAGCCCAAACCGAACTTCAGCCCGAAGGGCACGCAGGTGACGCTGGCCGATATCCCTGGCAACGTGGCGTTGCCCACCGGCGCCCAACGCCCAGCGAAGGTCGGACGTCTGCAGGTCGGCCCGGATCGCAGTGCGTGGATTCCGGTGCTGGCCACGGCGACAGCGAAACACCCCTCGGACCTGACGCACATCTATCTCGACCGCAATCGAGACGGCCGCTTCACGGACGAACAGCCGCTGACGGCCACCCCCTCGCAGAACGAAAAGACCAAGGCGTGGTGGAGTTCATTCAACGAAACCGAGCTGAAGGTCCGATTCACCGATCCCGTGCGAGAACTGCCGTACTCGGTCAGCTTCTGGATCGTCCGAGAGGACGGTCAGCCTGCACCCGACGTGCTCCGTTATTCCCGCCGCTCGTGGGTCGCCTCGGCGCCGGTTGCCGTGAACGGCGTGCAGGCCCTGGTCGCAGCGATGGATGGCAACAACGACGCGGTGTACGGCCCCGGCGACTCGTGGTCGGTGATTCAGGCGTCGATGCCGAATGCCGCAACGGCGGTGCTCTCGATCAAGGAAGCGCGCGACACGTCACGCATGATGTTCCTCGAGCGCGGCGGTGGCCAGAAAGACCTCGTCCTCGAGTTCCGTTCCTTTGCACGCGACGGATCGGCCATCACGTTCGCTGTGGTCGACAAACCGGTCACCAAGGCGGAAGACCGGCTGGCCGACGACAGCGTGGCGGCCGAGCGCCCACGCGCGCGCACGAAGACGCCCCTGACGTGGTCCCACAACTTTGAGGAGGCGCTTGCCACGGCCAGGGCCTCAGGCAAGCGACTGCTCGTTGACTTCGAAACCACGTGGTGCGGCCCCTGCAAGACGATGGATGAGTGGATCTGGACCGACGCGGAAGTCGCCGACCTTGTCACCGCGGGTTTTGTCGGCGTGAAACTCGACGGCGACATCGAGAAAGCGTTCGTGAAGCGGTTCGGCGTCGCCGGTTACCCGACGATGGTCATCGTCAACCCGACCGACGGCAGCGCCGTACGCAAAGTCTCGGGCTATCAGACGTCGGCGCAGATCCTGACATTCCTCAAACAGTGACCCGTCGCGCATTTGGCGCGGTGTTCGCAAGCGTGGCCGTCTCGACGACGGGATTTCTCGCCTCCAACACCGTGAACGGCCTCGTGGCCGAAGACCTGACCGGCCATGCCGCCTGGACAGGCCTGCCTGCGGCCGCGACGGTGCTGGGCACGGCGGCGGGAGCCACAGCGCTTGCGGCACTCGTGCGTCGACGGGGGGCACGCAGTGGGCTCGCACTGGGTTACGCGCTCGCTGCCCTCGCCATCGCGACCGCCATCGCCGCGATCGTGGCCCGGCAGTTCGTCGTGTTTGTGGCCGCGCTCTTCTTTTTTGGCGCAGGATTCGGCTCCAACCGCCTCGCGCGCTACGTGGTGGCTGATCTCTACAGCCCGGATCGTCGCGCCACGATGATCGGATGGATCGTATGGGCCTCCACCATCGGTGCGGTCGCGGGGCCCTCACTGCTCGGCCCATCCACACATCTCGCACACTGGCTGGACATCAACGTCCTGGCCGGCCCACTTGTCGCGTGCCTCGTCGCCTGTCTGCTCTCGGCCGGAGTGATGCTCACCGCTCCTGCGGGGATGGACGCCGCGACCCGCGATGCCACTGGCGCGCTGCCTCACGTCCCCCTGCGTGGGCTGCTGGCCGTCCCCGGAGTGCGCCTGGCCCTGCTGGTCATGGTCATCGGCCAATTCGTCATGGTGCTGCTGATGACCATGACGCCGTTGCACCTCCGACATGAAGGACACGAACTGTCGGCGATCGGCGGCGTGATCTCCGCACACACGCTCGGCATGTTCGCGTTTTCTCCGATCACCGGCCGCATTGGCGATCGATACGGCAGAGCGGTTCTGCTCTGGAGCGGTCTGGCCCTGCTGGTCCTGTCATGTGTGATCGGCGCCGTCAGCGACGGGCGCTACGCATGGATGACGACGGCGTTGTTTCTGCTCGGCCTTGGCTGGAATTTCGGCTTCGTGGGGGGCAGCGCGCTGCTGACCGACAGCACCGCGGCCGAACAGCGTGTGCGCGTGCAGGGCGCCGGTGATGCGCTCATCTGGGGCGGCAGCGCCATCGCGAGCCTGTCGTCGGGCTGGCTGCTCGCGCGCGCGGGTTTTGCCGCACTGAGTCTGGTCGGACTCGGCCTGTCAGTGATACCCGCCTGGGCGTTGCTGCGGGACCGGGCCGCTATCTCGACACGATCGCCTGAGTAACCAGCGTCGGGAACAGCGTTCGAATGTCGGTCGCGTTGGGAATCAGCTGAATCAACAGCACCATCGTCAATCGCGCGTCCGGGTCAACGCGGTACACCGAGCCGTATGCGCCACCCCAGCCGAATGAGCCAGGCGCGCTGAGCCCGTTTGCCCCAACACGGTCGGTGGTCTCGAACGCCAGGCCCCATCCGAGTCCGGAGGTCGAATGCATCGTGTCGACCTGGTTGGTCGTCATCAGGAGGACCGACCGCGGCGAGAGCAGCCGAACGCCGTCCAGTTCGCCGCCGCGACGAATCATCTCGAGAAAGCAGGCGTAGTCGCGGGCCGTGGACACCAGACCGGCACCGCCCGAATAGCTGGCTCTCGGCCCCTCCACGTAGTGTCCCTGCCCACGCGCGCCCTCCGGCGCCCGCACGGCTTTGCCCTGCGCGTTGCTCGCATACACGGCCGTCAGGCGCCCCGCCTTCTCGCGGGGCACGAAGAAGTGCGTGTCCGTCATGCCCAGTGGCCCCGTGATGCGCTCGCGAAAGAAGGCGTCGAGTGTGCGGCCGCTCACCCGCTCCACGATGCAGCCGAGCACGTCAGTGGCATAGCCGTACACCCAGGATTCACCCGGTTGCACGGCCAGCGGCAATGTGCCGAGGCGATCCATCGTGACGCACACCGGCTCGTCCTTGTCGGCGGTGTACCAGCCATACCCTGCGGCCGGCCCAAGGCCTGCCGCCTCATATTGCGACGCGATTCTCGCGCCGGTGCCGTACGACAGGCCTGCGGTGTGCAGGAGGAGGTCGCTGACGCGAACAGGTCTGCGCGCCGGTACCAGCGTGGTTGTTCCGTCGGCGGCAGCCACGGCAACGACGGGCTTCGCGAAGGTGGGCATCCATCGACTGATCGGATCGGTCAACTGCAGCCGGCCCTCTTCAATCAGCATCATCGCGGCCGTGCTCGTGATGGCCTTGGTCTGGGAGGCGATGCGGAACAACGAATCCGGCGCCATCCGCACACCGGCCTCACGGTCGGCGAAGCCGACGGCGCGCTCGTAGATGACCTGCCCATCACGCAAGACCAGCGCGACCGCTCCTGGCAGTTGCCCGTCGGCGACGTGTGCATCGAGCACGCGATCGAGATGCGCGAGCCGCCCGCGATCGACACCGGCGACCTGCGTGTCCTGCGGTCCCGCCAGCAGGCCAATGACAGAGAGGCCGCCGGCCAGTACAACGGCCAGGGGCAGACGCATGCGACTCATCGTGGTTCCACCTCGTCCCAGATGCGATGGTGATGGGTTTCCTGCAGCCAGATCGCTCCCACCACCACTGTGATCAGGGCGACGGCAATCGGATAGTAGAGCCCTGCGTAGATGTTGCCCGTCTCGGCGACCACCGACAGGCCGATGAGCGGCAGCAGCCCGCCGAAGACGCCGTTGCCGATGTGATACGGCAGCGACAGCGCCGTGTACCGTATGCGCGCGGGAAACGCTTCAACCAGATACGCGGCAATGGGCCCGTAGACCATCGCGACAAACACCAGCTGTAGCCACACCAGTCCGATGAGTGTCCATGCAGTCCCCGAGGCAAACAGCGCGCTCGCACCGGTAAACGGCAGCACCTGAGCCGCCGGCGCCAGCACGCCATCCTGCATGGTCATCGGCGTCAGCGAAATGGCGCCGGTAATCGGATGCCGCTGGGACACAGCCGTCACCACGTCGCTGCCGGCCGCCGCCTGCATCGCGTGATAGATCGGCAGATACGCACACGCGGCAAGCAGGCATCCGGCCAGCATCAACCGCTTGCGCCCGATGTGGTCGGACAACGCCCCCATGATCACAAACAGAGGCAGGCCCAGGAGCAACGCCGTCGCGATGATGTAGTTGGCTGAAGTGGCGTGCACGCGCAGCACGGTCTGGAGGTAGAACAACGCGTAGAACTGCCCCGTGTACCAGACGACGCCCTGTCCGGCCGTCGCGCCAAACAGGGAGATGAGCACGCGCTTGAGATTGGGCCACTCCGTGAACGCTTCCCTCAGGGGGCGTGCCGACGTCATCCCCTGCGTCTTGATGTGCTCGAAGATCGGCGATTCCTGCATGCGCAGGCGGACGTAGAGCGAGATCGCGACAAGTCCAATGGAGACCAGGAACGGGACGCGCCATCCCCACGCCGCAAACGCCTCCGGGCCCACCATCGATTGCACGGCCAGAATGACGATGAGTGAGACGAAGAGGCCGAGCGTGGCGGTGATCTGGATGAAGCTCGTATAAAAACCACGGCGGTGGTCCGGCACATGTTCGGCCACATAGACGGCGGCGCCTCCGTACTCCCCGCCAAGCGCCAGGCCCTGCACCACGCGAATCACCAGCAACGCCGCCGGCGCGAGCAGGCCGATTGTCTCGTAGGTGGGCAGGAGGCCGACCAGCGCCGTCGAGGCGCCCATCAGAATCAGCGTGACGAGAAACGCGTACTTGCGCCCGACGAGATCACCGATCCGGCCGAAGACCAGCGCGCCGAAGGGCCGCACGACGAATCCGACGGCAAAGGTCGACAGGTACGCGATGAGCGCCCATGTGTCGTTGCCCGCCGGATAAAACCGTGGGGCGATGATCGTGGCCAGGCTGCCGAAGATGTAGAAGTCGTACCACTCAATCATCGTCCCGACGGCGGAGGCGGTGATGACCTGGCGGATCTGTGCTGGAGAGAGGTCGCGGGAGGTCGCCATGCGGGGTGAGGCGCATGGTAGACGAGGCGGCGCCCGGGCGTCCAGACAGCCGGGCTTGACACGGCCACCCGGGACTGTTATTTTTATCGCATCACTGGTGCGACAAAAATAACAATGCCCAAACACCCCCACGCCAGCCTCTCGCGCCGCGAACGCGAAATCATGGACATCCTCTTCCGGCGCGGCCGCGCCACCGCCGCCGAGGTCATGGCCGACCTGCCGGCCGACACGACCTCGTCCACCGTGCGCACACAACTCCGCGTCCTTGAGCGCAAGGGCCATGTGCGCCATCACGACGATGGCGTGCGGTTTGTGTATGCGCCGGTTGCCGCGCGTCACACCGCCCGCCGCTCTGCCCTGAGGCACGTCGTCGACACGTTTTTTGATGGCTCCCCGGAACAGGCCGTCGCGGCGCTGCTGGGCGGCGAAGCCGCGAAGCTGACGGACGAACAACTCGCACGGATCGCCGCCTTGATTGACGAGGCGCGCAAGGAGGAAGACCAATGACGTTTCTGCTCGCCGTCGTCATCGACATCACCGTCGTCCTCACGATCGCGCTCGGGCTCGTCCAACTGCTCCGAAGGCGCTCGGCGGCGCTCCGGCACACGGTGCTCACGTCGGCGCTGATCGCAGTCGCGCTCATGCCCGTGCTCGAAGCGCTCGTGCCGGCCCGGACGATTTTCGAGTGGCCGGCCTCGTCGGTGGCGACATCGACCGGACTGGTGCTGACGTCGGATGAACCTGCGGTCGCAGCGGTCGAGGGAGTCGTCAGCGCAGACGAAGCGTTTTCACCTCTCACCATCCTGGGGGCGGCCTGGGCCGCGGCATCACTATTCCTGCTGGCGGGCCTGCTGACCGGGCGTCGTCGGCTGATGCGCCTGCGGAAGGCAGCGCGCGAGGTTGGCGGAACCCCACGCTCCGTGCTCGATGAGGTCGCGGCCCACAGCGGAGTACGGCGTCCCATCAAACTGTTGCAGACGCCGTCGGAATCCCTGCTCGTCACCTACGGCACGCTTGCGCCCGGCGTCATCGTGCCCGCGGACGCGGACTCGTGGAGCGAGGACCGCTGGCGTGTGGTGCTGCAGCACGAAGTCGCGCATATCGCGCGAGCCGACGCCGCGATTCAGTCCCTTGCGGAGATCGTGCGCGTGATGTACCCGTTCCACCCGCTCGTGTGGCTCGCCTGTCGTCAACTCCGGCAGCACAGCGAACATGCCTGTGACGACGAGGTGCTGCGCCAGGGTGTGCGCGCCACCGACTACGCCACTCACCTGCTTGAGCTCTCACAACGGCTTTCGGCACGACACACTCCATGGATGTCTGCCCCGGCCATCGTCCATCCGTCCATGCTCGAAAGGAGAATCGTTGCCATGTTGCAGAATCAGACGCGTCGCACGCCGGTCAATCGCTGGGGGTGGGTCGTCGCCGCTCTTGCCACGGCCGTCATCACCCTTCCCATCGCCGCGGCCAGTGTCGCGCCGGCCTCCGAGGGCGTCCCGCAACCCGAACCGCAGCAGGCGCCGGCCATTGTTCCACCGGCCGCCCTGCCGACGCCGGGCACCCCCCCCCCCCCCCCCCCCACCCACCCCCCA
>CBINOO010000126.1:0-10866 GCA_966252305.1 uncultured Acidimicrobiia bacterium
TTGCCCTTGTTTGCGGGCTTCCTGTCCAAGGAAGAGATTCTCGGAGCCGTGCAGCACAGCGGCCTCACGATTCCCTTCGTGATGCTGATGATTGCGGCCTTCCTGACCGCGTTTTACATGATGCGGGTCGTGTTCCTGACGTTCTTCAGCAAGGCCCACGCCCACGCCCACGGTCACGGCGGTCACCACCCGCATGACGGCCCCCTCACGATGGGTGGGCCGCTGTGGATCCTGGCCATCGCGTCGATGGTGATTGGCGTGTGGTTCACGCTGCATCATCCAGAACTGCCGTACGAACCGCCGGGCTGGCTGGCGCCGGCGGCCATCGGCGTGGCGTCGGCCGGCATGCTGCTGGCCTGGGCGGCCTTCCAGCGGGGCAGTGTGGACCCAGAAACGCTGGCCGCCGCTGTTGGACCGCTGCGTGTCGCCGCAGCCCGCGGGTTCTGGATCGATGAGGCGTTCCTGTTTGTCTATCGCACAGTGCTGGGCGCCTTGTCGCGTGTCTTCGCCTGGCTTGACCGCTACATCGTCGACGGCGTGCTCAACGTCGTGAGCGCGTGGACGGTGTCGGCTGGTGAGCAGTTGGCGCGCCTGCAGACCGGCAAGGTGCAGGACTACGTGCTGGCCGTGGCTGCCGGTGTGGTCGCGATTGCCTGGTGGCTCGGAGGGTTGTGGTGAGCGGGCTGCCGATTCTCTCAATCGTGACATGGGCGCCGTTTGTGGCGGCGCTGGTCATCATGGCGTTTGGCCGGTCGCGTCCGCTGCTGGTGCGGTGGTCGGCGCTGATGGGCGCGGCCGTGTCGACCGCCGGGTCGCTCTGGCTGTATGCCGCGTACGACCAGGCGGCCGGCGGGTTCCAGTTCCACGAGACCATTGCGCTTGTGCCGTCCCTGGGCATCGCGTACCAGCTGGCGATCGATGGCATGAGCCTTGTGCTCGTGCTGCTCACCGCCATCATCATCCTCGGCGGTGTGTTCGCCTCCTGGACGGTCAAGACACGCGACCAGGAGTTCTACGCCCTGCTGCTGATCTTGGTGACGGGCGTGTTCGGCGTGTTCGTTTCGCTCGACCTGTTCGTCTTCTTCCTGTTCTACGAGATTGCCGTGTTGCCGATGTATCTGCTCATCGGCATCTGGGGATCCACCGGGGAAGTGCGGCCACAGGGCATCTTCGGCTGGGCGTTCGGGCGAACCGGCGTTGGCACCAAGGAATACGCCGCCATGAAGCTGACGCTGTACCTGCTGCTCGGGTCGGCGTTCATCCTGGTCGGGATGCTGGCGCTCTACGTCGCCGCCGGCTCCACCTCGTTCTCCCTCCTGGAACTTGAGAAGGTGACGTTTGATCCCGCCCTGCAGTCGTGGGTCTTCCTGGCCTTCTACGTCGGCTTCGGTGTGTTGGCGGCAATCTTCCCGTTCCACACGTGGTCGCCCGACGGCCACGCGTCTGCGCCAACGGCCGTCTCGATGCTCCACGCCGGCGTGCTGATGAAGCTTGGCGCGTATGGTGTCGTCCGCCTTGGCATGACGCTGCTTCCAGACGGCACCCATGAATGGGCGTGGCTCGTCGGCACGATTGCCTGCATCAACATCGTCTATGGCGCGTTGTCAGCGATGGCGCAGACCGACCTGAAATACGTCGTCGCGTATTCGTCCGTCTCGCACATGGGCGTCGTCATGCTGGGCGCCGCGACGCTGACCGAGACCGGCCTGAACGGTTCGGTCTTCCAGATGTTCGCGCACGGCATCATGACCGGCCTCTTCTTCGCTCTGGTCGGTCTGGTCTACGAGAAGGCGCACTCCCGCGAGATCTTCAAGATGGGCGGCTTTGCGCAGATGATGCCGGGCATCGCTGTGGCCTTCACCATTGGCGGCCTGTCATCGCTCGGACTGCCGGCCACGGCCGGGTTTGTCGCCGAGTTCCTGACCTTCATGGGCGCCTGGTCGTCGTCGTATTCGTGGTGGCTGTTCCCTGCGGTGATTGGCGCGTTCCTCACGTCGCTGTATGTGCTGCGTGTGGTGAAGGCCATTTTCTGGGGCGAAAAGAGCAAGGACCCGCACTTCCAGCACCTGCCCGACGCACAAGGCACCGAATGGGTGGCCATCATCCTGCTGGTTGGCACGTTGATTCTGTTTGGCATCGCGCCCCGCATCGCGCTCGACCCCATTGACCTGACGACGGTCACGCTCCTGACGCGACTGGGGGTGCTCTGATGACACCCTGGACGTTCGAGCCGTCGTTCCCCCTTTCGATTGAAGCCGCACTGGCCGGTGTGTGGTTGGTTGTCTTTCTCATCGGCATGGCGCGGCGTCGCGCTGCTGACCGGTTCCTCGGCTGGCTGACGTTGGCGGGGTTGTGCGCGGTGACCGTGTTCGCGTTCAACGCGCAGCCGGGCCGCGTGTGGCTGGAAGGCACCGTCGTTCTCGATGAACTGGCGGTGTTCGCAAAGCGGCTGTTCCTTGTCGCATCGGCGTTGAGCGTTCTCGGCACGCTCGCGTTCACCAACGAAACGTTCTGGCGCCGCTCGACCGAGTACTACACCGTCATGCTGGCGTCCGTACTCGGCATGCTCGTGTTGTCGTCGGCGCGCGACATCATCCTGCTGTTTGTGGCCTTTGAGCTCATGTCGATCCCGCTGTATTTCCTGACGGGATTCCTCAAGCGCGACGGCAAGGCCCCTGAAGGCGCGCTGAAGTTCTTTGTGGTTGGCAGCGTCTCGTCTGCCGTGATGCTCTACGGCTTCTCGTTCCTCTATGGCGCGACGGCGTCGACCGACCTCGCGGTGATTGCTGCATCGGTGGCCACCGGCGATCCGATGCTGATGCTCGGGCTCAGCCTGGTGCTTGCCGGCCTTGGCTTCAAGATTGCCGCGGTGCCGTTCCACATGTGGGTGCCCGACACCTACGAGGCTGCGAGCACGCCGTTTGTCGCGTGGTTGTCGGTGGCTCCCAAGGCTGCCGGATTCGTCGTTCTGTTCCGCGTGTTCATCGAGGGCGTTGGGGGAGTTGTCTCCACCTGGGTGCCCGTGTTGTCGGCGCTGGCGGGCGTGACCATCCTTGTCGGCAACCTGCTCGCCATTCCGCAGACCAACATCAAGCGCCTGCTGGCGTATTCGGGCGTCGCGCACATCGGATACCTGCTCATCGGCTTTGCGGCCATGTCGGTCTCGGGCGTCGGGATGGTGCTCTTCTACCTGGTGGCCTATCTGTTCGGCAACATGGGCGCCTTCTTCGTCGTCCAGGCCGTGGGCCAGGCCAGCGGCACGGACGATGTGACGGCGTATCAGGGGTTGGCGCGCCGCTCCCCAGCGCTTGCGTTGTCGATGCTGTTGTTCCTGCTGTCGCTGGGCGGCATCCCGTTTGTTGCCGGCTTCTGGGCCAAGCTGTTCATCTTCTGGGCCGCCGTGGAGCAGGGCATGTTCCTGCTCGTGTTCATCGGCGCGGTGCTGACGGTCGTCGCCCTCTACTACTACCTCGTCGTGTCGCGGCGGATGTACATCGAGACCCCGGCGACGCCGATGCCGGTGCCCGTGCCGGCAGTGCTCCAAATCGCCATCGTCATCTGCCTCGCCGGCATCATCGTGATGGGCGTGTACCCGCAGCCGTGGGTCAATGCCTGCCTGCGAGTGGCCCTGACGCTCTTCGCCGGCGTCTGACAGGCCTACACGTAGGGCGGGCCTTTACAGCACGTAGGGCGGGTCTTCAAACCCGCTGCGGCACAGGCTCACCATTGGGACATGGAGAAGTGCCTCAGGCTGGTTGGGGCGGGCGTCATCCAAACGGCGCCTGATGGTGTCTAACCATCCGGGTATCCAATGAAAGTGACGACCTGGTGCTGCATCGGGTGGGCGGTGCTCTTCGCGGCCCAGTTGCCTCCATCACAGTCAGCTGGTCGGCCGGACGGTCGTAGATCCGCCGCCATCAGCGGCGTGGTGAAGGACGGGGCAACCGGTGTAGTGATTCCCGGAGCGGTGGTCACGCTGGCAGGTGGCGGAGCGGCACGACCGAGCCAAGTGACGGATGCACAAGGCCGGTACGTCTTCACTGACCTGCCCGTCTCTGCCGGGTATGCACTGACCGCAACCGCCTTCGGGTATCTGGAGGGCGGATACCGACGGCCACCTGGCGACCCCGCCTCGGTGCGTATTCCGATTGCGGACGGCCAGTGGTTTGCCGACGCGAACGTCCGACTCTGGCGTCCCGCGACGATATCCGGCGTTGTTCGGGATGAGCGAGGTGAGCCGCTGGTCGAAGTCCCGGTACGCCTGTACGCTGGCGCGCACCTCGGCGGTCGGGCGGTGTGGGCAGTGGGCCCAACAACTTTCACGGACGACCGAGGTGCCTATCGTTTCTCCGATCTGCTGCCTGGTCGCTATCTCGTAAGCGCCCCACAGATCCAAGTGTCTCTGCCAACCGGCGAAGTTCGGCTGTATCGATCGTCGAGTCAGACATCGGCGACAGAATTGGCACCAGTGTTCCGCGGCGTCGATGGCAGCGGAGTAGTGGGCTCGGCAGTTCCCCCTCCCGGCCCTGGGCGGGCGTATTCAGGACGATTCCACCCGCAGGCGTTGTCAGCAGCGGACGCGCAGCCGGTCGTTGTTGAGTTTGGTGATGAACGGACGGCTGTCGACATCACACTGATCCCGATGTCCACCACCTCGGTGAGCGGCCGTGTACTCGGGCCACCGGACGTCGTCACGGACCTGCCGGTGCGACTGCTGGTGGTCGGCAGCGAGTCTCTCGGACTGGGAAGCGAGGCTGCGATCACGAAGGCGGGGCCGGATGGTTCGTTCGTTTTCCACAGCGTTGCAGAAGGCAACTACGTGCTTTCTGTGGGCAGGACGGTCGCAGAATATCGGACACCTGGTGTGAGGGCGGCCGTACAGGTGGCGGGCGCTTTTCAGGTCGTCCGCACGACAAACACAGCGGTGGCGAACACTCCATCGTGGGTCGTGCATACGTCTTCAACACGCGGGGCAGCGGCGCACGGCCGGCTCCACGTCACGGTGGGCGCGGCATCGGTGACCGACCTCCTCGTTCAACTTGAGCCGACCGTCAACGTCTCCGGCGTCTTGCTATGGGACGGCAACGAGGCGGCTCCAGAGTCCATCCGCACCACGATCGTGAGGCTGGAATCCGCGGATGGAGATCCGAGCGCCGGCATCTTTTCCTCGTCGAGCGAACAGGCGTCTGGAACAGGCGGCGCCGTGTCGTTTTCAATCGACGGCGTTCGCCCAGGACAGTACGTGTTTGGCCGGGTCGCTGTGTCGGGCTACACGATGGAATCAGTGACCCGCGGCTCGTTGAGCCTTCTGTCGAATCCCCTGACGGTCGATGGGCGCAGCAACGTCACCGAGATCGTCATTCGCATGACGAGCCGAGAGGCATCGGTCACCGGTACTGTCCGCGCAGCGGGGGAACAGCCAACCACTGACGGCGTGGTCGTGCTGTTTCCAGAGTCGCCGGCGGAATGGCACCTTCAGGGAGTCATGTCGCAGAGACTCCACGTTATGGCCATCGACAGCGAGGGCGGATTCAGTCTTTCCCGCGTGGTGCCCGGCAGCTACCTGGCGGCGGCCGTTCCGTGGTCGGCTCGCTCGCGCGTTGGTGATCCTGCGTTTCTTGCTGTGCTCGCGGGAGATGCCCATCGAATCTCGGTTTCGCCTGGCAGCACTCACACGCTGGTGCTTCCACTGACGGTGGTGCGGCAGTGATCCGTCTGCTGCTGGCCCTGCTCGTAGTCGTCATTGCGCAGGGGCAGGTTCCGCAGCGAGACACTTCCGGCCGCTCGACCGCCGACGCGGGCACCTCGTCAGTCTCGGGGACCGTCTGGCACAGTGACAACCGCACAACGCCTGTGCGGCGGGCAGTGGTCTCGATGATTGCGGCTGATGGCAGCGACGTCCGCAGCGCGGTCACCGACGATATGGGCCGCTACACGCTCCCGAACGTCGCGCCTGGGCGGTATTGGCTTCGTGCGCAGAAGCCGGCACATCTGACGAACATGTACGGCGCCTCACGGCCTGGCCGATCAGGAGTAGTCCTGGTCGTCAGCAAAGACGAGAACCTCGCGGATATGGACGTGACGCTGCCTCGAGGGGGCGTGTTGTCGGGCCAAATCACGTTGGAGTCCGGCGCGCCGGCTGTCGGGCTGACGGTCCGGGCGATTCCCGCCGACGACCGGGAGGCTGGCGGGACATATCTGCCGCCTCCAACGCAATTTCACACGGACGACCAAGGCGAGTTCAGGATCTACGGGCTTGCACCAGGCAAGTACGTCGTGGTGGCCATGCCGGACTCAACTGGTCAGGCGATGCAACGCAGAAGCGAGGCGGAGATTGACAGTGTTCTGGAGAGGCTGAAGCGGTCTCTCGCAGTCTCTCGTGACGCGGACAGAGGAGAAGCCCAGGAACCTCCACTGGTAGGTTTTGCGCCGACCTACTATCCCGGCACACCGCTCGTCACGGAAGCCGGCAGCCTCGACGTGGAGCTGGCCGATGAACGGAGCGGTGTGAGTTTCGCCTTGAGTCCGTTTGCGCTTGCGACGATCGAGGGCGACGTAGTGCGTGCCAATGGACAGTCCTCGATATCGGTCGTCATGGCCGTCGAGGCCGTCGGACCACCTATGCCGCTGACGGCCACACGCGCGCCCCGGCCCACGGAGCAGGGGCGCTTTGTGGTTCCTGACCTGCCGCCGGGCGTGTATCACGTCAGAGCTCGTGCCGGCGCAAAAGCCGCCGGGGGCACGAACGCGATTAACGGTTCAAATCGTCCTGAATGGGCGACCGCGACCGTGGTGGTGCGCGGTGAAACGGTCAAGGGAGTGTCGCTGACATTGAGGGACGGGTATCAATTGACGGGACGCTTCTCGACGCCCGCGACTGTGGGGCCAGTTGTGTGGACAGGGGCCCGCGTTCGAGTGATTCCCATCGGGCGTGACAACGTGATGGTGTTTAATGACGCCCAACTGGCACCGCGCATGGCGCCGGTCCTGGCTGACGGCACGTTCGTAATCGAAGGTATCGAGCCGGCCCGATACATCATCGAAGTCACGCCATCGTCGGCTGCGCGCGGTCTTGGCTTGCGGTTAACCACTATCGTCAGCGGGGATGAGGAACTCCGCGATCGACCTCTGACCTTTGAGCACGGATCGATTACGGGGATCGACGTGCGCTTCGACACACATGTCACCGGCCTTGAGGGGCGGATGACATCTGCAACCGGATCGCCCACCTCGCAGTATCTGATCGCGACGTTTCCTGCAGACAAGACGGCGTGGCATCCCGAGTCGCCGCGCATTCATCTCACACGCCCCGCAGTTGATGGCGCATTCCGCTTTGAGGACCTGCCGCCTGGCGCCTACAGGATCGTCGCGTTAACCGATGTCGACGATACTGAACTGCGGAAGGTCTCGTTCCTGGAGTCCATCTACGACTTGTCCCTACCAGTGACGGTCGGAGCTGGGCAGATAGCCCGGCAGGACGTGCGCATCCGCTGACGGGTACGCCGCACAGGCTCACCCATGGGCCATGGAGAGTTCAGATGTAGGGCGGGTCTTCCGTCTTCGCTGAAGCTCCGGCGGACCGCCATAGCCTTGGCGGAGGCTGTCAGACCCGCCGCTTCGCGCCGGCCGCGCGGCGCCAGAGGCGCGCAAGCTTTGAGTCAAACTGCGCGTCGAGTGGATCACAGGCGAAGCGCCAGAGGGCGGGCATCAAGGCCAGCGCACCGCCGAGAATGAGCGACAGGATGAGGACGAAGGGGCCAAGTGTGCCCGTCGTCTCGCGCAGCCAAACGATCCACGGCGCACGCGCATCGGAGGCATAACCGAACACGAACACCAGCGCGAGCAGCGTGATGCCGAGAACGACCGACGCCGCGAACCGTCGCCACGACTGCAGTGTCCATGTGCCGCGGCGCAGCCTGAATCCATGAATGGCCAGGATCGCGAGGCCTGAGACGAGGATGGCCCTGTGTGTGACCTGCAGGAGTGTCGAGAGAAGGGGCCACGGAGCGGCCTTTGCCGCAAGAGGCAGAATCAGCACCGCCATCAGCAGGCGCGTCCACCACTTGCCAGGCACGTAGGGCCGAAGGCTGTCGGTGGTCATGGCTGGGAATTTAGATGGTGCCGAGGGACAGAATCGAACTGTCGACACTACGATTTTCAGTCGCTCTGGCACGCACAGAATAGAAAGCCTTCATAGGCAACAACTTACGCCGATTGTCTGGCTCGCACCGCAAGGGAGAGCAGACAATCCATGGACACGAATCTCGATACCGCCTTCGATTCCTTCATCCGTGAAGGCCGTTTTCTTCGCGCCTGGTCGCAGCGCACGGCCAGCATATACCTCGCAGCCTTCCAGTCGCTACGACGCTTCCAGCGCGACCACAGCGTTCCTGAGAAGGCCCTGGTGACGAAGGCCAGCCTTGCCGCATGGGTCGTGTGGATGCGGGAGCATGGCCTTTCGCCGGGCGGCTGTAACGTGCACATCCGCTCCATCAACTCCTTCACCTCTTGGATGAGGAGCGAAGGGCATCTGGAGAGCGCGGGCCGGGTGAAGCCGCTCCGCAATCCTCCGAAGCCGCCTGAGACCTTCTCTGAGGCCGAAGTGCGGGCGCTGATGTACTTCCGGCCGCAGGACCGTATCCAGCATCGCGCCTGGGCGCTGACGCTTTGCCTCATCGACACGGGGCTCCGGATTGACGAGGCTCTGGGCCTTGAACAGGCGAAGGTCAATCTCGAAGACCTTCAAATGCGCGTATTGGGAAAGGGCAACAAGGAACGGGTCGTTCCTTTCTCACACGAGGTCCGGAAGCATCTCTACCGCCTGATATCCAAGAAGCCGGGGCGATACGTCTTCCAGACCAGCGAAGGCGACCGCATGATGTATCGCAACGCCTAGTGTGTTCGACGACTCGACCTTTCTGCGGTCCGCCGCTGATGAGCCAGGAGGCTCGTCAGAGTCTTAGGCGTAGCGCGTCGTCTGCAGGTAGAATGCCGGACGGAAATAATCCTGGCAAGCGAGTTATCCACACAATGGACCCCGAGGCAACGAAGCTCATCCTAATCGGCGGCGGCGTAGGTGCCGCGAAGCCAGCGCTGGAACTGATTAAAGACTTTACGCTTCGGATTTTTGGACCTGCGGCAGACGAAATCGGCAAAGCGGTGGCGAGTCCCTTCGCGAGGTTGAACGAGCGGCGCGCAGAACGCGCGGCGAACATTCTCGTCAAGGCGGCCGGAGTGGTGGCTCAATATGGAGAGGAACCGCACCCTGTTCCTGACCATTTGCTGCTGCCGCTGCTCACTCACGCCTCCCTCGTTGATGACGAAGACCTCCAGGCGGTTTGGGCGCAATTACTCGCAAGTGCAGCCGTCGACTCTGAGGCAGTCCTCCCAGCTTTTCCTCAAATTCTCAGCGAGCTTTCTGGAAGAGAGGTCGCAATGCTCAACGAAGCAGTCAGGGGCCGGGAGTTCGAGTTCTACGAGCGCAGGGGCACCAGGGTGTTCTTCAAGGACGACATGCGAAGTTTTGCCGACCCGCCACCCGATGATGTCCACTACATCGGAAAGGACAACCTAATTCGTCTCGGCATCATCGAAGTTGCGAGACCCAAAGTTGAACTTGAAGCGGAGGAACTCGCAAGGATGCTCGTGAAGATGCAGCGAGGGCAGCATGTTCGGTCGATTAAACTCGGTGAGGAGCGATGGGGTAAGGAATATTCCCTGACCAGCCTCGGGGTGGCGTTTGTTATAGCCTGCGCCGGACCAGGCGCAATCAAGTTCAAGCCAGAGCCTCCAGAATTCCGGAATCCTCCAAGGAAGCCGACACCACTCCAATCAAATATGTAAAGGGTTGCGCCGACGGTTTTGACTCATCAACCCAGGCACCCTTCACTCCCTCCCTCTCCCGATGCAAGAGGTCTGGGGGATCCGAGCCTTTACAGGTCGAGTTCTCCAAGAAGTCTTTAGAAACGCCGGACGTTTGAAGAAACGCTGGCGCTTGCATACGGTGTCGGTCGGTTTGTTCGGGCCGGATTCCTTCTGCTCTCAACGAGCAACGCTAATCCGGCAGCGTACGGGGACTTGCGTCCTTGGCGAGAATCCCGCGTGGTGGGAGTCCTCACGAAGAAAACAAAATCGCTGATCCGATTGGGGGAAAAGCTCTTGGCAGAGAAAGCCCCCGCTCGAAACAGCGGTCTTGTGCCAAGTGCTTTGTGTGATATTCCGCTTAACAGCGTGCTGCTAAAAATATAGCAGGCAGAAAAAAACCGTCACGCGTTCGACCGTTTCGGATGAATGAAGTACCGCTGCGGTTCTCCGAGCTGCTGGAGTCTCTTGTCGACAAGGGCAAACGCTGGCACCTCTGACAGGTGCTCCATCGCTTCGGCATAGTTGCCTATTGCAGCGTACAGGCGAAACTCTTTACCCAGAACCTTCAAGGTCTCCAGGACAGAATCACCAATATTCTTCAAGCTGAAGAAACAAAGGGTTGTGAAGCTTTCCTTATCGAGACGGGCGTGTCCGGCCAATCCAGTGTGTGCGGCAAAGTTGCGCATGTCGTATCCAATCCGGACAAGAGCTTGAACGTCGGCACCGAGCCTATCGGCGCGGTCCAGCATTGATAGCTCCGTCCAATGATCAGGCCCCTTCGCCTTGTTCCAGTATTTGATGTTGGCCGCTTCGATTCTCGCCCCATCCGACGCGATGAAGGCCTTCTGCGGTTCAGATTGAGGAGGATCTCCGTCAAGGTCTGGACGAGCGTCGAAGAAGTCCACTTGGCGATGAGCGGCTCTGAGTCGCTGTGCTTCGACCCAAGCCCTCGGTGGACAGTGCAAATCCGGCCATTAATCGACACCGCAAAACCGGCCATTT
>CBINOO010000127.1:0-10860 GCA_966252305.1 uncultured Acidimicrobiia bacterium
GTAGCCGCCATCCATCTTGATCGATTCGGCGACTCTCCGGATGCCTTCGGCGGTCGCCGTGGCAACCGCCAGAATCGCCGACGCCTGCCCCTCGGCCTCGTTGATCTGCTGCTGCTTGCGCGCTTCCGACGCCTTGATGACTTCCTGCTTCACGCCCTCCGCCGTGTTGATGGCGGCGTCGCGCGTGCCTTCCGAGGTCAGGATCACGGCGCGCTTCTCGCGCTCGGCGCGCATCTGCTTCTCCATCGCGGCGAGCACGTCGTGCGGCGGCGTGATGTTCTTGATCTCGTAGCGCAGCACCTTCACACCCCACGCCTCACTCGCCTTGTCGAGTTCCGAGACGATGGACGCGTTGATGTTCATGCGTTCTTCAAACGTGCGATCGAGGTCGATCTTGCCGACTTCCGAACGCAGCGTCGTCTGTGCCAGCTGGCTGATCGCGAAGACGAAGTCCGAGATGCCGTAGGACGCGCGTTCCGGATTGAGCACCTTGAGATAGAGGATGCCGTCCACGCCCACCTGCACGTTGTCGCGTGTGATGCAGACCTGCGCGGGAATATCCAGTGCCGCTTCTTTCAGCGAGTGTTTGTAACGAATGACGTCGAGGAACGGAATCAGGATGTGGAACCCGGCAGACAACGTGCCGCTGTATCGGCCGAGACGTTCAACGACGTAGGCGCTCTGCTGCGGCACCACCACCGCCGTCTTGGCGATGATGATGACGACGAGCAGGGCAAGGGCGATGAAAACAATGACTTCTGGGCTCACGACCGGGCTCCTTCGGGTTCAACATCCAGCGTCAGTCCGTCGACCCGGACGACACGCACGCGCACGCCGCGGCCGAGCGGCGACGAGGTCGTGTTGCGGGCCGACCAGGCGGCGCCGCGCACTTCCACTTTTCCGACGGTACCGGGAGCCAGTTCATCACTCGCGATACCGATTTCACCGACCAGCGTGTCAATTTCGGGCCGCTGCGGGTCGTGTTGCACCCACTCGAGCAGGCGCGCCCGGAACAGGAGGAGGGATGCGAGCGAGAGCGCCGAGAACAGCAGCAACTGCACCCAGAGAGGGCCGGCCAAATCGAAGCCCGACAACACGCCGACGACCAGGGCCGCGACGCCGAAGAAGATGACGTAGAACCCGCCGGCTGTGGCCAGTTCCGCCAGAATCAGCAGCAGGCCAAGCACAAGCCAATGCCACCAGAGGATCTCCATAGTGCAGGGGATCATATCCGGGAACGGTGCCGGGTGCTGAGTGCGACGTGCTACCGTGACATGGACTGGGCCGGGGTGGCGAAACTGGCAGACGCACGGGACTTAAAATCCCGAGTCCCGCAAGGGACGTGTGGGTTCGATCCCCACCCCCGGCATGACTCACCTCGGAACCAGCCGCCCTGCCCGCGCCGTATAGAGCCTCATGCGCGCTGACTTTTTCTACGCCCTCCGCAGTGTTGTCAGACGTCCCGCTCATGCCGCGCTGGTGGTGTTCACGCTTGCGCTTGGCCTGGGCGTCAACGCGGTCGCCTTCTCTGCGGTAAATGCACTGGTGTTTCGGCCGTTCGCCGTCACGGGCAGCGACACCTACGGCTGGGCCTTCGTCAGTGCCTCGGGTGATCCATTTGGGAACGTCAGCAGCGAGACGTGGCGCGCGGTGTCGCGTGCAAGCACGCTCGAGGCCGTCGCGGCGGAGGGTCGACTGGCACTCACGGGGTCGACCGGCGCAGGCCCTGAGCAGGTCTGGGCGCTTGCGGTCTCCCCCAACTACTTCGAACTCGTCCAGGCGCCGATGCGCGCAGGCCGACGGCTGACACCAGCGGACGTCCCCGTGGCAGGCGTGCCTGTGCTGATCAGCGAACGCTTCTGGAAGTCCCGGCGTGGCGCATCTGAAGACCTCTCCGCGTTTCCGCTGACACTCAACGGACAACAGGTCGCGGTTGTCGGTGTGGTCCGAGACGATCATCAGGGACCGGGAGGCATCTACGAACCGCAGGTGTGGTTCACGTTCGATGCGATGCCGGCACTCGACCTGGCAGACACATCCGGCGGCGATCGCGAGTGGCTCACGATGATTGCGCGTCCAACCGCCAGCGCAACACGTGCCCAGATTGATGCCGAGTTGCTCGCGATCGCAACGACAGAGGCGCCGGACGCCGACCGCGCGCGTGTACAGGCGAGTTATGTGCCTGTCACCGAAGGTCACCCCGAAGCCCGCATGATTGGTCAGGGCGCGGTACTTGGCCTCGCTGCCGTCGGCCTCGTCATCGTCATTGCCTGTTTCAACGTGGCGGGACTCATCCTCGCCCGCTCGTCGGAACGCCAGCAGGAACTCGCCGTGCGCGCGGCCCTTGGCGCCTCACGACTGCGCCTGACTCGTCTGCTGCTCGCCGAAGGACTGGTGCTGGCCGCCATGGCCGGCCTCGCCGCCCTGCTGGTGGCCTCGTGGAGCGAAGCGCTGCTGGGCAGCCTGAGCCTGCCGGCGCCAATCCCGCAGCGCCTGCACTTCGCGGTGGATTGGCGACTGGTCCTCTTTACGTGCGCATGGGTGCTTGTTGCCGCGACGGTGCCGACGCTTGCACCCGCGTGGCGCATCAGCCGCATCGATCCGATTCGCTGGTTGAAGTCCGCGGCCAGTGGATCAACCGGCGCTGGCGGTCCCGCCACCGCGCGCCGCTGGTTCGTGCGCCTGCAGGTGGTTGGCTCGACGACGTTCCTCACGCTTGCCTTGATGTTCGTCGCGAGCTACCTGACCGGCCAACAGACCAATCCTGGCTTTGATACGGAAAACACCGCCGTCCTGCAGTTTGCCAACGCGATGGGCACGATGCCTGAGGAGCGTCGGTCCGCACATCTCGAGAACTTCATGCAGCGGCTCACTGCCAGACCAGACATCGCCAGCGCCGCCTTCGCCGAACGGATCTCATTTCACGTAGGGGATCCAGGCGTCATCCGTATTGCCGCATCCGCACGCGACTGCGAGTCAGGCGGATGTGTGACCGCCTCCAGCGCTGCGGTCTCCGAGCAGTTCTTCGACACCCTGGCGATTGGTCTTCGCGCGGGACGGACGTTTTCCGCTCGCGACGCCGACACGGTCGTCATCAATGCCGCAGCCGCCGAAGCACTCTGGCCAGGACAAAACGCTGTTGGGCAGTGGCTGTATGACTCGCGCTCGACGCGCCAGTACCCCGTCATCGGCGTCGTCGACACGGTGATCACCGGTTCGATGAACGAACAGCCGCGCCCGTATGTGTACTTCCCTCTTCAACCGGCCCACCTGCGGCAGGCGCTGACACTTGTCGCCCGCTCCACCGGTGGCGCAGACCAGGCCGCGCGCGCACTGCGCGAGACCTGGCAGGACGCCGATCGCTCCCTGCCTCCTGCCGATGTGCAGACGATGGAGACTCGGATGGCGCTGCCCTTGTGGCCCAGCCGCGTGGCGGCCGCCTTCTTTGCGACCTGCGGCACGATCGCGGTGTTGCTGGTCACCGTTGGGCTCTTCGGTGTGACCTGGCAGGTCGTCAGCCAGCGCACCCGCGAGTTCGGCATCCGGCTCGCACTTGGAGCGACCGGCGCCGATCTCAAGCGGCTGGTGCTCGGTGAGTCCATCCGACTGATCGCACCCGCCCTGCTCGTCGGTCTCGTGGTCGCTGCTGGAGCCGCGATGCTTTCGCGGGCGATGCTCGTCGGCACATCACCACTTGATCCGCGGCTGTATCTGGCAGCCCTCCTGGCGCAGGTGCTCATGGCCCTTGCCGCCAGCTGGACACCGGCGGCACGTGCCGCCCGTGTCGCGCCACAGACGACGCTCAAGGGCGAGTAGTATGTCCTGACCATGAAAACTCTCGGCGCGCTGGTCTCGTCCTCGCTTGCGGGACGTCAGCAACGCACCAACCTGCGCGTGCTCGTCAACCTGCTCCTGCTGTTGACGTTGATCGTCACGGCGTACACGGTGTTGTTCCACGTCCTGATGGCGCGCGAAGGCCGCGACTTCAGCTGGATCTCCGGCTTCTACTGGACGATGGTGACGATGTCGACGCTGGGGTTTGGCGACGTCACCTTCCACTCCGATCTGGGCCGCCTGTTCTCGGTCGTCGTCGTGATGTCGGGCACGGTGTTCATGCTCATCCTGCTGCCCTTCACGTTCATCCAGTTCTTTTATGCGCCGTGGCTGGAAGCGCGAAACTCTGCGCGCGCGCCTCGACGGCTGCCCGACGGCACTCGCGGGCACGTGTTGCTCACCAACTTCGGCCCTGTGGACGCCGCGCTGGTCCGCCGCCTCGAGTCGCTGCGCACACCGTACTTCGTCGTCGTGCCCGAGGTGACCGACGCGCTCGCGCTGCATGACCAGGGCATCAACGTGATGGTCGGAGAGCTGGACGATCCCGACACGTATCGGGCCGCCAGTGCCTCCACTGCGTCACTGGTCGTAGCGACACGCACCGACACATCCAATACCAACGTCGCGTTCACTGTGCGCGAAGTCGCGCCGGATGTGCCGGTCGTGACCACAGCAGCATCCCCGGCGTCAGTCGACATTCTGGAGCTGGCGGGCGCACGCCAGGTGTTGCAGCTCGGCCAGCTGCTCGGCCAGTTCCTTGCCCGCCGAGTGTCCGGGCGCGATCGCCGCGCGCACATCATCGGCACGCTCGATACCTTGTGTGTTGCCGAGGCCTCGGTGGCCGGTACGCCACTGGTCGGTCAGGCGCTGCGTGACGCCAAGCTGCGTGATCGCTTCGGCATCAATGTCGCCGGCGTCTGGGAGCGCGGCACTTTCAAGGTCGGCCTCCCGGACACCGTTCTCACCGACACCAGCGTGCTCTTCCTCGCCGGCACCCGCGAGCAACTCGCCGCCTACAACACCGAGTTCGGTGTGCCGAATGCTCCCGAGGCGTTCGTCGTGATTCTCGGTGGAGGCCGGGTCGGTCGCGCCTGTGCGGAGGCGCTGACGAACTCCGGCATCGAGCATCGCATCGTGGAGAAGCTGCCCGACCGGGCCAGGACGTCCGAACATGTGGTCGTCGGTGATGCGGCAGACCTCGAGGTGCTCAAGTCGGCGGGCATCGATCGCGCCACCACCGCCGCAGTGACGACGCATGACGATGACATGAACGTGTATCTGACGTTGTACTGCCGTCGGCTGCGGCCCAACCTGCAGATCCTCAGCCGCGCCACTCTGGACCGCAACGTATCAACGCTGTACCGCGCCGGCGCAGACACCGTGTTGTCGTACGCGTCGATGGGGGCCAACGCGATCATCAGCCAGCTGCGTCGCCGGGAGCTGCTGCTCATTGGCGAAGGGCTGGACGTCTTCCAGGTGCCCGTGCCGCCGTCGCTCGTCGGCAAGACACTGGCGGATGCGGGCATTCGCGAGTCGTCAGGCTGCAATGTCCTCGCGGTCGTCAACGGCGGCCACGTCGTGCCCGCGGCCTCCGCACAGACCCCGTTGGACACCGGTGCGGACCTCGTGCTGATCGGCGACCACAAGGGCGAAGAGGCGTTCTTCAGGCGGTATCGGGATTAGTACCCCGTTTGCCGGAGATCGTCAGCAATCGCAGACCGCCGGCGAGCCGATGTCGTCTGAGGGGTGACCATGGGTAAACTCCGTGGACGATCACTTGCCGAGGCCGCGTTGTCAGCCGTGGCGCTCGCCTGCTTGACCGTCGCAGGGTCAGTGAATGTCGCCACTGCGCGCGCAGTCGCCGCGTACGACGCCGAGAACACCTACATCATTCGCGCAGCGGAGAATGCCGCGTCACTGACGGTCGGCCGTGTTCGCGACTTTGAGGACAGGCACCAGGCCGACCTCTCGCTCGCGTGGCTGGCGCCGTCAAGTCGCGAGGAATACCACGACTTCGGCGGCAGGGCTGTAGTCGGCCCGGTTGCTCTTGCGAGCCCCGACCTGTTCGATGCGCTTGGCGTCAGCCCGCACATCGGTCGTGCTGAGCCGGGTTACGTGCTGTCGCACGGTACGTGGCAGAGCCGGTTCGGCGGCACTCTGGCGCTAGGCACACCGGGCCGCGTCGAGGGTTTCGACGCAGACGACTCCGGCACTTTCGTCGGGGTGCTCCCGCCCAACTGCTGCCTCCAACTCTCGTACCCCGCGATCAGGATCGTTCCCGCGCGCGAAGAGGAACGCCTGCGCCGCTCGCGCTACAGTGTCGTGGCCATTGTCACAAGCCGGACGCGCACCGGTGACGCACTCTCGCGGCTTATCCGAACGGAGATGTCAGTTGACGGTCCGGCGTCAGCGGTCGAGGTCGTGCCGCTCCGCTCCTTCCTGCTGGGACGTCTGGACTCGATGCTCCGCCTTGTGACCGCGGGCGGCGTCATGGGCTTCCTGGTCGGAGTCCTCGGACTTCTGCAAATGCAGGCCGGACGCGACTTTGCAGGTTCCCGGGAGTGGGCCACCCGATCTGCCCTGGGAGCCACACGCGCGCGAATTGCCGGACACGTCTTCTCGCGATCAGCGACCACGGTGGCGCTGGGCCTGCTGTTCGTTCTGCCGGCGGCGGCGTGGGCCCTGAAACTAGTCGACACCGCAGGGACCCAACCTGCGGATGTCGTGCTGGCTCAGCTCACGTGGCCGTCGACGGCGCTGGTCGCACTGGGCTCGGCGCTCGCGCTGTTCGGCATTCTGACCTCGTTTGGCGTTCCACGGGCGTGGCGCCATGCCGTCAGCAACCGTAGCCGGGAAGGCCTCGCCGGCAGCGCGCGCCATCGTCGGGTCGCTGTGGGCGTCGCAGCGTTGGAGGTCGCAGTGGCCGTCGCGGCCGTGTACGGCAGCGCGTTTCTAGCCTCATCGATGGCGGAAGTCACACGACACGACGATGACCTGGCGACCGAAGGCGTGTTCGTAGGGATCTGGCGGCAACCTCTCGGTAAAGACCTGGCCGAAGTCACCCACTATCCGACGGTCCGATTTCATCGCGTGGGCCGCGACCTCGTGAGCGACCTGGCCGCACACCCGCAACTGAATCGAAGTGGCGCGATCTTTCCCATTCCGTACGCCGAGCCCCAAGGGCCCCGACGATACACGCCGTTGCCGGGACCGAGGATCACATCGAAGAACGATGCGACCTTTGTCGAGACCGAAGGATCCAGGGCTGCGCTTCAGTTCATCGTCGCGGGCCGCGCGCTGGATGTGCTCGGCATCGAACTCGTGAAGGGCCGCCTGCTCACGGACGATGACCAAATCCAACCAGTCGCGTTGCTGGACGACTTTGAGACGCCACGGCAGCCGCCTCCGATTCTCGTGAGCGAGAGCCTCGCCCGAGCCGCGTGGCCGTCCAGCAACGCGGTCGGCCAGTACCTGGCCCTGCAGTATCAGCCGTACGCCTCGTTCCAGGTTGTCGGCGTCGTGAGCGACGCGCACCATTTCGGGGTGGACACGGACACCCTGGAAGCGGTCTACGTGCCGTTCGGTTGGAGTCCGGTGGACCGCATTGGGCTGCTGGCAACAGGGGCACAACGAGCCGCCGTTCCCTCAGCGCTGGTTGATGTGGCATCCCGGCATGAGGGCTACGGTGCGCTGGCGGGGGTGGACACTCTCGAGGGCATCCGGCAGGCGGACCGCCGGGCTGACTCGGCAGTGTTGTGGCTGTTTTCGCTTGTGATGAGCCTCTGCCTCCTCGCGGCAACAGCGGCTGCGTACTCCGCCGTCGGGCTGCAACTGTCGCTGCGGGCGCGAGAGTCCGCCATTCGCCTCGCCCTTGGTGCAACGGGCACGAATCTGACGTGGTACGTGTCCGGCCTGGTCGCGATCATCGTTGGAGGAGGTCTGCTCGCCGGCATGGTGATCGTGGCCGGACTGAGCGCCCAGCTGGCGACAACGACGGCCACTATCCCTGACACCACTGGCCTGTTGGTCGGAAGCGCCGCGGCTGCCCTGCTCGTCGCCGCGCTCGCGAGCGTCCCACACCTGCTCCGGCTGCGCCGTCTCAACCTGTGGCCGCTGCTCAAGACAGGCTGATTGAGGTGGGCGCCGCTGGTTCAGCGACGCGGCTTCCGCGGGGTCGCTTCCTTGAACGGGTTCTGAATCGCGACACCGGCGATCGACTGGCCGGCGTTCAGATCCTCTGAGACAAGGCGAGTTGCCCCGCTGCGTGCCGCAACCGCCACGATCAGGGCGTCCCAGAAACCGAGGCGCGCCTGGTCTTCGATCTGGAAGGCGGCTGCGATGTCGCTGGCCGAGATGCCGTCGGTGCACCAGAGCGCGTATGTATCGACGACGCTCCTCGCCTCGGGCTTCGTCAACGGCTTCCGGATCTTGCGGGTGACGTTGACGTAGAACTCCTGGAGCACCTGCGTGCTGAGCACGCCGGTACGGTCTGCCCACAGCGTGCGCAGCAGTGCCTGGGCGATCTGATGCTTGCGCCCCGCATCGACGTCGTGCGCGTAGATCAAGACGTTCGTGTCAACGAAGGTCTTACCGTTCATGCCACTCGTCACGACTTGCCTCGATACGTCCACCCAGGTGGAGTCCGCGATCGAGGAGCGCGAGCGCGCGCCTTCGCGCTTGCTCGTACGCGTCGTCCTCACCGACCAGCGTCTCGATCTGCTGAGCAATCAATCTGCTGATGGACGTATTTCGTTTGGCGGCGAGCACCTTCGCCCGTCGCACCGTCCGTTGGTCGAGTCGAATCGTGATGTTCTGACGGGCAGGCTCGGTTGTGGACACGCGGGCACCCTCCTGCACGTATTATACGTGCACCACGCGAGCCGCGTGGACGATCGACCTGCTCGTGGGGCGGGCCGCCACCTAGCCGGAATCCGGATATCTGGGTTACAGTCCCGGCATGTCCGAGCGTCGAAACTGGATGACCGTGTTCCTCAACGTGGTGGAACGCGGTGGCAACGCCCTCCCACACCCCGCAACGCTGTTTGCCCTCTTCGCGTTGCTCATCATCATCGTGTCGTGGATCGCGGCTGCGACGGGGATCTCGGCTGTCCACCCCGGCACAGGCGCGTCGATTGCGCCGGTCAATCTGCTCAGCATCGCGGGCCTGCATCGCATCCTGACGAACCTCGTCACCAACTTCACAGGCTTCGCCCCACTGGGCACGGTGCTGGTGGCGATGCTGGGTGTCGGCGCGATGGAAGCGTCAGGATTGATGAGTGCCAGCCTCCGCAAGCTTGTGCTCTCCGCCCCTCCGCGCCTGTTGACGATGGTGCTGGTGTTTGCCGGCGTGATGTCCAACATGGCCAGCGAACTGGGGTACGTGCTGCTGGTGCCTCTGGCCGGACTCATTTTCCTGGGCGCCGGTCGTCATCCCATCGCAGGCATGGCCGCGGCATTTGCCGGCGTCTCCGGCGGGTACAGCGCCAACCTGTTGCTGGGCACGGTCGACCCGCTGCTCGCTGGTCTCTCGGAGGAAGCCGCCCGCATCGTGCGCCCCGACTACACGGTCAGCGCAGCAGCGAACTACTACTTCATGGTCGTATCGACGCCGCTGCTGACGGTAGCCGGCACCTGGGTCACCGAACGCATCGTCGTGCCCAGGCTCGGCACGTACGCCGGCGGACAGGCGCGAGAGGAAATCGTGGGCCTGAGTGATCAGGAGCGACGCGGGCTGCGCTGGGCCGGCATTGCCACGGCAGCACTGGCGGCACTCATCCTGTGGGGCACGGTTCCATCAGACGGCTTCCTCAGGGATCCACAGACGGGCGATCTGCTCCGTTCGCCCTTCATGTCCGGCATCGTCGCCTTCATCTTCCTCTGGGGAGCGCTGGCAGGCGCGGCGTACGGCTTCGGCGCGGGCACGTTCAAGAACGACGCAGACGTGATGAACGGCATGGGCAAGTCCATCAGCACACTTGGCAGTTACCTTGTGCTGGTCTTCTTCGCCGCGCAGTTCGTCGCGTTGTTCAACTGGAGCAACCTCGGACTCATCTTCGCGGTAAAGGGCGCTGATGTCCTCCGCGAATCCGCGCTGGGCGGCGCGCCGCTGCTGGTCGCGTTCATCCTGCTGACCGCGTTCATCAACCTCTTCATGGGCAGCGCGTCGGCCAAGTGGGCCATCATGGCGCCGGTGTTCGTGCCGATGCTGATGCTGCTTGGATACACGCCCGAGCTCACGCAGGCCGCCTTCAGAGTTGGCGACAGCACGACAAACATCATCGCGCCGATGATGTCCTACTTTGCGCTGATCGTCGCGTTCTTCGAGCGCTACGACAAAAAGGCCGGCATCGGCACCGTCATCGCCACGATGCTGCCGTATTCGATGGTGTTCCTCCTGATCTGGAGCGCCCTGCTGGCGGTCTGGTTCACCTTTGGTCTTCCCCTTGGCCCGGGCGCGGGCCTGCTGTTGCAGTAGTTACCGGAGGCATGGTCATGTCACGTCTGTCACGCATCCTCATCGCAGGGTTCGCCTGCGCGATCTTCAGCTCGGCCGCTTCGGCCGAACCGATCAAGTTCGCGAGGTATCCACACGTCGCGCAAGGCAAGCTGGTGTTCAGCTACCACGGCGACATCTGGATCGCGAACGACAACGGCTCGAATCCGCAGCGGCTCACGGTACACGTCGCGCGTGATGTCTTCCCGCGCCTCTCGCCCGATGGCCGATGGGTGGCCTTCTCCTCGGAGCGTTTCGGCAACAACGATGTCTTCATCGTGCCGGCGACGGGCGGTGAGCCTCGCCAGCTGACGTTCGCCACGGCGCCGGAAACGGTCCTGAACTGGACCCCAGACGGCACTGGCATCATCGTCGCGACGAGCCAGGCCGTCAGTCCGTGGCGGAGCCCGCTGTACGTGGTGCCAATCAATGGCGGCGTCCCAACGTCCCTGCCTATCGACGGCGGTGTGCAGGGGATGCTGAACAAGGACGGCACGGTGAAATCCTCCGAGCCGTTCATCACCGGATTCCTT
>CBINOO010000128.1:0-10805 GCA_966252305.1 uncultured Acidimicrobiia bacterium
TGCAGACGTTCACCGGCGCGACCGATGCCTAACCCGCGGCGGGTCGTGGCCGCGGCGTCATGCTGGGCCCAAGCGCGACGGTGCTGACGTACTACAGCATGGTCAAGCTGCCTGACACGCCGATGATGCCGCGCCTGTTCGATGAACGTGTCGGGTACTTCACCCGCGCCGTCACCGACTACGGCACCGAGGAGCACCGCGCGGAAGCGAAGCGCTACATCACGCGCTGGCGCCTCGAGAAGAAGGATCCGAACGCCGCCATCTCCGAGCCGGTGAAGCCGATCGTGTACTACGTCGATCCGGCGACGCCGCCCAAGTGGGTGCCGTTCGTGAAGAAGGGCATCGAAGACTGGCAGCCGGCGTTTGAGGCCGCGGGCTTCCGCAACGCCATCATTGCGGCAGACCCGCCGAAAAACGATCCCGACTGGAGCCCGGAGGATGCGCGGTATTCAGTGATTCGGTGGCTGCCCTCGACGACGGAAAACGCGTCGGGCCCGCACATTCACGATCCCCGCTCCGGTGAGATCCTCGAGTCGGATATCCAGTATTACCACAACGTGCAGAACCTCGCGAAGAACTGGTACTTCGTGCAGGCGGGCCCGCTCGATCCGCGCGCGCAGAAACTGCCGCTGCCCGACGACCTGATGGGTGAGCTCATGCGCTACGTCGTGGCGCACGAAGTCGGCCACACGCTGGGCTTCCAGCACAACATGAAGGCGAGCTCGGCCTACACCATCGAACAGATCCGCGATCCGAAGTGGGTCAAGGAGATGGGCCACACGCCGACGCTGATGGATTACTCGCGCTTCAACTACGTCGCGCAGCCGGAAGACAAGATCGATCCGGCGGACCTCATCCCGAAGATTGGTCCGTATGACAAGTGGGCGACGATGTGGGGCTACAAGCCGATTCCAGGCGCGAAGACGCCGGAAGAAGAGAAGCCGACACTCGACCAGTGGGCGCGTGAGCAGGACGAGAAGCCGTACCTGCGGTTCTCGACGGAAGGCCAGGGCGGCAGCGACCCGGGCGACCAGACGGAAGCCGTGGGCGACATCGACGCCGTGCGCGCGACCACGCTTGGCCTGCGCAACCTCGGCCGCGTCTCCGAGATGTTGTTGAGCGCCACCGGCACCCGCACCGGCGACCCGTGGACTGAACTGGAAGAGGTCTACGGCCGCATGGTCAGCCAGTGGACGACCGAGATGAACCACGTCACGCGGGTCATCGGCGCGCTGGATTCCCAGCAGAAACACATCGGGCAGAACGGCGTGCGGTTCCAGGTCGTGGCGCGCGCGCGTCAGCAGGAAGCCGTCAAGTTCCTCGTCGAGAATGCGCTGGCCACTCCGACGCTGATGGTGCGTCCCGAGATCCTCCGCCGGATTGAGCCGTCGGGCATCGTGGAACGTGTGCGCACGGCCCAGCAGTCGGTTCTGAACAACCTCATCAACAATGCCAAGCTGGACCGCATGACGGAGCAGGTGGCCCTGGACGGTTCGGCGGCGTATTCACCGGTCGAGTTCCTGACCGAACTCCGCGCCGGTGTGTGGGGTGACATCGCCAAGGGCGGCAACATGGACATCTATCGCCGCAACCTGCAGCGCACCTATCTGTCGATCGTGGACAGTCGGCTCAACGGCGCGACGGAGCCGAGCGCCGAGGTGCGGTCGTTGCTCAAGGGTGAGCTGCGGGCGATTGGTGAGATGGTCGACAACGCGCTGCGCTCGGGCGGCGCGCGTGATGAGGCCACGATGCGCCACATGCGCGACGTGATCGACGAGGTTGCGACGATCCTCGATCCGCGCGCGATGCGCGAACGCGGCGCAGGCGCCGCGGCTGCGGGTGGCCGCGGCGGCGGCGCATCGAACCGGCGCTGACGCGCCGGTTCGATGGGTTCACAGTGCCGGGTGCCTGGTTCGCACCCGGCGCTGTGAACGCGGTTCAGAGGATTCCCCCCACCAACGCCCGTTGTTTCTCCACCAGGTCGGCGATCCCCTTGTCGGCCAGCGCGAGCAGCGCATCAAGCGACGCGCGATCAAACGGCTCGGACTCCGCCGTGCCCTGCACCTCGATGAACTTGCCTCGCCCCGTCTTCACCACGTTCATGTCGACTTCCGCCTGCGAGTCTTCCTCGTACGCGAGGTCGAGGAGCGGTGTGGCCTGCACGATGCCGACGCTGGTGGCCGCGACGTAGTCGGTGATCGGGATGCTGCGAATCGCGCCCTGCTGCTTGAGGCGGTCAAGCGCCAGCACCAGCGCGACGAATCCACCCGTGATGGATGCCGTGCGGGTGCCGCCGTCGGCCTGAATGACGTCACAGTCGATCCAGATCGTGCGCTCGCCGAGTTCCCGCAGGGCGGTGACCGAACGCAATGAACGTCCGATGAGGCGCTGAATTTCCTGCGTTCGGCCGCCGACCTTGCCGGCCGATGCCTCGCGCTGCGTGCGTGTGGACGTGGCTCGCGGCAACATGCCGTACTCCGCGGTGACCCAGCCCTTGCCGGTGCCTCTCAGGAACGGCGGTACGCGATCCTCGACCGACGCTGTGCACATCACGCGGGTGAGACCGGCCTCGATCAGGACCGAGCCTTCCGCATGGATGAGGACGTTGGGAGTCAGAGCGGTGGGACGCAGGGCATCAGGAGCGCGATCGAAGAGTCGAATCATCCGATCATTGTGTCGTACCGCTGCGGCCTGCCGGAGGCTACTGGGCAATCCAGCGCGCGTCTCTGGCCAGCGGGTGCCGCAGGTCGACGTGCCCGGCCAGCGAGTCCACTTCGCGGCCGTCAATGAGGATCTGCACCCGCGTCACGTCCGGCAGATTCACGGTCACGGCCGAGACAATCGCATACACCGTCAGGGCCTCGGCGAGGGATCCGCCTGGATGATTCGCCACAATCTCGCTCGAGATGTCGACAAACGCCTCGCCTCGAGCGGTCAGATACAGACTGCGCACGTGAGCGCCCTGCGGGACCGCCGACACACGTCCCGGAGGCGGCGCTCCAAGTTGGGCCTCAACGATGGCGCGGGCCTGGGCGGCTGGTGACGGTGCGTAGGGGACTTCGCGGTCAACCCCATCCAGCGTGAGCCCCGACGCAGACACGTAGAACAACGACGCGTGAATGCGCCGCGCATCGGTGAGGCCGCCGGCAGGCGCGGCACCCGCCTCGGTCGGGCGCGTCGCCGGTGTGGGGCTCAGCATGTCGGGCAGCCACAGCGACAGCAGCCAGATGGACACGGCAATGACCGCCGCGCTGATGCCGATCGTTCGCCACGGCATCAGTGTTGCCCTCCGTCGGGACGCGGGATGCCACGTCTTACGTCGCCGACCGCCAGTCCGATGGCCTCGGCCAGCAGCGTTCGGTACGAGTCGTCGCGCAGTTGCGCTGCGTCTTCCTCGTTGGTGAGCATGCCCAGTTCAATCAGTACCGCCGGCATGTTCGCGCCCACCAGCCCGCGCCATGGGCCACGCACCGAAGGCGTCGGCAGCAAGCCGACGCCGGCATCGACGAGGCGACGGGTGACGATGCCGGCCAGCGTCAGGGACTCAGGCGCTCTCGGCAGTTGCGCCAGATGCCAGGGCACGATGTCGATCATGCGTGTCCCACCACCGACCAGTGGCACGGAGGCGCCCGCCGCAGGGGTCAGGTTCGGCGAGCCGTCGACCGTCGCGTACATTTCCGGATCCAGGCTGAGCACCTGGGCGCCACGCACCGCGGCCAACGGGCTTGCGTTGGCATGGAGGCTGATGAAGAGGTCCGCCTTGTTGTTGTTGGCCACCGACGCGCGCCGGTCCAGGTCGACGTTGGTGTCGGCGTCTCTCGTGAGCAGGACGCGAAGGCCGTAACGCGACTCGAGCACGTTCTTGAGTCGCAGCGCCACGGCCAGCGTGACCTCTTTTTCACTGAGGCCGTCCGCGCCGCGCACCCCGGCATCGTCACCGCCGTGGCCGGGGTCGATGACGACCGTGCGCAAGCCGGGTTCAGGACGATCAAAGGTCGCCGGCGACGACGCCGGCGGCGGTGTCACCGAACCTGCCGGCGCAACCAGTTCGATCACGATGGTGTCGCCCGTGGTGGCCGGTTCGCTGCGAACGTTCGCGACGAGCGGGCCGAGGTCGATGATGACCGACGTGTCGGCGAGCCGAATGTCCCGAACGAAATCGGGAGAGCCGGTCGGCAGCGCCACCAGGTCGAGCGCCGGCGCCTGCAGGCGCACCGTGAGCTGGGCGCCGTCACGCGTCACACGCGCCGGTGCGGCCGGCGACAGCGACAGCGTCAGGCGCGCGCCGGTCGGTGTGCGTTCAAGGCGGGGAGTGATCGTCGGCACGACGGCCGGTGGAATCACGATCAGGCGCGACTCGCGTCGAATGTCGGCGCCACGACGAAGGTTGCGAATCAGGTCGACAGGCACCAGCCAGGTGGAGCCGCTGCGCGACACCGGTGCGGGCAACGAGACGACGCGCCCGTTGACGGCAACGCTGGATTGACCTGACGTGATGATCACGCGGTCGGAGCCGGACGCAATGACCGCGCCTCCCGCGCGCGCATCGTCACGCACAGTGAGTCCGAAGAGTCGTGCTACGGCATCCAGAGTCACCATGTCGACCGTGCCGTTCGTTGCGTGTACCGGCAATGTCTGTACGGCGGCAGCCGTGATCACGCGGTACGCCGCACCGGTCTGCGCGAGGACCGATGCCGCCATGAGGGACACGAGGGCAAAAAGACGCAGCGCCAAGCGTCCATCATAGACGCATAATGCTCCGGGCATGATCGCGCGAGGACACGTGTGACTGAGTGGATTACCGGCGGACTGCTGGTGCTCACTGCCGCGCTGCTGGGCGTGACGTTGCGCCGCGGAGCGGCGCTGCGTCGCGCGGAAGAAGCGGCACAGGCGCAGGCGCGTCGTCTCGCCGCGGATCTCGAGGCGCGCAAGACCGTCGAGACCGCCCTGCGTCGCAGCGAAGCCGAGTTTCGCGCGATGGCGGATGCCTCGCCCGCCGGTGTCGCGATGCTCACGCCGAGAGGCGACCTTCGTTATCTCAACGACACCGCGCTGCGACTGCTGGGGCTGTCGCTGCAGCAGGCGCTGGGCAGCGGATGGCTGGCCGCCTGTCATCCCGACGATCGTGAACACATACGCACGCAGCTCGAAGAGGCCATCAGCGCGTGCCGGCCGTTCACCGGCGCCGGGCGCTTCATGCATACGGAGGGCCGCGTCTTCTGGTGGCGGATGCGCACCGCGCCCGTGTGGTCAGGCCATGAGTGTTCAGGCCATGTGGCGGTCATCATTGATGAATCGGAACAGCGCGCTGCCGAAGAGGCGCTGCGCGAGAGTGAAGAACGCTTCCGACAACTGGCGGAGCATATTCCCGCGGTCGTGTACCTGGTTGACCCGCCGACCGGCAGCCTGTTGTTCATCAGTCCGGCGTACGAGCGCATCTGGGGACGCACGCGCGCGTCGTTGTATGCCAATCCGTTTTCGTTCCTCGACTCGGTCCACGAAGACGACCGCGATCGTGTGCGTGCGTCGTATCGCGAACGGTTGACGCGACTCGACATCGAGTACCGGATCTCCAGGCCGGATGGCGAGGTCGTGTGGATCGAGGACCTGCAGTTCCCGATTCGACGGGCCGACGGGCGCATCTACCTTGTGGCGGGACTTGCGTTTGACGTGACGCGGCGCCAGCACCTCGAGACCCAGCTCATCGAAGCCCAGAAGATGGAGAGCCTCGGACGGCTGGCGGGTGGCGTTGCCCACGACTTCAACAATCTGCTCACCGTCATCCTGTCGTACGCGGATCTGCTGCGATCCGCCGCCCAGGAAGCCCCCGCGCATCCGGCTGCCGACGAACTGGTCGCCGGGCTGACCGAGATTGAGAGCGCGGGACAACGCGCGTCGTCGCTCACCCGGCAGTTGTTGACCTTCGCGCAGCGGCAGGTGATCGACCCGCGGGTGGTGGATCTCAACGACGCCGTCGCCAAGGCCGAAGCGTTCGTGCGCCACCTGGTCGGGCCCACCGTCGCGGTGGATATCGTCGAGCGTGCCAAGCGTCCGCTCGTCCGGCTTGACGCCAACCAGTTCGATCAAGTGCTGCTCAACCTCTGCGCGAATGCCCGTGATGCGATGCCGGACGGCGGGCAGCTGCTGATCGAGACCTCCGATGTCTCAGGTCCGGTGCAGGGCACCGACGTGCCCGCCGGTGATTTTGTGGCCGTGACCGTCAGCGATACCGGCGCCGGCATTCCGGCGGACATCCGGGCGCAGATCTTCGAGCCGTTTTTTACGACCAAGCCAAAAGGGCAGGGCACCGGGCTGGGGTTATCCACGTCGTACGGCATCGTCGCCCAGTTTGGCGGACACATGGATCTGCGGTCACAGGTGGGACGAGGCACGAGTGTGACGTGTTACTTCCCGGTCGCGGAAGTGGACGTGCCTGTGGCGTTTGATCGGGACGTCGAGCCGGCATTCGGGGCCGGTACGGAGACCGTGCTCGTCGTTGAGGATGAACCGATGGTGCGCGACGTGGCGCGGGCAACGCTCGAGCGGCACGGGTACCGGGTGCGCACCGCGACCAATGGCCTCGAAGGACTGGCAGTGGCGGCCGACCTCGGTGAGGATCTGGCCCTCGTCGTGACCGACATTGTGATGCCCCAGATGGGGGGATGGGAAATGGCGGAGCGATTGCGCGTGCTGCGGCCCGGGATGAAAATCCTGTTCACCTCGGGATACAACGAGGAGATCGCCAACGCCGGCGGACGTGTGGAACAGGACGTGGACTTTCTGCCGAAGCCCTACCTGCCCACGGTGCTGACGCAACGCGTGAGACAGGTCCTCGATCGGTAGCGCACGCTGGTATTCTCTAGCGGCGTGATTGATCAGGACCTCTCGGCTGTGACGCGCATGGCGCGTGGCGACGGCCAGGCCCTGGCGGAGTTGTATGACCGCCACGGCCGTTCGGTATATGCGCTCGGTGTGCGGATCCTTGGGGACGCCGCCGAGGCCGAAGACCTCACACAGGATGTGTTCACGCTGGCGTGGAAGAATGCCGCCAGGTACGACCCCGCGCGGGGGGCCGTGGCGGCATGGCTGCTCGTCACCGCCCGCACCAGGGCGATTGACCGCCTGCGCGCCAGGCGCGCGCGGCCACAGGGGCCCACCGCCGATGACGGCGGCCGACTGGCCGCCATCCCAGACGCGTCGCCGTCCGTAGATGTGATCGTGGCAGCCTCCCAACAGGCCACTTCCGTGCGGCAGGCCATGCAACAGCTGCCGGCAGAACAGCGCGATGCGCTGGAACTGGCGTATTTCGAGGGGCTCAGCCACTCCGAGATTGCCGAGCGCACCGGGATTCCACTCGGAACCATCAAGACCCGGATTCGCTCGGGCCTGCTGCGGCTGCGCGACGCCATGACACCACGACACGCGGAGGAAGGAGGGGTGCGCGGATGACACATCAGGACGTCGCCGATCTCGCTCCCGAATACGTGTTGGGCTCGCTCGACGACGTGTCGCGGACGCGGGTCGTGGCTCATTTGGCCGCCTGCCCGCAGTGCCGCGCGGAAGTGGCCGCCGTCTCGCAGGTGTTTGACGCCCTTGGGCGCAGTGTCGACCCGGCAGAACCTCCCGCCGCACTCCGATCACGCATCGTCGAGAGTGCGCGTGTGTCGGCACAGCCGGAACGCAGCGTCGCTCGTCGCGGCGTCGGAGCGTGGATCCCGCTGGCGGCAGCCATCATCGCGGCGGTGGCGCTCTGGCAGTGGCAGAACGCGCGCCAGGAGGTGTCGGAACTGCGCGCGCGCGTGGCGGAACTGCAGATCGACGCGCAGCAGTTGGTCGCGGCCCGCGCCTCGGTTGCGCAACTTGAGGCGCAGGTGCGGGCGATGACGCATCAGGCGCAGGTGCTGCGGGCGTCCGACATGCTGGCCTACACACTGGCCGCCCATGATCCCGCACGCGGCGCGCATGCCCGCGCGTATGTCAGCCACAAGGACGGCATGGTCTTCACCGCCGACGGCCTCCCGCCGCTTCCGGCCGACAAGGTTTATCAGCTGTGGATCATCGTGGACGCCAAGCCGGTCAGCGTCGGCGTGTTCACGCCGGACGCGAGCGGCAACGTGTACGCGGTCATGGATACACCACCCATTTCGGTGATGCCGACGCGAGTGGCTGTCACACTCGAGCCCGCCGGTGGACGTCCGCAACCAAGCGGGGCAGTCTACCTGGATGGAGCGTTGTAGGCTGGCAGCGGTTCTTCCCGGAAGAGTTGGCGCGTGTGGCGCACGGCACCGGCGATGAACGTCAGCCCCAGCAGCGCCGTGGCGCCGATGCCGATCGGATCCAGGAGCCCTGCACGCGGCCCCATCCAGTAGGCGCCGGTGTTCATCGCGATCAGCAGCAGGCGGAGTTCGGTGCCGCCGATCCCTGCCGCGCTCATCGTGAATCGACCCACGCAATACGTGGCCAGATAGGTCTCGATCGCAACGAGGAAGTAGCCTGCGGCCAGCGCGCAGGCCACGAGCGGAGTCATCAGGCCGGACCAGCCCAGACCTGCCAGCAACGCCGCTGCGCCGGCGGCATCGACCACGTGGTCGACGTAGAAGCCGTACCTCGGTCGTTGCTGGCCGCGCACGCGGGCGAGTGTGCCGTCGAGGCTGTCTCCGAACCAGTTGACGACGAGCAGAGCGTTCACGATCCACAACGCTGCAGGCGCCAAGGCCGACGCGGCGTACGCGGCACCGGCGAGCACCATCGCCGCTGCCGCGAGGACGGTGAGATGGTCAGCCGTGACCCACGCCGGAAGACGTGGCGCCATCCAGAGCAGCGCCCGCCGTTCGATGGCAACTGTGACACCGCGCATGTCGCGGACCGATTCCCGAAATGTGGTGGTGTGTGACACGACGCATACCCTCCTGATCAGGTATGCGCAACAGCCGTCCGGACCGGCTCACTTCGCACTTCGCACTTTGCACTTCGCACTTTGCACTGCTACGGCATCTGTCGCGCGGCTGCCCGGGTGGTTGCGGGTTCGATGATCGCGAACGCGATGAGCACCATGATGGCCGAGCCCAGAAACAGTGCCGACAGGTCGGGCTGGCGCTCGAGGTGCCTGGCGCCACTGAGCAGCAGCGTCGCGCCGAAGACGAAGTCGCCCAGGCGCGTCCAGACCCACGCGGCGCGGCGTTGCGTCTGCCACTCTTCCGGATAAAAGCGCGACGTGAACCAGAGATGCAGCCGCAGTGTGTTGGCGGTGAGCGACCCGGCCAGGCCCGCAAGGAACAGCCACTGTGAGATGGGGTCCGGCGTGTAGTCGCGCGCGACCCACAGGAAATAGAGCGCGACACCGTAGCCGACGCTGGTAATGAGCTGATGAAACTGCCACCACCAGAGCGGGGACATCGCACGGGCCGGTGGCGCCACGGTGCCCACCGGAGCGCTGCCGGCCGCCGGCATCGACACGGCCACGCGCGCCAGCGCCTCCACCAGCGCACGTGTCGTGGGATAGCGCTCCTCCGCCGAGGGCGCAAGACAGCGCGCAATCACGGCATCAAGGCCCGCCAGCTGCGGATGAGTGGCGTCGAGCGGAATGCGTGGTCCCCCATGGGCAAACGGATGTTGGCCGGTGGCCAGTTCATGCAGCAGGATGCCGAACGCGTACTGGTCGGCCCGGACATCCACCGGTCCACCGACCAGCTGCTCGGGCGCCATGTACGCGGGTGTGCCCGCCACCTCGTGGTCACCCTCGCCGAAGCCGGCAATCCCGAAGTCGATGATCTTCACGCGGCCATCGGGGGTGCGCATGATGTTCTCGGGTTTGAGATCCCGATGCACGATGCCCCGGTCGTGTGCCGCCGCCAGCGCGTCTGCCAGGTCCTGCGCGGTTCTGATGAGCGCAGAGACGGGGATGGAGCCGTGGCGCAACTCTTCGCGAAGGCTGTTGCCGCGCACGAACTCCGACGAGAGAAACAACTGGCCGTCGATGTCTTCGAGGGCGTAAATCACCGCCACGCCTGGATGCGACAGCGCCGCGGCCGCCCGCGCTTCATGCCGCAATCGCTCCCGCCGTGCCGGGTCATGCGTCCACTCAGCCGGGATCGCCTTCAGAGCGACGGTTCGACCCAGGCGGGTGTCTTCGGCCAGATACACGATCCCCATGCCGCCTTCGCCGGCGTCACGGAGGATGCGGTACGGACCCACCATCTGTCCTTCGACCGACAGGTCCACCGACGGCACATCCAGCCAGTCGCCCGCGCGCTCGTGAAACGCCAGCAGCGATCGGACTTCACCTTCGAGTGCCTCGTTGCCGGCAGTCTCCGCCTGCACGTATGCCTCCCGTGTTTCTTCGGGATGCTCGAGCGCGGCGTGGAAGATGCGGGTCACGGCCTGCCACTCGTCGGGGGTCATGCTGCTCATCCGCGCGACTCCTCGCCGCAGAGCCGGCGCAGCAGCCACACACGCGCCACGGCCCAGTCGCGTTTGACGGTGGCCGGCGAAATGCCGAGAACGCCGGCCGTTTCCTCCACGGTCAAGCCCGCAAAAAACCGGAGCTCAACGATCCGGGCTTGTTGAGGATCCAGCTGCTGCAACTGCCGGAGCGCATCATCAAGCGCCAGCAGGTCCACCGAACGGGGAACGTCAGGTGAGGCGGCCACCTGTGGATCCAGTGTGACCCGCACCTGATCACCGCCACGTTTGTCGGCATGCCTGGCGCGGGCGCGTTCCACCAGCAGCCGCCGCATCGAGATCGCCGCGATCGCGAGAAAGTGCGAACGGTCCTTCCATGTGCCGTCCGGTGCGTGCGCCAGGCG
>CBINOO010000129.1:0-10720 GCA_966252305.1 uncultured Acidimicrobiia bacterium
CAGGCCACGATTGATGTCGTGCCGCGTGTGGCCGGCCGCATCGAGAGCATCTCGGCCAAGCTGGGTGATCGCGTGAGCCGCGGGCAGCAGCTTGCCAAGATTGAAGATCGCGAACTCCAGCAGCAGGTCAAGCAGGCCGAGCAGAGCCTGGAAGTGAACCGTGCGACCGTGCGCCAGCGTGAGAGCGACCTCAACCTGCGCAAGACCACGCTGGCCCGGCAGCAGGCCCTGCTGGAGGCCAAGCTCCAGACCCGGCAGGTCGTTGAAGACGCCGAAGCGGCGTACAACTCCGCCGTCGCGGCCGTGGAACTGGCGAGCGCGCAGCTGGCGCAGACGCAGGCCCGCATCGAAGAACTGAAGATCACACTCGGCAACACGACGATCGTGTCGCCGGTTGATGGCTTCATCGGCCGCCGCAACCTCGACCCCGGTGCATTTGCCGGCGCCAACACCGTCATCATGCAGGTCGTTGAAATCTCGACGGTGCGCATGGTGGCCAACCTCGTCGAGAAAGACTTCAAGCGCATCACGCAGGGTGTGCAGGCCGAAGTCGAAGTGGATGCGTTTCCTGGCGAGACGTTCTCGGGCACGGTCAGCCGTGTCGCGCCGATTTTTGATGCCGCGACGCGCACGGCGTCGATGGAAATCGAAGTCGCGAACCCGGGATTCCGCCTCAAGCCCGGCATGTACGCACGTGTCCGCCTGACCGCCGAACGCCGCAACGGCGTATTGACGGTGCCGCGCGGCGCCGTGGTTGATGTCGAGGGCCAGCGCGGCGTCTTCCTGCCCGACGGTCAGACCGCCAAGTTCCAGCCCGTCACGCAGGGCCTGCAGGACGCAGAACGCGTCGAGATCCTCGAAGGCCTGACCGAAGGTCAGCGTGTCGTCACCACGGGCGTGCTCGCCCTGCGCGACGGCGATCGCATCACCCCGATGAACATGCCTGGCGGCGGACGCCAGGGCCAGGGCGGCGGCGGACCGGGCGCAAACGCGCCGGCCGGTCGTGGCGCCCGTGGTGGTCAATAGCGCCCTGCGCTGGTTTCTTCCGGAGCCCGAACGATGAGTATTCCGCGTCTTGCCATCCACCGTCCGGTGACGATGTTCATGTTGTCGGCGATCGTGATCCTGCTCGGCGGGCTCTCGGTCACCCGCCTGCCGGTGGACCTGATGCCCGACGTCACGTATCCCTCGCTGACCGTTCGCGTGGGTTATGGCGGCGTCGGCCCGGTCGAGATTGAAGAACTCATCGTGCGCCCGCTCGAGCAGTCGCTGGCCGCCGTGCCGGGCCTCGAACAGGTGAACTCGACGGCGTCGGAAGGCTCGGGCACGGTGCGTCTGAACTTCGTGTGGGGCACCGACCTGAACGAGGCGGCCGACGAAGTGCGTACCCGCGTCGACCGCATCCGTGGTCGTCTGCCGGAAGACGCTGACCCGCCCACGATTTTCAAGTTCGACGCCAATTCGCAACCCATCGTCGGTATCGGCGTCGAAGGCGACTTCGATCGCGTGACCCTGCGCGAGATGGCGGAAGTGGACCTGGTCCCGCGCCTCGAACGTGTCGAGGGCGTGGCGTCGGTCACCGTGGACGGCGGCCTGCGCCGCCAGATTCGTGTCGAACTGTCGCGCGAGAAGATCACGGCGCTCGACCTGCCGGTTGACCGCATCATCCAGACCATCCGCACGGAAAACCAGAACGTGCCGCTCGGCGAAGTGAACGAGGGCGACACCACCTTCCTGCTGCGCTCGTCGAGCCAGTTTGATTCCATCGATGCCATCAAGAACCTGATTGTCTTCACCCGCGGCGGCGTGCCCATCTATCTGCGCGACGTCGCGGACGTGCGCGACACGACGGAGGACTTCCGCTCGTTCACCCGCATCAACGGCAAGGCCGGCGTGCGCATGCGCGTCACCAAGCAGTCGGGCAAGAACACCGTGGCGATCGCCGAGGACGTGAAGGCGGAGGTCGAACGCATCAACCGCGACGTGCAGGGTCTGCGCCTCACGGTGCTGGACGATCAGTCGCGCTTCATCGAACAGTCGATTGCCTCGGTGCAGGAAGCGGCGTTGTTTGGCGCCATCCTCGTCGTGATCGTCATCTTCTCGTTCCTGCGCAACCTGCGGTCGACGTTCATCATCTGCACGTCAATTCCGATTTCCATCATCGGCACGTTCGCGCTGCTCTACTTTGCGGGCTACACGCTCAACACGATGACGTTTGGCGGTCTGGCGCTGGGTGTCGGCATGATTGTCGACGCGTCCATCGTCGTGCTGGAGAACACATTCCGGCACATGGAAATGGGCAAGCCGCGCATGCAGGCGGCCATCGACGGGGCTGAAGAAGTGTGGTCGGCCATCCTGGCCTCCACGCTCACCCACGTGGCCGTGTTCGTCCCTCTCCTCTTCCTGTCAGGCGTGTCGAGCATCATCTTCACGCAGCTGGCGGTGGTCGTCATCTTCTCGCTGTCGATGTCGCTGTTTGTCGCGGTCACCATCGTGCCGGTGCTCTGTTCGCGGCTGCTGGTGCTGCCGACGCCCGAGAACGAGCGCACGGGCATCACCGGGACGTTGTTCACGGCCAGTGAACGCGCCCTCGCGGCGCTCGACAACGGGTACCGCCGCGTCCTGCACACCGGCCTCAGTCATCGCCCGACGATCATGTTTGGCGCCACGGCCCTGACCGCCGCGGCCATCATGATCCTGCCGACCATCCCGGCCGAGTTGATGCCGGCGACCGACGAAGGTGAGGTCTCGGTCAGCGCCCGCATGGCGGTCGGCAGCCGCATCGAACGCAGCCAGTCCATTGCCCTCCAGCTCGAGCAGATGGTCAACGAACACGTGCCCGAGGCGGTCACCGTGGTCACCTCGGCCGGCGGCGGTGGCGGTTTTGGCGGCGGATCCGGCTCGGTCTCCCTGACCCTGAAACTCACGCCCAAGGAACAACGCACACGCAGCAGCGAACAGATCGCCACCGACCTTCGGCGCGTGCTCGTCGGGATCCCCGGCGTGACCATCACGACCAGAGCCTCGGGCGGCAACCAATCGCTCAATCGCGTACTCGGCAACCTGAACTCCGACAGCCGCCTGTCGGTGGAGGTGCGCGGCTTCGAACTGCGCGACTCCCAGCGCCTCCAGCAGGATGTGCTCGCGCTCCTGCAGACGACGCCAGGCATCGCCAACCCGCAGATTGCCCAGCAGGAAGGCCGACCGGAACTCGCCATCCGAGTCGACCGGCCCAAGGCCGCCCTGCTCGGCCTGTCGGTCAGCAACGTCGCCAACGCCATTCGCACCAACATGGCAGGCACCCAGGCGGCCGTCTATCGCGAACGCGGCAAGGAGTTCCCGATCATCGTCCGGCTGCGCGAAGAAGACCGCGCGCAGACCGAGTCGGTCAGCGACGTGCTCATCAGCACCCCATCGGGCCAGGTCCTGCCGGCCAAGAACCTGCTGACGATCGACACCCAGCGAGGCCCCACCCAGATTGACCGCAAGAATCAGGAGCGGCTGGCCCGCGTCAACGCCGAACTGGACGCCGATGTCCCGCTGGGGCAGGCCGTCCGTGCCGTGCAGGCCCGGCTGACCGAGCTCGATATTCCGGCGGACTTCACGGTGGGGTTCGGCGCCGAGGTTGAGGCGCAGGGCCAGGCCTTCAGTCAGCTGCAGGTGCTCCTCCTGCTGGCCGTCCTGCTGGTCTATGCCGTCATGGCGTCCCAGTACGAATCGCTCCGAGACCCGTTCATCGTCATGTTTGCCGTGCCCGTGTCCGTCATCGGAGTTGTGGCGGCGCTGAAATTGACGTCAACGGCGTTCAGTCTTCAGGCGTATATCGGCGTAATCATGCTGGCGGGCATTGTGGTGAGCAACGCAATCCTGCTGGTGGACTACACGAATATCCTCCGGCGGCGTGACGGCAAGCCGCTGCGGGAGGCGGTCGAGGAGGCGGGACGCACCCGCCTGCGACCAATCCTGATGACGACCCTGACGACGATCCTGGGCTTGTTGCCCATGGCGTTGGGAATCGGCGAGGGCGCGGAACTGCAGGCGCCGCTGGCAAGGGTGGTCATCGGGGGCTTGACGGCCTCAACACTGGTCACCCTGGTGCTGGTGCCGACGGTCTACACGTTGTTCGAAGAAGGTTGGGCTGGACTGCGCCGAGGGGCGGCGCAGTCGACTCCTGAGCAGGCATAGCTGACATGAAGAAGCTGATTTATCTCGTTGTTGTCCTCGTCATCGCTGGCGGCGGGTATTACTACTACCAGAGCCAGAAGGCGCCGCAGGTGCCCGAGTTCATGAAGGCGACCCTGTCGCAGGGGAACGTCGTCGAAATCGTCCAGGCGACGGGCACGCTGCAGGCGGACCGCACCATGGTCGTCGGCTCGAAGGTGTCCGGTGTCATCGAGCAGTTGAACGCCGACTTCAATGACATCGTACGCGCCGGTCAGGTCCTGGCGCAGATCAACACCGACCAGTTGCAGACGCAGGTCGAAATTCAGAAGGCGAACATCGCGCGCCAGGAAGTCGACATCGAGAGCCAGAAAGTACAGCTGGCCGATTCGAAGGCGAACCTCGAGCGGCAGCAGCGGCTGTTTGACGCCAAGCTGGCCACCGAGCAGGCGCTGGAAGCGGCCAAGCTGCAGGTCTCGAGCCGCGAAGCGCAGATCCAGTCCGCGCTCAAGTCGAAAGTGCAGTCGGAGGCCAACCTCGCGCAGGCCGAGTTGAACGTCAAGGAAGCGACGATCATCTCCCCCATCGACGGCGTCATCATCAACCGTCGTGTGGACCGCGGCCAGACCATCGTCGGTTCGCAGTCGGCGACGCCGTTCTTCGACATCGCCACGGACCTTTCGAAGCTGCGCCTGGAAGGCGGCGTCGACGAGTCGGAAATCGGCAAGGTGCGCACGGGCATGACGGTGCGTTTCGGCGTCGACGCGTATCCGAACGCGGAGTTCACGGGCACGGTGACGCGTGTGCGTCTCAACCCGACGGTGCAGAGCAACGTGGTCACCTACACGACGGTGGTTGAGGTCCGCAACAACGACCTGCGCCTCAAGCCCGGCATGACCGCGCAGATGCGCATTGAGGTCTCGCGCGCCGACAACGTGGTCCGCATTCCGAACGCGGCCCTGCGTTTCCGTCCGACCAACGACATGTGGACGACGCTCAAGCAGGAGCCCCCGACGCCGCAGCGCGGTGGTGGTCCGGGCGCGCGTGGTGGCAACGGCGCGGCGACGCCCGGCGCGACGCCTGCGGCAACCCCGGCCGGCGGCAACGCGGCGGCTCCCGCTCCTGCCGCGGCTCAGCCGGCAGCGACGACGGCGCAGAACCAGCCGCAGGGTAACGGTCGCCAGGGTGGACGCACCGGCGGCGGCATGGGCATGAACCTCACGCCCGAGCAGCAGAAGCAGATGGAAGCCATCCGCCAGCTCCCCGCTGACCAGCGCGCTGAAGCCATGCGCCGCGCAGGCATTCAGATGCCCAACTTCGGTGGTGGTCGCAGCGGCGGCCGCGGCGGTCGCGGCGGCAACAACGGGCAGACAGCGCCTGCGCAGCCGCTGGCGCAGCGCGGCGCCCAGAGCATCGACGAACTGTTCCCGCCCCTGGAGCGTCGCCCCACCCGTGGCCAGCTCTACGTCCTCCGTCCGGCGGACGCGCAGCATCCGTTCGGCACACTCGAGCGCCTGGACGTGATGGTCGGCATCACCGACGGCACATTCACGGAACTCGTGTCCGGCCCGGCTGAACTCACCGCCGGCACCGAGGTCGTGACCAACATCCTGATGCCGTGGCTGCAGGCCACGACCACGACGACCGGTTCCGCGCAGGGCAACCCGTTCTCCGGCCAGCAGGGCCGCGGCGGCATGCCCACTGGCGGCGGCGGTGGTCGCGGCGGCGGGCGGTAAGCAAGAGGCGGATTGCGACACGAGGCAGGTCGAAGGGCCTGCCCTGAGCGAGCCCCGAGCGAGCGAAACGAGTTTCGGGGCGAGTCGAAGGGGAGAACTGTTGTGCCGGTGATTTCGGTTCGTGATCTGATGCGCGTCTATCACATGGGTGACCATGAAGTGCGCGCGCTGCGTGGAGTCTCGCTCGACGTCGAGCCCGGGGAGTTCGTCTGTGTGACGGGCCCCTCGGGATCGGGCAAGTCGACCTTCATGCACATCATTGGCTGTCTCGACAAGCCGTCGAGCGGTCAGTACATTCTCGACGGCCGCGATGTCTCGCAGCTGTCGAAGGACGAGTTGGCCGGCGTGCGCAACACGAAGATCGGTTTCGTGTTTCAGGGGTTCAACCTCCTCACACGCACGACGGCGCTCGACAACGTGGAACTGCCGCTCCTCTACAACGGGACGCAGAAGCTGAAGGCGTCGGAACGGCACAAGAAGGCCATGGCCGCCCTGGAGATCGTCGGCCTGGGCCAACGCTTCCATCACACGCCGAACCAGCTCTCAGGCGGTCAGCAGCAGCGCGTGGCCATCGCGCGCTCGCTCATCAACGAGCCGTCGATCATCCTGGCCGACGAGCCCACGGGCAACCTGGATACCCGCACGAGCATCGAAGTCATGGGCATCTTCCAGCGCCTCAATGTGGAGCGCGGCATCACGGTCATGCTCATCACGCACGAAATGGACATCGCGGAATACGGCACACGCCTCATCCGCTTCCGTGACGGACGCGTCGTGGCGGACCAGAAGATTACGCACCGCCGCAACGCGGAAGATGAACTGGCGGCCCTGCCGCCACCAGAGCCGGATCAGATTGCGCATCCGGAATCCGCGGACGCGCACTAGGAGAGGTCACCGCAATGTCAGTATTCATGGTCTTTCGAATCGCGCTGAAGGCGCTGGGACGCAACAAGCTGCGCACCGCGCTGACGATGCTGGGCATGATCATCGGCGTCGGCGCGGTCATCACGATGGTCGCGCTGGGCACCGGCGCGCAGGTGATGATCGAGGAGCAGGTCAAGTCGACCGGCACCAACATGATCACGGTCATGTCGGGCAACTTCACGCAGGGTGGCGCCCGCATGGGTGACGGCAATTCGAGCCGCCTGATGGTGGCCGATGCCAACGCGCTCCGTCAGCTGCCGCAGATTCAGTGGGTCGCCGAAGGGGTCAGCACCCGGCAGCAGGTCATCGCCGGCAATCAGAACTGGAACACCCAGGTGCAGGGCACCAACGTCGACTGGCCCAACATCAAGGCGTGGCCGATGCTCTACGGGCAGTTCTTCACCGAGCAGGACGTCCAGGCGGCCGCCAAGGTCATTGTCCTCGGCAAGAACGTGTCGGACCTGCTCTTCGGTGAGGGCGTTGATCCGACCGGCCAGAACGTCCGCGTCCGCAACCACGTGTTCCGCGTGATTGGCGTCTTCAGTTCCAAGGGCGCCTCATCCGGCGGCCAGAACCAGGACGACCAGGTGTTTGTGCCCTATACAACCGTGCAGAAGAAGCTGCAGGGCATCCAGCACATCAACAACATCACCCTGTCGGCCTACTCGGCCGACAACATCGCCGCGACGGCTGAAGCCGTGAAGGCCTCGATGCGTGTCACCCAGGACCTCGCGGCCGGCGAAGAAGACACCTTCCGCGTGCAGACGCTGGAAGACATGGTCGCCTTCCGCACCCAGACCACCAGCACGATGACCTCCCTGCTGGCCGGCATCGCCGCGGTGTCGCTGATGGTCGGCGGCATCGGCATCATGAACATCATGCTGGTGTCGGTCACCGAGCGCACCCGCGAGATTGGGCTCCGAATGGCCATCGGCGCCCGGGGCCGCGATGTGCTCCTCCAGTTCCTCGTGGAAGCCATCGTCATCTCACTGGTCGGCGGAGGGCTGGGCATCGCGCTTGGCTTCGGTCTTGCAGAGTTGGCGAAGTGGGCCAACAACTGGCCGGCGGTGGTCCCGTTGGATTCCATTCTTGTGGCCTTCGGCTTCGCAGGTTTTGTCGGGGTCTTCTTCGGGTTCTACCCGGCGCGCAAGGCGGCCGGTCTCGACCCGATTGAAGCGCTTCGATTTGAGTAACAAGCTCGGACGCGGCAGATCGCCGCGCCCGTATACGGCAGGAGTATCTGTTATGCGACGTGTGGCAATGGCAGCAATGAGTATGGCGGCGGTCGTCCTGATGGCGACCAGCGTGTTCGCACAGACCCCGAACTTCGCGGGCAAGTGGACCCCAGACGCTGAGAAGAACCAGGCGGCGGGCGGTGGTGGTGGACGTGGCGGCGGCCGTGGCGGCGGCATGGGTGGTGGCGACATGACCATCACGCAGGACGCCAAGCAGCTCGTCATCACGCGGACGACCCAGAACGGCGAGATGAAGACGACCTACAACCTCGACGGCTCCGAGTCGAAGAACATGATGATGGGCCGCGGCGGCCAGACCGAACAGGTCTCCAAGGCGAAGTTCGAAGGCAACAAGCTCGTCATCGTGACGACGACGGCCAACGGTGAGACCACGGCGTCGTGGTACATGGAAGGCGACCACCTCGTGAACGAGCGCACGGGCGGTCAGGGCAACGTCATCAAGACCTACTACAAGAAGGCGATGTAGTCAGACCGGTGCTGGGTGCTCGGTGCTGGGTGCTTTGTGCATCACAGCCCGAGCACCAAGCACGTAGCACGAAGCACTTCGCACTTCGCACTTCGCACCTCGCACTACCCCGCCCAGACCTCGCTCAGCGGCTTCCTCACAAACTCCCGCTCCTCCCACCGCGGATGCGGCACGATCAGGTCCGGGTCGTTGATGACGCGGTCCCCGTAAAAAATCAGATCGAGATCCAGCGTGCGTGAGGCGCGAAAGGACGTCCGCGTGCGTCCACGCTCGCGCTCGATCGTCAGCATCAACGCGAGCAGTTCGTGGGGATCGAGCGTGGTCGTCCCCGCAACAGCGGCATTGAGATAGTCCGGCTGCGGGTCGTCGACACCCTCCGCGGGTGTGTTGTAGAAGCGGGAGGCACGGAGGTCGGACAGCGCGTCGCGCAGCCGATCGATGGCGTAGTGCAGGTGCGCGTCGCGGTCGCCGAGGTTGCTGCCGAGGGCGATGGCGACCCGGACGGGCGCCGTCACCGGCTACTCCATCCAGCGTTCGGGCAGGACGCCGTGCCCGGTGCCGGCGCCAGGGAGGCGGCGTCCGAGCACGAGCTCGTTACCTGCGGCAATCTGCGCAAAGAACCGCTCGTGTTCGAGCGTCTCGCCCAGGATGACGTTGACCATCTTGCGATGCCGGACATTCGTGATGCTGTCGACCCTGGCGCGCCAGTTCGAGACGAGCGCTCCGGCGTCTTTGGCATCCTGCGCCACGAGCGGCGTGAAGCTGCCCTTCTTGCCCGGCGAGGGGATGGACGGCTCCGGCAGTTCAACCGGCGTGCCCCCCAGTTCGCGAATGGCCGTCTCGAGCCACGCCAAGTGGGTGTCCTCGCGGTTGATCACGTACTGGTAGGTGTTGTTGAAATCGTAGTGGTCCACGTACCGGGCCACGGCCACGTGACGCTCACGGATGGTGAGTTTGTCGCGGTGCAGGGCTTCGAGGGTGGAGAGCAGTTCAGCCTGGGATTGAGCCATCACGCACTCTGTTTCTGCTTGCAGTCGATGCACACGCGCGTCCAGGGAATCGCTTCCAGGCGCGCCGGCGCAATCGGTTCGCCGCAATCGCGGCAGATGCCATAGACGCCTTTTTCAATGCGGTGCAGGGCCTCTTCGGTGGCCTGCAGGATCTTGGCGTCGGTTTGCTTCAGTTTGAGGGCGATATGCACCTCGTTGTTGCCGGATGCCTGATCGGCGAGATCGCCCTGGCGGCTGTTGACGTCAGCTGATTCGGGCAGGGGTCGCGTGCCGGTGGATGCCGACAGGATGTCGGCCCTGCGCTTGAGCAGGGTCTCCTTCAACTGCGACAGCCGAGTTTCGTCGAGCGCTGAGTGTGCCATGACCTCCCTCACCCGGCCATCCGGCCGAACAGGAATTCCCTATTGTACACGCCGGCCTCTCACGCGCCCCGGAGCGTGCCCAACGGCTTGCGTGTCATCACATCAACGCTGGCGGCGACGCCGACCAGCGCCACGACGAGCGCCGTGGCGGCCACCCCCACCGACAGGCCGAGCCAGTCGGGCCTCCAGTCGATGTCGAACAGCCGCGTGGCCACCGCCCACGACAGCCCGAGCGCGCCTGCCGCGCCCAACGCGCCGGCCAGCGCTCCCAGCAGCCCGTATTCAATGGCGGCCATGGCCAACAGCCGTCGGGTGCTGGCGCCAAGGGTGCGGTAGATTGCCGCGTCATAGAGGCGCTGGAACTTCGTCATCGCGACGGCGCCCACCAGGATCAGCAGGCCTGCCCCGATCGTCACCAGGCCGACGATCGTGATGGCTGTGGTGACCGATTCCACGACCTCGCGCACCGAATCGAGCACCGCGCTGACATCAATCACGGAGACGTTCGGGTAGGCTGCCACCAGGTCGCGCTGGAGATTGGGGCGATCACGCTCGGCGTCGGCCAGTTGCACGAAGCCGACGTAGGCGTGGGGGGCGCGTTCGATGATCCCGCCCGGCCTGAACACGAAGATGAAGCCGCCGTTCTGGGTCTGGTCCCACTCCACCTCGCGCACACTCGTCACCGTGGCGTCGACCACGCGGCCGGCGATGTCAAATTTCATTCGGTCGCCAAGACCGATCCCGTGTTGTTCGCGGATTCGGGTCTCAATCGAGACTTCCAGTGGCGCGTCCGGCGACGCCGGAC
>CBINOO010000130.1:0-10617 GCA_966252305.1 uncultured Acidimicrobiia bacterium
CGTCTGTCGAGGATCATGTCACGGATGCGATCGGTCAGGTCCATCAGCTCGCAGATGGACGTGCGTCCCTTGAAGCCCGTGCCGCCGCACTCGATACACCCACCGCCCTCGAAAAACGGATGGGTGGCCGCCAGCGCCGGATCGAGGCGCGACTCGTTCAGCAGTTCCTCGGTGACCACCGCCGGGCGTTTGCAGTGCTCGCAGATGCGCCGCACGAGTCGCTGCGCCAGGACACAGTTGAGCGCCGACACGAACTGATAGGGCTCGACACCCATGTTCAGGAACCGGCCCAGCACGTCGATGACGTTGTTGGCGTGGACCGTGGTGAAGACCAGGTGGCCGGTGAGCGCCGACTGGATGGCAATCTGCGCGGTCTCAGGATCGCGGATTTCACCAACCATGATCTTGTCGGGGTCGTGGCGCAGGATGGAGCGGAGGCCGCGGGCAAACGTCAGCCCCTTCTTCTCGTTGATCGGAATCTGCGTGATGCCCTTGAGCTGGTATTCGACCGGGTCTTCAATCGTGATGATCTTGTCTTCGGTCGACTTGATTTCCGACAACGCCGCGTAGAGCGTCGTGGTCTTGCCCGACCCGGTGGGGCCCGTCACCAGCACCATGCCGTACGGCTCGCGGATGTATTTCCGGAACCGGCGCATTTCCTCCTCCGGCCATCCGAGGATATCGAGGCGCAGTTCGGTGAACTGTTCGCTGATCGACTCCTTGTCGAGGATACGGATGACGGAGTCTTCCCCATGCACACTCGGCATGATCGACACACGGAAGTCGATCGTCTTGCCGCGCACACGCATCTTGAAGCGGCCGTCCTGCGGCACGCGTTTCTCCGCGATGTCCAGTTCGGACATGACCTTGATTCGGGAAATCAGCGTGCTGTGGTGTTTCTTGTCGATGGGCTTCATCGCCGGCTGCAGCACGCCGTCGATGCGGTACTTCACGTACACCGCATCGTCACCGGTCTCGACGTGAATGTCCGATGCGCGGCGCTGCAGGGCCGTGAACACCATCGTGTCGATCAACCGGATGACCGGACTGGTGTCCGATGTCAGCTTGTCGACCGTGAGGATTTCGTCGCTCGTACCCGCATCCTCGTCGCGGAGGATCTGCATCTGGAAGCCTTCGGTGGCCTCTTCGAGCACGCGGGTGGAGCTTTCCGACTTCTTGAGGATGCCCTGAATCGCTGACGGCGCGCCGACCGTGACACGCACCGGCACGCCGAGTTGCAGGCTGATTTCGTCGATGGCCTGCAGATCGCTTGGATCCGACACCACGATGAGCAGCGTCTGGCCGTCACGGCGATAGGGCACGAAGCCATACCGCAGCATGAGGTCGGCCGGAATGCTGCGGAACAACTCGGCGTTGATCAGGAACCGGTTCAGGTCGACGAACTCGAGTTCATACCGCTCCGCCAGCTTGCGGGCGCGCGCCGACTCCGCGGCGTGGTCTACCGGCGCGTTTTCGCCGTCTGCGTACAGGGTTTCGGTCTCGGTCGACATCACATCACCGCGCCAGGCTCGACAGTTGGAACAAGGGCATGTACAGCGACAGCAACAGGCCGGCGATCACAAAGCCCATGACGATCAACAGGACCGGCTGCACGAGGTTGGAGAACCTCGTCAGGCTCGTTTCGTTTTCTTCGTCGTAGAAGTCGGCGATGCTGTTCAGCATCTCTGCGAGAGCGCCGGTCGACTCACCCACTTCCACCATCTCGATGGCGACGTCGGGAAACGTGCCCCGCCGGTGGAGCGACTGTCCCAGGCTCGAGCCTTCGCGCACTTCCTTCGCCACGACGCCAAGATCGGCCGCGACCGCCTGGTTTCCGACGGACTTGGACGCGATGTCCAGTGAGTTGACCAGCGGAATGCCGCCGGCCAGCAACGTCGAAATCGTGCGCGCCACCTGAGCTGTCGAGAACTTCCGGCTGAGCGGTCCGAACCATGGCAGCCGCATCACCCCCCGATGCAGCCGGCTGCGCTGCCCAGGCTGGCGGACCCAGACCGCGGCCGAAACCGCCACGGCCACGACGGCGGCAATCCAGAGGAAGGCGTTGTTCACCAGCGTCGTCGACAACGCCACGATGAACTGCGTCGACGTTGGAAGTTCGGCATCGCCGAATCCCTTGTAGAACTCCGCGAACTCCGGCACCACTTTGAACACGATCAGCCCGACGACCGCCGCGGCCAGCAGCAGGAGCACCACCGGGTAAATCAGCGCGGAGACCATCTTGCCGCGCACCGACGCGATGACCTTCATGTGCGCGACGTACCGCCGCAGCACCGTCTCGAGGCTGCCCGACTTCTCGCCGGCCATCAGCGACGCGTGGTAGATGCCGGTGAACATGCCGCCTTGCGCCTCGAAGGCGTCCGACAACGCGCTGCCCGATCGCACGCGTTCATACACATCGTCAAGCACGCGTTTGAACGCCGGATTCGGCACGCGCCTGCGGAGGATGTCGAGCGACTGCACCAGCGGCAGGCCGGCGCGCAGCAGCGTGGCGAGTTCCTGATTGAAGATCAGGAACTCGTCCGAGCCAATCTTCTTGCGGCCGCGCCGCAGGGAGAAGCCACCCACGCTGCCCACGGGCTGCAGCGACAGCAGATACAAGCCCTTCTCTTCCAGGTCGAGTCGCAACCGCGCCTCGTTCTCAGCCTCGAAGGTGGCGGTGGAGACTTGACCGTTGGCTGTGGCGACGCGGCAGCGGAATTCCACGGCAGGCCGGCCTATTGGCGCACGAGCGTCATGATCCGTTCGACGTAGTTGCGCGTCTCCCGGTAGGGCGGGATGCCCTGGTATTTGTTCACGGCGCCTTCGCCCGCATTGTACGCGGCAAGGGCGAGCGACTCCCGTCCGCGGCCATAGCGATCGAGCAACCCTCGCAGATGGCGAAGACCGCCTGCCAGGTTCTGCTCGGGATCAAACGGATTGGCGACCGAGTACTGCCGCGCGGTGGCCGGCATCAACTGCATCAGCCCCATCGCGCCCTTCGGCGAAACGGCGTCGGCCTGGTAGTTCGACTCGACGCGAATCAGCGCGTGCGCCAATCGCGCATCAACACCGTACTCGTCGGCCATGCGATTGATCAGCAGATGAAGCTCGGTTTCTGATGGCGGCGCGGACGGCTCGTCGACGACGGGGGCCGGCTCGACGACCGGCGGTTTCTCCGGTTCGGGCCACGGCAGTTCGTCGGGTTGGACATCAAGCACGAAATCGCGGGGCGTGCGCATTTCGCCGCCCCCGCGCAGGGTCAGAACGACGGTGTCGCCCTCGTAGGCCACACGTTCGACCTTCATCACGCGGCCACCGCGGACGGTGACGAGTTCGGCGCGCGCAACGGCTGGCGCCGCCAGCAGCGCCACCATCACGCCGGCCAGCACCCCAAGGCACCTCAGCGAAGGGGTCGGGGTCCGATGGGACTCAGGCGGGATCGACAAACAAGTGATAGACGCGGATGCCCAGTTCCCGGATGTCTGCGCCGGCGCCAATAGCCGCCGGCACAAATGAAGGCTCGGTGACGATGCGGAGTTCGACCATGTCCGCGTCACCCAACTGCGCTGCGCTGAGAGAAATGCGATGAAGAACGGGGTCTTTGTTCGAGGCAGAGAGGCTGGCAACATTCTCGCTGCCAAGATAGACGTTCACGGACTGCGGTTGGTCGAACAGATCCGGCCGGGCGTCGAATTCGAAGAACAACGTGGCCGCCTTGCGGGGGTTCTTGAAATTGGCGACCAGTTCCTTCTGTGTCCAGTACCACTCTCGAGCCGGATTCTCGGGCGCGAACTCGGACTGGTGGAATCCCGAGCGCAACACCACGAAGATGTTCTCCGACTGCGGCAGGAGTTTGAGCGTGGCCACCTGATAGGCACGCCCCTCACCCGGCATCGGTCCCTGGAGCGGCGCGCGCGTGCCGGACGCATCACCCTTGTACAGCCCCACCTTGACGATGGCCTCGCCGAGATACGGGACCACGGGAATGAAGCTCGTGCGCGTGTATTCGATCGGCTGGCCGGGCTTCCACTCGGTCGTTGGCGTCGGAGGCTCATGATCGTCGGCCCATCGGAGGACGCCGTCCTGATCAAGCAGGTGCATGAAGACCCGGTAGTTGCCGTCCAACGCGGCGTTCGGGAGCGCCTCGAAGCGGTACTTCACGTCAATGGGGCTGCCAAGCGCCGCCTGCGTCTTGCTGAGCGTGACGGCCACGCTGGCCACCGGCGGCGCTTCGTCGCTCGATCCGCAGGCTGACGCCATTGCGGTCAGTGTCAACACCAGAACGGTTTGCAGGCCGGCACGAGGAAAGCATCGAATCTTCACAACCGGGGAATCGTACCGTATTGCCCCTATTCCGTTCAATATGTTAACTTTGCGGCGATTTAACATATGGCCGGAGACGCATTGGGATTGGTGGAAACCCGGGGCCTGATCGGCGCCATTGAGGCGGCCGATGCCATGGTCAAGACGGCCAACGTCACCTTGATTGCCAAGGAATACATTGGCGCCGGGTTTGTGACCGTCATGGCACGGGGTGATGTCGGCGCCATCAAGGCGGCCGTTGACGCTGGGGCCGCTGCGGCTCGGCGCGTCGGCGAACTCGTCTCCGTGCACGTCATTCCCCGCCCGCACGCCGAAGTCGAGCGCGTTCTGCCGAAACCATGAGCGACGAGGCTCGGGCCCTCGCGCAACGCGCCAAGCGAGCCGCCCCGGTGTTGGCGGAATGGTCCCAGGCGCAGATCGACCGAGTGGTCGACGCCGTCGCTGCCGCCGCCCGCGCCAACATCGAGCCGTTTGCGCGCCTTGCCGTCGAAGAAACCGGCTTTGGCGTACTCGCCGACAAGATTCAGAAAAACCGCTTCGCCGCCGAAGACGTGCACGCCTTCATCAGGCCCATGCGGACGGTGGGTGTCATCGGGCGTGACGAAGCGCGCAAAGTCGTCGAGATTGCCGAACCCTTCGGCGTAGTCGCGGCCATCGTTCCCTCCACGAATCCCACGTCAACGGCCATCTACAAGATCCTGATTGCGCTCAAGGCGCGCTGCCCCATCGTCCTGAGTCCACATCCGTCCGCGGCCCGGGCCATCACCGCGGTGGCCGAGACACTCGAAGCGGCGGCGCGATCCGCCGGCGCCCCGGAAGGCGCCGTCAACTGGCTCACGCACGTCTCACTCGACGCCACGCAGGAACTGATGAAACACCGCGACGTTGCGGTCATTCTGGCGACCGGCGGCATGGGGCTTGTGCGCGCGGCCTACAGCGCCGGCAAGCCCGCGTATGGCGTGGGGCCGGGCAACGCGCCGTGTTTCATCGAACGCACGGCGGACGTCGCCAAGGCCGCGGCGGATATCCTGATCGGCAAGACGTTCGACAACGGCGTGTTGTGCTCCTCACCCAATTCCGTGGTCGTTGAGCGGGCCGTTGCCGATCAGGCCAGGCGCGAGTTCCAGAAACTGGGTGGCCATTTTCTCTCTGCGGCCGAGGCCGACAAACTGGCTGCCGTGCTCGTGACACCTCAGCGGCTGCCCAACCCCAAACTCGTGGGCCGCACGGCGTTGCACATTGCCGCGGCCGCGGGCATTCAGGTGCCCGATGGGACCCGCGCCCTGATCGCGGAACTGCGCGGTGTTGGCCGCGACTTCCCGCTCTCGATCGAAAAGCTCTGCCCCGTCCTCTCCTTCTACGTCGTCAACGACTGGCAGGAAGGCTGTGAACGGTGCAAGCAGATCCTCCGATATGGCGGCATGGGCCATACGATGTCGATCCACTCGAACAATGACGCGGTCATCCTCGAGTTCGGCCTCAAGAAGCCCGCATTCCGCATTGTGGTGAACACGCCGACGACGCACGGATCGATTGGGCTGACCACGGGCCTGGCGCCGGCGATGACCCTGGGATGTGGCGGCTACGGCGGCAACATCACGAGCGACAACATCACGCCAATGCACCTGCTGAACATCAAACGCCTGGCGTACGAGCTGCGCCCGGCGGCTCGTGCCGCCGCGTCGCCGGCACCCGGCCCGGCTCCCCTGCCCAAGGTGGCGCGCGCCGAACCATCCGCCGGCGTGAGTGCGGCCGCAGTGAGTCATCAGGTCGCGGCGATGACCGGAATCGGGCTTTCGGCCCCGGCAGGCAAACCATCTCCCCAGGTTGTTGCGTCTTTTGTCTGTGAAGAGGATGTGCGGGATGCCATCACCCGCGGGCGCACCATTCTCATCGGCGAACGCACGATTGTGACGCCGCTGGCCCGCGACCTTGGGCAGGCCCATAAGGTGCTTGTGCAAGCTGGTTGGCCAACTGCCAATTCCGCAGGTACTTAGGCGCTGATCAGTGGTTGACGATCGCGCCAACCGCTGGTAGTCTTTTCGAGGTTTTTACATGGGTGGACGTCCGTAGATCATGCGTCGTGTGCTGACCAGCATCTCCGCCGTGGCCGTTTCAGGCCTCGTGGCCGGCTGCAGCGCGCGTGTCGCCCCTGTCTCGACTCCTCCCCTCCCGGTTGCCGCCACACCCGTCGCGGACGTCCTGCCGGCCACTCCGGTGGTCACCCTCGCCGACCCGGTCCAATCCCTGATCACCGCGTCTGATGCGCACTTCGTGAACGGACAGAAGGCGCTGGAGCAGGGGCATCTTGAAGCCGCACGCGAAGCCTTCAACAAAGCGCTCGACGTGTTGTGGTCCTCATCGACCGGCGCGCGCGGTGAACCGCGGCTGCGCGCTCACTACGATGCGCTCATCAGCCAGATCATGGCGCTTGAGGCATTGGCCCTTCGTGAGGGCGACGGATTCACGCAGGCCCGAACCGAGCCGGCGGTCATTGACGACCTGCTGGCTGTGGCGACGCTGGAACTCCCCAGTGCGAGCGCCGAGACGACCGATGCCGTCGCTGCCGACCTTGCCGAGACCGAACACGACCTGCCGATCGAACTCAACGACCGGGTGCTGTCGTTCATCGAGTTGTTCCAGGGCAACCTGCGCGACTTCATGCAGGAAAGCCTGCACCGGTCCGCCCGCTATATGCCGATGGTCCAGTCGGTCTTCCGCGAGCAGGGGCTTCCACTCGACCTGGCGTATCTGGCGATCGTTGAGAGCGGCTACAAGAACAACGCCCTGTCTCGCGTGAGTGCCCGCGGCATGTGGCAGTTCATGCCGGCGACGGGCAAGGAACACGACCTGAAGCAGGACTGGTTCATCGACGAACGGTCCGATCCTGAGAAGGCGACGCGCGCCGCCGCGCAGTATCTCAAGACGCTCAACCTGATGTTTGACGGCGATTGGAACCTGGCGATGGCCAGCTACAACGCCGGCCCAGGCCGCCTGCAGCGCGCGGTCAATCGCTCGAAGCTCAACGACTACTGGAAGTTGACAGAAACGTCGAAGTATCTGCCCAAGGAAACGCGCAACTACGTGCCGATGATTCTGGCGGCCGCCATCATCGCCAAGAACCCCACGCAGTATGGCTTTGAGCCCGGCGTCTCGGAACCACTCGCCTACGACCGCGTCACGGTGCCCGATGCCCTCGACTTGCGCACAGTCGCCGAGTGGACAGACGCATCGATCGAAGAAATCCGTGACCTCAATCCGGAACTGCGTCGCACGACGACTCCGGTTGGCACACACGAGTTGAAGGTGCCCGTCGGCACCGCGCCCATCGTCATGGCGCGCCTCGCCGAGGCGACGCCGGAGACCTTTGCGCGCTTCGAGCGTTACACGGTGAAGTCGGGCGAGACGATGACGAGTATTGCCAGGAAGCTCGGTGTGAGCCGCACGGACCTGGCGGCCGCCAACAGCCTGCGCACCAACTCGCGCCTCAAGGCCCGGCAGACGCTGATGGTGCCGCGCGTGGTAAGCGCGGCGCTGACGTCGCGCCCCGCAGAAGCGCCCGAGCCGCCGACCACACTGACCTACCGCGTCAAGGCCGGCGACACGCTCTACGGCATTGCCCGTCAGTTCGACACGACCGTCGACGACATCAAGAAGTGGAACTCCTTGAAGTCCAGCCGCATCGGCGTCGGCGACCGCCTCACCATTCACCGCAACAACTGACATCTGCTGGGACGGGCGGCGGAACCTCGCCCTCCCGCTCGTCGTCCGTAGGGCGATGACATCCCTGCTCTCGTCCGTGCGCGTTGCGCTCGAGACTCTGCGCCGCAATCCCCTTCGCACGGCCCTTTCAGTGCTCGGCATCGTCATGGGCGCCGCGTCGCTGACGGCAGTTCTGGCGCTGGGTGACGGCATGGAGGCCTTTGCGCGTCGGTCCATCGAACGCGAAGGCTGGCAAGTTGTGCAGGTGTCGCCCATCACCGAGGGGCGCGTTGACGGACTGGTCGTGCCGCACGATGACTATCCCATCTTTACCGCGGACCATGCCGAACAGATGCGGGGGTTGGCAGGCGACGGCACGCGGGTCGAACTCGTGATGGACGGCACCGCGATGTTGCCTGTCGAGGGCGGACGGGACCGTGCCGTGCTCGTGCGCGGCATCGTTGCGCTGCCGAATGTTGACGCCGAGCGCATCGAAGTTGCGCAGGGGCGACACATCTCAGCCGAGGAGGCTCGCAGCGGCGCGTACGTGGTCGTCGTCAACGAGCGGCTGTCGCGAGAACTGAAAACGCTGGGCCTGCCAGGCGGCGCGGTGGGTGAACGGCTCACGATGGCCGGTCACTCGTTTGAAGTCGTGGGCGTGCTGGCGCCAGACGAGCGCACACAGGTGTTGGGGCTGCTGCTGCCGCTTGAGCGCGCGGAAGCGGTGATGGTCGCCTCACCTCGTCCCAGGCCGCGGTCGCTGGCGTTGCACCTTGCGGACGTCGAGGCTGTCGGCGACGTGCGCGATCGCCTGCAGCAGTTCGTCAGTCAACAGACGGGCTGGGAAGCGCGCGTTCAGGTGTCCGCGCTCGGGAAGGAGCGCCTCGAGCAACTGGCGCAAGGCATCCTGATGTTCAAGCTGCTGATGGGCGCATTCACGGCGATCTCGCTGCTGGTGGGCGGCGTCGGCATCATGAACGTCCTGCTCGCCTCGATTCTCGAGCGCACGCGGGAGATTGGTGTGCGCAAGGCCGTTGGCGCCCGTCGACGCGACGTGTTGTGGCAGTTCCTGATTGAATCGGTGACGATCTCGTCGGCAGGCACGGCCGTGGGCCTCGCGCTGGGGATTGCCGGCGCGTTTGGCGTGACCGCGATCATCCGCGCGCAGACCGAGGCTCCGATGTATGCGGCGTGGACATGGCAGACCGGCGCGGTGGCCGCCGTCGCTGCGATGACCATCGGCATGCTGGCCGGTCTCTACCCTGCCGTTCGTGCCTCGCGCCTCACGCCGCTGGACGCAATTCAACGGGAATAGGAGTCGGGTGGCGGGACCTGCGATCGCCTGACCGCTCCAGGTACGCAGTTTCTGCACCCCCTCCCCGGCCGGCCGGCATCTCTATTGGCCTCGGCCGTGCACAGAACCCGGCATGCTTGCACGACTGCACGCTGCTGCGTTGTTCGGTGTGGATGCCGTTCCGGTCTCGGTCGAGGTGGATGTCTCCGGCGGCGGCCTCCCCGGCGTCGTCATGGTCGGACTGCCCGACGCGACCGTGCGCGAAAGCCGCGATCGCGTGCGTGCGGCCATACGCAACTCCGGCTTCCCCTTCCCGCCCGGCCGGGTCACCGTCAGTCTGGCGCCCGCTGACCTGCGCAAGGTCGGGGCGGCATTTGATCTGCCCATTGCGTTGGGCATCCTTGCGGCGTCAGGCGCGCTGCCGCACAGGGACGGGCGCAACTGGGCCATCGTAGGAGGACTCTCGCTCGACGGCGGCATCCCGCCGATGCACGGTGTGTTGCCGATGGCGGTGTCTGCGCGACGCGAAGGGCGTCCTGCCCTTGTCTTCCCCTCCGGCAATCTGGTGGAAGCCTCAATCGTCACGGACCTGCCGCTGTATCCGGTTGCGTCCCTTGCCGAAGCGGTGCGCGTGCTCAGCGTTGAGACGCCGCCGACGCCGCCTCAATCCCCGACGGTGACACACGAGTCACGCAGCGACGACCTGTCGGAGGTGTATGGCCAGCTGCTCGGCCGGCGTGCGATCGAGATTGCCGCGGCCGGCGGCCACCACGTGTTGTTCAGCGGGCCACCCGGTGCCGGCAAGACGATGCTCGCGAGGCGACTGCCGGGACTCCTGCCGCCACTCACCTTTGACGAGGCGCTCCAGGTGACGTCGATACATTCGGTGGCGGGTCTGCTGCCCGCCGGAGCGGGCCTGCTGACGACGCGCCCGTTTCGCGCGCCGCATCACACGTGCTCCGACATGTCGCTGGTGGGCGGCGGCTCCGTGCCACGCCCGGGCGAGCTGAGCCTCGCGCATGGCGGGGTGTTGTTCCTCGATGAATTGCCGGAGTTCAGCCGGCGTGTGCTCGAGACGTTGCGTCAGCCTCTGGAAGCGGGCGTCGTTCACATTGCTCGCGTCAGTCGATCGGTCACCTTCCCGGCCCGCGTGATGCTCGTCGGCGCGATGAACCCGTGCCCATGCGGGTTTTACGGGGACGCGACGCGGCCCTGCCGCTGTCCGGACGCACTGGTCGATCGATATCAACGCCGGCTCTCGGGCCCGCTGCGGGATCGGTTTGACCTCGGCGTTGAGG
>CBINOO010000131.1:0-10376 GCA_966252305.1 uncultured Acidimicrobiia bacterium
CAGGAATAATGCGTGTGCGCATGCAGCGACACACCGGACAGGAACTCGCGGCTCAGGTCCTGCGACTTCTTGAACGCGCGCAGGTCCGTCGGAATGCCTCGGCGGGATACGGGAGTCATGTCTGCACCTCGTAGGTGCACGGTAGTACTGCGAGGCGACGAGACTTCAACAAACCTGACACAGCGATGTGAACAGGGGCCTTTTAACGGCGTCGTACCAGTTCCGATACGACGTCGTCACGCCCCGCCGGAAGACTGCGAACGTGCCTACCGTCGCCGTCATCACCGACAACGATTTCAACAAGGTGTCGGGCGTCACCACGACGCTGAAGGCCCTGATTCGACACGCGCCGGCCGACATGCCGGTGCGCGTGTACACGGCCGCGGACGTCGACACCGACACCCCCGGCTACCTGGCGATGAGCGCGCGCGGCATCGGCCTGCCCCGCTATCCGCAGATGCGCCTCTACTGGCCCCACATCCAGCGCCTGCGCCAGCGCCTCGACGCCGACAACGTCGGACTGGTGCACCTGACGACGCCAGGACCGGTGGGCCTGGCCGCGCGCTGGCTGCAACGCCGCCGCCCCCGCCCGCTGGTCGGCAGCTACCACACCCACCTGGGCGACTACGTCACGGCTTACAGCGGCTCACACAGCCTCGGCCGCTGCTTCGAAGCCTACATGCGCTGGTTCTACGCCCCGTGCCGCTCGGTGCTGGTGCCCTCCGAATCCACACGCGACCTGCTGGTCTCACGCGGTTATCGCGCCGACCAGCTCGGCATCTGGTCACGCGGGGTGGACACGACCTGTTTCACCCCAGCGGCCGCTTCATCCGACCTCCGACGGTCCTGGAACGCCGACGGCCGCCTCGCCATCGTCTACGCCGGCCGTCTCGCGCCAGAAAAGGGACTCCAGCTGTTTGGACCGCTGCAGTCCGCACTGGCTCAACGCGACGTGCCATTCCGATTCATCTTCCTCGGCGATGGCCCCATGCGCGCACAACTGGAAACGTTGTGCCCCGATGCGGTCTTCGCCGGATGTGTGAACTCCGCGCAGGTCGCCGCCGCGATGGCCACGGGCGACGCGTTTGTGTTCCCGTCCGCCACCGACTCCCTCGGCAACGTGGTCGTTGAAGCCCAGGCCTCGGGCTGCCCGGTGCTCGTGACCGACAAGGGCGGCCCCCGCGAACAACTGCGTCATGGCGACACGGGCTGGATCTGCCCCGCCGGCGACGTCAACACCTTCGCCGATCGCCTCGCCGAATGGTGGCATCGCCCTGAGTTACGACGACGGATGGCGGATGCGGCAGCGGTGTACGCGGCCCCACGCGGATGGCGGCAGTCGTTTGAGCCGCTGTTCCAGTCCTGGCGAGCAGCAATGGCGGCGTCGACGACGACGGCCGTGCGGAGGACCGCGTGATTCGCCACCTGCGCGTCTCCTGGAACTGGAAGTCGGCGCTGGTGAGCGCCGTCTGCCGCGCCATCATCTTCTTCATCATCAATTCGCAGGCGGGCCTCGCGGCCGGACTGGCTGCGATGCAGGTGGAGTTTTCCTATCGCGTGATCGCGTCCGGCTTCTACGGCGCGCTGACGCAGTACTTCGCGCAACATCCAAATCCGCGCGTGGCCTGGGCGACGGCGCTCATCCTGCTGCCGGTGCTCGCACACTCGGTCGAGTTCATCGTCCACTCATGGGCCGGCACGCCGCTGCTTGGCTGGAGCATGGCCGGCTCCATCTTCTTTTCGGTAGCGACGACGAGGCTGCACCTGATTGCGATGCATCGCGGCGTGATGACGGTGGGCCCGGGCAGCCAGAGCCTCGCGGCCGACCTGCGCGCGCTGCCTGCCACCGTCGCGGCCTTTTTTGGTATCGCCCTGCGCGGATGACTCCCCCGTCGTCGTTGCACCTGACCAACGCCTGGCACGGCGCTTCGGGCGGCGTGCGCACGTTTTACGAAGCGATGCTCGCCGGCGCGGAGCGGCATCGGCGCGCGCTCACACTCATCGTGCCCTCCGACCGCAGCTGGTGCGAACAGCTCGGCGCATACACGCGCATCCATCACGTGCAGTCACCGCGCAGTCCGTTTTTCGACAGGCGCTACCGCGTGCTGATGCCCACGCAATACCATCGCTACTCGCGCGCGGCGATTGGCAGCATCATCGACCGCGAACGTCCCTCCATCGTCGAGATCTCCGACAAATACGTGCTGCCGTTTCTTGGACGCCGGCTGCGTCGATCGAGGAAGAGCCATCGCCCAACCGTGATTGGCCTGAGCTCTGAGCGGCTGGACGACAACGTGCGGGCGTGGGTCGGCGATACTGGTCCGCTCGAAACGGGCGCACGGGCGTGGATGCGATACGTCTACGGGCGATGCTTCGACGCCCACATCGCGAACTCTGAATACACCGCGGGCGAACTGCGGCGCGCGCTTGGCGCCAACGCCGACATTCGTATCGGGCCGATGGGTGTAGACGTGGAGGGCTTTGATCCCTCGCGGCGGTCATCGTCGGTCCGGAGTCAGCTCAAAGGCCGCGACGAAGCCGTGGCCATCGTCTACGCCGGTCGCCTGTCGCCGGAGAAAAACGTGCTCGCGCTGCCCGGCATGATTGCCAAGCTGCTGGCTCTGGGCATCGATTCGCGGCTGGTGGTATGTGGCGGCGGCCCGCTGCAGGCGGAGTTCGAACGCGTGGCCGCGCAAGTAGCCCCCGGCCGCGTGCGTGTGCTTGGACACCTCGCGAAGCCTGCACTTGCCACGGTCCTCGCCAGCGCGGACATCTTCGTGCACCCCAATCCACGCGAGCCCTTTGGCATCGGGCCACTCGAAGCCATGGCGTCAGGGCTGCCGGTCGTGTTGCCACGTGCGGGCGGCGTGTTGTCCTACGCGACCGACGACAACAGCTGGCTCACCGATGCCACCGCCGAGGGACTGGCTACTGCAGTGCGCGACCTGCACCAGCGTCCCACACTGCGCGACATCCGTCGTGAGCGCGCGCTGGGCGATGTGCGCGCGCGTTCGTGGGCATCAGCCGTGGACACCTACTTCAGGCATTACGACGCGATTGACGCCGACCGCCGCCGGGGTCTTCTCACAGGAGGCGCGGAGGCACGGAGGACGGACCCGTCTTTGGCGTGAGACCTTCCCATAGGCTCACCATCGAGACATGGTGACGGCAACCTCCACAGGAGGCCGCGGAGACGCGGAGAAGGTGGATGGGCGATACTAATCGCTCATGCGCATCACAGTTGAGGTCGACGCCGCGTTGATGGAACGGGCGAAAGCTCTGACTGGGGAAACGGACTCTTCCGCAGTCCTGGCCTTGGCTCTTCGAGCTCTCATTGCGAGAGAAAGCAGCCGTCGGTTGCAACTCCTTGGGGGATCCGATCGCAACGCGTTAGCGCCGAGGAGGCGCAGAAGCCGAGTGCCCTCCGTGTCTCCGCGCCTCCTGTGAAAACCCGGTTTACCCTCGAGCGCGCTTTTTCGGCGCAGCGGCAGCTCTGACCACAGTCTTTTCGGAGACAGCCTTGGCGGCCTTTTTCTTGTTGGCCGAGACGCGGTCGAGGCTCTGGCGCAGCGCTTCCATGAGGTTGACGACCTTGGGCGGCGCTTCGTCGATCGGCGCGACGATCTCTTCGCCGGCAATCTTGGCGTCGATGATGCGGCGCAGTTCTTCCTGATACTGATCCTTGTATTGCGAGAGGTCGCCGCCGACTTCGAAGTTGCCGATCACCTGCCGCGCGAGTTTGAGTTCGTCCGGCTTGACCTTGGCGGGCACGGTCTTGAGTTCGTCGATGTCGCCCATCGCGCGCACCTCGCTGGCGTGGCGCAGCGTGTACATCACGAGTCCGTTTTCACGGGGGCGGATGGCGACGAGGTATTCACGTCCATACAGCGCGACCTTGCCGACAGCGGCCTTGTCCTGCATGCCTTCACGCATGACGGCAAACGCATCAGCGGCCACCTGCCCATCGGGCGCAAGGTAATACGGCCGCTCGACGTACACAGGATCGATGACTGACGCCTCGGTGAACTGCACGACGTCAATCACTCGCGTCGACGGCGTCTTCACCTTCGCCATGTCGTCTTCTTCGACGACGACGTATTTGCCCTTTTCGAATTCATAACCCTTGACCAGGTCGGTGTTGGCGACCTCGGTCTGGCAGGTGGGGCACCACTTCTTCTGCTGGATGCGGGTGCGGCATTCGCGGTGCAGCTGGTTGAAGCTGATGGTCGCCGCCGCGTCGGTGGCTGGAAACACCCGAACCGGGATGTTGACCAGGCTGATCTTGAGATATCCCTTCCACGTCGCACGTGCGGCCATCGTGTTCTCCCTGCCCTGCGGACTGAACCACGATTATCGGCGCGAACCGCGTCGAGATGCACCTTGCACGGTTTTGCACAGCTCTATCGGGAACCTTGCAACTATTTCCATCGTTGATATAGTCATTCACCCATGGCGCGATTTGACCCCTCCTCCTATCTGCCGCTGACCCCGGCCATGTTTCAGGTGCTGCTGGCCCTGGCCGACGGCGAAAAACACGGCTACGCCATCCTCAAGGAAGTGACCCGCCGCACCGAGGGCAAGGTGGTGCTGCGCGCCGCCACGCTCTACACGGTGATTCGCCGCTTCGTGGACGAGGGCCTGGTGGCCGAGTCGGCCGAACGGCCGGACCCCGCGCTCGACGATGAGCGGCGGAGGTACTACCGGCTGACCGACTCCGGACGCCAGGTGGCGCTGGCCGAGACCGAGCGGCTCGCCGACACCCTCGCGCAGGCCCGCGCCAAACTCGCGCCTTCCCCCCGCAGGAGCTGACATGGGAATCCGCACGCTGCGTCTGCTGCTTCGCCTGTTGCCCGAGGAGTTCCGCGCGGGCTACGGCCAGGAACTGGTCACGACCTACGCGACCGAACGCGCGCGACTGCCTCGCGGTGCGCGCGTGATGCTCTGGGTCTCGACGGCGTTCGACATCCTCAGCCGCGCACCGGGCCTGCACTTCGATCTGCTGCGACGCGACACACGCCTCGCCTTTCGCTCACTCGCCGCTCGCCCCCTCGCCACCCTCGCGGCCATCGTCATGCTCACCGTCGGCATCGGGGCAAACCTGGCGATGTTGGCCGTGATGCAGACCGTGTTGTGGTCGCCGCTGCCGTATCGCGAGTCGGATCGGCTGATTCAGGTGACGGAGCTTTCAGGTGGTGACGAGGGAAGCAACCTCGGATATCTGACATTCGTGGACGTGCGCGCGCGTTCGCAGATGGTCGGGCCGATGGCCGCAGCCACACAGTCAGCCGTGACCCTGACGGCGCCGGACCGCGACGCTGAACGCGTGGGGGTGATGCGTGTCTCGCGCGAGTACTTCCCGATGATTGGCGTCACCCCGGCCCTGGGGCGGGCGTTCACCGAGGCAGAAGACGCGCCCGGCGAAGCGCGCCGTGTCGTCATCCTCAGCGACGCGCTCTGGCGCAGGCGCTTCAACGCGGATCCGGCGATTGTCGGCACGCTGCTCAACATCAGTGGCACACCGTTCCGCATCGTTGGCGTCATGCCGCGCAGTTTCACGGACCTCGTCGCGCAGCGAATGTACAACGGCGCCGAACTGTGGACGCCGCTGGGGTACGACCCCACGGCGGCGTTTGCCTGCCGCACCTGCCGTCACCTGCGCGTGTTCGCGCGACTGGCGCCTGACGCGACTTTCGGCCAGGCGCAGCAGGAACTTGACGAAATCATGCGCAGCCTCGAGCGGGAACATCCGTCGTCCTATTCAAACGCCGGCATGCGGATCCAGGCGCTCCCCGACGTTTTCCTGGGCAAGGTACGGCCCGTGCTGCTGGCCCTCTGGGCGGGTGTAGTGATGTTGTGGCTCGTGGCGTGCGGCAACGTCGCCCACCTCACACTGCTGCGCGCCAGCGAACGCAACCACGAGGTGGTCGTGCGCACGATGCTCGGCGTTACTCCCGCGCGTCTCGCGCGGCAGTTCCTCACTGAGGCCGTGGTCTTGTCGACTGTCGGCGGCGTCGCTGCGCTTGGGGTCGCCTGGGCGATGATCCGCGTCGTCGCCACCAACGGCCCAGCCGACATCCCCCGGCTTGAAGGTGTGGCGCTGACCACGCCCCTGCTCGCGGCGGCGGCCGCATTCACCGTGCTCAGCGCCGTCATCTTCTCCGTGCTTCCCCTGCGCCAGGTGCTGCAGACCACACGCGCCCATCGTCTCGGCACCGGCGCTCGTGGCGGCACGGCCACGCGCTCCGTATGGCGCTCCCGGGCGGCATTGGTGTCAGCCAACGTGGCGCTTGCCGTCGTCCTGCTCGTGGGCTCCGGCCTGCTCGTGCGCAGCCTGACGGGACTTCTCTCCGTGCGCACCGGCTTTGAGGCGTCCGGAGTCCTCACGCTTGAGTTGTGGGCCGGCGGCCCTCGCTTTTCGACTGGCGCACCGGCGGACCAGGTTGCCGCGACGGTGCGCTACTACGACGAGGTGTTGACGGGCATCCGGGCGCTGCCGGGCGTCACCCATGCCGCTGCCGTCACGACGCTGCCGCTTGGCGGCAACATCGACGGGTACGGCTTCCACATCGAAGGGCGGCTGCTCGACAATCCCGAATCGGCCCCCTCCGCCGATCGGTTTGCCGTCACATCGGACTATTTCGAGACGTTGCGCATCCAGCCCGTGCGTGGCCGGCTGCTCAACGAGAACGACCGGCAAGGCGGCGAGCTGGTCGCGGTCATCAACGACACCGCGGCGCGCACGCTGTTCGGGGGCGACGACCCCATCGGCCGGCGCATCATGCTCGGACCACCCACCGCAGCGCCCAGGACCATCGTCGGCATCGCCGCCGACGTGGTGCATCAGGGGCTCGACGAGCCAGTCGGTGCGCAGGTGTATATGCCGCAGGCGCAGTGGGCGTGGGCCGAAACGTGGATGAACGTCGTCGTGCGCACAACCGGCGACCCATTGTCTGTGGCCGAGTCTGTGCGCAGCGTAATCCGTCAGGTCGATGCCACACAGCCGATTGCCCGCGTCCGCCGCTACCAGGACGTCGTCGACGCCACAATGGGCACACGCCGTTTTGCCGCCACGCTGTTGACCATGTTTGCCGCCACCACGCTGATCCTCGCCATCGTCGGCCTCTACGGCAGCGTGAGCGTGATGATCACGCAGCGGCGGCGTGAACTGGGTGTGCGCCTGGCGCTTGGCGCGTCCACGTCGGGAGTGTGGAGGCTCGTGCTGACACATGGCCTGCAACCAGTCGTCATCGGCATCGTCGTGGGGCTGGGTGCAGCGGCGCTGTCGACCAGCCTGCTCGCCTCGCTGCTCTACGACATCACGCCGCTTGATGCGCTCACGTTTGCAGTGACGACGGCCACCGTCATCGGCGCGGCGGTCGCAGCGTGCCTGCTGCCGGCCTGGCGTGCCGGCCGCATCGACCCGGCAATCGCGCTTCGCGAGTAGCCGTCAGATCGGTCAAGATCGGCATGTGCCCAAATGGCGAGATGACCCAGCCAAGGTGCGGCCGATGCTGGCCTCGCTCGACCCGCCCCCGGTCGCGCAGCCGGGGTTCGTGTATGAGCCGAAATACGACGGCATCCGCGCGCTGATCGACCTGCGGCCGGCCACCGACGATGAGCCGGTGTTTGTCGAGATGTACTCGCGCAACGGCAACGCGAAGGCGCACCAGTTTCCGGCCATCGTGGCCGCGTTGAAGAAGCTGGCGCCGAAGCTGGATGGCCCGCTGCTGCTCGATGGCGAAATCGTCGCAACCGACGCCAAGGGCATGCCGCTGCCGTTTGGGCGGCTGCAGGGCCGCATCCATCTGACCGGCGCCTCCGACATCCTGCGCGCCGAAAAATCACAACCCGCCGCGCTCATCGTCTTTGACCTTCTGCGTGATGGCGACCGCGACATCCGCGGACTGTCACTTGCCGCCCGCCGCCTGCGCCTGCATGACGCCTTTCCGGTGAAGGTCGGCGGCAAGGCGCTCGTGCGCCTCAGCGAAATCGTGGCCGACGATGGGCGCGAGATGCTGGAGCGGGCGAAACGTGAAGGCTGGGAAGGGCTCATCGGCAAAGAGGGTGGTTCGGTGTATCACTCGGGCCGCCGATCGCCCGCGTGGCGCAAGCTCAAACTGCTCAAACGCGACACCTTCATCGTTGGCGGCTGGACCGACCCGCAGAACACGCGCGCACACTTCGGGTCGCTGGTGCTGGGTGTGCGTGAAGGACGCCATCTGCGCTGGGTCGGCAACGTCGGCACCGGATTCGACCAGGCGGAACTGACGCGGGTCTCCAAGCGCCTCGACACACTCGCGGCCAAGACCACGCCGTTTGTGGATCCGCCTCGCGCCATCGCAAAAGCGCACTGGGTGAAGCCGACGATGGCAGTGGAGGTCGAGTTCACAGAGATGACCGCCGACGGGATGCTGCGACATCCCGTGTATCTCGGTGAACGCACGGACGTCGAGGTTGGCCCGGCGACCAGGAAGACGGCTGCGAACAGTGACGACCCACTGCAGGCGGTGATTGAACGTCTGCACGCGCTGCAGGACGCGAAGAAGGACGGCGACATCACGCTGCCGGACGGCAATCGCCTGCGGGTCACCAACCTGTCGAAGGTGTTCTGGCCTGACCTGGGTATCACCAAGGGTGACTTGCTGCGGTACTACGTGGAGGTGTCGCCGCTGGCGCTGCCGGTGATTGATGATCGGCCGATGATCATGCGCCGTTTTCCCAACGGCGTCACCAAACACGCGTTTTATCAGCAGCGGCATCCCGACCCGGTGCCCAAGGGCGTGCGGCGCGAAGAGTTGCCCGAGGACGTCGACCCGATTGACCCTGACGACAACGGCCGCGAGCGCCTGATTGGCGGCTCGTTGAGCACGCTGCTGTACATGGCGCAACTGGCGTCCATCTCGCTCGACCCGTGGTTCTCGCGCGTCAAGGATCCGCTGCATCAGGATTTCGCCGCAATCGATCTGGACCCCGGCGATGGCGTCACGTTCGCGCGTGTGCTTGATGTGGCGCGGTGGGTCAAAGAGGAACTCGATCGGCTCGGCATTCCTGCCGTCGCCAAGACGTCAGGTTCGTCGGGCATGCATATCTACATCCGCCTCCCGAAAAAGACGACCTACGAAACCGGCCAGCTGCTCTGCCATCTGGTGGCGACGATGGTGTCGTCGAAACATCCGCGCGTGGCCACCATCGAACGCATGGTGAAGAAACGTCCGAAGGGAACGGTGTACGTCGACTACCTGCAGAACATCCTCGGCAAGTCGCTGGCGGCGGCGTATGCCGTGCGCGCAAGTGACTACGCCGGCGTGTCGACGCCACTGACCTGGGGAGAAGTTGCTGAAGGTGTGGACCCGCGGGACTTCACGCTGCGCACAGCCCCCGCGCGATTCCGCGAGGTGGGCGACCTGTGGGCGCCGATTCGCACCGGGCCCACGGTCGACATCGAAGCGGTGCTTGAAGGGTGATCACGCGGTTTGCGCCGGCTCCTACCGGCTACCTGCATCTCGGACACGTGCTCAATGCGTTGTACGTGTGGGACGAGGCGCGCGGGCGTGGTGGACAGGTGCTGCTCCGCATCGAGGACCACGATCGGGAGCGCTGCCGGCCGGAATACGATGCGGCGTTGCTTGAGGACTTGACGTGGCTGGGCTTCGAGTGGGATGGACCGATCGTTCGGCAGTCGGCGCGTGAGGCCATCTATCGAGAGGTGGCCCAGGGGCTCGCGCAACGGGGCCTGGTCTACGGGTGCACGTGCACCAGGCGCGCGTTGCCGGCCGACGGCGTGTATCCGGGTAGGTGTCGGGACGCCGGGCATGTGCTCGCCGACGGGCTTGGGTGGCGGGTGCGGCTGGCTGACGAGACGGTGGCGTTCGAGGACCTGTGGTGTGGACCGCAGGTGCAACATCCCGCTTCGCAGTGTGGTGACCTGCTCATTCGCGATCGGCTTGGGAACTGGACGTATCAGTTCGTCGCCACGGTGGACGATCACCTGCAGGGCGTCACGCACGTGATTCGCGGACGGGACCTTCTGGATTCCACCGGACGGCAGATTCTGCTCGGGCGGATGATCGGGCGTCGCGAGCCTGCGACGTTTGCCCACCACGAGCTGATCATGAAATCCCCGACGCAGAAGTTGAGCAAGTCGGACGGAGATACCGGCGTGCGGGACCTGCGCGCCGCCGGATGGTCGCGCGAGCGTGTACTTGAGGAAGCGCGGTGCCACCTCCAGCACCCGTAGGGCGGACCTTTTTAGGTCGTCCATTCCCCCAAGGCGGGGCTAAAGCCCCGCCCCACGTGGCTAGAAGCTGGCACGCAGCTTGAACTCCTCGTGGCGAAAGGAGTTTTTTGCCATGTCCCGACTCTCAATCGCCGCCGCC
>CBINOO010000132.1:0-10235 GCA_966252305.1 uncultured Acidimicrobiia bacterium
GTCCAGCAAGGGTCAGGGCTCGATGGGCGAAGATCAGGACGACCAGGTCTTCATGCCGTACACGACGGTCCTGAAGAAGCTGACCGGGCAGCAGTTCCTTGGCTACATCCTGGCGTCGGCCGCGTCGGGCGACCGTATCCCGCAGACGGCAGAGGCCATCCGCGCCGCGCTGCGCACGCGTCACGATCTTGGCCCCGGCGAGGAAGACGATTTCCGCGTGCAGACGGCCGACGACATGGTCGCGATGCGCACGGAGACCACCAGCACGATGACCTCGCTGCTGGCCGGCATTGCTGCCGTGTCGCTGATGGTCGGCGGCATCGGCATCATGAACATCATGCTGGTCTCGGTCACCGAGCGCACTCGCGAGATCGGCCTGCGCATGGCGATTGGCGCGCGCGGCCGGGACGTGCTGAGTCAGTTCCTGGTCGAAGCGCTGCTCATCTCCATCGTCGGAGGCGGACTCGGCATCGCGTTCGGCTACGGCCTGGCGGAACTCGCGAAGTACTACCGTGAGTGGCCGGCCGTGATTCCGGCCGATTCCATCGTGCTCGCGTTCGGCGTCGCCGCCGGCATCGGCGTGTTCTTTGGGTACTACCCCGCCCGCAAGGCGGCAGGACTCGACCCGATCGAAGCGCTGCGCTTCGAATAGCCAGGCGGGGCGGAAGCCCCGCCCCACCTTGACGCTGAATAACGCTCAGGCGACTCTCTCGACATCTGCGCCGAGCGCCGTGAGGCGCTCGACCAGGTGAGCGTAGCCACGTTCAACGGTCTCGATCTCGAGCACCCGGCTCTCACCATCCGCCACCAGGGCCGCGGCCACCAGGGCCATGCCCGATCGAATGTCGCGACTGTCGAGCACCCGCCCTCGCAGGCGCGACGGACCATTCACGATGATGCGGTGCGAGTCGCAGAGAAACAGGTCGGCGCCCATTGCGCTGAGCTGCTCAAGGGCGAACAGCCGCAGCTCATACATCCAGTCATGCAGCAGGGTGCGCCCCGTCGCCTGGGTGGCGAGCACGGTCACCAGCGAGACGATGTCTGAGGGAAACGCCGGCCACAGGCCGGTGGTGACTCGTTTGGCCGCTCGCAGTTCGGACGGCCGAACGCTGAATACGCCATCGGAGAGATCGAACGAGAGTCCCATCTGGGCCAACACGGCGGTGGTCGGTTCGAGATCAACAGCCAGACAGCCGGAGATGGTGAGTTCGCTTCGAGTCACGGCTCCGACGACGCCCCAGCTCGCGGCTTCGATGTAGTCTCCCCGGAGCGTATGCGTGGCGCCGCGGAGATGCCTGGTGCCGGTCACCCGCACCGTCGACGTCCCTTCCCCACTGACGTCCGCCCCCATCGCGCGCAGCAACTGACAGAGTTCGACGACGTGCGGCTCGCAGGCGGCGTGGCGAATCTCGGTGGTGCCGTCGGCGGCAGCGGCAGCCAGGAGCGCCGTTTCGGTGCCCGTGACCGAAGCTTCCAGCAGATACATGGACGCCCCGTGAAGCCCGCGTGGAGCCTCCAGACGGTGGCCGGCCGGACTCTCCGTGATTTCGGCGCCCAGCTGCGACAACGCGTGCAGGTGCGTCGTGATTGTCCGTCGCGCCGGGAAGTCACCGCCCGGCGCGGCCAGGCTCGCCCACCCAATCCGGGCCAGGAGCGATCCCATCAACATGACCGACCCGCGCAGCCTGCCCACCAGCCCTGGTTCCGGTGCGCCGGACACGATGTCGGCGCACGTGACGCGCACGGTGGAGGTGCCCTCACCCTCGACCGTGGCGCCCAGCGATCGCAACAGCGCAATCATGACCGCGACGTCGCGGATCTGAGGGACGTTGCGCAGTTCCACCGTCTCTGGCGTGAGGACACAGGCCGCCAGCAAGGGCAACGCGGCGTTCTTGTTGCCTTCCACAGCGATGTGACCGGACAGTTGGCGGCCACCACGAACCACAAGTGAAGGCATCAGAAGTCTCCCAGGTACACGATTTCATCCCGCAGTTCGACGCCGAACTGCGCGCGCACGGCCGCCCGTGCCCGTTCGATCAGATTTCGGATGTCGGCGGCTCGGGCACCAGCCTCGGCCACCACAAAGTTGGCATGCACCGGAGAAATCACCGCGCCTCCTTCCCGCGCGCCCTTCAGGCCCGCACGGTCCACCAGCGCCCCGGCCGACCACGGAATCCCGTCCGGCACCCGGTCTCGGTCCCGCTGTGGATTCTGGAAGACACATCCTGCTGACGGCAGGTGCAGCGGCTGTGTACGTTTTCTGTGGGCCAGCGATGCGCGTGCGACAGCGCGCAGGGCCTCGGGGTCGCCGGGCGAGACGCGCATGTCTGCCCACACGACGATCTCGCGGGTGTCGAACAGGCGGCTGGTGTCATACCCGAAGCCCATCTCGTGGACCGGCACCTCGGTGCAGGCACCATCGGTCGAGACAAGTCCCACCCGGGCAATGTGTTCGCTGATGTCGTGACCGCCGTAGTGGGCATTGCCGTGAATCGCCCCACCCACGGTCCCCGGCGTGCCGGCCCAGGCTTCCAGCCCGGCCAGCCCCCGGCCAATCGTCCACCGGACGAGGCCATTCATCGTGAGCCCCGCTTCAGCCCGCACGAGGTCCGGCGCCGGCTGTGCAACACCCGTGAGCCGGACGCGCACGACGACACCGCGCACTCCGGCGTCAGCGACGAGCACGTTCGATCCGCCGCCCAGCACGTGCACCGGCTGCCCGTGCGTCTTCGCCAGCGCCACGACGGCCGTCAGCTCCTGGACGCTCCGGACGTCCACCAGCCAGTCGGCCGGTCCACCAACTCCGTAGGTGGTCAGCGGCGCCAGCGGAGCGGCGCCTCGCACACGGTCAACACCGACGATCGCCGCAAGCTCGTGCAACACGTCAGTGCGACAGGGCCGTCAACAATTTCGTGTGGATGCCGTCAAAGCCGCCGTTCGACATGATCAGCACGAGGTCGCCCTCGCGCGCTTCGGCCGCGATGGTCTCGACAATGGCGTCGGTGGTCGCGATGTGACGCGCGCGTCGCTTGCGTTTTTTCAGCGTGTCCACGATGGCATCAACATCGAGGCGCTCCTCGTCGGGCAGTGAGGCGCGGAACACGGACGCGAGAATGATCTCGTCGGCACCGGACTGATCGAAGGCGCGGAGGAAATCATCCTGGAAGACACGGCGACAGGACGTCGCCGACCGTGGCTCGAAAACGGCCCAGACACGGCGGTCGGGATGGGTGGTCTTCACGGCTCGGATCGTCTCGAGGATGGCCGTCGGGTGATGCGCGAAGTCGTCGTACACCGAGACCCCTCGCACTTCACCGCGCTTCTCGAGGCGTCGACGGACGCCGGCAAACCGCCGCAGCCCCTGCCGCAATGACTCCGGCGCAATGCCCACCGCGTGTCCCACGGCCAAGGCGGCCAGCGCATTCCGCACGTTGTGATGTCCGTACAGCGGCACGTCAAAGTGCCCCAGCGGCTGACCGTCATGCGTCAGCTCGAACCGTGTCATGTCGCCGTGCGGGGCGATCTCGCCTGCGCGCCAGGTCGCATCGGCGGACAATCCGAAGGTATCCACCGGGCATCGAGCCAGGCCGGCCAGCCGGCTTGCCTCCGGACAATCCGCGCCGATGATGAGCCGGCCGTTGGCCGGCACGAGGTTCACCAGCCGCCTGAACGCCGTCCGCAGCGCTTCCATGTCCGGGTAGATGTCGGCGTGGTCGTACTCGAGATTGCCGATGACCGCGATGTCGGGGAGGTATTTCAGGAACTTCGCCGTCTTGTCAAAGAACGCGCTGTCGTATTCGTCACCTTCGATGACAAACTCGCGTCCGCTGCCGAGCCGGTAACTGCCGTCGAAGTTGTTGGCGATGCCGCCAACCAGCAGGCTGGGATCCTGCCCTGCCGCCGTCAGCAGCCACGCGGTGAGTGACGTGGTCGTGGTCTTGCCGTGGGTGCCGGCGATGACAACCGATCGACGATCCCAGAGGAAGTGTTCCCGGATGGCTTCCGGCAGCGATCGATACCGGACCTTGCGGTTCAGCACCGCTTCCAGTTCAACGTTGCCGCGTGAAATCGCATTGCCGACGATCACGGTGTCGATGTCGCCCGTGATGTGGTCGGCTGAATAGCCGTCGAACACGCGGATTCCCTCGCGCGCGAGAAAATCGCTCATCGGCGGGTACACGCCGTGGTCGGATCCCTGCACGTCCAGACCACGCGCCTTGAGCATCGCCGCCAGCGTGGCCATCGCCGTGCCACAGACACCAATGAAGTGCACCCGACTCATCATTGCTCCCACACGGTCTACGCCACCGCCGCCTCTTCCACCACCACCGTCGCCGACGGCTTCTCCGCGGCGAGCCGCACGTCAACACCAAGCGGCAACGTGTACAGCGTCGTGGTGGTGTGTCCCGACGGGAATCCCATGACGACGGGCCCGCGGAAGTCGCGAAGCGCATCAGCCACGACCTCCCACCCGCGCACGCGGCCATCGGGTTCGTCACAGTGCGGCAGTTGCCCGACCAGCACGCCGACCGCCCGCGCAAGCAGCCCCGACTGCCGCAGCTGCACCATCATGCGATCGAGCCTGTACGGCCGCTCGCCCACCTCGTCGAGCCACAGCAGGCAGCCGGGTGGAGGCGCAAACGCGTACGGCGTGCCGAGTGACCCCAGCAGCTGGCTGATCGTGCCTCCGTACAGCGCGCCCGTGACATCACCCGCCACCACGGTCTCGAGTCCGTCAACCGCGAGTTCACCCAGTGGCGCGGGCCCCAGGCTGCCGAGAAAGCTGCCGGCGTCAAAGGCCGCCGTCCCCGCGGCAATCTTGCGGTCGATCATCGGTCCATGGATCGAGGTGACGCCGACGTGGCAGTTGAGCCAGACGTGCAACGAGGTGACGTCGCTGTACCCGACCAGCGGCGCAGGTCCCACCACCTGCGGTGACAGCAGGGGGAGCATCTGCACCGAGCCGTAACCGCCCCGCACGGCCAGGATCGCGCCTGTCCCCGGATCGGCCCAGGCCTCCCGCAGTTGCCGGGCGCGCGACTCGGCGCTGCCGGCGACGTAGCCCTCCCGCTCGAACACCCTGTCGTCGAACGTTGGGGTCAAGCCCATCGCGCGCAACTGATCCACACCGCGCTGGAACTCGTCCCGGTCAAACCCGCTGGCAGGCGCGAGCAGGCGCACAGTGCCGCCCGCTTGCAGCGCGGCCCCCTTCCTCAAGCCTCCGCGTGTCTGTGCCATCACAACAACGCTGCCAGCCGCTGGGCGGTGTCCTGGTGGGTCTCGTGGCCGATGGCCGACGCGTCAAACGGCCCTGGGCGCATCACCGGCGCAAACCGCGTCTTCACCCGTCGTTGTCTCGCCAGCGCATCGTCGATCCGTTTCCGCGACAGGCGGGCGGACTCGGCGGCGCGGATGACGGCCTCAAAAGCCGCGACCTGCTCGTCGAGTGTCGAGTTGCACAACAACACGAGGTCGCACCCGGCCTCGAGCGACGCCACCATGGCCTCCGGGGTTGGCCACGTCGCGGCAACGGCATTCATCCCGAGATCGTCGCTGACGACCATGCCGTCAAATCCCAGTTCCCCCTTGAGGATGTCCGTCACCACACGGCGCGACAGTGTGGCCGGGACCGCTTCGTCGAGCGATGGCACGAGGATATGTGCCGTCATCACGGCCTGCACGCCGGCCGTCATCGCCGCCACGAATGGGGCGAACTCGATGGCCCGAAGTCGATCCGGCGCGTGTTCCACCAGGGGCAGTTCATGATGCGAGTCCACGGCGGTGTCGCCATGCCCGGGAAAATGTTTGCCGCAGGCGACGATTCCCTGGCGATGGAGGACGTCGATGAGGGCCACACCGACCCGGCTGACGACCTCGGCCGTCGCGCCGAATGCACGATCGCCGATGACCGGGTTCTTCGGGTTGGTCAGAATGTCCAGCACCGGCGTGAAGTCGAAGTTGATGCCGACCGCGCGAAGTTCAGTCGCGAGCGCCACGCCGAACGCCTCGATCAGCGATGGATCATCCGTGCGTCCAAGCGTGGCCATCGGCGGCCATTCGGTAAACGGCCGCTTGAGCCGCGCGACGCGTCCGCCTTCCTGGTCGACACTGATCCAGAGCGGCCAGTCCTGCGCCAGGGACGCAGCCTCACGCGACATCTCCGCGACCTGTCGCGGCTCCGCCACGTTGCGCGCGAAGTAGATGACGCCGCCGAGATCGAACTCCGCCGCAACCTTCTTCAGGTCCTCCGGAACGGAATGTCCAGCAAAGCCGACGATCGCCAGTTGTCCGACATGACGACGGAGATCGCGAAGCGACATGCGCCCACGATTATACGACCCCGTCATCCGCGCCCGTGCCACGTACAATGTCGTCCGTGCGCATCACTGCTTCTGCTCCGACCCGCATCGACCTGGCGGGCGGGACCTTCGACATCTGGCCCCTGTTCCTCTTTCATGACCGCGCGCAGACCATCAACGCCGCCCTCACGCTCCGCGCGTCGTGCACGCTGACCGGGCGGGAAGACCGCCGCATCGTTCTGCGTTCGGAGGACACCGGCGAAACGATCGAGTCTCCGTCAGCCGCCGATCTCGACCTCGACCGTCTGCCGCTCGTGGCGCGCCTCGTCCACCTGTTCCTGCATGAGGCAGGCCGCGGCATCGAGGTCACCACACGCTCCGACTCTCCCGTCGGCGCCGGGATCGCCGGCTCGTCCGCCATGAACGTCGCGTTGACCGGAGGCCTCTCGCGTTTTGCGCAGCGCACCCTCAGTGACGATGAACTGCTGGCGATTGCGATGAACGTCGAAGCCCAGGTCATCAAGGTGCCGACCGGCGCCCAGGACTATCGGCCGGCGCTCTACGGCGGCGTCTCAGCCGTCGAACTCCACGCGACGGGCATCCGTCGTGTCTGCCTGCCCGTGGAGCCCACCGAGCTGGCCTCACGCATCGTGGTCGCCTACACGGGCGCGTCACGCAACTCCGGCATCAACAACTGGGATGTGATGAAGCGCCGGATTGATGGTGACGCCCGCGTCGTGGAGGCATTCAACGGGATCCGCGATGCCGCGGTCGGCATGCGCGATGCGCTCTCGACCGGCGACTGGCACGCCGCAGGGCGGCACCTCTCCGCCGAGTGGCAGTGGCGCAAGACCCTCGCGCCAGGCGTCACGACGTCGTCGATCGATCAGTTGCTGGCGGCGGCCACGGATGCCGGCGCATGGGCCGGCAAGGTGTGCGGCGCGGGCGGCGGCGGCTGCCTGTTCTGCCTCACACCACCCGACCGCCGGGATGCCGTCGCCGAGGCGCTGTCAGCCGGCGGCGCGCAGGTGCTCGCGTGTACCATCAGCGACACGGGCCTGCGGGTCGAATGAAATGGCGAGATGGCGAGATGGCGAGATGGCGAGATGAGGTGGGGAAATGAAAACGCTTGCGGCGATTCGGGCGCTCTACTTCAACGCAACGAAGGCCACGGTACAGAAGGACCTGACCACGGCCATCGACTTGTTCAAGCAGCTGAAGACGGAGGAAGACCGCGAGAAGGCGGCCGTGTTCATGGACGGCCTGTCCCAGATGCGTTCTGAGTGGGGCGTGCGTCCTGCGCCGCCTCGCGCTGGAACACGGACACCGTCTCGGGCGTCACGGTCACGCTCTTGACCTCACCGGCGCGGCCAAGCGTCCGGCCCGGTTCCCCATTGATGGTCCAGGTGACGGCCCCCGCGCTCCCGACCTGCAGCACGATGTCGCGCTTCGCATCAAATCGCTGACGCTCACCCGGCGTGAACACCCGAGCCGGCTGGAGGGTGCCGTCGACCGTGACCTGCACCCAGCAATTGTCGATGGCTGTCAGCTCAATCCACAGCGGCGCCTCAACGGCGGCCGACGTGGCCGCGGGAACCGGGGCCGCGGGTGGCGGTGTCGTCGACACCGCCGCGGGCGGCTCGGGCACGGGCGCGTTCTGAGGCTCGACCGTACGCGTCATCTGCCACCAGGCCACGGCAGCAATGATGAGCACGACCAACACGGCAATCGCGATCCGCAGGCCCATGGCCGCGCGGCGCTGTTGCTCGAGGAAGGCGCGGTCATCGGCGGAGATGTATTGCACCGCCTTTTCTTCCTTGGCCTTGCTGGCTTCAATCCCCTGTGCCTTGAGGAACTCAGCGACGACTTCGTCGGGATCAAGACCGACTTCAATCGCGTAGGCACGTACAAACGCGCGACTGAAAATGCCGCCGGGCAACTTGCGCAGGTCGCCTCGTTCGAGCGACTCAAGCGCCACGGTCGAGATCTTCGTGGCCATGGCGATTTGCCGCAGCGAGATGCCGCGACTTTCGCGTGCCTGCTTGAGATGGGCGCCAAACTCGCTCATGAGGTCGTCAGGTTACTGTATCGCAGCCGACGCGCAGCTTCACGAGGTCCGAGCGCCTCTGGCGAAGTTTCTGTCGGCAGGAACACGGAAATGGCCGCCACGCCGGACGCGCCGGCGTCTCGACATGCGCGCACCTGCTCCGGCCCGATGCCCCCGACCGCGTACACGGGGACCATCGACGCATGGCAGACGGCAGCCAGCGCGGCCGTCCCGCGGCCCGGCTTGGCCCCGCTGGTGAACACCGCGCCGAACACCAGGTAGTCGGCGTCTGCCGACGCGGCCGCCTCAGCCGCGTGTATGGACTTTCCGATGCGCATCCCTGGGCCGACGAGCCCACGGAGCCGTCCCACCGGCCATCCGTCATCACGTACGTGAATACCGCCGGCGCCGGCCGCCATCGCCACGTCTGCGCGACCGTTCACGATGATGCGAGTGGCGGTCCCTCGTGCGGCGTCAACGAGATGGGCCACCAGGCCGGCCAGCGCCGATGCCGGCGCCCACGGTTCTCGCACCTGGATGTACTCAATCCCGGCCGCGATCGCATCCTCGAGCCAGGGGACCGCCGCTGTGAGCACCGCCGCATCCGTGCGCGCATCCGGACACGCGCGACGGCAGTCGGTGATGAGCATCAGCGTCATGACGCTACGGCTGATTGGAAGGGGGCGCGTCCGTCGACCAGCGCGCGATGATCGCCAGCACGAGATCGCGCAGGCCGGTCCAGGCGCACAACACCCCGACACCACTCACCGCGCCCCGCACCCACGGCTGCTCCATCACCGATCCGAGCCACGGCAACAACTCGCCGAAATAGTTGCGGTCCCACATGAGCGTCCAGGGCGCCATGATGAGCAACAGGCCCGCCTCGAGCAGGTAGGCAGCGATGAGCAGACGGCTGAAAAACGGCACTACGCCTCTTCCGCGATGGTATCAGACAGATCGAACAGGCTCGGCGGCCTGAACGTGCGCCGATGCGCGGGTGAGTAGCCGTACCGTGCCACCGCGGCGAGATGGTCCGCCGTGGCGTAGCCCTTGTGGCGATCAAACCCGAACCGGGAGTCCTGCTGATGCAGTTCCACCATCAGGCGGTCACGATGCACCTTGGCCACGATGGACGCCGCCGCGATGGCCGACACCCTGGCGTCGCCGCCGACGACGGCGCGCTGGGCGATGGGGAGATTCGGAAGGGGGAATCCGTCCACGAACACCAGCGACGGCGCGAGCGTGAGCGCCTCGATGGCCTGACGCATCGCCAGCAGCGACGCGCGGTGGATGTTGATCCGGTCGATTTCGTCGGGTTCGATGACCGCCACCGCCCACGCCAGCGCTCGGGACTTGATGGACGCGGACAGGTCGTCACGCTCCCCGGCGCGCAACACCTTGGAGTCGGCGAGGCCGGTAATATGGCGATCGGGATCGAGGATGACCGCGCCGGCCACGACCGGGCCGGCGAGGCATCCCCGCCCCACTTCATCTGCGCCGGCGACCAGGGCAAAGCCCAGCCGCCGCACGGCGTTCTCGAGCGTGCGCGAGGCGCGCGACCGAGCCATGCGCCGCAATCAGACGCGCTTCTTTTCCTTCATGCGCGCCGCCTTGCCGCGCAGTTCGCGCAGGAAGTACAGCTTCGAGCGCCGCACCTTGGCGCTGCGCACGACTTCGATCTTGTCGATGCTCGGCGAGTGGAGCGGGAAGATACGCTCCACGCCCTGGCCAAACGACACCTTGCGCACGGTGAACGTCGCGTTCGTCGTGCCCCGATGCTGGCCAATGACCAGTCCCTCGAACACCTGAATTCGTTCCTTGTCGCCTTCACGCACCTTGACGTGCACACGCACGGTATCTCCCGACCGCATCGCCGGCCGGCTCACCAG
>CBINOO010000133.1:0-9880 GCA_966252305.1 uncultured Acidimicrobiia bacterium
CGATAATCTGCCGGACGGCGCTCAGCGTATCGGGCTGGTTCACGAAGGCGCGCCCTCCAGTGTTTTCCGCAAACTCCTGCAGCATGGTCAACTGACGCCGGATGTTTCCCCTAGGCGGTACCGAGCATGGCCCTCGGACCGCGTTGCAGTCTACGAGGCCCCGGGGGTCCAGCGTGTACAGCGGGACGCCGACCTTTCTGAGGCCCTCAGTCATTGAATCGATTTGAGTGAAGACGTCACGAATTGCCATGACATCCAGAGGCGGTTCATTCCGGGATCTGAAGTGCGTATCTTCCCGTCCGTACGCCATGCCGTCGCCGATGTAGACCAGCGCCTTTCGAGGGTATTGGGAATCGCTGAGGGCTTTGCCGATATTGACCAGGACGCTGACCGTCGCCCCTGCGAGACGCGCGCGTTCGCGCCACGGCTGTGCGTTCGTGGCGTCGGGTGCAAACCCAAGCGCCTCGCCCAGACGGTCAGCTGCTCGGAGGAGCGACCCAAGATCGTTCGTGAAGTCAACGCTCAGGTCTGACCGTCCGGCGAAGACTAGCGCCACGCGGTCCTCAGAAGGCAGGGAAGTAAGAAATTCCCGGATGACTCGCTTAGTGGGGACGATGTTGGTTTCAATCAGATGCAGGTCATCAACTAAGAGCACCCACTGGCGGGTGTCGATGTGCCGCGCATTGCTGACGACGTCGAGCGATGGCCTGGTCCCCATGTCGTCGACCTCGGAGCGCCGAACCGGAGGGATCGCAACAGTCTCGAACGAAGCAATCGTCTGAAGCCGGCCCTGTTCGGTGACGACGAAGTCTTCCTGCCGGAGACCGGTGACCGGCCGCCCAGCCTTGTCCGTGACGACGACGTCGAGCTGAACCAGGTCGACGCCGGTTCGAAACACTGGCGGCCGCTGCTGAGCCTCAATGATGCAGGTCATCGCGACCAGCATGGTGACGACGAGTCGGGCACCGCGGCGCGAACTCCGGAAACTGGTATCACAAACCGTCGACGTCATGTTGGTTCGGAACAAGTCTTTATCGCCGGACATCAGTCTCCCCCCGATTCATGACGGTAGCGTGGGACTCGATTTCCTGTCGCTCGGGAGCTTCGTCACCCTCTCGCGACTACCACTTGACTTCAGCATCCGCCAAATGCTACCCTCCCCGCCACACTTCCAGCATGTTATCCGAACGCACGCGTTGGCGCGTCGACTTTGTTGTCACGATCGCAATGATCTTGACCACTGGTTTGCTCATCTATGCAAACTGGCCGCGCCTGTTTCCGCGAGCTCGCTCGATTGAGCCGCCAAGTGAGTTGATTTCGATTGCCGATGCGCCAACATACGGCAATCCGGACGCGGAATGGGTACTCATTGAGTATTCTGATTACCAGTGTCCCTTCTGTGCCCGATTTGAGAGAGACACGAGGCCAGAGATCGACAACGTTTACATTCGGTCTGGGCGACTTCTGTTGGCGTTTCGACACTTGCCGATCGAGACGCTGCATTCATTTGCCGGCACTGCGGCTGCCGCTGCAACGTGCGCGAGCGAACAGGGCAGATTCTGGGAGTATCACGAATTGTTGTTCAGCAATTCGAGAACGCTTGATGAAGCACGTCTCTTTGCGTTTGCTGATCAAGTTGGGTTGGCGCAGCGATCCTTCGAGGCCTGCCTGCACACCCGGGGCCCAGAGAAGGTCCAGCGGGACCTCGAAGAGGCTAGAACCCATCTCATAAATACCTGAGCAGGATTTTCGCGCACGCGAGCTTCACGAAGCCCAGATAGTTGTCGACATGGTATTCCCACCGGGTCACCACGCGACGGAAGTTGTGCAGCCAGGCGAAGAGGCGTTCGACTTTCCAGCGACGCTTCACGCGTCGCAAGGGCCGGCCATCCTGGGTACGCCGGCGACCGCGTCGGTGCGCCGCGATCATTTCGATGCCGAAGTCCTGCAGGAGTTGGTGGTCGAGCGCATCGGAATCGTATCCGCGGTCCCCGATCAGCCGCGTGGGGACGTCTTCGAGAAAGCGGGCTTCGAGGGTGGTCGGGACGAGGTGCGGCTCATACGGCGAAGCACTGGCCACGTGCACGGCGAGAGGAAGACCATGGCCGTCGCAGATCGCCATGATCTTGCTGCCTTTACCGCGTCGAGTAGGGCCAACGGCGGCCCCCCTTTTTTCGCCGAGGCGAAGGTCGCATCGACGAAGGTTTCGGTCAAGTCCAGTTTGCCGCGGTCGCGGAGGTCGGCGGCCAGGTGTTCCAGCAGGCGGTCGAGTCGACCCGATCGTTGCCAGAGTTGAAACCGCCGATGACACGTCTGGTACGGCGGATAGCGTGCGGGCAGATCGCGCCAAGGCGCGCCGGTACGCAACACCCACAGTACGCCGTTGAGGACGTCGCGCGGATTGCTCCACGGTCGCCCGCGGCCGTCGGCGCGACGCTGGGGCCGAAACAACGGTTCGAGCACCGCCCATTGGGCGTCGGTCAGGTCCATGCGGAGCGGTACGACGCCCACCGCAGGCATGTAACACCGCTTCAACCATTTATGAGATAGCTTCTAGGAGGCTCGGGCTCACGGGTACACCAGCGTTCCTGCTGGGCCGCATCCAAGCCAATCGCCTCGTCACCGTTGTCAGTGTAATTTCCGGCTCGCTTCCGTTTCGAGAGTTTCAAGAGCGGATTGACGATGTACTCAATCCGCGGGTTAGTAGCTGGTGGGCCGTGTCGGGCATCTTAGCAGTTGGCGTATTCGCTGGCGGGCTGTGGCGGGTACGTCGCAGCCGCTTCCTTAACGCCGATAGTGATAAGGGTTCTTGATGAGGTACCTGGCGCGCCTGCTGTTAGCGGACATCGCGCTTGTGGAATTCGTTAACCGTTGGTTGCAGGTTGTAACAGAAGGAGGCATGACCCGATGAGGAGACTAAGGAATTTGGCGTTCGTTGTAATGGTGGCGGTCGGTGGATTCACCGCTACGAGTGGCGTGGTGGGAGCGCGGTTCGAGTGCGACCCGGACGACATGTTCAACCAAGACTGTGGGCCACAGGATGTCTGTGACCCAGGCACGCTCACCTGCACCTCTGAGTGTAATCACAACCCTTCCCAGTGCCAACCAGGGTGGACGTGTCCGGTCGCTGAACCGTCGGGCTGCGTGCCAATCGGCTAGGCCTTTCCCCGAGGGCGTCCGGGCTTGCCCCCGTTGGCCAAGGCCGTAGCCCGGACGCCTTCTGACCGCTGGCGCTGGATCTCCGTGGCGAGCATGGACGATCTCGCCCCCCCCCCGACAGCCAGGGTGCGATCGAAGGTCGCGTGAAGCAGATCCGCACGCAGGTCGAAGAGACCACGTCGGACTACGACCGCGAGAAGCTCCAGGAACGCTTGGCGAAGCTCGTGGGCGGCGTGGCCGTCATCAAGGTGGGCGCGGCGACCGAGACCGAGATGAAGGAAAAGAAGGCGCGCGTTGAAGACGCGATGCACGCGACCAAGGCGGCCGTGGAAGAGGGGATCGTCCCCGCCCTTCGGGAAGCTCAGGGCGCCCCGAGCTCGTCGAGGGGCGGCGGCGGCGTGGCGCTCCTGAAGTGCTCGAAGGTGCTCGACACGCTCAAGGTTGAAGGCGACCAGAAGGTCGGCGTCGACATCGTGCGTCGCGCGGTCGAGGCCCCGATGCGCTGGATCGCGACCAACGCGGGCGTGGAAGGCTCCATCGTCGTGCAGAAGGTGCGCGAGAACAAGGACGCCAACTACGGCTACAACGCGGCGACCGACACCTATGAAGACATGGTGAAGGCCGGCGTCATCGACCCGACCAAGGTCGTGCGCAATGCGCTGCAGAACGCCGCGTCGATCTCGTCACTGCTCTTGACGACCGAAGCGATGGTGGCGGACATCCCCGAACCGAAGACCGAAGCCCCACAGGGCGGCGGCCCCGTCCCTCGACAAGCTCGGGACGGCCTGAGCCGGTCGAAGGCCGGCGGCGGCATGGGTGGGATGTACTAAGTCGGGGTTCCGGTGTCCCGGAGTTCCGAAGTTCCGAAGGCAATACACCCTGTCGTGAGCCCCTCGATTCCACTCGGGCTCCCTGAGCTAGCCGAAGGGAGCGAGCCTCATGGTCAGGGCGAGTCGAACGAGACGGGCCCGGTGGCGGAAGCTGCCGGGCCCGTTTTCTTTGCTGCGATAGGCACAATGCCGACATGGCAACAGCGCGCTCGTCCTTCAAGGACACGCTCGTGGTCTCAAAGCTGACCGAGCCGACGGACGACCGGACGTTCTGGTGGTCGCAGACCCCGGACGCTCGGCTCGCGGCATTGGAGACGATGCGCCAGACGGTATATGGCTATGACCCGGCTTCAAGCAGACTTCAGAGACTTCTTGAACTGGCCGCCGCGCCATACAGTGTGCGCGCCAGGCGAGGCGCCCCCGTCTCCGCGCCCTGTTCGTGGGCTGAAGTGGAAAGCGGCACGGTCACCCCACGCAGCGTCACGCTGCGGACAATGCCGCGCCGGGTGCAGGAGATCGGCGACCTGTGGGAGCCGCTGCTGGCGGGACGACGGCGGACCATCCGGCGGTAGGTCGGTCGGGCCGGTGCGTCGCGATAGCCGCTGACTCAGCGCGCCTGCTCGGGGTCGGCTTCGAAGTGCAGCAAGTCTCCAGGCTGACACTCCAGCGTCTGGCAGATCGCCTCGAGTGTCGAGAAGCGGATCGCGCGGGCCTTGCCCGTTTTGAGAATCGAGAGATTGGCGAGCGTCATACCCACGCGGTCCGACAACTCGGTCAACGTCATCCTCCGGGCGTGCAGCACATCGTCCAGCTTCACGACGATGGGCATGTCAGACCGTTCCCGCGAGATCGTCGCGCAGGCGGGCCCCTTCGGCGAACACTTCGGCGAGCAGGAACGTGACCAGGACGGCCAGCCAGCCGGCCGGCGAAAACCCTGCGTCGAGGTTGATCGGATGCGCGGGGCTGTTGATCGCATCACCCACGCCGCCGATGATCATGCTCAGCACCTGCAACGAGAGGAGCAGCCACGCGATCGTTCGCAGCCGTTGCGCGTTGGCCGGCACAAAGGGGTCGCGGGCGCGCAGGGTATCGACCATGGCGCGCAGCCGCGTGAGCACGCCATAGTTGAGCAGAATCGCACCCAATCCAAGGAGCGCGACCGCACGCAGCCCCCAGACGACGCGCGACGCGTCCGGAGAAGGCGCGAGTTTGAACGCCTGCATGATCCACTGTTCGTTGGGCAGGACGACGAGGAGGGCCAGAATCATCGCCCCGCCCACCCAGTTCAGGATGATCAGGATGCGCAAAGCGACGGTGGCCATGGGCAGAGCGGCGGAGGGTGTGGGTGTCGTGTGCATGGCAGCAAATTATTGAATAACGATAAATACGTTATCGTTCTTCAATAAGTTCTGCAAGGGCGTTGGCAGGCCGTCTCCGTCGGGATCGCGTGGGGACTGCCCGACGCGTCATCCAGACCGTGCAGGTGAGCTCGCCAATCACCAGTGACTCCCCGAGCACGTTCCGTCGCCCGGTGGCTGTCGCGCGCTGATCCGCCGCCGGCCGCGCGACCGCGCGTCGCTATAATGCTCCCCGCCATGTCGACTCGACCATGATCGGCGCGATGGATGTTGTCCGGCGATTCCACGCGACACATCCGGGATGGAGCGGCCTCCTGCTGCTCTTCGGTGACGGTACCTTCAAGGGTGGCCTGCACCGCCCCGACGGCACGTGGACGCACGACGATCGCGGGTTGACGCTCGCCTGGTATCACTGGCCGGCGGACGTGCTCCGCGCCAACGACGACGGCACGGTGTTCGTGTCTCGTGGTCCCCAGGTGCTGACTTTGACCGCGCTGCCGGCCGTACCCGCGCCTAGGGAGTCCTTCGACGATGCCGCGGACGACCCGCTCGGCAGCACCGTCTCTTCCTCACCAGCACACAACGAGCGGCCGCTGCTGAACGTCGTCACGGTGGTGACTCGACCGCACGACCTCCCGATCATCGAGCGCCACCTTCGCGCGAGGCTGCCGTCGTTTCGTGTCCGCTGGTACCTCGTCGGCGACGAGGGCACGAGTGCCACGCCGCTCGGATCCACAATCGAGTGTCACTGGGTGCGCCCACACTCGGTCGCCGATCCCACCCGGGACCGACTGGAAACGCTTCGGCAGATCCGCGAGGGGCTGGTGTTCTCCCTCGACAACGACACCACCGTGCATCCAGGCCTGGACACGGCCCTGACGCACGCGCTGCGCGACTCGCCGGACCAGCGTTCGTATGCGTTTGGCCAGGTGGATCAGACCGGCCGACCCGTTGCAGGCACGCAGGTGATCCGGCGCGCCGACTCACGGCCGGAGGCGCCGGAGCCTGACGTCGCGGTCGGCCCGGCTGTGGCGTTCGCCCAGGCGCTCGTTCCGCAGGGCTACGACTGGCCCGACTGGTTTTCGCAGAAGGTGCCGGTCCTCGAACACTTCCTGATGCCGCTTCAGGGCCGCCCCGCGCGCGGCCTGGAAGTCGGCTCCTGGGAAGGCCGGTCGGCCCGATGGTTCCTCGAGCACGTGTTGACGCACGACCGGGCGCGGCTGGTGTGCGTCGAGTCGTTCACGGGTGGACACGAACTGTCGTTGCCGCCGGAGCGGAGGTACCGCAACGGTCGCATCACAGGCCTGGAGGAACGGCTGCTGGTCAACCTCCGGCCCTGGCTGCAGTGGCCGCAGCCGCAGCTGGAGGTGCTCGACCAGCCGTCCTGGATGGCGCTGCGAGGGCTGCCGCCGAAAACCTTCGACTTCGTCTATGTGGACGGATCGCACCGCACGCGAGACGTGCTTGAAGACTTCGTGCTCGCCCACCGGTTGCTCAAGCGCGGCGGCCTGCTCATCGGTGACGACTACACGTGGGCGCTGTCACCCGACCGCCCCGGCCCGGCAATCGATGCGTATCAGTCGGCGTACGCCGGGGAGATTGAGGTGCTCTACCGGGGCGACTGCGTGGTGTTCAGGGTGAACGACTAATCCGCGCTCGATCTCGGCGGGTAGGTACTCCCATTCAATGCAGGCAGCCTGGCGGATGCATCGACTCCGGTGGGGACAGAGCCGTCTTCCCGCGCGGCGGTCAGTGGCGTCCTGTCACTCTCTAGGCCAACGAGCCCACGGTCGACGACCCTCGCACTGCCCGACTGCGACATTCGCGCCGGCGCGTGAGGCAGCGCTGGTCGCCTTTCGGTCCTGCGCACCGGTTACACTTCTCGCCTATTTGAATATGTGACCGGGGATTTCAGGGGCTGCCTTCCCGCCGCAGGCCGCGGACGCCAGCTGTGGCCACAACGTGGCGACGGACACCATGAATACATGAAGAGGCTGGCATCATCGACCCGACCAGGGAAGTGCTGGGCAACGCCGAAGTCCCGCTGTTCGGTCCTCACGACCCCGGTTCCTTCAGGAACGCTGATAAATCCCGCTCATAGTCAACCCAGGACGGCCCTTGTCCGATCGGCTCAATCGAGAACTCGCTAATCACCTCACGCGCAGTCAAGGGAGTCCCTGCCTGAGTTCGGTAGCCGATACAGCTAAAGAGTCCGAACCGTTCATCATGGCACTCGTACGCGGATGCATACGTCGTATTGAACACAACTGTGGACTCGGTGTCCTGCTCCACTTCCTGCAAGAGGAGCGCATTGAGCGCAACGCCAGCGGCCCCTGGTGTGTCGGCATGCCTACACTTGAGCGTGATATTCGCAAAGTCAGCCGTGTCTGCGACAGTGTTGGGTAGTTGCACCCATCGAGGTTGCTCGACGCCGTGTTGCCGACAGGCCCGGGCCGTCAAGGGCTGGTCGAATTCTGCCGAGACGTCAAACCGATCAACGAACCTTCTGATCCGGTCATGTCGTCGTCCTTGGTCCTTCAGGGTCAGTGGCGCTGCTTCGACGAGGTTGTGGAACAGCTCAATCGGACAATTGAGCATCCCACAACATCGCGCCACGCTTTCGGTGTAGCGCGGCAGCGCGGCGCCATGTTCCCGTATTGCCGTCTCGGCTTCGATGACGACGTCCTCTAGGGGCTTGACGGTGAAGCCGATGAGGGCCGCGACGTCACGGAGGGTGATCCCAACCGAACTCACTCCGACTCGCAACGGTCCGTGTCGTCTTTGCCGCTCGCCAGCGGCACCGTCCAACCTCGCTTGGCACGTCAGCCAGAAACCTGTGTTGGAGGCAACCAAGCGGATGTTTGAAATCGATAGCTTCGGGCCACGGTGGGAGTTCGCCTTGACACGATATCCGCCCAACCCTGCCAGGATTGTTGCCACGGCACCAGGAGCATCCGAAGAACAGAAGGCCAGTTCCGCGACGTCGGCGGGCTTCGCAGCCAGATACGCGCCAGTGCAGGCGGTCAGTCGATCGACCGGGTCCTCCAGGACGTCGACCCACGAGTCTCCGCGCGACAGCGTTTCATCCATCGCCTGGCGTGGCGTCGAGAGACCGCCCGCGAGTGGGTTTGCCATCGCCGCGTAGTGAGTCAGGCGCCGCTTCAGCCGCCGCTGGAGATCCTCACGGCCCGTCTCGCCACTCATCAGAATCTGGGGGAATAGGAACGGCCTGCGGCGCACTTGTTCCTGCGCCGTCCGCCGCAGGACCGCAGCAAGGGCGTGCATAGTCCGAAGCTCATGGTCCGCATGATCGTCGAGGATTACCACGAGCGTCGGGAGCCACGCTCGGGCCACCGCTCGAAGAGGTTCGTAGTCGAACCCCTCATGCCTGATCAACGGAATCTCAAGGTCCTCGGGAAAGACGGCCCTCTCCGGGCTCTCGGCGTCCACGCTGGGGTTCCGGCCGATCAGTCTGCTGAAGCGGACCGCTCCAATTCGCAGGCCTTGCGCCTTGAGCGGCTGCAGACCAGGCCATGCGCCATCCCGCAGGTTGATCCCAACGCTGTCAAAAAGCGGGTCGGTGCTCATGATTGCAAGCAGAGGCATCCTGCCTGACTGCCGTGCGGCGAGGGCCTGCGACTCTGCTCGGCTCAAGCTTCGCGCAAGGCCATCAATGAAGTACAAGATCCGCTTCGACCTGCCGGTCACCAGGATTCTGGGAACGATACGGGCGCTGATCTGCTTGCGGCAGACACCGTAAGCCGCAGTCGCTGCGTTCAGGCCCTCCAAGTGAGGAGCCGTGAAGTAGTGAATCGGCAATGTATGTCGAAGACCGCTAATGGCGACCGACCTGGCAAAGGCGCTGGAGTGCAGCGCAAACATCGCCGGCGTCTTTGTCTGGGTGAAGGCCTCCTGACGTTCAAGGCGGTCAAGGACCCGCTGCGACGCCTCGTGCCCATCTCGTGAGCGTATCAGGCAGGCGAGAAAGCTAGCGTACCTCACCTGGGCAATGCCGAGTATTTCGTCGACTGTGGCGTCGCCGGTGATCAAGGGAAGGCCGTAGGCGACCGTGAGCCCGCCGGAGCCTCCGTCAGAGTCTACCGACTCGTCACGACGCCGCCTCGCCCTCTCACGCTGGAAGTAGTCCGATAGACTCGCGAGGCTGACGGGACAGTTGTCTGCGAGTTTGGTCGAGACGCCGACATCATGCCCGAGGTCAATCGCTGCCACCCCCAAGAACAGCTTCGCCAAACGGCCGCTCGGCATCAGAATGTTGGTCGACATCGCGTAGTGCTCGAGCGGTGTCTGGTAACTGAGAACACCGCGTTCGAACAGCCCCCTGACGTACGCTCGGCCGACGTCGCCATACCCGAGCACGAGGACATGCCGACGCATCCGGTTCACGCCGCGTTGGAGGCCAAGCGCATACGCCTTGGTCAGGGTATCCTGGACAAAGAAGAGTCCAAAGAGGAACGGCCCTAGAACCTATCTCATAAATGGCTGACATGGTGTTACGGTGCTGCGAGCCGCGTC
>CBINOO010000134.1:0-9843 GCA_966252305.1 uncultured Acidimicrobiia bacterium
GCAAGAACAGCTAAAAGGCGCCCATGCCTTTGTCACGCTGGAACCTTGTGCGCACGAGGGTAAAACCCCTTCCTGCGCCAAGATGATGGCAAAACTTCCTTTGAAAAAAGTGACTTTCGGACTGATCGATCCCAATCCGCTGGTGGCGGGCAAGGGGCACGCGTGGCTTCGCGACCGAGGCATCGATGTCGTCACCGGCATCGGCGAGCAGGAGGCGCGGTCCGCGAATGCGCCGTTCCTGACGTGGATCGCGGAGCGCCGACCGTGGACGCTGATGAAGGTGGCCGTGTCGGCTCGCGGAACGGTGGGGGAACCTCGGGCGCGACTGTCAGGGCCCGAGGCAGACCGCTGGATGCATCGCCAGCGGGCGTGGATCGATGCGGTGGCTGTCGGCGCGGGGACGATGCTGGCCGACGACCCGTGGCTGACGCCACGCGGAGCCTGGCGCGCGCGCCCGCTGACCAGGGTCGTGATCGACTGGCGCGGACGTGTGCCCCTGACGGCGAGGGTCTTCGGAACCACGGAGGCCGGCCCCGTCATAATGGTGTGTCTGGCGGATGTTGCCGAGAGTCACAGGCACGCGCTGGAGGGAGCCGGGGTGCGGGTCGTCACGTTCGAGTCGCGCGATTTGAGAGCGGTCTCGAGCTGGCTGGGCGCCAGTGGCGTGCAGTCGTTGCTGGTCGAGGGCGGGCCTTCACTACACGACGCCTGGGCGCGAACAGCGCCGGTGGATGCCGTCCAGTGGCTGAGCACGCGGTCAGCCTCACAGGGGCTCCCGGTGGCGCCTGCGTTGACGCACTGGCGGGCACAGGCCGACACGCGCCCGACGACGAAGCGCCGCATCATGGGCGCCGACGAACTGATTGAAGGACCGTGGAGTTGACGTGTTCACTGGATTGATTGAAACAACCGGGACGGTGACGACCCACGACGGAGGCCCCGAGGGCGTCCGCCTTGTCGTGGCGACGCCACTGACCGCGGAACTGTCGATCGGTGACTCGATTGCCGTGAACGGCGTCTGCCTGACGGCTGTCGAGGTTAACGCCACCACATTTGCGGCGGACGTCTCCCCTCAGACCTTGCGGGTGACCACCGCCGGAGACTGGCAGGTCGGGCGGCGCGTCAACCTCGAGCGTCCCCTCCGCGCCGACGCGCGGCTGGGCGGTCACTTCGTGTTGGGCCACGTGGATGGGGTGAGCACGGTCGCCGGGATTCGACAGGATGGCGACAGCTGGTGGGTGACAATCGCGCTCCCGTCCGATCTGGCGCCGCTGCTGATTCCCAAGGGGTCGATCACGGTTGACGGCATCAGTCTGACGGTGGCCGAGCTGGGGGAACGGACGTTTTCGGTGCAGATCATTCCGCACACATGGGAGGTCACCACGCTGGGCGACCGCCAGGTGGGTGATCGCATCAATCTTGAGGCCGACGTGCTCGGCAAGTACGTCGCCCGACTGGCACAGTTGGGCGCAACGCGGGAGAGTGCAGTGTGAAGGCAGCCAAACTTCGCCTGGCCAAGGGCCGGCGGTCATCCCCATTTGCGCCCGTCGAAGACGCGGTCGAAGCGCTCCGTGCCGGCCGCATGATCATCGTGGTTGACGACGAGGATCGTGAGAACGAAGGCGATTTGACGATGGCCGCGTCGAAGGTGACGCCCGACGCCATCAACTTCATGGTGAAACACGGTCGCGGCCTGGTGTGTCTCGCGATGACGCCCGAGCGTCTTGACGCGCTCGACATCCCGTTGGAAGTCAGCGACAACTCCTCGCGCCGCGAGACGGCGTTTTGTGTGTCGATCGATGCGCGCAAAGGCACGACCACCGGCATTTCAGCCGCCGACCGCGCCAAAACCATCAAGGTTGCGATCGCCCGCGACACCGGCCCTCGCGATCTCGCGCGCCCCGGTCATGTGTTCCCGCTGCGTGCGCGTCCCGGTGGCGTGCTTGTGCGGTCGGGGCACACCGAGGCGGCCGTGGACCTGTCGCGTATTGCCGGCCTGCCGCCGGCCGGCGTGATCTGCGAAATCCTCAACGATGACGGGACGATGGCGCGCGTGCCGCAGTTGACGAAGTTCGCGCGCAAACACGGCCTGCCGATGATCACCATTGCCGACCTCATCCGCTATCGGATGCGGAACGAGAGCATGGTCAAACGTGTCGCCGTGGCAGACCTCCCGACGGCGCACGGGCCATTCCGGATTCATGCGTACGAGTCGCTCATCGACGGGGTGAATCACGTCGCGCTGGTGCGCGGCGAGATCGGTGACGGCAAGGGTGTGCTGGTACGCGTGCACTCCAAGTGCCTGACCGGCGACGTCTTCCACTCGCTGCGCTGTGATTGTGGCCCGCAACTCGATACGGCGATGCAGCGCATCGCCCAGGAGGGGAATGGCGTGTTGCTGTACCTCCATCAGGAGGGGCGCGGGATCGGGCTGGGCAACAAGATCCGCGCCTACGAACTGCAGGACCGCGGGTTTGATACGGTAGAGGCCAACGAAAAACTCGGCTTCAAGCCGGACCAGCGCGACTATGGCATCGGCGCGCAGATCCTGCGCGACCTGGGTGTGCGGTCCATGCGGTTGCTCACCAACAATCCGCGCAAGTTCGTCGGGCTGGAAGGGTACGGCCTGTCGGTCGTGGAGACGGTGCCGATCGAAGTGGCGGTCACCGAGACGACGCGCCGGTACATGAAGACGAAAAAGGACAAACTCGGCCACAAGTTGTCGAGCGTCTGATCCGTTCAAGGAGCAGGAGAGTAATGCCAGGGTGGCGCGCACTGTTGACGGCAATCGTGGTGGTCACCGGCGGAGCGCTCGCGCACGCCGCACAGGACACCTCGCTCGAGGCGCTCCTGGAACGTCTGGCCACGTACATCGAAACCTATGAACGGGACCTCGCGGCGGTGGTCTCCGAGGAGCATTACGTGCAGGACGTCAGCGGCAGCAACGCCATCATGTGGCCGTCGCAGCGCGTACTCCGCTCGGACTTCCTGCTCACGCGCAGCACCGCGGACGGCTGGGTCGCGTTCCGGGACGTGTTCGAAGTGGACGGCAAGATGGTGCAGGACCGCACCGATCGGCTGATCCAGCTCTTCATCAAGCCAAGCGGTGACTCCGTGACCCAGGTCAACCGCATCGTTGAAGAGAGCGCGAAGTACAACATCGGCGGCGTGCGGCGGACGGTCAACGTGCCGACCATGGTGTTCCAGTTCGCGAAGCGAGATCAGCAAAAGCGGTCGCAGTTCCGTCGCGGCGCCAGGACGAAGATTGGCGACGTCGAGACGCGGGAGATTCGCTTCACCGAACGCGCCTTGCCTCGTATCATCCAGACCATCGACAACGCCGCCGCTCAGGGCGTGTTCTGGATCGAGGAAGACACCGGACGCATTCATCGGACGGAACTGCGCATTTCGACGGGCACGACGACGGGCGTCATCGGGGTGTCGTACGCCCATGACGAAAAGCTGGACGTCTGGCTGCCGGTGCTGATGAGCGAACGGTATTCGACACCGCGGCAGCCGGTCATCACCGGGCGCGCGGTCTACAAGAACTTCAGGCGTTTCGACGTGACGGTGGACACGATCATCAAGTAGCTTGTCGCGCCGAAGGCGAAGGCGATTGGCTTGTCGCGCCGAAGCCGAAGGCGATTGGGCTCGTCGCGCCGAAGCCGAAGGCGATTGGGCTTGTCGCGCCGAAGCCGAAGGCGATTGGGGCTTGTCGCGCCGAAGCCGAAGGCGAAGGCGGAAGGAAAAAAGCAATGCGCAGAGTATGTGTCGGGGTTGCGGCAGTGATGGTCGTGGCGGTAAGCGTCATGGCGCAGTCGGGGGATCGGCTGGGGGCGCTGCTGGGTGACATCGAATTCCGCAACATGGGCCCGTTCCGCGCGGGCGCGTGGATCACCGACTTCGCCGCGCCGATGACGCCGGAACGCGCGCATCGCAACACGTTTTATGTCGGCACCCGAAACGGCGGGGTGTGGAAGACCGAGAACGATGGCGCGACGTTTCGTCCGATCTTTGACGCCACCGGGCAGTACTCAATTGGCGCGGTGGCCGTCGCGCCGTCCAACGAGCGCATCGTCTGGGTCGGCACGGGCGAGTCATTCGTCGTGCGCTGGTCGAAAGCCGGCAATGGCATCTACAAGTCGACCGATGCAGGCGAGACGTGGCAGCACATGGGCCTGGAGCCCACGCAGCATATCTCGCGTATCCTGATTCATCCGACCAATCCGAATGTGGTGTACGCCGCCTCCATGGGGCCGTTGCACACCACGTCGCCCGACCGCGGCGTGTATCGCACGCGTGATGGCGGAGCCACGTGGGAGAAGGTGCTGTTCATCGACAACTCCGTCGGGGTCATTGAGATGGTGATGGATCCGTCCAATCCCGACATCCTGTACGCCGCAAGTTACGACAAGGAACGTGTGGCATGGCGACTGCGGCAGGGCGGGCCTGGTAGCGGCATTTACAAGACGACCGATGGCGGCGCGACGTGGAAAAAGCTGGAGGGCGGACTGCCCACGGGGAATATCGGACGCATCGGCCTGGACGTGTTCAGGGCGAACCCGCGCATCCTGTACGCGCTGGTCGAGAATCTGAATCCACGCCCGCAGGGCCTTCCGCAGCCCAACGCGGTTGGCGGAGGCATCGGCGAGGTCTACCGGTCGGAAGATGGCGGCGCGACGTGGACGTTGACACACGACAAGTCGATCAACGTCGGTGGCAAGGCGCCGTATTCGTTCAACTGGCTGAAGGTGGATCCGCAGGACGACAAGCGCGTGTGGGTGAGCAGTGTCTGGGTGGCGCACACGACCGATGGCGGCAAGACCTGGAACGACCTTGAAGGGGGTCGTTCACGGTTCCGCAACATGTTTGGCGACATCCGCGTGATTTGGGTGGACCCGCTTGATCCAGAACGTCTGCTCGTGGGATCCGATGGCGGTGTCTACCAGACGCTGGACGCAGGCCGCACGGTCAAGCACTATCCGAATCTGCCCCTGGGTGAGGTCTACGCCGTGGCGGTCGACATGGACGACCCGTACCACATTCACGCGGGGCTTCAGGACCACGAGTCGTGGCGCGCGCCGGTCAATGCCTTTGGCGGCACGGTGGGCGTCGAGCAGTGGGTAACCGTTGGTGAAGGCGACGGGATGTACAACGCCGTTGATCCGACCAACAGCGCCTGGGTCTACAACACGCAGCAGTTCGGCTTGCACTTCCGCCAGAACGTGGAGACCGGCGAACGCACGAGCATTGCGCCGCCGCAGCCGGCAGCCGCCTCCGGGGAGCCACGGAATCGCTACACATGGATCGCGCCGCTGGTGTTGTCGCCGCACGACCCCAGGACGCTGCTCGCCGGCGCGCAGAAGGTGCTGCGCTCGCGTGATCAGGGCACGACGTGGGAATCGATCAGCGGTGACCTGACCAGCGCGGAGGGCGCCACGAGTGAAACGCCCGGAAGTCCCTGCACCATCACGCGGGTGGGCGACGGCAACGTCTGGTACTGCGCCATCACCACGCTGGCTGAATCCACGCACACCGCAGGGATCATCTGGGCCGCGACCGATGACGGCCGCATTCATGTCACGCGCAATGGCGGCGCGGCGTCGCCGACCTGGACGAACGTGACCGCTGCGATTCAGGCTGCCGGTGCGCCCCGAGACTACTGGTTCACCCGCGTGACACCGTCGCATCACGTGCCCGGCCGGGCCTACGCGACACTGACCGGCTTCCATCGTGATGACTTCAGACCGTTCGTGTATCGCACCGATGATTTCGGAGCGACGTGGCGGGCGATTGCGACGGGACTCCCGGGTAATGCCCCCGCAAACGTCATCGTGGAGGACCGCGTCAACCCATCGCTGCTGTTTCTGGGAACCGACCGCGGCCTGTTTGCCAGCGTCGACGCCGGCACGTCCTGGAAGGCCTTCCAGGCCAACATGCCCATCGTTCCCGTGAAGGATCTCGTGATTCATCCCAGGGAGAACGACCTCGTGGTCGGCACTCACGGGCGCGGGTTGTACGTGGCCGACATCACGCCGCTGCAGCAGGTCAACGCCGACACGCTGGCGCAGCCGTTCCACCTCTTTGCGCCGGAGCCCAAGGGGCTGCGCATCGAGAGTGGCTGGGGGAACTATCGCCTCAATGGCGACAACGTCATTGCCACGCCGAACGAACCCAACGGCATGGTCATTCACGTGTGGCGGCGCGACGAAGCTGCCGGGCCGGCAACCGTGAGAATCACCGACGCCAACGGCCAGACGGTGTTCACGCAGCCGGTGCCGCAAGGCACAGGGTTGCGCAGCATCACCTGGAATCTGCGCAGCGCGGCCGGCGGCGGCGCTCCGGGCCGAGGCGGACGTGGCGGTCGCGGCGGCGGCGCGCTTGCCGCGCCCGGCACGTACACGGTGACGCTCGAGGCCGGCGGACAGACGCAGACACAGCCGGCCACCGTGAAACCGACCGTGACCTTGCCGCGCATCTCCCGGTAGCTCACCCGCGTGGGGCATACATCGCCCGTGTGATAATCCGAGCGCGAGGTGACGGGTATGGTTCGGCGTCGAACGGGCACGTGGCGAGTGGTACTGGGAGTGGTCGTAGCAGTCGTGGCCGTGGGATTGCCCGTGGCCATCTGGGCGCAGGGCCGTGGTGGAGGCGCGCAGGCGCCGATGCCTGCCGACCTCGTCAACGCGAAGTTCGAACGCAATCTGTCGCAACCGGTGGATGAGGAGTACTCGAACAAAATCCGCGAGTACACCACCGAGACATTTTTCCTGTCGCCCTACGTCGAGTATCTCCCGGCGTCCAAGACCGTCCCGACGCCCAAGGCCGTGCTTGGCGACATCGCCGGCGCCCCGGGCAAGCTGCCGTACACAAAAGAAGTCCACGAGTACATGCGCATGCTCGCGAAGGCGTCGCCGCGTGTGCGTGTGATGACGATTGGGCAGTCCGAGGAAGGCCGCGAGATGATCGCCGTCGCGATCGCGTCCGAGGCGGTGCTCAAGAACATGGACGCCAATCGCGCGAACCTGGAGAAGCTGGGAGATCCTCGCCTGATTGGCTTGAGTGATGACGAGGCGCTGCAACTGGCGTCCCGGACCACACCGGTGTACTACATCACCGGCGCCATCCACTCGCCAGAGTCGGGTTCACCGACCGCGCTGATGGAACTCGCGTACCGGCTGGTGGTGGATGACAGCGCGTACATCAAGAACATCCGCGACAACCTGATCACGCTCATCACGCCGGTGGTCGAGACCGATGGTCGCGACCGGATGGTTGACCTCTACGAATACGGCAAGAAGTATCCCGATCGCCAGGTGCCGCCGCTGCTGTACTGGGGCAAATATGTCGCGCACGACAACAACCGTGACGCGATGGGCCTGACGCTCAAGCTCACCGAAAACGTGCTCAACACGTTCATCGACTCCAAGGCGCAGGTGCTGCACGACCTGCACGAGTCGGTCGCCTACCTCTACGACAACACGATTGGTGACGGTCCCTACAACGCGTGGCTGGATCCGATTCTCACCAACGAGTGGCAGATGGTCGGGTGGCACAACGTCAACGAGATGACACGCCTGGGCATGCCCGGCGTCTTTGCGTTCGGCACGTTTGATACCTGGTCGCCCGGCTACCTGATGTTCATTGCCGCGACACACAACGGCATCAGCCGGCTCTACGAGACGTTTGGCAACGGCGGCAACGCGGATACCCGCGAGCGCACGCTCTCGGCCAACCAGACCTCGCGCACCTGGTATCGGCAGAATCCGCCGCTGCCGCGTGTGATGTGGTCGCTGCGCAACAACAACAACTACCAGCAGACAGGACTCCTGATCTCGCTCGGCTACTTCGCGAACAACCGGCGCCAGTTCCTCTGGAACTTCTACGAGAAGAGCAAGCGATCGATCCTCAAGGCAACGACCGAGGGGCCGGCGGCGTACGTGCTGCCGGCCAACGATCCGCGGCTCGGGACGCAGGCCGAACTGCTGCGTGTGTTGCAGAAGCAGCGCGTGGAAGTGTCGCGCGCGATTGGACCGTTCTCCGTGCAGGTGCCGGCCAGGCCGGTGGCGGCAGGTAACGGCGGGTCGCGGCAGGGGGCGGCTGGGCAGGCAGGTGGCGGCGGGGCGCGGCAGGGAGCGGCCGGCAACGGCGCTCCGCGCACCGAGCGGCGTGATTTCCCGGCCGGTTCCTACATCATCCGGATGGATCAGCCGTACTCACGTATCGCCGATGCGTTGTTTGACTATCAGTTCTGGTCTCCCAACGATCCGCAGAACAACCCGTACGACGACACGGGCTGGACGTTCCCTGAAGGCTTCAACGTGCAGGCCATCCGCGTGATGGACTCTCAGGTGCTCGAGGTGCCGGTGACGCGGGTGAGTGCGCCGGTGCAGGCCGCCGGAGGATTGCAGGGAGCGGCAGGTGGCGGCGCGGTCGCGGCAGGTGGCGGCGGGGTGGCGGCAGGTGCTGCAGGCGCCGCCTACATCGTGAACCACAATGCCGACAACGCGATCTTCACCCTGCGTTATCGCCTCCGCGATGCCGACATCGTTGTCGCCGAAGATCCGTTTGAGAGTGGTGGCCAGAAATTCAACCGCGGGTCCTTCATCATTCGTGGCGTTGATGCGGCGATGCTCGACAAGGAAGCGGCATCACTTGGCGTGAAGGTGTACGCGGCGGCGACCGTGCCTGAGGTGGCGAGTCATCCAGCCCGCGCGGCGCGGGTGGCGCTGATGCACACGTGGCAGAGCACGCAGACCGAAGGCTGGTGGCGCATTGCGCTCGACTCGGTGGGGATTCCCTACGAGTACATCTCGATTCAGGACCTCGCGCGTGAGCCGAATCTGCGCGCGAAGTACGACGTGATCCTGTTTGGCCCCGGCGGCGGCAACAGCCAGTCGATCATCAATGGCATGCCGATGTGGCGCGGACCGATTCCCTGGAAGAACTCGCCCGACACGCCGAACATCGGCACCTACGCGCAGACCGATGACATTCGTCCCGGCATGGGGCTGCAGGGGCTGATGAACCTGCAGGCGTTCATCAAGGCCGGCGGCGTGTACATCGGCGCCGACAACACCACCGACTTCGCGATTGAAAACGGCATGACCCACGGGGTGTCGTCAGGCAGCGCCGGCGCGAACACCCGCATCGTCGGCAGCCTGATCCGGTCGCGCATCGTTGATGCCACGAGCCCCATCGTGTATGGCGTGCAGGACAACCTTGCGGTGTACAGCGACAACGGCGCGTATCTCGGTGTGAGTGCGACCGGCGGCGGTGGACGAGGCGGCGGGGGCGGTGGTGGTGGTCGTGGTGGTGGCGCTGGACAGCGCGCCACAGGGCGAGGGCTCCCTGACGATCAGGACCAGCCGCAGGGTCGTCCGGCCATTGATCCGCGGTTCCTGGCCGAGCCAACTCCGCGTGTCGACCCGTGGGCGTATGCGCTGCCGACCGAGGAACAGCTGCGCAGCCCGCTCAACATCATTCCGCCGCAGTATCGCCCGCGTGTGGCGCTGCGCTACGCCGATCAGAATCAGCTGCTCGTCTCAGGTCTCCTGGCGGGTGGTGGCGACATCGCGCAACGGCCCATCGTCGTGCACGTGCCCGTCGAGAAGGGTGGAGTCGTGCTGTTTGCGAACAACCCGATGTGGCGTGGGACCACCGTCGGCAGCTACGCGCTGGTGCTCAACACGATCATCAACTTCGACTCGCTCAACGCAGGCCGCACCCTCGACGAGAAGTAAGGGCGATCCCGCCGGGCACGCGGTATGCATTGATCCCGGGGAATGAGCCGATCCTCGGAAGGATGGCGCATATCCAGAGAGAGGTACCGATGCAGAAACT
>CBINOO010000135.1:0-9694 GCA_966252305.1 uncultured Acidimicrobiia bacterium
CAGGTCGGACAGGGCGCCCAGCGCATCGAGGAACTCGTCCTGGGCTTCCGCGATGTCCGGGTATGTCAGCGGATCCACGCGGTCAGCGCGCAGGGCTGCGATGGCATTGGGCGTCGGCGAGTGGACCGCTGCATTCGCAGCGGCCCACCAGGTGGAGACGTCAGGGGTGGGTGCGGCCGCGCGGCCGAACAGGCGTCGAAACACCCCTGAATTTTATTAGAACCTGATCACCGCGGTGAGGCTTCCGTTGCGGCCGGGAGCGTACACCCAACGCCCGACGGGGCTGGCGTAGTAGGCCTCGTTGAGCAGGTTGCGGCCGAGTGCGCGCAGTTCTACGTTCGGCGTCAGCCACCAGGAAGCGCCGGCGTCAAGCAGCGTGTATCCCGGCGCGTCGATCTCGCTCGGGCCGTTCCGGATGTCATCGCGGAAGGTGGCGAGGCGCACGTGCACGGCGCCTTGCTCCCTCAGCGCCTTGCGGAGGGTCATCGAGGCCATGTCCGGCGCGATGTCATCGAGCCACGCCGCGGTGTTGCCGGTCGAAGCCGTTTCGCCGATGGCCTTGCCCCGTGCCGTCTGGCCGGCGAGTTCCAGCGAGAAACCCTGTCCGAGTTCAGCCTGCGCCTCGAATTCGAGGCCGCGAATTTCCGCTTCGCCACGATTACGGAAGAAGAAGAAGTCCGTGGCGGTCGAGTAGCGTTCGACCAGATCGGTGATCTCGTAGTGGTAGCCGTACAACGCCATCCGGAATCCCTCACGCGTGTATCGCATGCCGAGGTCGAACTGCAGGCTCGTCTCTGGATCGAGGTCGGGGTTGCCGGTGATGAAGCCGCGGCCGGTGGGGCCGCGGTAGAAGCGGTCGGAGATCGTGGGATCGCGGAAGCCGCGCGACACCATGCCCGAAAACGACACGCCGTCGAAGGGGCCGACGACCAGCGCGCCAAAGCCGGACAGCGCCTGATGTGACACCGACTCGTCGCCGAAGTATCCCCCCGTGTTCGTGGTCTTCACCGCATCCACACGCGCGCCGCCCGAGAGCAGCACCCGAGGCGAGACACGCCCGTCCACCTGCGCGAACAGACCGGTGTCGATGCGGCGGGCCGATTCGGTCGACAGGTTGTCTGTGAACGAGGTCTCGTTGCCCGCCAGGTCGTAGGCGATGTTGATGTCGTGCGCTTCGAGGCCGAAACGACCGTTCACGTCGGCGCCAAACTCGATTCGCGCGCGGCCAACGGCCTTTTCGCCGACGGCTCGCAGGGAGAAGTCCTTCGCGCTGATGTCCGCGCGTTCGATGCGTCGGGCGGAGGTGGCGGTGCCATGGCGGTCCTGGTCCGTGCGTTGGTCGAACGTGCCGAAGAAACCCTGCACCTTCACGCTGTCCAGGCTGCCGACACGCGCGACTTCATACGACGCCGTCGCGCGATGAGAATTTTCGAACGGGTAGTAGAAGCGGGTGACATTCGAATTGTTGCGCGGACGCTCGATGTCGCGGCCGAAGTCGCTCTGCCATCCGAACGAGATCACACCGCGTCCGGCCTGCTGTTCGATCCGCGCCAGGAATCCGCGGTCGGACCAGCCTGAGTTGAGCACCGTGTTCTCCGGCCCGTCATAGTCTTCGACATCACGCAGGTGACCGCCAATGACGATGCCTCCCGTGCCCCAGCCGCGCGACAGCTCGAGGTTGCCGCGGCGGTCGGGCACGCCTTCACCCACGGTGCCCGTCAGCCGCCCTGTCCAGTTCTCCGTGAATACCGGACGCCGGGTGCGCACCGAGATGACGCCACCGAACGCGTCTGAGCCGTAGGCCACCGTGCCCGGACCTCGGGCGATGTCGATACCCTCGACTACGGCGGGGTCAAGGAACGTCGCGCTGGGACCCACACGTCGTTCGGATGTGACGCGTGCGCCGTCAATCAGGATCAGCGTGCGGCCGCGCGCCAGGCCACGCACCGCCGGTACGGCAGCCTGGCCTTCCGAGACCTGATTGACACCAGGCACGTTCTCGAGCGCCTGGTTGAGGTTGGCGGGCAGTCTGATCGCAACGTCCCGGCCAGAGAGCATGGTCATGCCCGTGCCTGCCGCCGCGTCGATGCTCGGCGCAACTCCGGCAGTCACGGTCACGGCTTCGTTGAGCAGCGCTTCGACTTCAATGGTGACGTCGCCGCCCTCCAGCGTGCGGACCATGACGGGTTTGCTGACCTGTCCACCTGGGAGGATCACGATGAGCTCAAACGGTGTCGCCGGGTCCGGAGACCAGGTGAAGCGACCGTCGGCATCGGTTTTCACCGAACGCGTGAGGCCGACCACCATGACTTCGGCGCCGGCGATGGGCGCACCACCATCCTTCGAGACGACGCGTCCCGGGAAGGCCTCGGCCGCCGTGAGTCCGGTGACCGACAGGAGCAGGGCAGTAGCAAGAATCGTGCGAACGCGCATGCCCCGCAGTCTATGGAGCCGCGAGCGTTACTACCAGCGGACGTAGATGTCAGGGAAGCGTCGCGACGATCAGTTCCATGAGGTCATGGACCTGACGTTGTGCGGCAAAGGCGAGCGCGAGCGCCGTGGCGCCGATGAGCAGGCCGGTGCGGCGCGAACCGGTTGGCGGAGAGTTCGGCGTCGTCAGCAGTCGCTTGACGCGTTGCTCAAGCGCCTCTCCACGGTACAGCGCGCTGGCTGGAAGATACGGCGGCCAGGGCTGACGCGACGGGGCCTGCTGAGCAAGGTGAGCGACACGAACCAGCGCGGATGCCAGGTGGAGCCGATCACCTGATTGCGCGGCGGCGAGGTCGTCAGCCGCCTGCTCGGTGGCTTCCCGCCAGCGTTCGTGCAGGTGGGCCGGCATCCACGGCGCAGGCATTGCGGCAAACAACATGCGGCGCAGGTTGTCGCGCCGCCGGAGGTGCCCACATTCGTGGGCCACGATTGCCGCCAACTCGGCCTCGTCACAGTTGGCGAGCACCGACGCATCGATCACCAGGCGCGGTCGGATGATGCCGATCACCGCCACAATCGGCACCCCGGAATCGATGCGCCAGGATGAAATCGAGACGTTGCCAAGACGGACGGGCTCGGCGGTGCGACGCCAGGTCTGCCACAACCGATGTGTGCGCCATTGCTGAAGGACGACATGTGCGACGCTACCGGAGACCAGCAGCGCGCCCAGGCTGGCCAGCGCGCGAATCGTCCATCCAATGAGTTCGTCACCGTCGCGTGACTCAAAACGTGCCAGTCCGGTCACGGCCAACAGCAACGCGGCCACGACGGCCCAGAGCGGCAGGAGCCGCAGATGGAGGATCTCGTCGGCGACAGAGGACGGAGTGACGGCTCGCAAGCCGCGCGACAGCCGGAATGCCGAAACAGCCGCACCCGCCAGGTAACCCAGGGCAGCGGCCGACAGCGACAACACGGCGCAGCGCAGCAGGAAGTCCATCAGTCCTGGTCCTTCTCTCCGCTGCCGGCTTCGGCCCGACGGGCCCGCACCAGCGCGTCGAGTTCGGCAAGCAGGCTGGAGTCGTGATCCGCGATCGCATCAACGAAACAGGACAACACCGGACGCGCGCCTCCGCTGCGTTCCACCGCGGTCAGCAGCGCCAGCGTCGCGCGCTGGGAATCAAATGCCGCCCGGCTCTGCCTTGGCGCATACACAAACGCCCGGCCTTCCTTGGTGCGGGCCAGGATCGACTTGCGGTACAGGCGATCCAGCGTGGTCATGATGGTGGTGTACGCGATGTCTGGAAACTCAGGCTGGAGGTCGCGCACGGTGGCCGGCGTCTCCCGTCGCCAGAGCGCATCAAGCACTCGCCATTCCAGAGGGCCGAGAATCGTCGCCGGAGCGGTCACGTGGTTCATGGTGGGAAATACCCCTGACGCCTGTCGGAGAGTTTACCGCAGGTCCCGGAATCGCCCGCAAATCAGCGTTTTCCGGCGCGGCCGGCGCACCTACACACACTGGCACGCCTTCTGCTATCTTCACGCCCGAAGGAGTCTGTGTATGCGAAAAGTCGTGGGAACGTTGGCAGGGATCCTCGTCATGAGCGGGTGGGTGGTTGCGGCCGGCCCAGCGGGGGCACCGACGCCCCAGGACGCCGCCAAGATTGCGAAAGGCGAGGAGGTCTACAAGGCGAACAAGTGCGGAACGTGTCACAAGATCGGCGGCGCAGGCAGCAAGAGTGACCTGGCCGGCGTCGGCACCAAGCTGTCGGAAGCCGACATCCGCAAGTGGATCACCGATCCCGCCCCGATGCACGCCGCGAGCAAGACGACGCCCGCTCCGAAGATCAAGATGAAGCCCTACAAGCTGGCTCCCGCTGATCTGGACGCGCTCGTCGCCTACATGTTGTCGTTGAAGAAGTAGTTCAGCCATGGGAGGACGCCCCACCGGGCGTCCTCCTCGTTCCTACCGCGCGCCCGCCAGGGCCGTTCGCAGGTCTTCGACAAACGCCTCCATCGTGGCCGTCTGGGAAAAGACGAACCGCGACAGGAATCGAAACAGCGGGTTGTAGACCTCCCCATCTTCCGTGATTGTCAGCAGCGTGCCACCCTCAGCGGGCACCAGCACGTACGTCCACGTGCCGCCAAATGGCTGTGAGGGATCGTCGATTCGCGTCTGCATGAACGTCGGGGCATCCACCCGTTCGATTCGGAACACGATTGGGCCGAACCCGCCGTGTTCCCGGAAGCGACGCCGGCCGTCAACCGGCTCGAGCATCTCCACCTGCGAGACGTCCGCACGCCACTCGGGATAACGCTCCACCCCGGCGATGTACCGAAAGACCTCGGCAGGCTGGGCAGGCAGGCTCGCAGAGACCGTTGCCTGGTGGCCGGGCGGCAGGAGCCAGCCCAGCCCGGTCATGACAATCCCGGCTGCGACGACGATGAGGGCGAGGCGCACGAGTAACCGCATCATGAGATGGCCTCCGCCAGCCGGCCCATGTCTTCCTGGGACAATGCCGGAGACCACTGGTGAATCCGCCAGAGGACGTCAGTGGTTTCCAGGTAGCTGCCGGCGCAGGCCGCGTGGATGTATCCCGACGGAGAAAAGCGGCCCTCCTCGTAATACACCAGCGCGATGCGCCACGAGTCCTTCTCAATCAGCGCCTTGCATCCCCGGCACGTGGCGCGGCCGGTCGGGGCGCGGCTGGCGGTGCTCACCCGCGGCAGGCGGTGATGCGTGAGACCGGCTTCGGCTTCGACACGGAGCTGCTCCATGTGTTCGACGTGGAGCGCTTCCCCGTGGGGCGGGCCGGTCCGTGATGCTGCAAGGGCAGCCAGAAAGGCTTCGGGTCGTCGCAGCGCTCCGCACGTCGGGTGATACCAGTGCGTCGTCATGCCCCCGTCGTCGGCGAACGTATTGGGGACGGATTCACCAAGCCGCACGGTCTTCGCAGCAATTTTCTGTCCGCAGCCGCGACAGGTGGCGCGCCCCGTGGTCGCCAGTTCCAGTGAATGCATGAGGCGCGAGATCGTACCACGCTCACCCGGTGAGAGAGCGGATGTCCGCTGATGACTGGAGAAATGCGCCTGTTAACGGGCGAAAACATGCTCGGGTGTTTACGGGATTGTTGCATCCCGTCTCGGGGGATACCGTGACCCGATTAGTCGATTCAGGTGAGGTGTGACCAGTGTCCATCTGGCGTGGGTCGGCTCCTAGGAGGATGTAGATGACTAGTTACGTCAGGCGCCTGCTGCTGGCCGTGCTCGTGATTGCCGGCAGTTCGACCCTCGCGTTCGCGCAAGCAACCACCACACTCTCGGGTGTGGTCAAAGACTCGGCCGGTGGCGTCATTCCAGGCGCCACGGTGGTGGTGAAGGACAACACGACCGGTACCACCCTCGAAACCATCACCAACGCCAACGGCGTGTATTCGTTTGCCGCGATGCAGGCCGGCACGTATACGGTGACGGCGGCCCTCTCGGGCTTCAAGACCGCGCAGGTCAACAACGTGCGCATCTCGCTCGACACGCCGGCAAACATCGACATGACGCTGCAGGTGGGCGAACTGACCGAGACGGTCAATGTCACCAGCAGCAGTGAACTCGTCAATACGCAGACGGCGACGGTGGCCTCCACGCTCAACGCCGATCAGCTCAACCGCATGCCGACGCCGACGCGCAACGCGATCAACGCGGTCATGTTCCTGCCCGGCATCAACACGGCGACGACCAATCGCGAATCGCGCGCCAACGGCCTGCCGGAGTCCTTCGTGCAGATCACGATGGACGGCGTGAACAACAACGACAACTTCAACCGCTCCACCGACGGCTTCTTCGCGTCCGTGACGCCGCGTCAGGATGCGGTGGAAGCCGTCACGGTGACGATGGCGGCCGGTGGTGTGCAGCAGGGCGGCTCGGGCGCCGTGCAGATTCAGTTCCAGACGCGTTCGGGCGGCAACCGCTTCTCGGGCAGTCTGTACGAGTACTTCCGCCATCCGAGTCTGAACACGAACTACTACTTCAACAAGATCAACGACCTGCCGAAGAACGACGTGAAGTTGAACCAGTACGGCGGTCGCGCCGGCGGTCCGATCTACATCCCCGGCATCCTGGACGGTCGCGGCAAGGCGTTTTTCTTTGCCAACTACGAACAGATTCGCTTTCCGAACAGCTTCACCCGCACGCGCACCACGCTGAATCCGCGCGCAGTGGACGGGTGGTTCCGGTACACGGTCGGCAGCACGACGCGCGAGGTGAACGTGCTCGCGCTGGCGGCTGCCAACGGACAGATCTCCGCGCTCGACCCGACGACCACGTCGCTGCTGTCCAAGATCGCCGCGGCGACGGCATCGACCGGTACGGTGAACGAAACGGCCGATCCGATGCTCGACAGCTATGTCTACCTGAGTCCGGGCAATCTCTTCGAGCACCAGCCGACGGTGCGCCTCGACTACAACATCACCGACAACCATCGCCTGACGGGTACCTGGGCGTACATCTACGCCGAGCGTGACCCCGACTACCTGAATGGTGTCGATGCCCGCTTCCCGGGGGCGCCGAACTATCGCCTGTTCAGCTCGACGCGTCCGCGATACACCGCCACGTTGCGTTCGACGCTCTCGACGAACGTGGTGAACGAACTCACCATGGGCATCACGGCGCTGGGCGGCGCGTCCAACTTCGGCGATGACACCAGCAACGGTCCTCAGACCTTTGAAGATCAGGGGGGCTTCGCCATCGACTTCTCGTCGAACATGGCCCTGACCAACTGGCACGCCACGAACGCGCCGAGCTGGCGCAGTTCACCCACCTACACCGTGAGCAATCGCCTGAGCTGGCAGCGAGGTAACCACAGCTTCCAGTTCGGCGCGGAGTTCCTGCGCAACACGGCGGAAGAAAACGCCAAGCAGGTGGTGCCGGGCATCCAGATCGGCATGAGCACGCAGTTCGACCCGGCGGCGGGGCTCTTCACGTCGGCGAACTTCCCGAGTGCGTCGAGCGGCCAGTTGGCCGATGCGCGTGACCTGTACGCGCTGCTGACGGGTCGTGTGACGTCAGTGACCGGCCAGGCGGCGCTTGACGCGGCCACCAACAAGTACGTGCCGTTTGCGCCGCGCACACGCGCCGGCCGAATCGACATGTATTCGGCGTTTGCGCAGGACTCCTGGCGCGTGACGCCGACCTTGACCTTCACGGCCGGCCTGCGCTGGGACGTGCAGATGCCGTTCAAGGCGACCAACGACGTCATGTCGGCGGTCACCATGGCGGACGTCTGCGGCGTGTCGGGTATTGGCGTGAACTCGTCCATCTACGACCGCTGCAACTTCTTCATGCCCGGGGAAGTCTCGGGCAAGTCGCAGGTGGAGTACGTGCAGCTGACGTCGGGCACCCAGGGGTACTCGACCGATTGGAACAACTTCGCGCCGTCGGTGAGCCTTGCGTGGCGACCGAACGTGCAGGAAGGCTGGCTGCGGACGATTCTCGGCAATCCGGATCAGGCGACGCTGCGCGCCGGCTGGTCGGTCGCGTACGAACGGCAGGGCATGGGCGTGTTCACGGGCGTGTTCGGGACCAATCCTGGCAGCACCATCACGCTCACGCGAGATGCGAACACAGGCCTTGTGCCGGATGGCGAAGCGTGGCCGGTGCTGCTGAGCCAGCGCGATCGGCTCTACAACGGCGAGTTCAATGAGACGCCGGCATTTCCCATCCTCGCGCGCAACAACCGGCTGGACGACCTCGCCGCGTTTTCGCCGGACATCCAGATCGGCCGTGCGATGACCTGGACGGTCGGCGTGCAGCGTTCGCTGGGCGACGACATGGCGATGGAAGTGCGCTACGTCGGCACGCGTGGCGACGACCAGTGGTCGACGCTCAACTACAACACGATTCGTGGTGAGAGCCTCATCAACAACGGCTTCATCAACGAGTTCCGTACGGCCATGGCGAATCTCAAGGCCAACAATGCATCCGGCGTCACGAGCCGTCGCGGGTCGTTTGCCTACTTTGGTGCGGGCACGGGCACGTCGCCCCTGCCGACCTACCTGGCCTACCTGAACGGTCGCACGGATGCCACCAACCCGGCGGCGTACACGGGCGGCACGTCCACGTGGGCAAGCACGACGTTTGCGGGGCGCCTGTCGGCGGCCAGCCCGTCGCCCATCTCGGCGGCCGATGACCTCGACGGCAACTCCACGCGACGCGCCAACGCCATTCGCGCGGGACTGCCGGCGAATTTCTTCGTGCCCAATCCGCAGATTGACGATGTGAACGTGACCGACAGCGGCGCGTTCAGCGACTACCACGCGCTGCAGATCGAAGTGCGGCGTCGGCTCTCGCGCGGACTCTCGGCCAACGCCAGCTATCAGTACGCCATCGAAGGGGGATCGGCGTTTGACGGCTTCAGCTTTGGCCGCACGATGGAGGCTGCCGGCAACGTGCGACACGCCTTCAAGTTCCAGACTGACTGGACGCTGCCGGTCGGCCGGGGCCAGCGGTATGGCGCCAACATGCACCCGATCCTCGACGGCATTCTCGGCGGGTGGAGCGTCAACGCCGTCGGCCGCATCCAGGCACGCACGCTGGACTTTGGCAACGTGCGCCTGGTCGGCATGACGGTGGATGAACTGACCGACATGTACAAGTTCTATCGTCGGACCAACGCCTCGACCGGCCGGACCGAAATCTGGATGCTGCCCGAGGATGTCATCCTCAACACGCGTCGCGCGTACAGCATCAGCAACACGACCGCCGACGGGTACTCCTCGTCGCTCGGCGCGCCGACCGGCCGCTACATCGCGCCGGCCAACACCGAATCGTGCCAGCAGATCCGCGCGGGCGACTGCGCGCCGCGCACCACGCTGGTGCGCGCGCCATGGTTCACGCGTATCGACATCGGCGTGACCAAGCGTTTCACGATCAAGGGCAACATGAACCTTGAAGTGCGTGGTGACGTGTTGAACCTGTTTGACAACATCAACTTCAACCCGGTGGCGAACCCCGGCAGCGGCGCGACGATCTTCCAGGTCACCAGCGCCTACACCGACGCCAGCAACACGTACGATCCGGGCGGCCGTCTCGGCCAGCTGATGATTCGGTTCAACTGGTAAGAGCCAGTGCTGAGTGCTTGGTGCTGAGTGCTTGGTGCTGAGTGCTGAGTGCTGAGCCGTGGGGCGGGGCTTGAGCCCCGCCGTTCACCGGGGCCGGGCGTTTCCAATTGAAACCCCCCGCCCCTTCCATTTGTGCCGCCGGCACACGGGGCGCC
>CBINOO010000136.1:0-9571 GCA_966252305.1 uncultured Acidimicrobiia bacterium
CCGCGGGCCGCCCCCCAGGCGCGGGCCGCGGCGGCGACCGTCCACGAGGCGCCCGACACCTCGACCCGCGCCGGCGCATGCTGCGCCCGCGCGGCGTCGAGGGCGCGAACCGTCAGCAGCGCGGCATCCAGCTGCCGCTGCTTGTGCAGATACAGTTCGGTGAACCACCACAGGGACTCGCCGCGGTAGGTGAACCGCGCGCGCATCGACTGGTCGCCGTAGGGGACCAGTCGCAGGCGCTTGATCCACGCGTTGGCCTCCGATCGCACGGCATCGGCCAGGAGCGGGGTGGCCAGCTCCGTCCACGCGGGCGAGTGCCCGGCCCCGCCGCTCGAGACGCAGGTAATCCGGGGCGCGCTCATCTCACGCCTCGCGTGTGGAGCACTTCACGCGCCGCAGCCACCACCCGCTCCACCGTGATGCCGTCCATGCAGTCGGGAACATGGCCGCGACAGCGTTCGGGCGGCAGTCGCACCTGGCCACACGGGCTGCAGGGCAGCTGCACGCGAAGAATGTGATGGCCGTCGCCGAGCGGACCATACCGGCGCGGGTCGGAGGGCCCGAACAACGCGACCACCGGCGTGCCCATCGCGGCGGCCAGGTGCATCGGGCCGGTGTCTCCCGTCACGAGCACACGCAGCTGTGCCAGCAGAGCTGCGGTGCCCGGGAGATCCAGCCGGCCGGCAGCATCGATGACCGGCGTGCCCTCAAGCGCGCGGGCCACGCGATCCACCAATGGTCGATCGCCGGCGGCCCCGGTGAGCACAATCGTGGCGGCCTCGGTCTCGGCCAGTGCGCGCGCGACACGCGCAAAGCTCTCGAGATGCCACTGTTTCGATTCCCGGCCACCCGAGACGTGGACGCCCACCAGCGTCGCCGCCCCGGGGGCCTCGGCGAGGATGGCACGGGCCGCCGTGTGGGCGGCCTCGTCGGCTGTCAGTGGCGTCACGCTGGTGGTCAGTGCGGCCGCGCGTGGTGACACCGCTCCAAGGAGTCGCGCCGCATTGTCGGCGACGTGACGCGACGGGTCGTACGCAAGGGCATCGGTGAGCAGCGCGCCACCTCCGGCCGTCCAGTAGCCCACGCGGCGAGGCGCCGACGAACACCAGGCCAGCAGGTTGCTGCGAATGTCCGGCTCGAAATTGATGACGAGATCGTAGCGCTGTCGCGCCCAGCCGCGCGCGTGTGTGAGCAGGGCGGGCCACGACAGGCCGGTGCCCTCGCGCGCGAGCCACGGCACATCGATCACGTCCACGCGATCGACCGGCAGCCACTGTGCGAGAGGCGCGTTCCAGCTTCCCGCCGCGAGGTCGACCGTGGCCTCGGGCCACAGAGCCTTGACGCGGGCAATCGCCTCGCGCGTCATCAGCAAGTCGCCGATCCGCTCGAGACGCAGCAGCAGGACACGTGTGGGCGCCGCGGAGGGTGACTCTCGACGAAACCACCCCATCGGTGCCAGCGCGAGGTCCGCCAGTCCCACCGCCATGCGTTCGCGCGGTTCGTAAATCTGCAGGTGGTCGAACATCTGTCCTATCGCACCGACACGCGATCCAGCATGACACCGAGCTCGCGGGTGTCGGGAACTCCCAGGATGGTCTGCGGTGACCACACCGTCGAGATCAGCCGGAGAGTCGCGGGTTCGTCACGCTGCGCGGCCCTGGCTGCCAGCTCGGACGGGATGGCCAGCTGATACTCGTGGAACCCCTCTGCGACGTCGAGGGTGCCGATGGAGTCCCCCGCGAGGAACACCTCCACGCGGGCCGGAGGCGCGGCCGCCGGGCGGCCGCCCGAACTCATCACGAGCGTGAGGATCCGTTCGGCGCCGGTCAGGCCGGAGACGGCGATCTCGGACGCGTCCTGCGTCCAGCGCATCGACCGATCGTCAGACCGCTCCTTCGCATGAAAGCGCACGACATGGAGATCGTCGCGATCGCCGACGTCGAGCGTGAACGGCCCCGATCCGGAGCCGCCCAGTTGGAGCTGGTAGACGCCGTAGTCGAACTCCTTGTGGCGCACGGCGGAGGGAAGGCGGTCGGTGGTGACCTCAAATTCGTCGATCTGCACGCGATCGCTGGCGACGGGCGTCGCCGAGATGTGCCGCGACAGCAGCGCGGTGCCGCCGGTGCCGACAAAAAACACCCGTTCGTACTTCTGCAGCGCATCGCGCAGGAACTCGCGGAAGATGACCAGGTCGGGTTTGGGGAGGTTCAGCACGAGCACGTGTTTGGCGTAGATGTACGCCAGCGGTGTGCCCAGCACGTGGATGTCGGAATCCGCGTTGCGCGATTCCATCAGGACGAGATCACGCGGGCCGAATCGCTGCGCCAGCGTTTCCACATACGGAATCATGTTCCGGTATTCGACGTGCGGGATCACCGGCGCCGCGGCGCGCACGTACGTCGTGGCCGAGAGCGACAACAGGAGGATGCCGATGCCACCGTGTACCACTTGTCGCCATCGGGGATCGTGCAGGCGCGGGAACGCCGCCGCGCACCCGACGATCAGCGCGCCAGGCAGGATGACCGCAATGAACTTTCGCGCGAGCCAGAAGTGCTCCGGCACGATCTTCAGCTTGTAGAGCAGAAACACCCCGAATGCGGCAAAGGTCAGCACAAACGCCGGATGCCGCCAGAACGACGGCCGGACGTCCGCGATCAGGCCGGCGAGCACGAGCACGAACATCGCGCCGCCGAGGTAGATGTTGACGAAATTCTTGAGCGCGTACGCGTCGTAATCGGTGAGCCGTCCTCCGGGCTCCCGGAGGAAAAACGCATACAGCGCGAGGGCCATCAACGCCCCGACCGTGCTCCACCGCAGCCATGTCGTGATCGAGTCGGCGAGCCTCGCGCGGAACAGCCGCGCGAGCAGGATCAGGGCCGCGACAAGCGCGACGGCCAGGCCGAAATTCACCGGGAGCGCGTCGAGGAATTCCGAGGCCCGCGTCCAGTACGCCCGCAGCGGCCCGGTCAGATAGATCAGGCCGACGCCTGTGCCGGCGGCCATCGCGAGCAACACGCGCCTGGGGAGTGCGCGGCCCGTGGCGCTGACCCACCAGAGACCCACCGCGGTGGCGCTGACCAGCAGGACCAGAAGCGCATCCACCCGGTTGAACAACTGCAGGCAGAGAATCCACGCGGCCGGTGGGCCGAACCAGCGGTCGCCGTCATCAACCGCGCGTGCGAGGGCGAGCAGGCCGGCAAATGTTCCCGCCTGCAGGACGATGTCGCTGTTGGGGTAACGTGCGAACCACACCTGAATGACATGCAGGGTGAGCAGCGCGCCGGCGGCAAACGCCGGCCCACGGCCGAACAGTCTCGCGCCCAGAAAATACACCGCGAGCACGCCGAGGATGCCCCACCAGGCGGTGGCGTGCCTCGCGCCCGTCAGCCCATCGAGGCCGTAACCGAGTGCAATCGTTGCCGGCAACAGGTGTGGAAACTGCCCCATCACCAGCCCCTGTGCCGGGTCGTGGATGAAGAAACCCATGAAGCTCGCGCTGTAGTAGTCGCGGCGATGCTCCGACGGGTAGAACAGATCCAGGGCAAACGGCGGGACCGCCGCGAGTGTGTCGTCGTGGATGTACAACGAGCCGCGCTGCGCGATCTGAATCCCTTCGTTGATCAACACGCCCGGGTCTTTCCCACCGATGACGTACTCGGAGACCGGGAAGAACCGCCAGACAGACAGGGCAATGAGCAGCACCGGCAGCGCGGCCGTCCATCGCAACCGGGCGGCCGTGTGTGAAAGGCGCAGGCGCCGAGGTCCGGCCAGCAACATCACGGCGCTTGCGACACCGTTGATGATGAGCAGCCGGTTGAAGCTGTACTGCTCAAGCGCGGCGAGCGCCAGCACGACCGACAGCGACCAGGTGAGGCTGATCACGACGTGCCAGAAGACACGCTCCTCGGCGTCGAGCGCCGCGCGTCGCGCGCGATCACCCGCGGGCAATCGGAAGAACAGCGCCCCGGGCAGCCAGGCGAGGAGCACCGCTGCCGGAAGCGAGGCAAACGTCATGGGTGAAACGTGTGGACCGCCTCGGCCACCCGGGCCACATCGTCGGCGCCAAGGGTGGGATGGAGCGGCAGCGAAAGCAGCTCACTGCACACCTGCCTGGCGATCGGACAGGGGGCCGGATGGCTGGCTGCCAGCGCCGGTTGGTCAGGAATGGCCACAGGGTAGTGAATCAGGGTCTCGATCCCACACGCCTTGAGATGTGCCTGGAGGGCATCACGTTTCGGCGAGCGAATCGGGAAGAGATGGTAGACGTGACCCGCATCACATTCGGGGGGCACCGTAATCGGGGCGCCCGCCAGTGCCTGCCGATATTGAGCGGCAAGGGCGCGGCGGCGCTGGGTCCACGCCGCAAGGCGAGTGAGCCGCGCCCGGAGAATCGCCGCCTGCATCTCGTCGAGCCGCGTGTTCACACCGAATTCGAGGTGGTGGTATCGCGTGGTCTGCCCGCCGTTTCTCAGGCGCTTGATGTGCGCGGCGAGGTCGGCGTCGTTGGTGACGACCGCACCCGCATCCCCCAGCGCGCCGAGGTTCTTCGTGGGATAGAAGCTGAAGGCCCCCGCGACACCCATGGTCCCGACGGGGCGTCCGTCACTCGTTGCCAGATGCGCCTGACAGGCGTCCTCGACGATGGCGAGTCCGCGTGAGGACGCAATCGCCAGCAACGCGGACATGTCCGCCGGCTGCCCGTACAGGTGGACCGGCAGAATGGCGCGCGTGCGCGGAGTGATGGCGGCCTCGACGCGGGCGGGATCAATCGTGAGGCGATCGGGGTCGATGTCGGCAAACACCGGCGTCGCGCCGGCCATCATGATGGCCAGTGCGGAGTACGCGGCAGACAGAGGCGAAGTGATGACTTCGTCGCCGGGGCCGATGCCACGCGCCCGCAGGGCCAGCGTGATCGCATCGGTGCCGGTGCCGACGCCGACCGCGTGTGTCGTGCCGGCGGCCTGGGCGAACTCAGCCTCGAAGGCCTCGAGCTCCGGGCCCAGGATGAACCAGCCGCGCGCGATCACACGGTCGATCGCCGCGCGGATGTCCGCCGCGTCTTCACCGGGCACCATGGTCATGAAGGGCAGGGCGGAGGTCATGCGCGGTCTTGAGACTCCATCGGCAGATAGTGTGGCAGGTGCGCGCGATAAAACGCGATGGTCGCGGCCAGCCCGTCGCGCAGGTTCACACGCGGCTGCCAGCCGGTCGCGGCAGAAAATCGCGTCGAGTCCGTGTAGAACGAACCGATGTCGATGCGTTTCTTGTCGGCCGGCCACTCGACCAGACGCATTCGACCCGTCCCGGCCACCGAAATCAGGAGCGCGACAAGGTCGCGATGCGGGATCGGTTCGTGCCCACCGACGTTGAGCGCCTGGCCGTTGATCTCATCCATCGCGCCCGCTCGAAGGAACGCATCCGCCGCATCGTCCACATGCACGAAGTCGCGGACTTGTGATCCGTCGCCGAAGATCTGGATTTCCTCATCCAGGAGCGCAAGCCGCAGGAACCAGCCGATGAATCCCTGCCGATTGTGGCGAATCAGCTGCCGCGGCCCGTAGATGTTGGTCAGGCGCAGCGAGCAGGCGCGGATGCCGTACACGTTGTTGTAGACCAGGTGGTACTGCTCGCCGGCCGCCTTGTTGATGCCGTTGATGTCGGTCGGCCTGACCAGGTGCGATTCGTCGACCGGCAGACGGTCAGGACGACCGTAGATCTGTCGGGTGGACGCATACACGACCTTGGCGCCAGGGTTGTGATGGCGGCAGGCTTCAAGCAGCGTGAGCTGACTCGAGCAGTTGATCGCCAGGTCGGTCTCCGGGTCGAGCATGCTGTCGATGTGGCTCACCTGGCCGGCGAGATTGAAGATGATCTCGCGGCCCTTCACCAGGTGATTCATCGTGCTCGCCTGGCGGACATCCGCGAAATTGACACGCAGCTGTGACTCGAGGCCGTCGAGATTGAAGAGATTGCCCCCGTAGTCGGGGATGAGCGAATCGACGATCAGAACGTCCGCGCCCAGCGCCACCAGGTGCCGCGCGAGGTTGGAGCCGATGAACCCGAGACCGCCCGTGATCATCACGCGGCGGCCGCGATAGAAGTCGCGATAGCCGGCGCTCACGATGCGGTGCCTTTGCGGTGCGCCCCGACGATCACCAGCTTGACCCACAGCTTGAAGACGTCACGTGCCGTGTGCGCGAGGCGGCGGAAGTTGAAGAACTGGGATTTGCCGAACGCCCGGTGATAGTGATGCACCGGAACCTCGGCAATCACACAGCCGGCATCGGTGAGCTTTTTCATCAGCTCGAGGCAGATGACGCCGCTGTTGTGCTCGAGGGTGATCCGCTCGAACACGCGGCGGCGGATCAGGCGGAAGTCGCAGTCGACATCGCGCACCTTCAGGCCGAAGAGGCGCTTGACCGTGTGGTGGTAGACACGGCCGATGATGATCCGATGCATCGGATCCGAGCGGCTGATCTTGTATCCGTTGACCACGTCGACTCCGCGCACCATCTTCGGCCACAGCTGTTCGAGCTCGGCCGGGTCGTACTGCGCGTCACCGTCGGTGTAGAAGATCAGTTCCTTGGTCGCGCCCGAGAATCCACTGCGCAGCGCGCCGCCGTACCCGCGGTTCCTGGGATGATGGATGACCCGGACTTCCGGGTAGGTGTGCGCCAGTTCGTCGGCGATCTCGGCCGTGTGGTCCGCGCTGCCGTCGTTGACGACGATGATCTCGAAGTCCTGCGTCAGCTTCTGGGCCGTCGTCCGCGCCGAGATCACGAGACTCGCGATCGTCCCGCTGTCGTTATACGCCGGAAAAAAGACCGTGAGCCCGGGGGCTCCTGAAGGGGCAGAGGGCGGCATCAACAGGCATACATTCTATGCCGGGCGTCGGCGCGTACCGCGCGCCAGCGCGTACGCCTCGACCATCCGCTTGGCGGTGCCGCGCCACGAGTGCGCCGACTCGACCCGGAGCCTGGCGGCGTCACCCAGGGAACGGCCGCGATCGGGGCGTGTCCAGACGTCGAGAATCGCGTCGGCCAGGGCCGCCGCGTCACGCTCGGGGACGAGGCGGCCGTTGCTCCGGTCCGTGATCGCCTGGGGCAGGCCCCCGGCCACGGTGGCCACCACGGGTGTTCCCGACGCCAGGGCTTCGAGGGCAAAGTTCGGCAACCCATCCACGTTGCCGGCATCGTCACGAATCGACGGCACGGCCACGACGTCGGCGGCGCCCACCCAGCGGGCGATGTCGTCCTGCGACCCGTTTCCGAGGAAGACCACGGGCAGACCGGTTGCGCGCGCACGCAGCGCGGCGTCGAGATCTCCGGCGCCTCCGATCGCCACACGCAAGCCGGGATGCCGTGGCGCAAGCAGGCGTGCCGCATCGATCAGGTATTCGAAGCCCTTCTTGCTGACCAGGCGACCCGCCGTCACCACGAGGAGTCCGTCGTCGGTCGCGCCAACGGATGCGCGCACGCCGGCCCGTGTGGCGTTGTCGAGTGGCGCAAACCGGACGGTGTCGACGCCATAGGGCACGGTGGTCGTTGTGGCTGGATCGGCGCCAAGACGAAGGGCGCGCGCGTGCAGATCGTCGGAACATGCCGTGACCGCGCCCGCGCGCTCAAAGACACCTCGGGCGAGCCGGCCAAGCAGGCCGTGGCGCTCGGCGACAAACACATCCGACCCGTGCAGGGAGACGACGAGCGGCAGCGGCCCCGCGGCGAATCGGGCAATCACGCCGCCGGGAATGACCCAGTGTCCGTGCATGATCGTCGCGCGTCGTTTCGTGGCAACGCGCCAGGCCTTGAAGGTGCCCGCCGCGAGCGCGGCCGGCGCCGCCACCCACGCCGCCGACCGCAGCGCCGTATCGGCTTTCAGTCCGGAGGCATATCCGAAGACATTCAAGGACGGAACCGGCGCGTACTTGAAGAAGTGAAAGAAGACGCCGTCTTCACTCCTGCCCCGGGTGATCGCCGGGTGCCAGGGCGCAACAAGGTGCACTTCATGCCCGAGGGCCGCGACGCCCTTGGCAATGGGTTCCATGAACGACCCGACTCCGTCGCCGGGAAAACGTGGATACGACGTGGCCACCATGACCACGACCTCCCGCTGACCGCTCACCGCGATCTCCGCACGCGGCCGCCCTTGAGGACCAGTTGCCACGGCACAAACAGCGACTCGAGCAGGACCGGCCACGACACCTTCGAATAACCTTCCTGCCGCTCGACAAAGATGATCGGCACTTCGCCGATGCGGCATCCCCGCCGCGCGGCTTCCACGAGCATCTCGGGCAGGAACGCGTAGCCGCTGGTCCGGGCGTGTTGCAGCGGCAGTTGCGAGAGCATCTCGCGACGCCAGGCGCGATACGCGCTGGTGCAGTCCGAGGGGCGAAGGCCGGTCACCAGGCGGATGTACCGATTCGCAAACGCCGAGAGGATGATGCGATGCAGCGGCCAGTTCACCACCCGGATTTCATCGTCGAGATACCGCGAGCCGATGACCAGGTCGTGGTCGTTCAGCGCCGCCGCGAGTTCGGGCAGGTACTTCGGGTCGTGTGAGAGGTCGGCGTCCATCTGGCAGATGGTCGGCACACCCGTCGAGAGCGCGTGACGCAGTCCGTCAATGTAGGCGCGTCCGAGGCCGCGTGGCCCCGTGCGGTGCATCACCTCGACACGTCCCGGATGTTGCTGCGCCAGCGTGTCTGCCAGATCGCCGGTGCCATCCGGCGAGCCGTCATCCACGATCAGCACACGCGTGAAGTCATGCGCCAGGATGCCGGCGACGACCTTCTCGAGATTCGCGCGTTCGTTGTAGGTGGGCATGACCACCAGCATCGGTGTCATGCGGCCATCCTTCGTTCGGCCGACGCCCGGTCGCGACCCGTGCCCGCGACCATCGCTCCCGCGAGGATGAGCAGGGCCGGATCGATCACTGGAATCCGGAAGCGCTCCTGTGGAAAGAACACGAGGCAGACGGCGATCGCCGAACCGACCAGGAGCCAGAGCCCCGGCAGCAGGTGAAGTCGAGCGCGTTGGCGCCACGCTCCGGCCAGCGCGAATGGCAGCAGGAAACCATACGAGAGCACCGACGCCCAGAAATACAGCGGCGAGTGCAGGGTGTACGACGGACCGATCGGTACGATCAGATAGAACACCTTCCGTGCCTGCAGGGCGAGCCAGTCGCCGGGGTGCGCGCGTATCCAGCCGAAGGCCTCGCGGTAGTAGATGGGTTCGAAATCCTCTTCACCCACATCGGGAAAACGCGCCCGCAGTGCCAGGTTGTCCTGCTTGATCGCCGGATTGGCGGCCATGTCGCCGTCGCCGGTGGCCAGCGGGTGATTGCCGGTCCAGAACGTCACCCCGCCCTCCGACGCCACCAGCACGAGGCGATGATGAACCATCCAGTTGCGTGCCGTCCATGGCCCGATGACGAGGATCGACCCGAGCGCGAGCATGAGGATCGGCGACCACCGCCGATGTCGCAGCCAGTACACCGCCGCGAGTGGAAAGAGGAACAACAGCGCCGGCCGCACCAGGACGTCGGCGTCCTTGAGCTCCCAGCTGTTGATGCT
>CBINOO010000137.1:0-9455 GCA_966252305.1 uncultured Acidimicrobiia bacterium
TGTTGTGAAAGAAGCGAATCAGCGTCTCGGCCGGAAACGCGCGCAAGGTCGATATGGCGGCTGACCAGACGGCCGACGCCATCGGATACAGGAACCTGTCGAGAAAATCGCCGTTGAAATTGTGCGCGTCGAGAAAATCGCCGAGCGTGGCGCCGGTGGAGGGCTGCGACACACTGGCGGTCGCGATACGGTTGAAGCGCAGGATCTCGGACACGAGCCGGTAGTGCGACGGTCGCCACAGGTTGGAGCGCTGGGCGAAGAGGCCGTTGAGATTCCTCGTACTGTACTCGAAGTCCGGACGGCGCGACGACACGCCAAACGACATGTCCGAGTCGAGTCGCTCGACGTGCAGTTCACGAAACAGGCGCACGAGCAGGGGGTACGTGCGGTCGTTGTGCACGAGGAACCCGGTGTCCAGATGCACCACCCCGGACGCCGCCGAGGCGTCGGCCACGATGTGTGTATGGGTGTGACCGCCGAGCCTGTGCTCGCGTTCGACCAGCGTGACCTGGTAGCGGCGGCTCAGCAACCACGCGGCAGACAGGCCGGCGATGCCGGCGCCAATCACGACGATACGCTGCGTCATTGGCTGCGCCTGACTTCACGGAACGGTCGCATGTTCCGCGTGATGCCAACCCACGACAGCGCCAGCAGCGCGTAGTACGTCACGTCGATCTCCCACCAGCGGACGCCCTGGCGCGCGCTGGACCGATAGTGATGGTGATTGTTGTGCCAGCCTTCACCGAGGGTGAGCACCGCGAGCCAGAAGTTGTTCCGGCTGTCATCCGGGGTGTCGTACCGGCGTGTGCCCCAGACGTGCGCCAGCGAGTTGATGAGGAACGTCGCGTGATACAGCACCAACGTGGACACGACAAAGCCCCAGACGAAGACGGGCAGGCCGCCGAGGGCGAAGAGCGCGACACCGTATCCGACAAACGGCACCATGTACCAGCGGTCCAGCCAGACCAGTTCGGGAAATCGGGCGAAATCCGATACACGTCGCTGGTCGTAGGTGTCGTAGTCGGGTGACAGGATCCATCCGACATGGGCCCACCAGAATCCGCGACGCACGGGCGAGTGGACGTCGGACGAGGTATCGGAATGCAGGTGGTGATGCCGATGATGGGCGGCCCACCACAACACGCCCTTCTGGCCTGATGTCTCAGCCAGCACGGCCAGTGTGGCCTGCCAGCCCCGTGAGAGCGAGAACGCGCGTTTACTTAAGTACCTGTGGTAGCCGGCCTTAACGGCTAACTTGCGAAGCAGATAGGAGCCGGCACACCAGGCGAGCAGGGTGGGCGTGGGCGGGACCACGAACACGGCAAGGCCGGCCAGGTGCAGCAGCAGGAAGGGCAGTGGCGTCCATCGCTCGCGCAGCGATGGCTCGAGCGCGACCTGCTGCCTGATGCCCTGATCCGGTTCGGAATCCGGCGCACGATTGCCGCGCGCGAACGGCTGGAGCGGGCCGGCGGCGATCGGGCGATCGACGCGCGGTATGCCGCCTTCCTCGAGGCGCGCCGCCGGGGGCCCATTGCCGTCGCCACCACGGCCGCCAACGCGCAGCACTACGAGCTGCCGACCGAGTTCTTCCGCCGCGTCCTTGGCCGGCACCTCAAGTACTCCTGCGCCCTCTGGGAGCCGGATGTCGTTGACCTCGACCACGCCGAGCTGCGCATGCTCGAGCGAACCGCGGAGCGCGCCCAGCTCGCCGACGGGCAGCGGATCCTCGAACTGGGCTGTGGCTGGGGCTCCCTGTCGCTGTTCATGGCGGAGCGGTTCCCGGCCAGCGACATCGTGGTCGTCTCCAACTCCCGCACGCAGAAGGCCTGGATCGACGACTGCGACAGACGCGCAGGCCGCGCGAACCTCACGGTCATCACGGCCGACATCAACACCTTCGAGGCGCCGGGGACGTTCGATCGGATCGTGTCCGTGGAAATGTTCGAGCACACCCGCAACTGGGACGCGTTGTTTCAGTCGCTGGCTCGATGGCTGCGTCCGGATGGTCGCCTGTTTTTTCACATCTTCACGCATCGGCGCTACGCCTATGCCTACGAGGTGCGCGACGCGTCGGATTGGATGGCGGCCCATTTCTTCACCGGCGGCATCATGCCGTCCGATCGTTTTCCCGTCGACGTCCAGTCATCGCTTGTCGAGGACGGACACTGGATCGAAGACGGGACGCACTACCAGAAGACGGCCGAGGCCTGGCTCGTCAACATGGATCGCCACCGTGACGTGTTGTGGCCGCTGTTTGTCGACACCTACGGCGCCGGTGAGGCCACCCGCTGGTGGGTGCGGTGGCGCGTCTTCTTCATGGCGTGCGCGGAGCTGTGGGCGTGGCGGAATGGACGCGAGTGGATCGTGTCTCACTACCGCATGCGGCACCCCGGCGTCAGCCGGTGATGGGGAGGTCGAGCGCCGCGGCAAATTCGCGGAGCCAGCGGTCGAGTCGCACGCGGGACTCCGGCCCCACCAGCAGCAGCTGTTTCTGCACCGGCCGCAGGCCGCGCAAGACGGGGTCGACGTGTTCGTAGTAGCCGGGACGCCGGAGCAGGACGGGGTCGCCTGAGGGCTGTGGCGTCGTAATCAACATGTCGATGGCCTGCGTGACGGCCGTATCGAAGTTGCCCCCCGGATGCCCGAGTTCGGCCCAGGCCCCATCAAACAGTGGCTTCAGATTCACGTACAACTGCGCGGCTTCAGGCGGGTTGACCGATGTCAGCGCGCCCACTGCGCCATCCCACCGCTGATACGTGCGGGGATCGATCGCGCCTTCCTCCGTGCCGAGAATCGCCAGGCGGGTGGGTGGACGCAGCGGAGTCAGCTGGGCCGAAGGCGTGCGTCCCTCCGCGATCTGGTTGACGGCAACGACGGCGCGCCGCACGAGCCCATCGCCGGCCATCAGGCGGGCCAGTTGCGGATGGCGCGACAGCACGCCGACCAGCTCACGGAACATCGTGTCAGAGGCGTCGAGCGTCGGCAGGTCCATCGGCTCCGGCTGCGGACGGCTCGACGCGCGAGCGCCGTCAGCGGCCACCGTTGGCGGCAGCGCGGGTCCGTTCGGCCGTGCGCGAGTCATCCACCAGTAGGTGAGCCCGGCTCCCGCCGTCAGCGCGATCACGGCCACCGCCGCCCAGCGCACCGGCGACCCGCCGCCCGGCCGTCCGGCCGGTTGCGGTGACGACGAGGATGTTGACGACGAAGCTGAGCGCAGCGGCAGATCGTCGAGAGCCATATCGCTATCCTACCGTCATCGCTGGTCAGGATCGATCCGTTCGATCTGCTGGCCCGGCAACTCGTCGGCGGGGACCTCCGTGCCCGAACTGAACCGCACGAGAATCGGCGCTGACACCCAACGGGTCCATCCACAGGCGGCGCACCGCACGGGGTAGCGACGCGTGACCCGTGTGCGCCAGCGCTCGAAGTTCGAGTTGCGGTGCGACCGCTGCAGGTAGGGGCCGTGGCACTGCGGGCACACGGTAAGTGTGGCGACGTTGGCCTGCGCGGCCGCCGCAGGGGCGGGCGCGGCGGGGACCGGAGCGGGCGCAATCGGGGGTGTCGGTGACGTGGGCGCCGGTGACACCAGCTGATTGCCTCGCCAGTGCCGGGCAATCACGCCAAGCATGCGCGCGCCGCCCTCGAGATTGCCGCTGTGCACCGTGGGCGGCAGTCGCGGCCAGAATCCGCTCCCGGCCATCCAGGTGACCAGGTCATACCCGGTCGGCGTGTGCGGGCAATGCCGCTGACCCGTGTGTTTGAGGTGTTCGCCGCGGTGAATGCAGTCGGCACACCAGCCCAGGTCGTAGTCGAGCGAGATCTCGTCGACCATGCCCGCCTCCAGCAGCCGCTGCGCGCTGTGCACCGTGGTCACACGCAGCCAGTCTTCGGGGGCCGGCCGGCTATCGTCGAGCCACACCTTGAGCGTGCGCTGGACCTGCTCCCGGTGCGTCAACACGAGATCCACCAGCGCTTCTTCGTCGCGCTGCTGCAGGATCTCGATGTCGAGTTCACGTCCGAGTCGCAGCGGCGGCAGATTCGGGAAGGCCGCGTCCGGACTCCAGAGGTCCCGGATGCGGCCTCGCCAGTCGCACGTCTGGCACCGGAACCACCGTGTCCGCGTCCACCACGCCAACACGTGTTCCATCCCCGTGTGAGGCCTGGAGGCCCGCAGGTGGGAGAACCCGCAGCGGGGGCAGACGCGAACGCCCTGGGTCATTGCACGATCGTCCGCGCCCAGTCCCATCCTTCGAGCCCACGGGTATTGATCGCCTTCACGGCCACGTGGGTGCCGGCCGGCAGCGCCGGCAGGGTTGCCGTTGGGGTGCGGACGGTCACGCGCGTGCGCAGCGGGTCGTCTGCCGGACCGTACGCCACCACATACTCGCGAATGTTGCTCTCCGGGCTGGCGTCCCAGGTCACCGTGCGGCCGGCGATCGCCAGGTTCTTCAGGCGGGCCGGGCTCGATGCCAGATACATCAGCGTCGCCGCGGTGACCTTGGCGGTTTCGGTCACCTGGTGCTGATTGATTGTGTCCAGATAGTCCGTCGGCTGGTGGTAGTTCGGGTTCGCCAGGATGGGATAGGAACCGATGCCGCCGACAATATCGCCCCAGCCTTCGTAAAACGCGGCGGCGTCGGTGCCGCGGTAGTACTTCGTATCAAACAAGACCAGATCGGTGAACAGGAATGCCGCGGCGTGTTGCAGGTCCCGGATGCCCGGGTTCGAGTACCGAATCGTGTTGTTGAGCTGCGGTCCCTCTCCAGCCCATCCGATCATGTCGTTGTTGAGCGCGCCGATGATCTGCCATTTGTCAGCCGCGGCCTGGCGCACGAACTGACGGCTGCCAAGCAGGCCCGCTTCTTCACCGGTGAACGAGGCAAAGACGATGGTCGCCGGCATGGGGGTCTTCGACAGCAGCCGCGCCGTTTCGAGCAGCGCCGTCGTGCCTGACGTGTCATCGTCTGCGCCAGGGCCAATCGCCACCGAGTCGAAGTGGCTCGAGACCACGTAGATGAGGTGGGGGTCCACCGTGCCGCGCAAGGTGGCGAGGACGTTGGCCGTGCGGCCGCCCAACGCGTTTGGCTGATCGAACCACTGCTGCTGCGGTTCGTAGCCGAAGGAGCGATACGCGTTGGTCAGGTACTCAATCGCCTTCGCGTTGCCTGGCCGCGTGATGTGCTTCGAATCGTAGTCGTAGAGGTTCTTGGCGTGGGCAAAGACCCGTTCGACCGAGGCGGCCGACAACACCTGCCGCACGGTCGAGGCAATCGGCTCAAACATGCGGGAGGTACGCGTCCGGAGCTCGGTTTCGTGCGCCAGTTGGCGCGTCAGGCGCGCGCGAAGATCAGCGGCCGACACCGTTCGCGAGAGGTCTGACACGTGCAGGCTGCGCTCCGGCGTGATCGTGTCGCCGTCGTAGTCCGCCACGGTGAGGAGGGTGCGCCCGTCCGTCGATGCCTGCCAGGAGTACTCCGGCACGACCGTGCGAATCGTGTTGTTGTGCAGCAGACGACGTCGGGTGCCGGTGTTCAGGTCGTAGACCTGCGCGCGGCGGTGGCGCGCTTCACCCATCATGCCGAGCAGCGTGTCATTGGTCAGGAAGCGGGGCAGCAGGTCGTGCTGGATGTCACGCGTGACGCGCGTATGTGTTGATCCCTTGCTGATGTAGATCTCCCAGTCGGTGAATTCCATCAGCTGATACGCCACGGCTGAACCGTCGGGCGAGAGCGCCGGCGCGTCCAGGCGCAACGTGCCGGTGCGTACCGTGGTCGGCGTGTTGGTCAGGGTCGGCGAGGTGTGCAGGGCGTACATGTCTCCATCACGGGTAATCCACGCCAGCGTGCTTCCGTCGGCCGACATCGTCAGACCGAGGCCGGCGATGTCGTGTGTCGCCCCGGTGGAGAGAGTGACCACCGTGGACACTGGCGGGGCGGCGCCCGGCCCGCCGGCCCGGCCACCGCCTCGGCCACCACCAACCGGCGGCGCGCCCGGGGCGGGCGGCCGACGGAACGTCGGCTGGGTTGTCGTCGTGTACACGACGGCGTCCTTCGAGGCTGCGACCAGATTCTTGTTGCCGGCGGCCTGCGTCAGCCGCTCCGGCGTGCCGGTCGTGCGGGTGCGATACACGTCTGACCGCGCGAGGTCGTTTTCGTCCGAGCCCACAAACAGCACCTGCGCGCCATCAGCCGTCCATTGCGGCGCGGACTTCAGCAACGTTCCGGTGTCGGCCACGCGTTCGTTGCCGGCTTGCAGGTCGCGAATCACCAGCTGGCCGTCACGCGCGGTCGACCACGCCGCCGCCAGCGTGTTGGTCTGCGCGGTCTTCCAGGCGTCGTTGTCGACCGGCCGGATGAAGGCGACGTGTGTGCCTGCGGGATTGATGACGGCGCCGGATCCGCGGAACTCCGCGACGACCGCGGCGCCGGCCTGTGCGCGCACGATTCGTGTGACCGGGTCCACAGCCGGTCCCGTCTCGAATGACACGAATCGGCCGTCAGGGGAGAGGCGGGGATTGCGCCCATCCGGCGCGACCTCCACGGAGTGATACCACTCGCCGGTAAGCAACGCGACGGATTCGAGGTACGCGTTGCCGCCCGGGGCATCGATGAGCTTGAGAAAGATGGGCAGGGCTTCGTGGTACCGGCCTGCCTGCCAGTGTTCAATGCCGGCCTGGTAGTCGTCGGCCGGGCCCGTCTGGGCCGTGAGTCTGGGCGAAAGGACATGGGCGCCGACGGCCAGAAGGGCGACGCCGGCGAACAACGCGATGGGGCGCGTGAAGCGTGTCATGGCGGTGATCATAGGCCATACTGAGACACATGACTGCCCCCGTCCTCAGCGCGATCAACAAGCAGATTTCCGCCGAGTTCTCCGCTTCGTTTTCCTATCTCGCCATGGCGGCGTGGTGTGAACACCATCAGTTCACCGGCGCCGGCCACTGGTTCCGCCTCCAGAGCCAGGAAGAACATGCGCATGCCATGAAACTCCTCGACTTCCTGATCGCGCGGCATCACCCCGTGCAACTGGGAGCCATCGAGCAACCCCGCAGCGAATTTTCTTCGCTCCTGGAGGTCTTTCAGACCGCCCAGGCGCAGGAGCGGACGGTCAGCGCGCAGATTGACGCGCTCTACGAGATGGCGTTCACCGAAAAGGTCTTCGCGGCGATGGCCGAACTCCAGTGGTTCATCACCGAGCAGGTCGAAGAAGAAAAATCCGTCCGCGAAATCGTCGCGAAGTTGACGATGGTGCAGGATGACCCCGCGTCGATCCTCGACCTGGACCGCGAACTGGGCGCCCGCGTCGTCGAGGCGGCCAGTGGCGCGTAGGCGTTAGGCGCCCAGCAGCGCGCGCCGGGCGTCTTCGATCGACCCGTGGGTCTCGAAGACACCTTCCAGGCCGGCAATCTTGAGGAGCGCCGGGATCCGGCCTGACGTACAGACCAGGACGAGTCGGCCCTGCTGCCTGCTGACGGTGATGTGCGCTGTAATCAATTCGCCAAGGCGCGTGCTGTCGATGTACGGCACCTGCGACAGGTCAAGGATGATGGCGCGCGCGCCCTGCGCCATCGCGTCAAGCGCTGCGGCTTTGAGCCGGCCCGGCGTGTCGGTCACGGTCAAGCGGCCGGCAACCGTCAGCGTGGCAATCGAACCGTCCAGCGAGCGGGCTACATCCATGGCGACCGTTCGTATCGTACCCGAAACGGCTAGAATTAGCGGCATGTCTTCGATCGCATCCATCAGCGCTGTTCGTCGTGTTCCCCCGGCCGTCAATGAACCCGTCAAGTCGTATGCTCCCGGCACCCCCGAGCGAGCGGAACTGAAGGCGCGTCTTGCGTCGATGGCGACTGAACGGGTGGACATCCCGCTCATCATCGGCGGCAAGGAAATCCGCACCGGCAAGACCGGTCAGTCGGTCATGCCCTTCGATCATGGGCACGTCCTGGCCGACTTCCACATGGCCTCTCCCGAGCACGTGCAGCAGGCGATTGACGCCTCGATCGCTGCGCGTCGCGAGTGGGCGAACTGGCCGTGGGAGGACCGCGCGGCGGTGATCATGAAGGCGGCGGACCTGCTGGCAGGGCCCTGGAAGGCGACGCTCAATGCGGCCACGATGCTGGGCCAGGCCAAGACGGTCTACCAGTCGGAAATCGACGCGGCCTGTGAACTCATCGACTTCTGGCGCTTCAACGTCCAGTACGCGCAGGAGATTTACCAGGAGCAGCCGGTCAGCAGCCCCGGCATGTGGAACCAACTCGAGTACCGCGCGCTTGAAGGCTTCATCTATGCGATTTCGCCGTTCAACTTCACGGCGATCGGCGGCAACCTGTCGAGCGCACCCGCGCTGATGGGCAACACGGTCGTGTGGAAGCCGGCCTCGACCGCCATGTTGTCGGGCTACTACATCATGAAGATCTTCGAGGCGGCGGGCCTGCCGCCCGGCGTCATCAACTTCGTGCCCGGCAACGCCGGACAGGTCAGCGACGTGTTGCTCAATTCGCCGCACCTGGCGGGCATTCACTTCACGGGCAGCACCGAAGTCTTCCAGAGCATGTGGAAGACGGTCGGCAACAACATCGCGAAGTACCACACGTATCCGCGCCTGGTGGGTGAAACCGGCGGCAAGGACTTCATCGTGGCGCATCCGTCGGCGGATCCGGCGGCCGTGGCGGTCGCGATCGTGCGCGGCGGTTTCGAATACCAGGGCCAGAAGTGTTCGGCGGCGTCGCGCGTCTACATTCCACAGTCGATTTGGGGAGAAGTGCGGGATCGCGCCATTGCCATGATGCGCGAGATCAAGATGGGTGACCCGCGTGACTTCCGCAACTTCATGAGCGCCGTCATCGACAAGAAGGCGTTTGATCGCATCAGCGGGTACATCAGCGACGCGAAAAACAGCGCGTCGATCCTCCAGGGCGGCGGATGCGACGATTCGAAGGGGTATTTCATCGAGCCGACGCTCATCGAGACGAAGGACCCGTCGTACCGCCTGCTGTGCGAGGAAATCTTCGGACCGGTGGTCACCGCCTATGTCTACCCGGACAACAAGTGGGCCGAGACACTCGACGTGGTCGACCGCACGTCGCCCTACGCGTTGACCGGCGCCATCTTCGCCACCGATCGCGCTGCCGTTCGGGAGGGCACGAGCGCGTTGCGCAACGCCGCCGGCAACTTCTACATCAACGACAAGCCCACAGGGGCGGTGGTGGGCCAGCAGCCGTTTGGCGGCGCGCGCGCGTCGGGCACCAATGACAAGGCGGGCTCGAAGGCCAACCTCACGCGCTGGGTCAGCACCCGGACGATGAAGGAAACGTTCGTGCCGCCGACCGACTACAAGTACCCGTTCATGGGTGAGGAATAAGCGACACCGCTTCTGCCTGATTCCAGCGCGCGATGAGCGCGCTGGAATCGGCCAGGTGTCGCAGCACCAGATCCACCCTCCCCGCATCGCCCGTCGCC
>CBINOO010000138.1:0-9406 GCA_966252305.1 uncultured Acidimicrobiia bacterium
GCCTGACGTGGCACGAGGAGCGATCGGCAGGGGAGATTCACCGCGCCATGCCGGGCGTGACGTTTGGCGCGGTGTCGATGCACCTGCGCGCCCTCGCCGACGCCGGACTGGTCGACGCCAGAGCGGACGGACGCTTCCGGCGCTACAAAGCCAACCGCGAAGCCCTCGGCCCACTCGCTGCGGAACTCGAGCAGATGTGGGCCGACAAGTTGTGGCGCCTTCAGGCGCTCGCCGAAATGGAACACGCCAGGCGTGGCCCGCGACCCCGCACACCAGGAAAGGTGCCCAGACGATGAGCTCAGAGACGATGCCGTATCAGCTGACGCGTGACCTCGTGATCCGCGCGCCACGCGATCGCGTGTTTGCCTACTTCACCGATACCCCTCGCTGGGCCGCGTGGTGGGGGGCCGGTTCCACGATTGACCCGTCGCCGGGCGGGGCCGTGTTGATCAAACATCCAAACGGCATCGAAGTGGTGGGTGAGGTCATCGACATCGACCCGCCATCACGCATCGTGTTTACCTACGGCTTCGCGTCGGGCGCGCCGATTCCGCCGGGTGGCTCTCTGGTCACGGTCACCTGCGCGCCACACCCGCAGGGCACACGCGTCGAGCTGGTCCATGACTTCGCGGAACAGGGCGTGCGCGATGCGCACGATCAGGGCTGGCGGTATCAGCTCTCGGTATTTGCCAACGTCGTCAGCGATGCGGTGCACGCCGATGTCGCGACTGTCGTCGATGCGTGGCACACCCTGTGGGGGGAAGCCAACGCCGAGGCGCGCGCGCGGCAGCTTGACGCGATTGCCGCGCCGTCAATTCGATTCGAGGATCGTTTCAGCGCGGTGGCAGGTGCCGGCGATCTGCTGCCGCACATTGCGGCGACGCAGCGGTTCATGCCGGGTCTGCGGCTGGTGCGTGATGGGGACGTGCGCCACTGCCAGGGGATGGCGGTGGCTGACTGGGTGGCCCGTACAGCAGACGGCCAGGAGCGGGGTCGCGGCACGAACGTCTACACGCTCGGTCACGACGGCCGACTCCTGGCCGTCACGGGTTTCTGGCGCGCTACTGCTTCCTGATGATCTGCGTCAGCGTGCCTGTTGGCGCGCCCTCAAATCCCAGGCGCGCGCGCAACACGTAGTCGCCCGGCTTGAGGGCGGCGACGTTCAGTTTGGCCATGAACATGAACTTGTCCTGCACCGGCGTCGCCGAGGCCTGCGGTGGTCCTGCCACCAGCGCCTTCTCAGCCGTCGGGCTGTCGAGAATCTCGACAATGGCCCCGAACGGACCGGCCGGGCGCCCGTACAGTTCAAACACCGCAATGATTTCCTGCTCATTGGTGATGCGAATGATGGGGGAGAACCCGGTTCCGCCGGCCGCGCCAATCATCAACCCACCAATCTTGGCCGGGCCGGCATCCGCCACACGGGCAAACACCTCGTAGTCCACCGTCGCGGCCCGACCGTTGGTGTCCACCGCCGCGACCCGCAGGCGGTACTGTCCCGCGGGCATCGCCAGGGCAGCAACCATCGGCGACCGCTGCAGTTCTTCCGGGCGCGCCGTCCACTGGGCGATGAGTTTGCCGGCCGGATCGTACAGGCCCGCCGCGGCAGCCTTGAACTTCACGGACGGGTCGACCGGTTCCGCCAGCGCGAGGAGCTTCATGTCGTTTTTGGCATCACCGTCGTTGCGCGAGGCGATGCCGATGGCCCGCAGGCCGAAGCCGCGATGTACGGTCAGTTCCCGGAGCATCGACTGCGGCGTCGGCGCCTCGGCGGAGGCTCGCGGAATGGCGACATTGTTGCGCGCCTTGACGGTCACGCCTTCCCGGGTCGTCTTGAGGTCCAGGCGCGTCGACATGCCGGTGCGTTCGTTGCCTTCAGCCTGGAACGTCGCGACGTAGTAGGACGAGGTCTCGCGTGCGATCCGGTCCATGGCATTGTCGCTGCCGCCCAGGAACAACATCGTGCCACCGGTGACACCGACGACGTTCTGGATGCCTTCGGCGGCGGTGCTGCTTGACGCCTCCTCCGGGCGGACCAGATAAAACTGCGCGTTGATCGCATCCGCGCCGGCGCTGACCTTCTGGAACTCGCTCGGCTGAAGGAAACACTCGTCGGCATCACCGATCGCGTTGCCACCGGTCGACGGACCGACCAGGCTCGACGTGAAGAACAGCACGGGCGTCAATCCCCCCGTGGCCGGCGTTGCCGTCAGGATGCCATTGAGGGCGACGATCACGTCGCGCGTGTGGCAGCGCCGTTCCGACGCCGTCATGGTGCTCTTCTGGCGTCCCTGCAGCTTGCCGACCGCGCTGCGGAACGCCTCGCGATCGGTCGTGGGCGCAATGGACGTGGCGCCGCGGGGGACGGTGAACAGGCCGATCCGGTCGTTGCCGTTCAGCGTTTTTTCAAACGCGAGCAGCGCGTCACTCACGACACTCTCAAGTCCCGGGCGCAGCGACTCCTCGTCAACGACAACGACGTACTGGCGTCCGGCCTCGGCCAGGCTGTTGGTGCCAAACGCCGTGCCGAGCGTCGAGGCCGTGGCCCCAAAGGCGACGCGTTCAAGCGAGGAAATCTGGCGATCCCGGCTGCCGACGCGCAACGTGAGCTGCGAGGCGGTGAGGTCGGTCACCATCTGGCCATCGGCCGTCGTGGCAATGAATTCGATCGTGGCTGGGCCCGCCGGGCCACCACGCTGCGCGACCACCGGGAGACTGTGGGAGAGCGCCACGGCGCCGGCGAGGAGGAAGGAAAAAACGAGTCGTCGATTCATGATTGCATCTGCCTCACACGCGCCGTGCTATCGGATGACCTTGCGCAGCGGACGCACGATGCGCCCGGCCGGCTGCCCTTCCGCGGCGATCGTGGCGCGTACCACGTAGTCGCCTGCCGGCAGCGCCCCGATGGGCACCGCCGCCGATACCAGAAACTTGTCGGCCTCATCGGTGGCCGTAAAGGTACCCGGCATCGAGAGGATGGCGGGACCTGCCAGCGTCCGCGCCACTTCCACCACGATGCCGACCCGAACCCCTTCACGTCCACCGTACAACTCGAACTGGGCCGTGGCGGAGGCCTCGCGTCCGAACTCGAGCCGCGGGCGGAATTGTCCATCGCGCGTGAGTCCGAGGACAAGGTCTGACAGTCGCAACGTGCCTGCCGTGGCGAGGCCGGCTTCGATGGCGACGTCCGCCGCGCCCGCGCGTCCGGCGGATTCGGCGGCCGCCACGCGCAACCGGTATCGTCCCGGCGGCGCCGACAGTGCCGTGATGACCGTGTCGGCCTGCAGTTCGGCAGACGTCAGGGTGCGGCTCGCGACCAGTCGGCCGTCTTCGGAGAACAGGCCGACCATCGCGTCGTTGAGCGCCGCTGACGGGTCGGGGGAGTCAAAGACCGTCACGACGCGGACCTCGGTCGGCGAGGATTCACGCGCCGAAAAGGCGGTGACGCGCAGCGGCAGGTCGTGGAAGAGGCGCGCGTCTTTCATCATCGCCAGCGGCGTGGCCGGCGCCTGATCGGCCCGTCGTGCCGGCCGCGCAATCATCAGTTGCGGCCGCGCGCGCACCACGGCGCCGTCGCGTGCCACGCTCACTGACAGCCGCTGCAGCGATCCGTTGGCTTCATCGGGTTCCGGTTCGACCCGCGCGAGGTAATAACCGCTGCTTTCACGCGCCACCCGTCCCAGCGTCCCATCGTCGCCGCCGCCTTCAAGCGGCCAGAGCGGGGCGCCGGTGACGCCGGTGAGATGCTCGAGACCGGCTCGTCCGGTGGCGTCCGAGAGGTCGGGTTGGACCAGGTACAGCTGGGCGCGCGCGCGGGCCGCGGCCTCGCCCACCTGCTCGAAATGTTCGCGCATGAGCTGGCAGCGCCCGAGGGGCTGGCCTGACTGGATCATCTGGACGCCGGTGGGTGACGACATCCGATTGGTGAACACCACCACGACCGTTGGCGCCTCGCCGCCGCTCACATCGTCAAGCAGTCCGCGCAGCGAGACCAGGGTCGTACGGGTGCGGCACGCAGCGTCCGAGTCTGCTTCTGCGCCGGAGGCCTGGCCCGCCATGGTCGACAACGTGCGCATGACACGCGCGTGATCGGTCGTCAGGTCGACCTTGACGCCGCCATAGGGCACCGTGACAAGCGCCACACGATCGGCAGGGCTGAGGCGCCGGAGAAAGCCGTCGATTTCGGTTCTCAGGCCGGCTTCACGGCCGGAACGAATCGTCTCGAAGTCCACGACGAGCAGGACGCCGCGGCCTTCGTCGGTCGCCAGGTTGCTGCCGTACGGCAGGGTCGGCAGATCAGTGCCAATGCCGCGGGCGGGGACGTACTCAAGCCCGCGCACCGGACGCGTACGACCGTCGATGCGTACCGTGACATCTTCTGCGCGCAGGTCGGTGAGCGGAGCGCCGTCCGGCCCGTGGGCCGAGAAGTCGACGGCGATGAGACGGGCGCGATCCTGCGACGACAGCACGAACTGCTGTGTCTGAACCACGCGCGGAAGGAGCAGGACAAGTCCAACGAGCAGACCCGCCAGCGGGAGCTGGAGTCGCGTGCGCATTCCTGTGTATACCGGAGGAGGTCGCGCGCGCGCTTACCGAGGCGGCAGTTTTCGCAGGGTGCGTGTGACCTGGCCCACGGCGTCTCCGGCCTTGACCAGCATCCGCACCTGGTAGTCGCCTGGTGGCAGGGCGCCCACGGGAATCGTCGAGGTCACCAGGAACTTGTCCGGCTCACTGGTGGGCGTGAAGATTCCTGGCATGGTGACGATCGGCGCGCCGTCGGCCGCGCGCAGCACTTCAACGGCCACGCCCACCTGCGAACCGGCCTGGCCCCCGTAGATTTCCACCATGGCGACCGCACTGAGCTCCGATTGGAACTCGAGTTTCGGCGTGAAGCCTTCCGAACGGGCCTGTCCCAGCACGAGTCCACTCAGGCGAAGGGGGCCCACGGTGGTGAGACCCACTTCGACGTCGAGGTCCACCGTGCCCATGCGGACCCCGTCGGGCGATGGCGCGGCTGCGGCCAGGCGGAGGCGGTATCGACCCTCGGGCGCCGTCACCGCGAGGATGCCGCTGTTGCGACCCGACAGTTCCTCCGGCTTCGCCGTGTTGCTGACGACCATGCGTCCGGTGGCATCGAACAGGCTCACCATGGGGGCGGCAATCTGATTCACCTCCGGAGCCTCGAACTGGACGAGCAGCTTGATCTGTCCGTCGGCATGCCGGGCGGTGGTTGCCGCCACACGCAGCTGCAGGTCGCGCACTTCGCGGATGGAACGCATGAGATCCATCAGCGAACTGTTCGAGTACGCCGTGCCTTCGGTTGACGCGAGCAGTTGTATGCGAGGGCGATGGCGGATGGTCACGCCGGGCCGCATCGCCGAGACGGCCATGCCGCGCACGACGTCAGCCGCCTCGTTGGGTTCGGGCGTGATCGTGACCCGGTAATACCCGGCTGTCTGTGCGGCGACGCGGGTCAGCGCGCTGCCCTGCGGGCCTTCGAGGTTCCACAGGGGGCCGCCGGTGAGGCCCGTCAGGTGTTCGAGGCCGGGGCGTCCCACCGGGTCGCTGGTCAGGTCGGGCTGGATGACGAACCACTGCGCGCGGGCGCGCGCGGTGCTGTCCGCGATGGCCTGATAGTGATCGGGCAGCACTTCGCAGGTGCCGATGGTGTTGAAGTAGCTGACGCCGGGAATGTCCGTGGGGGTCGAGCTCATCGACACCATGCCGCGCGGCGGCATCAGTCCGCCCGAGAACAGGACGACCGACAGCGGCGCGTCGGTGGCCACGATCGAGTCGAGTGTGCTGGCCAGTGACACGAGTGTGCTGCGCGTGCGGCACCCGGCTTCGTTGGCGGCTTCAGTCTGCGGGGCGCGTCCCGTGATGCTGTCCACCGCGGCGAGGACTCGGGCGTGGTCCGTGGTGAAGTCGGTTTTCATTCCGCCGTACGGCACGGTCAACACCGCGACACGGTCGCTCGGACTCAACGTCCGCAGGAACGTCCGCGCGTCGGCCTTGATGGCCTGTTCGCGCCCGGGTTTGAGTGATTCATCTTCAATGATGAGCAGCACGGCGCGGGTGTCGCTGCTGCGCAGGTTGGTCGCAAACGGCGGCGGCACTCGATGGGTGCCGGTGGGGATCCACGTCAACGACAGGGGCTGCCGTGTGCGCCCGTCAATACGCACGGTGAGGTCTTCGGGACGCAGGTCGGTGACCGGTCTGCCGTCCTCGTCAAACGCGGTGAAGTCGAGGGCGACCGGGGAGCGGTTGGTATTGAGGACGTACTGCTGAGCCGCGCCAGGCATCGAGGCGAGCGCGATCGCGCCGAACACGAGCGCGAGGGTCATGGTCCGTGAACGGGAATTCCACATGCCCCATCAGGATACGCCGGGGGGAAAAGAAAAACCCGGGTGAGCGCCGAGGCGCCCACCCGGGTGTGTGTGTCCGATTCCGGTGACCCGGAGCCGGTCAGGCTTCTACCAGTTGATACGCCAGGAGATCTGGCCGATGCGGCCACCCGGGTCAAACGTCGTGTTGATGTCCGTGTACTGCGACGTCACCTGGAAAATGGTGGCGCCGTCACCCGGGTTCAACGCGTGGTTGAAGTTGATGTTGTTGAACGCGTTCATCACTTCGAGGCTCAGCTCGACATTGCCGCGGCTGAGGAACGGGAACTGCTTCTTCAGGCGCAGGTCGACGCGCGTGAAGAGCGGGCCATTGATGTTGATGTCCTTGGCGCCGCAGTCCTGACGGTAGATGGCGATGCAGCCATCACCGCTCGACGGCTTGATGTAGCGACCGGTGGGCACGCCCAGCGAGGAGTAACCGGTCGAGCTGGTCACGTCCGAGCTGTACGCGCGACGCGTGTTCTCGATGATGTCCTGCGGCATCGAGTAGACGCTCGTCGTGCCGGTCACGGCATCCTTGTAGATGCGGATCTTGAACTCGTTCTCAAGTTCATCTTCCGTCATGCCCACCAGCTTGGCGTTCGTGATGCGGAAGCGGTTGGTCTGCATGCGGCCGATGCCCGAGAACTCCCAGTTGCCCAGGATGCCGTTGAGCAGGCCGTTCATGTTCGCGCCGAAGCGACGGCCGCGGCCGACCGGCACTTCGTACACCCAGTTGAACTTGAACTCGTGCGGCGCGCCGGTGTTGTCCACTTCCATGCGATCGAGGCGGATGGAGTTGTTCACCAGCGTCTTGCGGATGCCGTACGTGTAGTTCGCCGTCACCAGCAGCCCGGCCGAGAGACGACGACGAAGGTCGATCTGGAGGCTGTTGTAACGCGTGCCTTCGCGATCCTGAACGATCCAGGAGCCCGACGCGGCCGGGTTCATCACGAAGAAGTTCGCCGGCAGACCGGCTGCGAGCGCGCGGACGCGGTTCGCGGTCGTGTCGAGCGCGCTGGCCGCACCGGCCACCGCGGGCTCCAGCTCACTGAACCGGGCGTAAAACGCCGAGTTCGTGTAGCTCGAGTTCGTGTAGGTCGCCGGATTGTTCGCCCCGGCGGCATTGACGCCGGCCAGGTACGCCTGGTGGATCGGCAGCGGCGAGGTGCCGGGCACGCCGGTGTAGGCAAACGTGTTGCCGCGGCCCGCTGCCTGGTTCGCACGCAGGTTGGCCTGCGCCTTGAGGAACTCGTCGTAGAAGCCGTTCTCGAAGATCACCCGCTCGTTCCAGTTCTCTTCGGCCCACGCATACAGGTTCTTGTTGCCGACGTAGCGGACTTCCACGGCCATGTCGTCACCCAGCGAACGCTGGATGCCCGCCGAGTACGAGTGCACGCGCGGCTGACGGAGGTCGGCCTGGAACATGTTCAGGCTGTTCGCCGTAGTCGACGCGATCGGGTAGACCGGCGATTCCGGGAACGCCGGAGCGCCGAGGCGGTTCTTCTCGCTGAAGAGCAGCGGCCAGCTTTCGCCGGGGCACACGAGGCAGTAGCCCGAACCCGCATTGCGGTTCGCCGTGGTCGTGCCGCCCGGGTTTGCACCCGCGTTCGCCGTGAAGCGGTCGAAGCGCTCCTGGTTGAACGTCACCGAGTAGCCGCCGCGGATGGTGGCCTGCTCGGGGCTGCCGAGGATCGTGCGGAGGACGCCGTCCTGCACGTTCGGACGCCACGCGAAACCCACGTTGAAGCCGACGTTGGCGTAGTTGATGTTGTACGCCTTGGTGCCGGCCGTGAACGGGTAGAGTTCCGGCTGCGCCTTGCCTGACACGACACCGGGCTGGAACAGGTTGCACGCGCGACCGTCCGGGCCGGATCCGACACCCGAGATACCGCAGAGGTCCTCGAGCTTGATCGTCGAGAACGTGTCGGTGACGGGGGTGAAGGGCAGCTGCACGTCCCAGCGCAGACCACCGTTGAGGGTCAGCGTCGGGCTCACGCGCCAGGAGTCGGACGCGTAGAACGCGAAGGAGAACTGGCGCGCCTTCTGCGTCAGGTCGCCGAGGTAGACGTACTTGCCGGTCGCCGCGTCGAGACGCGCCGTGCCGTTGATCGACGTCACGCGGCCGGTGAGCAGCGCATACAGGTTGCGGGCCGACGTGAGGTTGGCCGCTGACGCGCCCGGGAAGTTCGTCGAGTTGAACATCGACGCCGCCGGGTCATTGTTGGTGTCGAACCCGAGGTTGACGGTCGGCACCGCGTTGTAGCTGTTGGTGCGATTGTGCACGCCCGAGAACGAGCCACCGAACACGAGGCTGTGTGAACCCTTGAGCCAGCTCAGTTCGTTGCTCACGCTCCACGTCGTCGTGTTGCGCGGCGCCGAGTCGGTGCGCGTCGTCGCGCTGGTGATCGTGCTGCCGTCAATCGCGGTGAAGCCGAGCGCGTAGCCGCCCTGATCTTCGAACATCGCCGGAGTGATGTTGGCGAAGAAGTCGTTGGGCGACCACTGCCAGCCGCCGGTGAACTGGTTCACCAGGTTCTGCGACAGCGTCGACCGGAGGCTCACCGAACCCGTGGTGCGGTAGGAGTTCTGCGTGCCGTAGTTCAGGAATCCCGGGAACCGCGACTCGGAGCTGTTGAGCAGGTCGGTCGTGCTGGTGAAGCGCTGCCAGTAGTAGCTGACCTTCAGGCGGTGGTTGTCCGTGATGTTGTAGTCGATGCTGGCCGTGGGCGCGTACTGGTTGCCCTTGGCTTCCGCCTGATACACCCACTGGTTGAAGTTGACCGACCCGGCCACCTGGTTCAGGCTGCCCTGCGACGAGGTGACGTCCTTGATCCGGTTGAGGATCGAGAGCACCGTCGGGTCGACGGTCGACGTGTGGCCGTTGGCGGCCGCCAGCGCCAGGACGTTGCGGGTCGTGGTGCCGTAGGTGAAGTTGCCGGCGATCGCGCTGTCACGCAGCACGACACGCGTGCGGGTGGCCGACGACGGCTGGTAGGGTTCGAGTCAATCGAGAGTCGCGA
>CBINOO010000139.1:0-9354 GCA_966252305.1 uncultured Acidimicrobiia bacterium
TCCAGCTCGATGGGCGGACGGTGAGTGTGGTCGGGGTCCTCCCGGTCAACGTCCGGATTCCGTACGACACGGATCTTTATGCGCCCTCCCGTTTTGGCGAACAGGAGCGCAGCATCTTCATTCTCGCGCGGCTGGCGTCGGGCGTGACCGTCGAGCAGGCGAGGGCGGCTCTGCAACCGGTCGGCGACGAACTCAACCGGCGGTTTCCGGACGTCATGCGTGGCCTTGGCATCACGGCGGTGTCGGCCCGCGAGTTCTTCGTCGACGACGAGGACCGACTGGCGATGGTGCTGATGGGCGCCGTGGGAGTGTTGCTCCTGATCGCCTGCAGCAACGTTGCGCTGCTCTTGACGACACGATTTGCGTCCAGACGCACCGAGGTCGTGGTGCGGGCAGCCCTTGGCTGCAGTCGATCGCGGCAGATCCGGCAGTTCGTCACCGAAGGTATCGCGCTGTTCGTGGTCGGTGGCGGCCTCGGATTTCTTCTCGCCATGCTCCTGCGTGACTCGCTTGTGGTGCTGCTGCCGGAGAACCTGGCGACGGAGGTGGGCTTCGACGGGATCCCCATCGACATGCGGCTGGTGGGCGTGAGTACGGCGATCGCGCTTGTGAGTGGCGTCGTGTTCGGCCTCATGGCGGCGTTGCGGACGACCGGGGCCGACCTCAATTCCGCGATGAAGAGCGGCGGTCGTTCGCTCGCCTCAACCTCGTCGCGCGGCCTTCTCGGCACCCTGGTTGTTGGCGAGGTCGCGCTGGCCGTGACACTGCTGTTCACGGCAGGCGTCATGATCGAGATGTTTCAGCGCCTCAGCGCGCGGGATCTGGGATTCGAGACCGCGCACGTGACGACCGCCCGTGTGGACTTCACGGCCGAGCGATACCGATCGGCTGACGCCCGCCGGATACTCGTATCGCAGCTGAGCACACGACTTGCGTCGACTCCGGGCGTCGAAGCCGTCGGCGCGACCACCGTCAATCCACTGTGCTGCGGAGACTGGGGCGCGCGCGTCGTCCCTGAGGGCGTTGCCGTGGTCCGGCAGAACGACGCGCCGATCGTGCAGCACTTCATCGTCAGCGAGGGGTACTTCGAGACACTCCGATTCCGGCTGTCTGAGGGCCGATTCTTCACGTCTGCCGATGGGCCCGGCGGCGCGCCCGTCGTCATCATCAATCGCACCATGGCCGAGCAGTACTGGCCGGGGCAGTCGGCGTTGGGGAAGCGGGTGCGGCAGTGGACCGCCACTGGTGACGCACCGTGGGCGACGATTGTCGGCGTTGTCCACGATGCGACCGAAAACGGCGAGTACGAAAGCGCCTGGTATCTGCCGCACGCCCAACGCGCGGACGGTCCCTCGGGTACAGGGGCGCACGTCATGGTGCGCGCCGCTCCAGGCGTCGCCATCGCCGCGGCCATACGTGAGGTCGTGGCCCAGGTGGATAACGCGCTGCCGCTGTTTGACGTGACGACGATGGAGGCGCTGGCGGCGGAGGCTCTGCATCAGGATCGGATGGGCGCGTGGATCTCGGGCGCGTTCGGCCTCGCCGGGTTGCTGCTCGCGTCGTTGGGGCTCTACGGGATCCTCACGTTTGTCATCGCCGGCGATCGGATCGAAATTGCGGTGCGGCGCGCCCTGGGCGCAAGTGCCGTCGACGTGGTGTGGCTCGTGCTGCGACGGGCCGCCGTCCTGGTGGGGCTCGGTCTGCTGCTGGGCAGCGTGGGGGCGTGGGGCGCTGCGCGGGTGGTGCCGCATTGGTTCCTCGAGGCACGTCCGACCGTGGGGCTGGGGATCATCGCCGCCTTGCTCATCGTCGTGGCGGCATTGCTGGCGATGATCGCGCCGATTCGCCGGGCCCTCCGCCTCGATCCCCTGCAGGCGATGCGCGTGTGAGGCCAGTGGAGGCTTGACGCATCTAGTCATAATGCATACAGTTGCGGCATGCCGCCAACCCGTCAGTCCACTGCCGCCTTGCCCCTGGCGCCGGCGGTGTACCTCATCCTCCTCTCGTTGCTGGACGGCGATGCGCACGGGTACCGCATCCGCGCGTCCGTCATCGAACGCTCGGAAGGCACGGTGTCCCTCGACCCGGGCTCGCTGTATCGACTGATCGCGCGCCTGGTCGAAGACGGGCTCGTCGTCGAAGCACCGACGCGTCCCAGGACCGATGACGATGACGAGCGGCGTCGCTACTACCGGATTACGCAGTTGGGAAAGCGGACGCTTGAGGCTGAGACGCGTCGCATGGCGTCCTGGGTCGCCGCCGCGCGGCGCAGCCGGGCCTGACACCCCCATGACAAGTCCACCCAGCTACCTCGTGGCGCTGTATCGGCTCGTGGCCGGCCTTGCGCCGGCCTCTCATCGGCACACCTACCGCGACGAGCAGGTCGCCTTGTTCGAGCGTTTGTGGTGCGAGGAACGGCCGGGCGGTCCGGTCGCACAGGTGCGGTGGGCATCGAGTCTGTTGTGGCGCGCGCTTGCTGCCGCGATCGGCGTGCGCCTGGATCAGCATGCCGCCAGACTGGGCCGCGCCGGCGGAGGAGGTCATGTGGGAAGCGATGTCAGGTTCTCTCTGCGTTCCGTGAGCCGTTCGCCGTGGTATGCGGCCACGGTTGTTGGGGTGGTCGCGATTGTGATCGCGCTGGCTACGACCACGCTCGCTATCGTTGATGGGGTGTTGTTTCGCCCGCTGCCGTTCCCTGACGCAGACAGGCTGGTGGTCATCCAGCCCGGCTTTACAAACGCGGTTCCGCCTCCGGCCGGCCTGTTCCGCAGCGTCGAACGGTTCGGCGCAAGCGCCGTGGACGTGCGGGCCTGGCGCGCCGCCGTCCCCGACGTTGCGATGGCTGGTTTTCGCGCGGCTCGCTGGGTCGGCCTGGGCACCGGCGTGAATGATTCCACGGCGGGCATGGCCGAGGTCGACCCCAACTTTCTCGCGGTCCTGCAAGTATCTCCACTCGTAGGCGGATTCAGTGAGGACGACTTCTCCCAGCCCCGGGACTTTCGGCCGGCGCTGGTCACGCACCACACATGGATGACACGTTTTGGCGGCCGACCGGACATCGTCGGCGTTGAGGTCGAGACCTATCGCGACCGCGAACGCCGGCTCGGTGTGCGTGTGGTTGGGGTGCTGCCTGAGTCGTTTGTGTTCCCGTCGGTCCGCGCGGACGTGTCGTTTGTGGTGCCGCTCGTCCCGCCGCCCGGCACGGCGCCGACCAGCCGCAACATCTCACAGGTCGTCGCACGGCTCCCACATGGCATGACGGAGGGCGCCTTACGCGAGCGACTGATGCCGGCGGTAGCCGCAGTCGCAGCGGAAGCACCGCCCCAGGGGCCCAAGCCGGAAGGGTGGTCCGACGCCGCGTGGCGCCGGCAGGGACCATATGACGACCTCGTGGTCTCGCCGTTGCGCTCGTCCCTGCGCGAGTACGCCGGACCGCTGTTTGGCGCAAGCGCCCTGGCCGTCGCATTGCTCGTGCTGGTGGCCGCGCTCAACGTATCCAGCCTGATGGCTGCGCGCGCACTTGAGCGGCAGCGGGAATTGTCCGTGCGCCGCTCGCTCGGCGCCGGATGGTGGGCGCTGGCTCGGCTGTGGACCATCGAAGCCGCACTGCTGCTGGGCGCGGCCGGCGGCATTGGTATGGCCCTCGCGCCGCTGGCCCTCGGCGTCGTCGTGCCGCTGCTGCCTGAGGAGATTGTCTTGCTCAAGACGCCCGGCATCGACTGGCGCGTCGCCGGCCTCACGCTCGCACTCATCACGCTGCTGGTGGCGGCCGTGTCGGTCGCGCCGGTCCGCCGGTCGCTGCGCTCACGGGCCACGGACAGTCGCGGCGAAACCGAGCGCGTGCGGAGTTGGGGACGCGCCCTCGTGGTCTCTGGTCAGGTGGCCGCCGCCTTCGCACTCACGGTTCTCGGGTCGTCACTGGTGGGTTCGGTGCTCGCTGTGTACGCGCAGGAACAACCCGTGGCGATGGACGACGTGTCGGCGGTGCAGGTGATGATCCAGGGAGCCGCGAACGGGGCGGAACGCGCGTCGCGTCTTGAAGCGATCGCCGGACGCCTCGCGAGCCTTCCTGGCGTGACGGCTGTCTCTGCATCCGGGGCGCAGGTGCTCGTCGGTGGTGGAGGCCTGCCGGAGTTCAACGCCCCGGCGGGTACCAGGCATCCCCGCAATATCGACGCGTGGCCCGTGACGGCTGGGTTCTACGACACATTGTCGCCGCGCGTCGTATCCGGGCGCGTGCCGACCAATGCCGAACTCAGAAGCGCCGCGCCGGTCATGGTCGTCAGCCGCAGCGCGGCCGCCGCGTACTGGCCGTCGGAAAGCGCCTTGGGCAAGACGCTTGTGCACTACTGGTCGAAGACACCGTTCACGGTGGTGGGCGTGGTGGAGGATGTGCAGTGGCAGTCGTGGGACATGTCATCCCCGATCGTCTACGCGCCGTTTGCCGTGCTGAGCCGGTATCCCTGGGCCACGCTCTTCATCCGTAGCGATCGGCCGTCGGGCCCACTGCTCGCCGATGCGCTGCGGGTGATTGAGGAGACGGATGACCTGGTGCAACTGAGGCGCGCGGGATCGCTCGCGTCGTTTTTCCGCGACACCATCGCGCTGAGGCGATTCCAGTCCTGGCTGTTCGGCGGCTTCGCGGTGGCCGCCCTTGTCGTCGTCAGTGTGGGCTTGCTGGGACTGCTGGCGATGTCGGCTGCGCGTCGCACGCGTGAAGTGGGGATTCGCTGCGCCCTCGGAGCGACACCCGCGACCGTGGTTGGCCACATGGTGCGAGAGCAGATGCTGGCGGTGGTGGGCGGGCTCGTCGGTGGCGCGGCCGTTGCGGCCTGGGCGCTTCGTGGCATCGAAGGTTGGTTGTATCAGCTGACGCCCGCCGATCCGCGTATCTGGTTCTCGGCGCTGCTGTGTTTGCTGGTGATGGCGGCGGTCGGCATCCTGCTGCCTGCCATTCGAGCCAGCAGGACAGACCCGTTGGCGGCCCTCCGAACTGAGTGAGGTGACACGGACGGGCACCGGGATGGTGCTCCTCGGGAGTAACGGGGGTATCCTCGGATCAACGTCCGTGGCTGAACCCCTCGACCCCGCCCGTCTCGAACGCGACGCGCGCCACTTCGCGGCGCTGATTGAATCCAGCGACGATGCCATCGTCAGCAAGGACCTCAACGGGATCGTGCGCACCTGGAATCAGGGGGCCGAGCGCATCTTTGGTTTCACCTCCGAGGAGATGGTGGGCCAGTCCATCCGCCGAATCATCCCCGACGATCGGCAGCAGGAAGAAGACGAGGTGCTCGCGCGCATTCGCCGTGGTGACCGTGTCGAACACTACGAGACGATCCGCCAGCGGAAGGACGGCACCCTGATCCCGATCTCGCTTACGGTCTCGCCCATCCGTGACGGGGCCGGCACCATCGTGGGCGCGTCGAAAATTGCGAGAGACATCACCGAACGCAAGCGCGCGGATGAGGAGATCCAGCGATTGTTCGGTATCGCGCGGGAGGCGAGTCAGCTGAAGGACGAGTTTCTCGCGACGCTGTCGCACGAGCTGCGCACGCCACTCCACGCGATCGTCGGCTACGTCCGGTTGATGCAGTTGGGGGTGCTCGACACCGACAAGCAGCGCGATGCGGTGGACACGCTGGCGCGCAATGCCGCCTCGCTGAGCCGCATCGTCGACGATGTGCTCGACGTCTCGCGCATCGTCGCCGGCAAGATCCGGCTTGACGTGCAACGCGTCGACGTGCCGTTGCTCATCGACGAGGTGGTCGCGACCGTTCAACCCGCCGCCGACGCCAAAGGGATCCACCTGGTGACGCACGTCGATCGGGAGGTGGGCCTGGTCTCCGGGGATCCTGATCGCCTGCGTCAGGTGCTCTGGAACCTCTGCTCGAACGCCGTGAAGTTCACGGAAATGGGCGGGCGCGTGGAGATTCGGGTCGAGCAGTCGGACCGGAACATCGGCATCACCGTGCGCGACACGGGCCTCGGCATCCACCCGGACTTCCTGCCGCATGTGTTCGAACGCTTCCGCCAGGCCGACTCCAGCATCGCGCGGCGTCACGGCGGCCTTGGCCTCGGTCTGGCCATTGCGCGCCACATGGTGGAACTGCAGGGCGGCCGCATCCAGGCCTTCAGCGAAGGCCTTGGTCACGGCGCGACTTTTCGCGTCGACCTGCCCGCGCTGTCCGCTGCACTCCCCTCCGACCTTGTCGACGCGCCGTCAGCCCCCGCCTTGTAGGTCACACGCCAGACGTTCGGACGTTCACTCTCACGGCTGTCGAATGCGGAGGTGGGCGAGGATCGCCGAGAACTCGACCGCCGCGCCAGCCACCGCGAGGTCTCGTTCCTGTTCGGTCTGCTGGAGTCGAGGCGTCATCACCGTGCAGAGCACCTGCACCAGCTGACCGTTGGCGGTGGTGGCGAATGACCAGCCACGGGCCTCGTCGTTGAGATCAACCTCGAGCCACAGCCACGGGTGAGACGCCGTGCGTACCTGGCCCGCGGATCGGATGTTGCCTCGGGGCCCGAACCGCTGCGACATGAAGCTGGAGAACATCGTCACGCGATCCTGCGGCAGCGGCAGAGAGAGCTGCGGCGGCGCGGGCATCGCCTGGAAGACACCACGCCGCGATGGCCGCCTCGTCGAGTCCGCTCGACGCATCCAGCGACTTCACGATTTTTGTCGCGCCGACCGATCCATCCAGCTCAATGATGAATTCGACAGTGACACTGCCCTGAATTCGATCCCGGACTCCGGCCTCCGTGTATTTCGGATCGACTTGCGACAGGAGTCTCGGCGCTGTCACACCAGGACCCAGGCGCACAACGCCTGGCGGCGGCCAGGTCTCCTGCGCACGGGTGGTGCCGGACGTCATGAGCAGGACGGTCGCCCAAAGCGCTGCGCCGAATCTCACCATGGCGGGACTATGCCACAGGTGGTGTCCAGATCAGCTACTGGGTCTTGCGCCTCGTGATGGCTGAGTACTTGTGACAGTGTAAGATCCGACCTAGAGCCAACAACACATGACATTCACTCAACGGGCACGAGTGGCTGCTCTGGCGGTGCTGATATCGGGATTCGCGTGCGAAGGCCTGTTGTTCGCGCAGGCGCAGGCGCCGCAATTCACCTCCATGCAGCGGGCGCACGCCCGCCAGATGCTCCGTTCGGCGGCTGCCGTCATCAAGGACGTGTACTACGATCCCGCCTACCACGGCATCAACATTCAGCAACATTTCAAGGACGCGGAGGCTCGCATAGAGGCGGCCACGTCCCAGGCGGCTGCCTGGGCCGTGATTGCGCAGGCCCTGGTTGTCTTCGATGACTCCCACACGTTCTTCATGCCACCGGGAAACCCGGCCATCGTCGAGTACGGCTGGGAGATGGGCATGGTCGGAGACCAGTGCCTCGTCTTTGGCGTGCGTCCCGGCAGTGACGCGGAAGCCAAGGGACTCAAGCCAGGTGATCGGATCATCGCGATCGACAATATTCAAACCTCGCGAAGGGATCTCTGGAAGCTGCGGTACGCGCTCAACATGCTCAGCCCTCGCCGGTTGGTGCGTCTCGCCGTGCAGACTGGCGATGTGCCAACCCGTCAGCTCGAAATTGCCTCAAAGGTGACGCCGAGGCCAGCTGAGGTCCGCGTCGATTTCCAGCGGTTGGTCGAAGGCATGCCCACGGATTTTGATGAGTACTCGGTGCAGCGGAGGCACCGGCTCACTCGGGTTGGTGACATTGCGGTGTGGAGGATTGCCGCCTTCGACTTTCCGGACGATCAGGTCGATCGAATGGTCGACGAAGCCGTCGACGGAGCTGCGTCACTGGTGCTCGACCTGCGCGGCAATCCGGGTGGGCTCGTCAAGACACTGGAACACTTCACGGGGCGCCTGTTTGATCGCGACGTGAAGATCGCGGACCTGAAAGCGCGCAAGTCCACCAAGTCCAGCATGGCGAGGAAGCGTGACAAACCATTCGGTGGACGCATCGTCGTCCTCGTGGATTCAGAATCAGCCTCGGCTGCGGAGGTGCTGGCTCGAGTGCTGCAGATCGAAAAACGTGCCACCGTGATTGGCGATCGCACGGCTGGAGCGGTCATGGTTGGAGGCTTGTTGTCGCTCTCGCTGCAGTTGCCGGCGGCGAACGGCGAACTCAGGCTGATCCCCTACGGATTGAGTGTGACGACGGCCGACATGATCATGACGGACGGCAAAAGCCTGGAACGTGCCGGCGTCACACCGGACGAACTGCTGCTGCCAAGCCAGGCAGATCTCGCTGCCGGCCGGGATCCGGTGCTCGCCCGGGCAATCACCCTGCTGGGTGGGGTGATGGATCCAGTGGCTGCCGGACGATTCTTCCCGATCGAGTGGAAGTAGGCATCAGCCCAGACGCTGCGTGAGGCCCCGAGCCATCGCGCGCATCGCGGTCCACGACCGCGCGAGCGCATCGCGGCCGGCCGGCTCAAGCGTGTAATGGCGTTTGCGTTTGCCGCCGCGTTCCGGCGTCGCTTCCACCCACGCCGACGTGACCAGACCGCGAGCCTCGAGGCGCTGCAAGGTCGTGTACACCGCGCCCGCGGATACATCGCGTCCAGTCCGTCTCACGATCTCGTCCCGGACCGACGCACCGTACGCATCGTCGATCTGCGCGACCGCAAAGAGGACGGTCTGTTCGAACTCACCAAGCCAGTCAGACATGTGACATCTCCGGATGTGTTGTCAGTCCCCACGCAACACGAGGATCGGGTCCACCGACAGCGCGCGGCGTACAGGGCCGAGGCAAGCCAGGGCCGCTGCGGCCGCCAGCACGGTGACCGAGAAGCCGATGACCGTCGGGTCGGACGGTCCCGTGCCGTAGAGGAGGCTGTCAATGAGGCGGTGTGTCGCCACCGCGCCCGCGAGGCCAACGACGCTGCCGCCGCCGACAATCGTCAGCCAGCGACGCGCGAGCAGGCGCAGGATGTCAGGACGTCGCCCGCCGATCGCCACCCGGATCGCGAGCTCTCGACGTCGCTGACCGAACTCGTGGGCGATGACGCCATACACGCCGAGCACGCCAAGGAAGACACCGACGGCCGCGAATCCGCCGAGCAGCCGCATGGGCCCACGCTGCACCAGCAGGGAGGTATTGACGCTGTTTGACAACGTGTCGGTCCAGAACGGCACCAGTCCAGGATCAACGGCGCGGATGCGGTCGACCACCGTGGTCCACGGCGCCGGCGTCTGAAACGCGACGGCCAGCCTCACAAAGCCCGGCGGATTCTGCGTCGTGGGCTGGTAGATGGCGCCTACACCGTCTCGCTCGCGCAGGCTGTTCTGGCGAATGGGATTCACGACGCCTACGACAGTGACTGCGTC
>CBINOO010000140.1:0-9021 GCA_966252305.1 uncultured Acidimicrobiia bacterium
TACGGCGCGTCCACCGGCAGGCCGCGCCGCTGCGGCTGGTATGACGCCGTGGCCGTCCGGTACGCCGCGCGGGTGAACGGCCTCGATGCGCTCGCGGTCACGAAGTTGGATGTGCTCGATGGTCTCGAGTCGATCGAGATCTGCACGGCCTATCGGTGTCACGGCGAGACGATCACCGAAATGCCGTCGGACACGGCGCAGCTGGCGGCCTGTGAACCTGTCTACGAGTCGATGCCCGGCTGGTCGCAGCCCACGATGGGGGTGACCAACTTCGCCGACCTGCCGGCCGAGGCCAAGGCCTACATCGCGCGCCTTGAAGAGGTGAGTGGTGTGCCCGCTGCCGTGGTGTCGACCGGGTCCGAGCGTGATCACACGATCATCCGCCGCGACACGATCGCCGGCGAGTGGTTCCGCTGACGCTCAGGCCGGCTGCGGCGCCTGCGCCGGCCCGATGACCTCGCGCACCGTCTTCACCAGATCCTGGCGCATGAACGGCTTGGCGAGCAGGCGCGCGTTCGGCCCCAGGTCGTCACTGACCACGTAGCCCGATACGAATACGAACTGTTGATCGGGCCGCGCCTCCCGGAGCCGTGCCGCGAAATCCGGTCCCTTCATCTTGGGCATCACGATGTCGGTGATCACCAGATCGATGCGAGGCAGCTGCGCGGCCACCGTGAGGGCTTCCGCGCCATCACCGGCTTCGACCACGTGGTAACCCTCGCGACGCAGGGCCAGCGCAAACAGATTCCGCACGACCGGTTCATCGTCGACGAGCAGGACCACCGTGGCCCCTGGCGGGCCGGGATCCACCGGAGGCGTTGCCGCCTCCGGTGGAGTCACAGGTGTCGATCCGAATCGGGGGAACTTCATGTCAGCGGCCGGTCCAGTGGTCCGCGAGAATCGTCGCCGTCTGTTCGTACGACTGACCGTTCACGGTGAGCACGACGCGGTAGGTGCCTGGCGAGACCGTCGAGAGCACCGACCCCGCCGCGGGCGCCGGGAATGTCGTGACCGCGGCCGCGCCGCCGCCCCGACCACCACCAAAGCCGCCACGGCCACCCCGGCCGCCGCGGCCGGCCGCTTCACCGGGACCTGCATCACGACGGCCCTGCCTCGACCACAGCACTTTGTGCACGCCGGCGGTCTTCGGGCCCTGGACGTCGGCGATGACGCGTGCGCCGTCGTAGACCTGAATGGTCACGTCGCCCGTGACATCACGCTGCAGGTAGTAACTGATGTGCACGCCGGGCGCGCGGCTTTCGCCGCGGAAGTTGTAGTTGGCGCGGAACGGCGTCAGTCCCGTGTTCCACTGCACCGCGGGTTGAATCGGCACGAGCGCGGCCGGTTGCGCCTGCACGGCGGCCGTGAGGTGCTGGAAGGGCGTGATATCGGCAATCCAGATGCCCCGGCCGTGGGTCGCGACGATCAGTTCGTTTTCCCGCGGATGGATCTTCAGGTCGTAGATCGGCGTGGTCGGCATGTTGCCGCGCACCCGCGTCCACGACTGGCCGCCGTCGAGTGAGAAAAACAGCGCGAGTTCAGTCCCGACGACAAGGAAGTTCGGGTTCTTGCGATCCTCCAGAATCACGTTGATGCCGGCCTCGGTCGGCAGGTTCGCCGCGATTGACGTCCACGTCTTGCCGTAGTCCGTGGTCTTCCACACGAACGGGCGGAAGTCATCGTGGCGATAACCCGTGATGCTGAGATAGGCAACCGCCGGATCGTGGAAGGACGGCGCCACGCGGCTGACCCAGTAGCCCGGGTGCCCGGGCACGTTCTCGCGCACGTTGGTCCAGGTGCGGCCGTTGTCGCGCGTCAGCTGCACGTTGCCGTCGTCAGTGCCCGCCCAGAGCAGGCCCGGCATGATCGTCGACTCGTCGAGCGAGGTGATCGTCCCGTACTGGATGTTCCCGGTGCCGTTGCGACGCGCAGGGTCGTTGACCGAGAGGTCGGGGCTGATTTCGGTCCACGTGTCGCCGCGATCGTTCGAGCGCAGCACCATTTGTCCCGCGTGGTAGATCACCTGCGGGTTGTGCGGGGAGACCACGATTGGCGCGTTCCAGTTGTAGCGCACCGGTTCTTCGCCCTGCGCGCGACGGTACTGAATGCTGCGCGTCTGGCCCGTCGTCTTGTCGGTGCGGCCGATGGCGCCAAACTGGCCTTCCGAGTACACCCAGCGGCTGTCGGTGGGATCAGGCACGACGTAGAATCCGTCGCCGCAGCTGCCGATGCCGCCCCAGGCTTCAAACGGAATCGGACCACCGTTTTTCATCGTGCTCGGACCCCAGAGGCAGCTGTTGTCCTGCAGGCCGCCGTACACGTTGTACGGGTAGTCCATGTCGTAGCTCACGGCATAAAACTGCGCGAGCGGCAGGTTCTGCGGATCGATCCAGCTCTGGCCGCCATCAAAGGTCACGCCCATGCCGTGGTCGTGACCGAGGATCATGTGGTTGCTGTCGGCCGGGTTGATCCACATGGCGTGGTTGTCGCCGCCGTAGTTGAACGCGGACGTCCAGGTCCGCCCGCCGTCGAGCGAGTGGGTCACGCCAACCGACAGCAGGTAGATGTGATCCTTGTTGTTGGGATCCACACGAATCTGCGCGTAGTAGTACGGCGGGTTGGCGCCGAACTGGCCGCCACGGCCGCCGGCCGCCCCAGTCGGCGCCGGTGCCGGCGCCACCTTCGTCCAGGTCTTGCCCGCGTCGTCTGACCGATAGAACTCGTCGCCGATCGTGTCGCCGCCAAAGCCCTCTGCCATCCGCTTGATCCGCTCGTTCGGATCACCCGTACGCGCGTTGGCGTTTTCAATGACCGCATACACGCGGTTGGAATCCTGACGTGCGATGGCGAGGCCGATACGACCGATCAGGCCTGTCGGCAGGCCGTTGGTCAGGCGCGTCCACGTGCGGCCGCCATCAGTCGTCTTGTGCACCGCGCCACCGAGTCCGCCTTCGCCAAACGTCCACGGCTTGCGCACCTTGTCGTAAGTGGCGGCGTACAGCACCTGCGGGTTGCGCGGATCCATGACGACGTCGACGACGCCGATTTCGCGGCCATCGACCTTGTAGTCGAGCGACTTCGTCCACGTCTTGCCGCCGTCGGTCGTCTTGTACAGGCCGCGTTCCGGATTGTGCGAGTACAACTTGCCCAGGGCCGCGACGTAGACGATGTTCGGATCCTTCGGATCGATCACGACCCGGCCGATGTGGTGTGTCTCGTCAAGGCCGAGGTGGGTCCACGACTCGCCGCCATTGTCCGACCGATAGACGCCGTTGCCCCAGTAGGAACTGCGCGAGTTGTTGGCTTCACCCGTGCCGACGTACACGATCTGCGGATTCGACTGCGAAACGGCGACCGCGCCAATCGAGATCACCTTCTCGTTGTCGAACACCGACGTGAACGTCACGCCGTGGCTCTCGGTCTTCCACAAGCCGCCCGATGCCGTGGCCGCATAAAAGATGCGCGGCGTGGCTTCAACCACTGCGTAGTCGACAAAACGGCCACCCTGGGCCGTCGGACCAATCTCGCGGAACGTGAGGTTGGCGAAGAGGTTCGGCGTCTGACGAGCATCGAGCTGTGCCGGCAGGACCGCCAGCGCGCACACCAGACCAACGGCCGCCAGCAGGGCGGCCCGTACAACACGGGGCAGGGACATGCGTATCACTCCGGGAAAGGCGCTTACGCCTGCGCGCCGGCAGGCGCGCAGAACTTGTCAAACGCCATCGTCAGCTGATCGGCGATGGCTTGCGCGCTGCGCGACTCGATGTCGCGGCGCTCGATCATGTAGATCAGCTTGCCGTCGCGCAGCAGCGCAATGGACGGCGACGATGGCGCGACGCCGGTGAAGTACTGGCGAGCGCGATCGGTCGCTTCAATGTCCGCGCCGGCAAACACCGTCGCGACGACATCGGGCTTCTGGCTGTGCTGCAACGCTTCAGCGATGCCGGGCCGCGCCTTGCCGGCGGCGCATCCGCACACCGAGTTGACGACCATCATGACGACGCCAGGCGACGCCACGACGGCATCGACTTCAGCAGCCGTACGGCATTCGCGCGCGCCGATATCGACCAGTTCCTGACGCATCGGGGCCACGAGGTATTCGGGATAGGGCATGGGAAATCAATCTCCTGATAGCATCAATTATACGGTGCGGGTCCTGCTGAGCGATCTCGACGACACTCTCTTTGACCATCAGCACGCGACGAGGTCTGCCCTGACCACCCTGCGGGAGGCCGATGCGCGGCTGCAGCAGTGGGACCTCGAGTCCCTCAATGTGCGCCATCATGCCCTGCTCGAACAAGTTCACCAGGAGGTGATGGCCGGCCGCCTCACCATCGATCAGGCCAGGGAAGCGAGGTTTTCCGCGCTGGTGGGCGGAGGGGACGCGCGGGGCCTCGCGGAGGCCTATCGCGACGCCTATCTCGCCGATTGGCGGGAGGTGGAGGGGGCCGCTGCGGTGCTCAACGCCGTGCGTGCGCAGGGCGTGCGGGTGGTCGTCGTGACCAACAACATCGTGTCCGAGCAGCGGCGCAAGCTTGATCGCCTTGGACTCACGTCCCTCGTCGATGTCCTGATTACCTCCGAAGAGGTGGGCGCGCAGAAGCCCGATCCCCGGATCTTCCACGCGGCGTTGCAGGCGGTGACCGCCGAGCCGGTCCACGCCGTGATGCTTGGCGATGCCTGGCCTGCAGATGTCGAAGGCGCGCGTGCCGCGGGTATCCGGCCGGTCTGGCTCAATCGCCACGGCCGCGAGTGTCCTGACGCGGCGGTTGACATGCTGACGTCGCTGATGCCGACAGTCGGCGCGGTGCGGGTGTTGCTGCGCCACTGAGCGAGCCTGCCATGGATTACACGCTGACACAGGCCAATGTCTCCGCCCAGATGGCGGCCATTCGCACACGCGCGCGCGCCGTGCTGGAGGGACTCGACGCGAACGCGCTCAACTGGCAGCCGAAAGGCGGCCGCGCGTGGAGCATCGCGCAGTGCCTGCATCATCTCGCGCTGACCTCCGACCTCTACGCGGAGGCGCTGGATGCCGCCATCGACGGCGCTCCGGCGCGTGCCGGGAACTCGCCGTTGCGACCGAACCTGCTGGGACGCTGGTTCATCTGGGTTATCGAGCCGCCCAACGTCATCAAGGCGCCGGCGCGCAAGGACCTCATGCCGCCGTCGACACACGACCTGACTGCTGTGCGCGAGCACTACGAACGCAGTCTGGACCGTCTGTCGCAACTGGCCGAACGCGCCATGACGGTTGACGCCCAGACGGCGCGGTACGCGAATCCGCTGGCGGGAGGATCGCGGCTCTTCAACGTGGTGACGGGTGTGATGGTCATGCTCGCGCACAACCGTCGCCATCTCGGTCAGGCCGAGCGCGTGCGCGCCACGCGGCCCTGACCGTCAGCGGCGTCCGGCGAGGCCGATGCCGCCCAGCACGAACGCGAGCGCCATCCACAACCGCGTCGTCAAGGGTTCGGCAAGCAGCACGGCTGCCGCGCCGGCGGTGACCACGGGCACCGCCAATTGCACGAGCGCCGCCCGCCACGCCGGCAGGTGGGGTAACACGGCGTACCAGGCAGCATAGGCGAGGCCCGAGGTCACGGCGCCGGACGTCACCGCGAGCCCCAGACCCGTTGGCGTCATCACCAGGCCGGACCGCGACGCCAGCATGACGGGCAGGCAGAGCAGCGAGGCAAGCGCGAAGTTGTCCGCGGTGGTCGCCGTCGGATCCGCGCTTCGGCGCCCCTCAATCGAATACACCCCCCAGCACGCGCCTGCGACGATCATCAGCAGCGCGCCGTACCACGACGGCGCCTGCAGGCCGGGAGCCGTCAGGACCAGCAGACCTGCGACGGCCAGAAGGTTGCCGGCTATTTGTCGAGTCGTCAGCCGCTCACCGTGTGCAACGCCGAACGCGACCATCGTCAGGTGCACGGAGGCAAAAAGCAGCAGGGCGCCGGTGGCCGCTGGAATGCGGGTGTAGGCAAGCGTGAACGTGATGGCGTACCCGGCAAGCATCAGCGCCATGCGCGCGGAGCCTCGGCCCGAACGCGTCCGGCCGCGAAGCCTGACGAGCACGGCGAGCATCGCCGCGCCGGACACGAGCCGCACGGCCATGAAATCCATGGAATCGAGGAGCTGGCGATCGAGGGCAAATCGCGTGAGCAGGGAGTTGGCCGAAAAACCGGCCAGGGCCATCAGGATCAGCAGCGCGTGCGGCACCACATCAGCCTACACGGGCGCGACGTGGCGCCTGCGAGGTCAGTCCACGACGAGGCTGTAGATCTTCCAGCGCCCGCCGCTTTCGATCATGGACCCAAAGAGGCGGACCTCGATGACCTGGCCGTTGTGACGTACGTCAAGCCGTGTCTTCGGGTGGACCGTGAATGAGCCATAGGTCGTGGGTGACCCGCCGAACGACGCGGCCACCAGCTCGTAACGCTGACCGCCGTGTTCGCTGAGCACGTTGGCCAGAAACCCGACGTTCTTGAGGTGCTGGTCCTGCCACGCGCGGTCGGCAGGCATGCCCACCTCGGGACGGCCTGCCGGAAGCTCCGGCCAGATGTGTTTGAGGAACTCGGTCTGATTGACGACCAGCCGCTCGAGCGTCGCAGCATCCCTGGCAGCGAGCGCGTCGAGGAACGCCTGCACGGCCGCGTCCTTGCTCTCGAACGACGGTGACAGCGGAACCGGCGCCGGACCTCCGCAGGCGGTGAGGAGCACGCAGGCGAGCGTGCACAGCAAGAAAAAACCCGGGATGGCCAGTCTGAGGCCATCCCGGGTGCGTGTGTCGAACATGAACGGATTATCGCCCGTAGAACGTCCAGCCGCGCGTCCAATCCGTGGCGAGGTCCGGACCGAGGGCGCCCAGGTAGTTCGCCACTTCGAAGAACCCGTCGTTGGGCGGCACCGCGGGGGTGCGGACCAGCGCCGGCGAACCCGGCAGCGGACGCCAATCCGGCGCCGTGCGGTTGAACGCCGCCACAAGCATCGGATCCTCTTCGGTCACGGTCGTGCCCGCGAAGGTGCGCATCGGGACCGTCGTGGCACTGGTCGCCCAGTTGACCGACGCGTTCGTGCCGTTGGGGCCGCGGCCGTTCTGCCACAGGATGCCGTTGGTCACCTGGAAGGTGGTGCCGATTTGCGGCGTCGTGGACGCGTCACGGATGTCGATGCCCTGGTCCGTGTCGTCGCCGCGCTGCTGCGCGATGGCGAACTGCAGCTTGCCCGTCCAGCCCCACGTCCAGTCGATGCTGTCATCACCGATGTTGGTGAGCAGCACACGCTTGATGTTGACCGTGCCGCCGAACATTTCGATCCCGTCGTCCTTGTTGTAGTGGATCTGGATGTTCTCGACCGTCGTGCCCGAGCCCACGCCCTGGAACGCGATGCCGTTCAGCTCGTTGTCCGGACTGAACTCGATGCCGGCGAATTCCACGCGCACGTACCGGAGCACGCCCGAGTTGTCGGTCGGGTTGGTGCCGCCGTAGATACCGGTGGCGCCTTCACCGATGGCCTGGCCACCGGGCAGGTTCAGCGGCGCGTTGCCGTTGATGATCAGGCCGCCCCAGTCACCGCGGAAACGGCGGCCGACCGGCTGGTCCGACGTCATCACGATCGGCGCAGCGGCTGTGCCGTTGGCGATGATCTGCGCGCCGCGTTCGATGACGAGTGAGCCGCGGGTGGCGGTCTCACCGATGATGCGGGTGCCCGCGGCGATCGTGAGGCGCGCCGGTGACGTGCCGTCGGCCGCGCCGATGAACACGGCGCCCCGCAGCACCCAGTGGGTGTCGGCCGTCAGGGAGACGTCCGAGGTGAACCGGCCGCGAATCACGCGCACCGGCTTGTCAATGCCCGGCACGTTCACCGGGTTGCCGATCTGACCGGCAGCCTGTGTGAACACCGGCATCGGGCGCAGCAGCACGGCGGCGAGGGTGATCGCGCCGACTGACAGCAGGGACAGAATGCTCTTCTTCATTGCCATGGTCTCCGTAAGAAGGTCAGAACGCCGAGAAACCGATTTGGAACATGTAGGTCTTGCCGAGCTTGAAGACCCGGTGTTCGTTGCTCGAGCCCTGGAGGAAGCGGATTTCCGGATCCGTCAGGTTCTCGGCCGAGAAGCGCAGGCGCAGGCGGCCCACCGACTTGGACAGCGCCACGTCAAGCGTCGCGCGGCCTTCCTCGACGATGTCGGGCAGACCGAAGGAGCCGACGTCCGCGATGCGGTCGCTGAACGTGTTGTAGAGGACACGCGCCGTCACGATGGGCAGGCGGGCTTCGAACAGGCCGTTGAAGATGTGCTTCGACGTGCCGGCCAGCGGACGTTCGAGTGAGGTCAGCGTGTTGGTCTGCGAGGTGTTCAGTTCGATGCTCGAGTCCACGAACGTGTAGTTCGCCCCCACCAGCACGTGCTCCGAGAGGCGCTTGCGCGCTTCCAGTTCGAGGCCGACGTTGCGCGCCGACTTCGCGTTGTCGAACGAGGTGCGCAGCTGCGACGTCGCTTCGACGACCCGCTCGATGGGCTGATCGAACATCTTGACGAACGCGCTGGCGGAGAGCACTTCTTCCGCGTCACCAAACCATTCCCAGCGCAGGTCCACGTTGCGGATGAGCGACCGCTCGAGGTTCGGGTTGCCGACGACCGCGCGGCCACCGACGATGTCGGTGAACTCGAACGGCGCCAGCTCACGGAACTCGGGACGGTTGACCGTCTGCGAGAAGCTCACGCGGACGTTCTGGTTGTCCTTCGCCGCGAAGACGAAGTTGAGGGCCGGGAAGATGTCCGTTTCCTTGATTTCGCCGCGGATGATCTCGGGGCTGCCGAACAGGTCCGTGCCGAACAGGTCGAAGGTGTCGACCGTCTGCTTGAAGTTCTCGATACGCGCGCCGGCCACCAGGCGGGCTTTGGGCGAGAACGAGAGGTCCAGCATGCCGTAGCCGGCCACGACACGCTGCGCTGCGTCGTACGAGTCGGTCTCGCGGGTTTCTTCTCGGAGTTCGAAGCGCTCCCCGATGTTGGCC
>CBINOO010000141.1:0-8927 GCA_966252305.1 uncultured Acidimicrobiia bacterium
GGACGCGTGCAGATGGCGAGATGAGGAGATGGCGAGATGGCGAGATGGCGAGATGACGAGATTAGAGATTAGCGGTTCAGATCACCCGCTTGCCGATTAACGATTCCCCGATCAACAGATTTCAATTTTCAGATTTCAGATTTCAGATTCCATCGACAATTTCTCACGAGCACAACGGCGGTTCCGGGGCTTTGAGCGGCAGTAACGCCGGTGCGTCGAGTCGCGGACCCTGGTAGGCAGGGACGTCGCCGAAGCGGGTGCCGGCGATCCAGTCCGCGCGCGCGGAGGCGATCTCTTCCGGCGTGCGCGCCACGAAGTTCCACCACATCAGAATCGGCTCGGGAAACGGTTCGCCGCCAACCAGGAGCACGCGGGCGCCGGCGCGGCTTGAGAGCGTGAGCGACGCCCGGCCGGGTTCCATGTAGTAGAGCAGCGATTCGGTCAGCGGCTGATCTTCATGTGCGATATCGCCGTCGAGCACCAGCAGCGCGTGTTCGTACGCGGGGTTGAGCGGAAGCTCCAGCGCATGTCCGGCGTGGACCGTGAGTTGCGCGCCTACGATCGGCGAGAAGTGCCCGGCTGGCGAGATGGCGTCTGCAAGTTGTCCGGAGAACACGTGTGCGAGCCCCCCGGCGCTCTCCAGCAACGGGACCTCGGCCACATGCTGGAAGGTGGCGTCGCCGTGGCGCGCGGCGTCCGGAAGAGCGGTCCACAACTGCACACCGTTGAGTCGGCCGGTGTGGTCACGCGGGGTGCGCTCCGCGTGCGCGATGGCGCGTCCCGATGTCATCACATTCACCCCGCCAGGGCGCAGCACGGCCTCGGAGCGAAGGCTGTCGTCGTGCGCGATTTCGCCGTCGAGGAGCCAACTGACGGTCTGGAGCCCGATGTGTGGATGGGGCGCCACGTCCATCGGCATCCCCTCGGTAAACGACAGCGGCCCGAATCGATCGAGAAAACACCACGGGCCCACCATGCGACGACCCTTCACCGGCAGGGCGCGAACGATCGACAGTGTGCCCAGCTGCGTGGTGCGTGGCGTGTACGTCGTGGGTGGGCGGCGGATCGACATGCGCCATTCTACCGGCGTCCGCATTCGCACGGCATTCGCGTGTATGGTGTCTAGAGACTAACTGTCTATAGATGGGAGGAGCGAGCATGCGTCGAATGTTGTGGATGGTGATCGTCGTGATGGCGGCTGGGGGATGGGCGCGGGCGGGACAGACGCCCGAGGATGAAAAGGGCGTCCGCGCCACGGTGGAGCACTACTTTCGCGGGCATGCCACCGGCGACGCTGCCGAGTTTGCACGGGCGTTTCACCCGGACGCGGTGTTGTTCTGGATTGGCGCCGATGGCGCGGTGATGCAGCGGACGGCCAAGGCCTACATCGCCGGAGCCTCAGGCAAGCCCGCCGCCGACGAGGCGAGCCGGCGACGACGGATCGTCAGCCTGGACATCACGGGCGATACCGCCAGCGTGAAGGCGGTGCTCGACTACCCGACGGTCACCTTCACGGACTACTTCAACATGGTCCGCGCCAACGGCACCTGGCTCATCGTCAACAAGACGTACCACGCCGCGCGCCGGTGACGCCGGTCACACGAGGTGCAGCCAGTCGGCGGAGCGAGGGTGTCGTCCCCGCACCGCGTCCTGGTAACGGGCACGCAATTCGCGGGTGACCGGGCCGGCGGTGCCGCCGCCGATGGGGCGTCGATCGATTTCGCGGATGCCGACGATCTCGGCGGCCGTGCCGCAGACGAAGGCCTCATCGGCGACGTAGAGGTGATCGCGAGTGAGTCGGGCTTCCTGGACGCGGAGTCCGAGGTCATCGGCCAGGCTCGCGACGGTGTCCCGGGTGATGCCTTCCAGGATCGCGTCGGCCGGCGGGGTGACCAGCGTCCGTCCGCGCACGAGGAAGAGGTTCGCGCCGGAGCATTCGGTCACGTACCCGTCGGCGTCGAGCAGGATGGCTTCGTCCACGCCTTGGCGCTGGGCGTCGGTCTTGGCCAGGTAGGAGTTGACGTAGTTGCCGCTGATCTTGGCCTTGGTCATCATCGCGCCGGGATGGTGGCGAGGGTAACTCGACACGCAGGCGCGCAGTCCTTCGTCGGGTGACCGCTGGCCGAGGTACACCGATTCCTTCCAGACCGCGATGCCGACGTGCGGCTTGCCGGTGTCGAGTGTGAGGTTCCATCCACCTTCCGCGAGCCAGATGAGCGGGCGGATGTAGCTGTCGCCGTAGTCGTTGGCACGCACCGTTTCCGCGACGGCATCCATGAGCTGGTCGACGGAATAGGGAAGGTCGCGAAACCCGAGAATCTCGCACGAGTGCTCGAAGCGCACCATGTGGTCGCGCAGGCGGAAGACGCCGACGCCCCGATCACCCGTGTAGGCGCGGATGCCCTCGAAGATGGCAATGCCGTAGTGAAATCCGGCGGTCAGAAAGGGAATTGACGCCTCGGCGGTGGGAATCAGGCGCCCGTTCATCCATGTGTAGCGGCTTTCCATGCCGCGCCAGTGTAGCCGCTTGCCGCCCCTGACCGCTTCTTAATGGCCGCTTCTGGCCACTTCTTGCGTTACCCTTCCCCTACCCGGAATAGGAGGTTGGATGTTCGTGCGTCGAGTCCTTTCATCAACGGTGGCGGCCAGTCTGGTTGTCACGGCAACGTTTGGCATCGCGGCGGAAGCGCTGGCTCAGGGACGAGGTGGACGCGGCGGGGCCGCACCGCCACCGCCGCCGGGCCCTCCGCGGTTTGAGTACGCGGGGCCGGAAAACGGCGCCGGCCGTATCGCGGCGGCAGCAGGTGTGGTCGGCAAGCCTGGCGTGTATTACGCGGGAGCCGCCAGCGGCGGCGTGTGGAAGTCGACCGACGGCGGCGCGACGTGGAAGCCAACGTTTGACGGCCAGTCGTCGCAGGCGATTGGCGCGCTCGCGGTGTCGGCGTCCAATCCCAACGTCGTGTGGGCGGGCACGGGTGAAGCGTGGACCGTGCGCGACATGGACATGATGGGTGACGGCATCTACAAGTCGACCGATGCCGGCGAAACGTGGACGCGGATGGGCCTGGAGGAGACCGGCCGCATTGGCACGATCATCATCCATCCCACCAACGAGAACATCGTGCTCGCCTGCGCGCTTGGTCGCGCGACCGGACCGCAGAAGGAACGCGGCGTGTTCCGCTCCGAGGACGGCGGCAAGTCGTGGCAGCACGTGCTCTTCGTGAACGAGGACACCGGTTGCTCCGGCCTGCAGATGTCGATGCAGGATCCGAACGTCATCATCGCGGGCACGTGGGAAATCTACCTGCAGACCCACATCCTCGAGAGCGGCGGCATGGGCAGCGGCATCTACGTCTCGCGCGACATGGGCAAGACGTTCACCAAGGTGACCGACCCGGGCCTCCCGAAGCCGCCCTACGGCAAGACGGACGTGGCCATTGCCCCGAGCAACGGCAACCGCATGTACGCCCTCATCCAGACGGGCGGCGACGGCGTGAAAGGACTCAAGTCCGAAGCGCAGGGCTCGCTCTGGCGGTCAGACGATGCCGGACGCACCTGGCAGAACGTCAGCTGGGACCGTCGTCTCATCGGCCGCGCCGGTTACTACATCCGCATTCGGGTGGCGCCTGATGATCCCGATCACGTGCTGATCGCCAACAGCACGTTGTGGCGGTCGCGTGACGGCGGAAAGATCTGGGGCAGCGGTGGCGGTGGCTGCGGCGACTGTCATGACATCTGGTGGGATCCCACGCCCACCATGGCCGGCCACTACATCGTCACGGGTGATGGCGGCATGGGCATCTTCGGATCGCCCCGGAATCCCACGGGCAACACGAGTGTGTCGCTGCCGATTGCGCAGATGTACCGGCTGACGGTGGACCAGCGGTATCCCTACTGGGTGTACGGCGCGCGCCAGGACAACGGCAGCATGCGCATCTCAAGTCATCGGCTCGTGGTGCCTGCCAACGTGCCGTCGTATGCGCCACCGGCAGCGCCCGCACCCGCGGCGGCTCCGGCGGGGCGGGGCGGTGGTGGTCGCGGCGGCGGAGCTGCGCAGGGACCGGTGCAGGAAGCCATGCCGTCCTGTGAGTCCGGATACACGTATCCCGAGCCCAACAACCATCGCTTCGTCTGGGGCACCTGCTACGCGGCGCACGTCGCCACGTTCGACGAGATCGCCGGCCTCCAGCGCTCCGTGAGCCCGTGGATGCACACGCTCGACCACGACCCGGTCGACCTGAAGTACCGCTGTCAGTGGTCGCCGCCACTCGCGATCGACTGGTTCGACAACTCGGTCTATTTCGGCTGTCAGGTGTTGTTCCGTACGCGCAACCGTGGTCAGACGTGGGAAGTCATCAGTCCGGATCTGTCGACTGGAGATCCCAGCCGCATCCGGTTCTCCGGCGGCGTCGTCGGCGACAACCTCGGGCAGTTCTACGGCGCGACGATCTCGGCGATTTCGCCATCGCGCACGCAGAAGGGTGTTGTGTGGGTCGGCACCAACGACGGCAAGGTGTGGATTTCGCGCGACGAGGGCAAGACGTGGAACGACCTGAGCAAGAACATCAACATGCCGCCCTGGGGCCTGGTGCGCCGCATCGACTCGTCGCACTTTGATCCGGGCACGGCCTACATCGCCGTGGACTATCACCTGGTCGATCACCGCGACCCGTACTTCTACAAGACCGAGGACTTCGGCCAGACGTGGCGTCGGATTGACGCCGGCCTGCCCAAGGGGCATCCGCTCGACTACGCGCTGTCGATTGCCGAGAACCCGCATCGCAAGGGCATGGTGTTTGCCGGCACGGGTCACGGCTTCTTCTACTCGATCGATGACGGCCGCACGTGGACGCAGTTCAAGGACAAGCTGCCCGCCGCGCCGGTCAACTGGATCGAGGTGCCGAAGAACGCGGCCGAAGTCGCCGTCGCGACGTACGGCCGGGGCATGTGGATCCTGCGTGACGTGTGGCAGCTCGAGCAGCCGGAGGTCGGCCGCGGCCAGGCGCCGTTCGAGATGTACAAACCGCGTCCCGCCACGCGCACGGCCACCGGCGGCACCGCGTTGTTCCCGTTCGTGATGAACGCCGCGCCGACGGGCACACTGAAGCTGGAGATCCTCGACAGCGCCGGCATCGTCATCACGACCAGTGACGTCACGGCGAAGCAGGGCACAAACGTCGCGTCGTGGAACCTGCTGTATCCGGCACCCGAACAGCCGGTGCTTCGCTCGATTCCGCCCGACAACCCGTACATCTGGGAAGCGGGCCGCTGGGAACGCCGTGAGCGTCCGGTGACGCACTGGGGCATCGGCGCGCAGCGCTGGCAGCCGCGCGCGGCGCCCGGCAAGTACTCGGCGCGTCTTACCTACAACGGTCACACTCAGACGGTGCCGTTTGAAGTGTGGCGCGACGTGACGCTGCCGGCCGACGATGATGACCTGGTGGAGAGCACGGCCATGCAGAACGACATGGTCAAGACCATCAACGAGGTGGTCGACAAGATCAATCGCATCGAGATCATGCGCGCGCAGGTCGAGGATCTGCGCAAGGAGCACGCGAACAACAAGGCCATCGACAGCGCGCTCGCGTCGCTCTACGAGAAGATGTACGAGGCGGAGCTGCATTACCTCTCGCGCACCGAGATGCACTCGGACGACAAGTGGTACGTCGAGAAGTACAAGCTGTATCTCAATCTCGTGTGGCTGATGGCCGAAGTGGGCGGCAGCGGCAGCGACGTCATGGGCGGGCAGGGGTATCCGCCCACCGACGCCGCCAAGGGCGTCTACGAAGATCGGCTGCGCGAGATGGTGGCGGCGCGGGCGTCGTTTGATGCGCTGATGAAGGAAGTCGAGGCGTTCAACAAGGCCCACGCGGGTCGCGTCACGGCTGTCAGCGACAAGATCGGCGGCAAATAGTGCGCCTTCGTGGTGAGCACTGAAGGTGGGGGCGGGGCTTCAGCCCCGCCCTTCATCGCACGCGCAACTCGACGCGCGTCGTCATGCCCTTCACATTCGCGGTGATACTCGGCGAACGCCAGATCTCGGCGTTCAGCTTGTACGCCGTCACCGTCGTCGAATCCTCCGACCACTGCAACGAACCGGCATCATACGCCTCGTCGGCGGTGCCGTCGGTGGTCAGCGCCCGCGGTGCTTCACGTGTCACCAGCGGAATCAGCCACACGTTGTTGTTGCGGATCTCGACGGCGTAGCGGCCATCGCGAGAGGCCGTGCCCGGCGACGGGGGTGTGGGTGGTGTCGGTGGCGTCGATGCGGGCCGACGCGGGAGGCACTCGTAGTCAGTCGGCGGGATCTTGTTCCAGTTCCACTTGATCTGGAGTTCGCAGCGCCAGTGGGTGCCGTCGAGATCAAACTCCACGGCCATCGCGCCTTCCTGGATGTAGGCATTGCTGCCGTCGTACTTCACCTCGAAACGCGATGCGGGATCGGCAAACGGCAGTGTGGTCGGCGTGAACTCGTAGCCGGTGCGGAGGTTGAGCTCGATCGCCAGCCGCTGGTGATCGAACAGCGGCTCCTTCACGCCGTGCACGGTGTCCACGGTGAAATACAGGTGTCCGTCACCGTAGGCCTTGCGGAACCAGAAGTGCTCCGGTTTGGCCCAGACAGGCGCGGTGACGTCGGGCTGCGCCACGGCGAGCTCGGGTGCGGAAGTCTGTGCCGCCGCAGAATGTCCGTCAGCGGCCATGCCGACTGCGACGAGCAGGGCGAGCAGCGTGCGTCCTGTCTGCATGGTCATGAGGCTACCATGTGCGAAGATCGCCTCTCATGACCCGAGTGATTCTCGCGTGTGTGTTGGTGTGTGCGGCGAGCGGGCCCGCGTGGTCGCAGACGTCGCAGGCGCCGTCCCACGACAAGGCCTGGTGGCACGCGATTGCGAAGTCCGGCTACACCGTGCCGGATGTTCCGCTGCCGGCGCTGCTGGACGAACTCACGGTGATGCTCGGTCATCGCGATCCTGAGCTGCGCGATGACATCGCCTACACGACGCTCGCGCAGTGGATTTACGTCAAGCGCGCGGTGCCGGAGGCCGAGCGGCTGCGGTTGATGCGCGCGTGGATGCAGGGTCTGAAGGCCGGCATTGGGGAAACCGGCACCGAGACAGTGCTCCGCCGGTCGTTCTCGGCGCTGGCGCTGGCGATTCTGCCGGGACTCGATAACGAGGCCCCGTATCTCGACCGTGCCGCTTTCGCCGAACTGCTGTGGGCCACGCTCTCGTACCTGCGCGACGAGCGCGACGTGCGGGGATTCTCCAATGACGTCGGCTGGATGCACTCGGTGGCGCACACGGCAGACGTCCTCCGTTTTCTCGGGCGCAGCCGGCACCTGACGGTGCCGGAACAGGCGCAGATCCTCAACGGCATCCGCGACAAACTCGCCGCCGTGCAGACGCCTCTGGTCAACGGCGAAGACGAACGGCTGGCGCGTGCGGTGTTGTCACTTGTGGCGCGAGCTGACTTTGATGAGGCCGCGTTTGGCGCGTTTCTCAAGGCCCTTGACGTGCCGTTTGACGGAACGCCGACCACGCAGAGCCTTGCGGTCGGGCAGAACCGCCGCCACCTGCTGGTCTCCCTGCTGGCGGTTCTGACACTCGACACCCGGGACCTGCCGGGGCTGGCGCGGGCCCGGGCGATGGTGGTAGACATGGTGCGGTAGCCCTCCATGCAGGCCAGCCGATCGTTGATGGCCGTGTTGCTCGCGTCGGGAGTGGTGTGCGCGGCCGCGCCGCAGCAGCCGCCGGCGCCTGTGCCCTGGTCACCTGAGCGGCCTCTCCTCTGGGAAGATTTCCTGGCGCCCCCGCCAGCGGACACACCCGCGGCCGCGCTGACCGCCTACGAACTGCAGACCAGGAGTTCCTGTGACGTCGACAAGCGGACGTTCCGCGTCACCACGCAGTTCCTGCCGAGCCAGTCCTGGAGTCGCCCTGACAAACGCGCGGACCGCATCCTTGCGCATGAACAGGCCCATTTTGATCTTGGCGAAGTCACGGCGCGCCGCCTCCGCCGCGCGTTGGAGGCGCTGGCACTCTCCTGCGACGAGCCTGACGCGCGTTTCCTGGCCGTCGTGGCGAAGTTCCAGCAGGAAGACGCCGCGCAGCAGCGCAGCTACGACCGCCAGACCATGTACGGCACCGATACCGAAGCGCAGCGCACGTGGGAGCGCCGTATCGCGTTGTGGCTGAAGGACGATCGCTAGGTGAACCGGGCGGTCGTCAGTCTCGCCCTCATCGGTGTCGCCGCGTGCAGCGGTGCGGGACGCATGCCAGGGGCGATTGCGCCAACAGTGCCCTCGGAGTCCTTTCTCTGGTCGCCGGACCGCCGCCTCGCCTGGTCGGACTTCCAGGGCCCTCCGGACCTCTCCGGCGTGGCCGTCGCGGCGACGGCCTACGTGGTGGTATTCGGCACGTCCTGCGAAGGCTCGAAATTTTCCTCCACGATCGAATCGCGTTTCCTGCCGCACGCATCGTGGGTCAAGGCACACCATCTGATGCAGCGCGCCTCGGCGCAGACGCTGCTGCACGAGCAGCTGCACTTCGATCTCAGCGAAGTGCAGGTCCGCCGCGCGAAGCAGGCCGTGCGCGCGGTTGCAGATCCGTGTCGCCTGTCCGAGCAGTACTTCAAGGACATGTTCACGCGATTCCGCTCGCTTGAGGCGGACATCCAGCAGCAGTACGACCGCGAAACCGGGCACGGCACCAACCTTGACCGTCAACGTGAGTGGACGGCTCAGGTGGAGCGCTGGCTGCGCGAACTGCCGCGCTGAGCTACGGCCCGCTTGACATGACATTTTAGTTTGATCTAAAACATTGGCCGTGGCGCTGAATCCCCAGGTCATGGCTGCCGTGGCTTCTCCCAGACGCCGGGAGATCCTCCGGCTCACATGGACCCGTGAACTCGCGGCAGGGGAGATTCAC
>CBINOO010000142.1:0-8769 GCA_966252305.1 uncultured Acidimicrobiia bacterium
GCGTCTCCGCGGAGGGCCGCTCGAATCCGTCACTCCGTCCGTTCGCCCTGCGTGCTTGCGATCGTCGCCTCCCTCCAACTTGGGAGCGAGGCTCGCAGGGCTCACTCCCTCCGGTCCGGATTCATGCGTCGGTTGTCGCAGCCCTCCGAGTCGACGCGTCACCGCACCGCTTCGGCCGCCCCTCGGCACTTCGGCACTTCGGCACTTCGGAACTTCGGCCTACCCCCCTGTCTTGCGTCGACGACTCTTGGCCGCGGGGGGCAGTTGTCGCGCGAAGTGCCGGCTGGCCAGCTCAAGCGGTTGCACGCGTTCGTCCATCTTCCGCATGACCTCCGCGAACCCACGGTCCATGGCTTCGCGGTTCCCGATGACGCCCTCCATGGTCTGTTTCAGGTCGCTGTTCATCGCTTCAAGCAACAGCCCTTGCTTGTGCAGCTGTTCTTCAATCCGGTCGAACTTGACCTCAAAGCCCCGGTCGCGTTCCCGCCCATCGGCGAGCTCGCTTTCGACCTTCTCGAATCGCTGGTCCACCTTCTCGAATCGCTGGTCCATCTTCTCGAATCGCCGGTCCACCTGCTCGAATCGCTGGTCCACCTGCTCGAATCGCCGGTCCACCTGCTCGAATCGCCGGTCCACCTGCTCGAATCGCCGGTCGACCTGTTCGAATCGCCGTTCGACCTGAGCGAAGCCAGCGTCCATCTTCTGTTCAAGCCGATCAAACGTCTGTGCAAGCTGATCAAACCGCTCCAGAATCTCGTTCATCGAGCCCTCTCATTGTCCAAGACGACGACGGTAACATCGTCGGCCTGCGTCCACACGGGTGGCACGAACTTTTCGTGTACCACCCCGCACCTCGGCCCCTCGGCACCTCGCCACCTCGGCACCCCGGCACTCCGGCACCCCGGCACTTCGGCACTTCGGCACCTCGGCACCCCGGCACCTCGGCACTTCGGAATCTCCCTGCGGCCGAACCGTTGCGGCGCCGCGTCTCCGCGGAGGGCCGCTCGAATCCGTCACTCCGTCCGTTCGCCCTGCGTGCCTTGCGATCGTCGCCTCGCTCCAACGTGGGAGCGAGGCTCGCAGGCCTCACTCCCTCCGCTCCGGATTCATGCGTCGGTTGTCGCAGCCCTCCGAGTCGACGCGTCACCGCAACGCTCCGGCCGCCCCTCGCCACCTCGGCACTTCGGCACCTCGGCACCTCGGCACCTCGGCACTCCGGTAATCTACCAACGTGTATCTCGCCGACGACCGCATCGTCCTCTCGCCGACCGACCTGGCCGACTTCCTTGCGTGCCGGCACAAGACGACGCTGGAGCTTGAGGCTGCGAGAGGGGAGCGGGAGCGCCCGAACTACTCAGACCCGTTCACTGACCTGTTGCGTCAGCGGGGTGAGGAACACGAGCGGCGGTATGTGGACAGTCTGCGTGCACAGGGGCTGACGGTTGACGACCTGAGTGCGCTTCGCGGGCCCGGTGACCGCGCTGAGAAGGCCGCGCGCACGCTTGAGGTGATGCGTCGCGGGGCGGATGTCATCGTGCAGGCGCCTCTGTTTGACGGCACATGGATCGGGTATGCCGACATCCTGCTGAAGGTGCCGGGTGAGAGCGCGCTTGGCGCGTGGCACTACGAGGCGCACGACACCAAGCTCGCGCGCGAGACCCGCGCCGGCGCCATCCTGCAGCTTTGCGTGTACACCGAGCTTCTCACCGCGATGCAGGGCCGTGAACCCGAACGCTTCGTGGTGGTGACACCTGCCGGCAGCCACATTTACCGCGTTGCCGACGTCGCCGCGTATTACCGCCTGGTCAAGCGCAACCTCGGCGCATCCACCAGCCCACCAGCCCACCAACCCCCCAGCCCACCAACCCACCGGCCCACCAACCCACCAACCGCCCCCGACCCAGTCGAGCACTGCTCCCTCTGCCGCTGGTGGGAGACGTGTAACGCGCAGCGTCGGGCCGACGACCATCTGCAGTTTGTCGCCAACCTCGGCCGTCGTCACAAGAAGGAGCTTGTCGCGCACGGCATCAGCACCAAGGCGGCGCTTGCGGCGTGGGAGGTGCCTGAGACGTTCAGGCCGTCGCACGGGTCGCGAGAGACCTACGTCCGGCTGCAGGAGCAGGCCGCGCTGCAGGTGCAGCAGGCAACGAGCGGCACGCCCGTGTACACGCTGCTTGATGTCGAACCGCATGTGGCTGAAGACGGCACGCCGCTGGCGCTGCGTGGGCTCAAACGTCTGCCCGAGCCCTCACCTGGCGATTTGTATCTCGACCTCGAAGGGGACCCGTTTGCCCGCAATGCGTTTGGCGCCGAGGCGGGGGAGGGCTCGCGCGAGTATCTGTTTGGCCTTGGGCGGGTCGATGCCTCGGGACAGTTCCATTTCCGCGGATGGTGGGCCTTTGATGACGCCGGCGAACAGCGGGCGTTTGAAGAGGTCCTGGATGAGATCGCGAAGGCGATCGAGGCGCATCCCGGAGCGCGCGTCTACCACTACGCGCCGTACGAGCAGACCGCGTTCAAGCGTCTTTCCGGTCGGTACGCCACTCGCGCAGAGCAGCTCGATGAGCTCCTGCGTGGCGGTCGGTTTGTGGATCTCTATGCGGTGGTCCGCGAGTCCATTCGCGCCGGCGTGGAGAGTTACTCCATCAAGGAGATGGAGCCGTTCTACGCCTTCACGCGCGACATTGACCTCCGCAAGGCCGGGCGGGAGCGTCAGGCCATCGAGATTGCGCTCGAGTCGGGCGACGTGGGCGCCATCACGAAGGAGATTCGCGACGCCGTCGAGGGCTACAACAGAGACGATGTGCGGTCGACGTGGGAGTTGCACAAATGGCTCGAGGCGCGCCGTGATGAAGCCATTGCCCGCGGAGACGAGGTGCCGCGGCCTGCGCCAAGGGCCGGCGAGGCCTCAGAGCAACTCAGCGAGCGCGACGCCAAAGTCCAGGCGCTCAAGGCTCAGCTGCTGGCACTCGCCGCTTCAGGCCACCCCTTGTCGCTTCGTGCCACCCTCGCACATCTGCTGGATTTCCATCGCCGCGAGTCCAAATCCGAATGGTGGGAGTTCTTCCGGTTGGTCGAGATGCCTGAAGAAGGGTTGCGCGACGAGCGGAAGGCCATTGCGGGGCTGACGTTTGTGGAGTCGCTTGGTCCCGCGATCAGCGAGAAGACCGGGAAGCCGACAAAGTCCGTCATTGAGCGGTATTCATTCCCGCAGCAGGACTGCGACATTCGAAAGGGCGAGACGCTGACCATTGCTGACGCCAAGGCGTGGGCTGAGGTCGTCGACATTGATCGCGCTGCCGGTCGGGTGGATGTGAAGGTCGGGCCGTCGCGACAGGGGCTGCGTCCGACGGCAGCGATCAGCTGCGAAGTGATTTCTGCGCGGTCGATTGAGGACGCGCTCTTTGACATTGGCACTGCCGTGATCGACGGCACGCCGCCCGACCTGGCGATGGCGCTGCTGGAGCGGCGCGCGCCCGTGCGTGCGATTCAGGGGCCGCCCGGCACCGGCAAGACATACCGCGGCGCCGAGATGATCTGCGACCTGGTTGCGGCGGGAAAGTCCGTCGGCGTGACCGCGCACAGCCATGCCGTCATCACCAATCTGCTGGAGGCGGTGGAGCGTGCAGCCGAACGTCGCGGGCAGGATGTCGCGATCCGGCAGATCAAGAACGAAGACCGTTTCGGCGCCGACGCTCCGCACGTCGTCGGTGGCACCGCCTGGCACTGGACCAGCAACGCGGCCGCCGTGGACGTGCTCTTTGTCGATGAAGCCGGCCAGATGTCCCTTGCCAACGCGCTGGCGTGTACCGTCGCGGCGTCCGAGATGGTGCTCCTTGGCGATCCGCAGCAGCTCGATCAGCCGACCAAGGGTGTCCATCCTGATGGCACTGGTGTCTCCGCGCTGCAGCACTGGCTGGGCACTGCCTATGTGATGCCCGAGGGGATGGGCGATTTTCTGGACGTCACGTGGCGGCTGGCGCCGTCCCTCTGTGCGTTTACATCCGAAGCGTTTTACGAAGGTCGGCTTACCGCCAAGCCCGGCCTCGAGCGCCAGGTGCTCACCGGTTCGTCACGATTCGCCGGTGCCGGCCTGCGCGTCGTGCCCGTCTCACATGACGGCAACCGCAACGCCTCGGATGAAGAAGTCGCCGAGGTCGTGCGCATTGTCAACGAACTGCTCGCGCCAGGCTCCCAGTGGATTGACGAACACGGCATTGCGCGGCAAATGACCGCCGACGACATCCTCATCGTCGCGCCCTACAACGCGCAGGTCACTCGCATACAGGAAGCTCTGGCCGACGTCGCCGTCGGCACTGTCGACCGCTTCCAGGGGCAGGAGGCCCCGGTCGTGATCTATTCCATGGCCACGTCGCGCCCCGAAGATGCGCCGCGTGGCCTCGGCTTTCTCTACAGCCTCAACCGCTTCAACGTGGCCACCTCCCGCGCCCGTTGCCTCTGCATCGTCGTCGCCAGCCCCGCGTTGTTTGCGCCCGACTGTCAGTCGCCGGCGCAGATGGTGCTGGCCAATGCGTTGTGCCGGTATGTGGAGTTGGCGTCACGCGAGCAGGGGATAATTGAGGCATGAAATCTGCTTACGAACTTGCGATGGAGCGGCTCAGAAAGAGCGACGCTGAGGCCGGCATCGAACACAAGCCGTTGACCGATGCGCAACGGGCGGCCATTGCCGAGATTCGCAGCGTCTACGAGGCGAAGCTCGCCGAGATCCAAGTGCTGCACGAAGACCGGCTGCGCAGCGTGTTTGACCCGAGCGAACGCGACGCGCTGATGGACGGGCATCGCCGCGACCGCGAGCGCCTGACCTCCGAGTGCGACGCGAAGGTCGCCAAGGTGCGCCAGTAGCGGATTCCGCGTGCGCTCCGGCTCACCATGTCTCGCGGCCGCACGGTCGACCCGTGCTGGTCTCATCGTGTCTGTTGCCGGCAGCGTTGTCGTCATCAGTCAGGGCACGTTCGAGGTCCACGTTCGTAGGGTGAACCTGAGGACCTGTCGATCCAAAAAGCGGAAGTCGAACCCGCTCCCGCCTTCGGTCCGCAGGCGGCTTCCTGTCGGGCTCCCCTCCACCGCGGTTCACGCCCTCTGCCCCCACACCAGCAATGCCGATAGCAGCGCCATCAGCACGGCCAGCACGGCGCCGGCGAGGCCGCCCATGATCCAGCGGAAGGTGGTGTGTATTTCTTCGCGGATGTCACGGAATCCGCTGTCCAAACGCGCTTCCAGTTGCAGGAAGCGCGCGTCCATTTGCACGAAGCGTGCGTCAATCGATGCGAAGTGTGCATCGATCGACACGAAGCGTGTGTCAATAGATGAGAAGCGGGAATCCAGCGCCGCAAATCGCGCTTCCATTCTGTCGTCGAGATGCTTGATGGATTCCCGGATTTCCGCCAGGTCCTGACTTTGATCGTCGAGCCGTGCTTCGAGGTTCGCCACGCGTTCCCCCAGTTCCGCCATTGTGTCCTCCATGCCCCCTCGTGGGTGCATGTTCAGGGCCACCTGTCCTTCCCAGCCGGCTGGCGACAGCTGGAAAAATCTGCCACCAGGCCATCGTGCTTGCACTGCAGTTCCCGCGATGACGACGACGGTAGCATCGTCGTTGTCGGTCGTCACGCAGGAAGATCGTGCCAACGCGCCTCCAGACAGACGTAGGGATATGCTGCAATACCCTCATGCCCCGACTGCTGCTCGCAGCGTGCGTTGCCGGTTTCCTGGCCGTGACTGTTGCGGCGTTGCCTTTTGACCCCGGCTTTCGTACCGTCCCGGTGCAGCGCCTCATTGAGAATCTGAGTCGCCGCGTGGCCGAGGCGCCGAGTGACCTCGAGGCGCGGTTCACGTTGGCGCGTGTGCACACGATGGCGTACAAGCTTCGGGCGACCGAGGTGCAGGTGTGGCCCAACGATCCTCTCCGGCCGCAGTGGCCCGGCTGGAAGGCGGCGCATCAGCAATTCACGTCCCCGCCGGGCGCATCGCCGATCAACGAGCAGCAGAAGCAGGAAGGTGCGGCGCACCTGCGCACGGCCATCGAACTGTTTCGGAGTGTCGTGGTCGCGTCGCCCGGTCACGTCTATGCGCAGCTGGGACTGGGGTGGTCGTTGCTCGAGGCAGGGGACAAGCCCGCTGCGCGTGAGCCCCTGCGGCGCGCGGTTGAGTTGGGATCGGCGCCCGATTATCACCCGACGATTGCCGAGGAAGCCGCGCTGTACCTGCTGCCGCTGCTTGATGAGCAGGCGGATCGTGAGGAGCTGGCGCTCCTCCGTTCGCGGCTCGCCGATCTCAAGAATCGTCCGCGCGTAATCTCCCCAATCGTCGTCCCGCTTCGCGACCACCTGACGTCGAGCCAACTGGTAAATGACGACGCGCGTGTGCGGTTTGATGTGGACGGCACGGGCGCGCACCACTGGAACTGGATTCACTCGTCCGTGGCGTGGCTTGTGTACGACTCCGAGCGTCAGGGCCACATCACGTCTGGGCTGCAACTGTTTGGCAACGTGACGTTCTGGTGTTTCTGGCGCACCGGATACGACGCGCTGGCCGCGCTGGATGACGATGGGGATGGCGCCATCCGGGGACGCGAACTACGCGGACTCGCGTTGTGGCATGACCGTGACGGCGATGCCGTCAGCGATCCTGGTGAAGTGCGTCCGGTCGAGCAGTGGGGCATCGTCGCCTTGTCCACGAGTCATGCGCCGGATGCCACACATCCTGATGAGATCCCCTGGTCAGAACGTGGGGTGCACTTCGACGACGGCTCCGTCCGCCCGACGTGGGATGTGTACCTGAGGAGGTGGTAATGGCCTTCCCCACGGCTCGACTCCTGTTCCAAACCGCGGCTTTCCTGACGTGTGCAGCCGCCCCAGCCTTCGCCCAGCCCCCCACGCCGGCGTCACCAACTGTCGTGATGGACGCCGGATATCAGCACGAGACCGGGCTTGGACGCAGCGGGAGTTTTCACGGAGCGACGGCGACCGTGGTCGTGCCCTTGCGGAGCAGGGTGGAGCCGGTGATAAAGGCCGGCCTTGTCCGGCGGCATGAGCGGTTCGGTCAGCGTGATGTCTACGAGACCGTGGTGTCGTTGGGTGTGGGCGGTCGCGTATTGCTGAGTCGCGGGTCGATTCGGCCGTGGCTGCAGGCCGTGGTCGGCGTCCTCCATGAAAAGTACGATCGTTCCGCGGAGTCTGGCTATTTCGCGGATGTTGGCGGCGGCGTGACTGTGGACATCACGTCTCGCGCCGGCGTGTATCTCAGCGCCGGCTGGAGGCCCACGATTCTCGGGTACACGTTTTCCGGATCGCAGGTCTCCGTGGGGCTGTCGCTGGAACTGGGCGGGAGGTAGGGGGCCTCGGGGTATCATCCCGGCATGGCCGCCAATCACGGATGCAGCTTCACTCCAGAAGCCCTGCTGGGGCCGCTCAATAGTGAAGAGGTTCGCCATGCGCCGAAGGAGCTGTTTGCCGCCGGGCATACCGAGTGGCTGCGCCAATCGCCGCGCGTGGCGATTGTTGGTGCGCGGAAGGCATCGCCGGATGGCCTGAAGCGCGCCGCTCGCCTGACGCGCATTCTGGTGCAGCACGGCGCCACGATCATTAGCGGACTGGCAGAAGGCATCGATCACGCGGCACACACCACGGCGATTGAGGCGGGTGGCCGGACGATTGCCGTCACCGGAACACCGTTGGACGAGGTCTATCCCGCGAAGCATGGCGAGCTCCAGCAGCGTCTGATGAGTGAACATCTGGTCGTGTCGCAGTTTCCGTCGGGCATGCCGACCACTCGCAAGAATTTCCCTCAGCGGAATCGGACCATGGCGCTGATCTGTGAAGCGTCGGTCATCGTAGAGGCCGGCGACCGTAGCGGCAGTTTGTCCCTGGGATGGGAGGCGCTGCGGTTGGGGCGGCCGCTGTTCCTGATGGCGTCGCTGCTGGAGCGCAGTGACCTTGCGTGGCCCAAGCAGATGTTGGACTACGGGGCGATGGTGCTGCGTGACCCGGAGGCGCTGCTGGCGCAGTTGCCGTCCGGCGTCGAGGACCCGCTTGCGGTACTCGCCCTCAGACGGAACTGATCAGACATCGCGACGAGCGCTGCTCCCGAGGCTGACGCCGGCACCGTGCAAGCGGACGTCTACGTGCGCGCGCGCTGACGTCCCAGTCGCACCGCCATCGTCACTGCCGGCCCAACGATTTCGGCGTCAGCGTTTGCGAGATACACGCGGGTGCAGCCCTGGCGTCCCCACGCGCCGGCTTCAGGCGCGAAAACGTCAGGATGGTCGCGCACCAGTTCGGCCTGTTCTTCGGGCGTGACTTTGACCATGCCGACTTCGCCCAGGTCCTTCTGGGTCCTCAAACTCGCCACCACTTTGCCGCCCACGCGGAGGTCGGCATGTCCCTGGTGTGCGCCGTCGACGACGTCGCGGTGGGCGAGGGCGAGGCGGCGGAAGTCGGCTGGAGTCATGGGACCTGACGAGGGATATCATCGCGCACATCATGCTCGTTCCTACCCCCGACCTCTTCACGCACCGGAGCGACCTGCACGGCCAGGCGCATGTCGCGCGGGTCATGGTGCATGCCATGCGGCTGGTGGAGGCGACCGGGCGCGGGCACCTGCGGTCGCGTGTGTGGGCGGCCGTGTTTCTTCACGACCTGGCGCGCACCCATGACGGCGCGTGTCTGTGGCATGGGATGGACGCCGTGCGCAAGTGGCGCGAGTCGCCGCCGCTGTGGCGGCTGATGCTCGACCGCGGATTCGAGTGGCATC
>CBINOO010000143.1:0-8649 GCA_966252305.1 uncultured Acidimicrobiia bacterium
GCCGCCGGTCCGCCGTGCTCGCAGCGCTGTATCTCGCGCAGCGGCAGCAGGGCTACATCACACGGAATGCGATGAAGGCCGTGGCGGACGCGATCGGTATCACCACGGCGGACGTGGAAGACGTCGTGTCCTACTACACGATGTTCTACACGCGGCCGGTCGGCAAGCACGTCCTGCTCGTCTGCCGCACCTTGTCGTGCGCGCTCAATGGCGCAGAGCGGGTGACCGAAGAACTGCAGAAGACGCTGGGGATCGAGGTCGGTGAGACCACGCCCGATGGCGCGTTCACGCTGCTGGAAGCGGAGTGCCTCGGCGCGTGTGACCGCGCACCCGTGGTGGGCGTCAACGACCACTGGCACGAGTGCCAGAAGCCCGAAGATGCGAAGGCGCTCGTCGAGGGGCTGCGCACGCGCGGTGCCGCGTCATTGACCGGCTGCCACCTCCATAAGGAAAAGGCGTAATGGAACCCATTCTCACGCCCCACGTGAACACGCCCGGTGGCTTCACGCTGGACTTCTACCTGAAGCAGAACGGCTACGGCGCCCTGAAGAAGGCGCTTGGCATGACCCCTGATGAGGTCATCGAGGTCGTCAAGGCGTCGGGCCTTCGCGGACGCGGCGGCGCCGGCTTTCCGACCGGCATGAAATGGCAGTTCGTCGACAAGAAGACGGACAAGCCGAAGTACATCTGCTGCAACGCCGACGAGAGCGAGCCGGGCACGTTCAAGGATCACGTGCTCATGGAGCGCAATCCGCACCTGCTGTTTGAAGGGTGCCTGATCGCGTGCCACGCGATCGGCGCGAAAGTCGCCTACATCTACATCCGCGGCGAGTTCTACCACGTGCAGCAGGTGCTTGAAGCCGAGCTGGCCAAGGCGCGCGCCGCCGGCTACATCGGCAAGAACATCATGGGCACCGGCTTCGATTGCGAGATCTTCGTGCATCGCGGTGCCGGCGCGTATGAGGCCGGCGAAGAGACGGCGCTCATCGAGTCACTGGAAGGCAAGCGCGCGCAGCCGCGGTTCAAGCCGCCGTTCCCGGCCGTGGCCGGGCTGTATGGCTGCCCGACGGCCGTGAACAACGTCGAGACGCTCTGCAACGTGCCGCCCATCATCGAGCGCGGCGCGGAGTGGTACGCGTCGCTGGGGCCCGAAAAAAACGGCGGGCCGAAGCTCTATTGCATCAGCGGTCACGTCAAGAAACCCGGCGTCTACGAGGCGTCCATGAACGTGACACTCAAGGAACTGATTTACGACGACCGCTACGCCGGCGGCATCCGCGGCAATCACAAACTCAAGGCCGTGATTCCCGGCGGTTCGTCGGTTCCGATTCTGCTCCCGCATCAGCTGGACATTCCCGCCAGCTTCGACGGGGTGCAGAAAGCGGGTTCGCTGCTTGGTTCGGCCGGCCTCATCGTCATGGACGAAACGACGTGTATGGTGTGGGCGGCGAAAAACCTCCTCTACTTCTACAAACACGAGTCGTGCGGCAAGTGCACGCCGTGTCGTGAAGGCGGCGACTGGCTGCACCGCCTGCTCACGCGTATTGAAGCCGGTGAAGGCCAGATGAAAGACATCGACCTGCTCCTGTCGGTGGCCAATAACATCACCGGCAAGACCCTCTGCGCGTTTGGCGACGCGGCGGCGACCCCGGTGCTCACGACGGTGGCGCTGTTCCGCGACGAGTTCGAAGCGCACATCAAGGCCGGCGGCTGCACACTCAAGGCCGACTGGCGGTCGGAGGCGCGGGCGCACGCCCACGCGCACTGAGGTCGATGATGGACAGCACCCTGATCGCCCAGCTCATCGTCATCGGCTTCACGTTCTTCATGCTGCTGAATTCGGCGGCCGTCCTCGTGCTCATGGAGCGCAAGGTGGCGGCGTTCGTGCAGCAGCGGCTTGGCCCGTACCGGGTTGGTCCCTGGGGCGCTCTGCAGCCGCTGGCCGACATCATCAAACTCGTCATGAAAGAGGAACTGCGGCCAAAGACGGCTGACAAGTTCCTGTTCTACCTGGCGCCGATTCTGTGCGCGGTCGCGGCGTTCGCCGCGTTTGCCGTGGTGCCGTTTGGCGCGGACACAGATTTCTTCGGCCTGCTGGATGAACCCATCAAGTTGATGGCGGCCGACGTGAATGTCGGCCTGCTCGTGATCTTCGCGATCACCTCGATGGGCGTCTACGGGATCGTGCTCGCAGGATGGGCGTCCAACAGCAAGTATTCGCTGCTGGGCGGCCTGCGGTCATCCGCCCAGATGATCAGCTACGAGTTGTCCTACGGGTTGTCGCTGGCGGCCGTCATCATGCTGGCCGGCAGCCTGTCGCTGCGCGACATCGTCAACCAGCAGGACGGCTACTGGTTCGGGTTCATCCCGCAGTGGTACGTGTTCCTGCAGCCGCTCGGGTTCTTCATCTTCATGGTGGCCGGCGTGGCCGAGACCAACCGCGCGCCGTTCGACTTCCCTGAAGCCGAGCAGGAACTGGTGGCCGGGTATCACACCGAATACAGCTCGATGACCTTCGCGCTGTTTTTCATGGCCGAGTACATCAACATGGTCACGGTCTCCGCCGTGGCGACCAACCTGTTCCTGGGAGGCTGGCACGGACCGTTCCTGCCCGAATGGCTCGGCTGGGTCTGGTTCCTCGTGAAGGTCTTCCTGCTGCTGTTCTTCTACATCTGGATGCGGTGGACGCTGCCGCGGTACCGCTACGACCACCTGATGGAGTTCGGCTGGAAGTGGTTGCTGCCGGCGGCAGTGATCAATCTGCTGGTGACCGCGGGTGTGGTCATCGGGATGGGGTGGTAAGCCGTGGACGCTCTGTATTTCTGGCTCTTCGCGGTCATCGCCATCGTGGCGTCGGTGCTGGTCGTTGGCCAGCGCAACCCGATGTACAGCGTGTTGCTGCTCATCGTGTCGTTCGCCGCGTTGTCGGGGCTCTACGTGCTGCTCAACGCGCCGTTCATGGCGGTGGTGCAGATCATCATCTACGCCGGCGCCATCATGGTGCTGTTCCTGTTCGTGGTCATGCTGCTCAACGTGACCTCGGAAGATGCGGCGGTCGAGCCCCGGGCGCGCCTGACGATCGGGCCGGGTCCGCGGAAGTTCGGCGCGGTGCTCGCTGTCGTGCTGGCCGTCGAACTGGTCTGGGCGCTGCGCCGCATCGCGGACGCGCCGTTCCAGGCCGCCGACCCAGAAACCAGCTCCGTGGCGCAGCTTGGCCTGCGCCTGTTCCGCGAATACGCCTTTGCGTTTGAAGCGACGTCGATTCTGATTCTCGTGGCGATGGTGGGTGCCGTCATCATCGCGCGAAAGGAACGCTGACCGTGCTGCCTGACCCTACGCTCAACACCTACCTGGCGCTTTCGGCCGTGCTCTTTGCGATTGGCACGGCCGGCGTCTTCCTGCGGCGCAACCTCATCACGATCCTCCTGTCGGTCGAGGTGATGCTCAACGCCGTGAACCTCACCTTCGTGGCCGTGGACCGGTTCCTCGGCACGGTGGATGGGCAGATCATTGCGTTCTTCGTGATGACCGTCGCCGCGGCCGAAGCCGCCGTCGGCCTGGCCATCGTCATTGCGCTGTTCCGGCACCGGGAAACACTCACACCGGACGCCTTCACGACGCTGAAGTGGTGACGCCGTGCTGCTGCTGATTCCTCTGCTTCCGTTCCTCGGCTTCCTGGTCAACGCGACCGTGGGCCGCCGTTGGCCCAAGGCCATCACCGGCGGCATCGCCACCGGCGCCATGGCCGGCGCCTTTGTGGTGGCCGCCCAGTCCGTGTGGACGATGCTCGGCCTCGAACCTGTGGGTGGCGTGCGGGCCATCAACCAGGAAGTGTTCAGCTGGATTGCGTCCGACACGCTCCAGATTCCGTTTGCGTTGCGGCTCGATCCGCTCGCCGCGCTGATGATCCTCGTGGTCACCGGCATCGGCACGCTGATTCACCTCTACTCGACGTCGTACATGCATGAGGAGACCGACGCGGATTTCGCGCGGTATTTCTCCTACCTGAACCTGTTTGCGTCGTTCATGCTCATCCTGGTGCTCGGCGCCAGCTTCCCGGTGATGTTCATCGGGTGGGAAGGCGTTGGCCTGTGTTCCTACCTGCTCATCGGCTTCTATTTCACGAAGCCGGCAGCCGCTGACGCCGGCAAGAAGGCCTTCATCGTCAACCGCGTGGGTGACTTCGGATTCATCCTCGGGATGCTCATCCTGTTCACCGCGTTCGGGACGCTGGACTTCCAGCAGCTGGCGATTCAGATCGCGCCGCTGGCCACGGAACCCGCGACCATGGCGGGGGCCGGTCTTCTGACCGGCGCGACGTTGCTGCTGTTCGTGGGCGCGACGGGCAAGTCAGCGCAGCTGCCGCTGTATGTGTGGCTGCCCGACGCGATGGAAGGCCCGACGCCGGTGTCCGCACTGATCCACGCCGCGACGATGGTCACTGCTGGCGTGTACATGATTGCGCGCAATGCGGTGCTGTTCAGTCACGCGCCGTTCACGCTCGAGGTCATCGCGGTCATCGGCGTCTTGACCGCGCTGTTTGCCGGCACGATTGGCCTGGTCCAGAACGACATCAAACGCGTGCTCGCGTATTCCACGGTGTCGCAGCTGGGTTACATGTTCCTGGCTGTGGGCGTGGGCGCGTTTGCGGGCGGTGTCTTCCACCTCTATACCCACGCGTTCTTCAAGGCCCTGCTGTTCCTTGGGTCGGGCGCGGTCATTCACGCCCTGCACGGCGAGCAGGACATGCGCTACATGGGTGGCCTCAAGTCGAAGCTGCCGATCACGTTCTGGACGTTTGCGATCGGCACCATCGCCATCGCGGGCCTGCCGCCGTTTGCCGGGTTCTTCTCCAAGGACGAAATCCTCTGGAAGACCTTCTCCAGCCATCACTACGTGCTCTGGGGGCTGGCCGTGGTCGCCGCGTTCCTGACGGCCACCTACATGTTCCGCCTGCTCTACATGACGTTCTTCGGCGAGTCGCGTGTGGGGACCAATCCTCATCCGCCTTCGCATGGGCATGCTGCCGACGCTCACGCCCATGCTTCGGCGCGACAGGCCCATGGCCATGACGAGCATGCCCATGCTTCGGCGGGGCACCACGCACCGAGCTCCCAGCACGGAGCACACAGCACGTCGCACGCCGCACATGGCACTTCGCACTTGCACGATGCGCCGATGCCCATGGCCATCGCGCTGATCGTGCTGGCGATTGGTTCAGTGCTGGCGGGCTTCTTTGGTGTGCCGCACGCACTGGGTGGTCACAACGCGATTGAAGCGTTCCTGGCGCCCAGTTTCCAGGCCATGTCGTTAACAGGCGAGGCAACGCACGTTGCTGAGGCGGTCCATGGCGACACGGCCACTGAGCTGGGTTTGATGGGCCTGTCGGTGGCCATCGCGCTGGCGGGCATCATGCTGGCGACGGTGTTCTACAAGAACGGGTTCAGCCGCGCCGAGGCGATGTCGCAGCGCTTCAGCGGCCTGCATCGCCTGCTGCTCAACAAGTACTACGTGGACGAAATCTACGACGCGGTGATCGTGCAGCCCATCAAGGCGCTGTCGACCGGCGTGCTGTGGAAGCGCGTGGATGTCGGCGTGATCGACGGCATCGTCAATGGGGTCGGCCTGCTGGTGCGAGGCTGGAGTGCCATCCTGCGCCGGGTACAGACCGGTTCGGTGCGCGCATATGCGATGTCGATCTTCGTCGGGGTCGTGTCGATCCTGGGGTACTACCTGTGGCGCTAACACTTCTGGTTCTGTTGCCGCTTCTTGGCGGACTCCTGGTGCTCCTGCTCGGCAAGGGGCGTGACGCACTGGTGCGTAACGTCGCGCTGGCCGTCGCGGTTGCGACGTTCGTGGCGAGCCTGTCGCTCTGGACTGGCTTTGACGCCTCGTCCGCGGAGTTCCAGTTCGTCGAGCGCTACACCTGGCTGCCCGACTTCGGCATCTCGTATCACGTCGGCCTTGACGGCATCACGCTCTGGCTCGTCATCCTGACGACGTTCCTCACGCCGATCGGGTTGTTGTGCTCGTGGGAGTCGGTCACGGACCGCGTCCGAGAGTTCTCGTTCTTCATGCTGCTGCTCGAGGCGGCGATGATCGGCGTGTTCATCTCGCTCGACCTGTTCCTGTTCTACGTCTTCTGGGACGTGATGCTGATTCCGATGTACTTCCTCATCGGCATCTGGGGTTACGAGCAACGTATCTACGCGGCCATCAAGTTCATGCTCTACACGATGGCCGGTTCGGTGCTGATGCTGCTGGCCATCATCTGGCTGGCGTATCACCACCAGACCGTCACCGGCGTCATGAGCTTCGACCTGCTCGACCTCTACGCCCTCGACATTCCCGGCGGACTGCAGACGTGGCTGTTCCTGGCGTTTGCGCTGGCCTTTGCGATCAAGGTGCCGGTGTTCCCGTTCCACACATGGCTGCCCGATGCGCACGTGCAGGCCCCGACGGCGGGTTCGGTCATCCTGGCCGGCGTGCTGCTGAAGATGGGCACCTACGGCCTGCTGCGTTTCGCGTTCCCGCTGTTCCCAGAGGCCGCGATGCAGTTTGCGCCGTATCTGGCCATCCTCGCGGTCATCGGTATCGTGTACGGCGCGCTGGTCGCGATGGTCCAGCCGGACATGAAGAAGCTCGTGGCGTACTCGTCCGTGAGCCACCTCGGGTTTGTCGTGCTCGGTCTGTGCGCGATGAACATGCAGGGCGTGCAGGGTGCGGTCTACCAGATGCTGGCGCACGGCGTCTCGACCGGCGGCCTCTTCCTCATCGTCGGCATGTTGTCCGACAGGCGACACACCAAGTTGATTGCCGAATACGGTGGGCTCAAGTCGGTCACGCCCAAGCTGGTGGCGATGTTCCTGCTGGTGACGCTGGCGTCGGTCGCCCTGCCCGGCATGAACGGGTTTGTCGGCGAGTTCATGATCTTCGTGGGATCGTTCCGCGAGAACGGTGTGCTGACGGCCGTGGCGGCCACCGGCGTGATTCTGTCGGCGGTCTACATGTTGTGGATGTTCCAGCGCGTGAACTATGGCCCGCTGACCAACCCGAAGAACAAGGGACTGCGAGACCTCAGCCCGCGCGAATGGGTCGTGATTGCGCCCATCGTCGCCATGTGCATTTTCATGGGCGTGTTTCCGAACGTCTTCCTCAAGCCGATGGAGCCTTCGGTGCGAAAAGCCATTGAATACGTGCGCGGCGTGCCGGCCGTCAACGCGCAACTCACGTCGCCCGGTGTCCCTGTTGATGCGCCGCAGGCAGTCGATACGGTGGGAGGTGCGCGATGAACATGAATGACTTCGCGTCCATCGCGCCAATCCTGATGGTGACGCTGGCGGCCTGTGCCGCCATGCTCGCCGAGGCGTTCCGCAAGCAGGATGACCACTCCGGATCCTACTGGTTCGGCGTCTACGGCCTGATTGGCCTGGGTGGCGCCATCTGGACGTCGGTGGGGCAGTGGAATCAGACGTTTGTCGGGTTCGGCGTCATCGCTGTCGACAATTTCACCGCGTTCTTCAACATCACGCTGGCGGCCATCGGCATCCTGACGATCCTCGTGTCGATCGGCAATGCCGAGCGGGATCACCTGCCGGTGGGTGAGTACTACTCGCTGATGTTGTTCTCCATTGCCGGCATGATGATGATGGCGTCCACCACGGACCTGCTCGTCATCTTCATCGCGCTCGAAATCATGTCGCTGGGAGTCTACGTGCTGACCGCGATCAAGCGGAGCAGCGCGGAAGGCGCCGAAGCCGGGTTCAAGTACTTCGTGCTTGGCGCGTTCTCGTCGGCGTTTTTCCTCTACGGCATCGCGATGGCGTACGCCGTCACCGGCACCACCAAGCTCGATGAAATCGGCCTGCGTGTCGCGTCCTCGTCCCTTGATCCCGGCATTCTGATTGTGTTTGCCGCGTTGCTCCTGCTCGTGGGCTTCGCGTTCAAGGTGGGCGCGGTGCCGTTCCACATGTGGACGCCCGACGCGTACCAGGGCGCGCCGACGCTCGTGACCGGCTTCATGTCCACGGGCGTCAAGGTCGCGGCGTTCGCGGCGTTTGTCCGGGTGTTTCTCGGCACGTTCGAACCAATCCGCCTCGAGTGGATGCCGATTGTCTCGGTCGTGGCCGCGCTCACGATGATTCTCGGCACCGTCGTCGGTGTCGCGCAGACGAGCGTCAAACGCATGCTCGCGTATTCGTCGATCGCCCACGCGGGTTACCTGCTCGTTGGCCTGGTGGCTGCCAGCACCGACGGCAAGGCGGCCATCCTCTTCTACCTCGTGGCGTACAGCGTCACGAACCTCGGCGCGTTCGGCGTGCTCTCGGCGCTCACGTCCAACGGACGTCCGCACGACGATGTGCGTGACTTCGCGGGGATGTGGAAGGAACGCCCGGGCCTGTCTGCGCTGCTGACGGTGTTCCTGCTCTCGCTGGGCGGCTTCCCGCTGACGGTCGGGTTCATCGGCAAGTGGTACATCTTCGCGGCAGCGATGCAGGAAGGTCTCTACACGCTCGCGATCCTCGGCGTGTTGACGTCAGTGGTTTCGGTCTTCTTCTACCTGCGCATCGTCGTGATGATGTACATGAGTGACGAGACCGCCGCTGAGCATCGGCCGGTGGTGGCCGGCGTGACCGTCGCCGGCCTGCT
>CBINOO010000144.1:0-8585 GCA_966252305.1 uncultured Acidimicrobiia bacterium
TGACGGCGGCCGGCCTGATGAAGGGCAATCCCGACGAAGCGGTTGGCGCCGGCGATCACGCGCTGTTTTTCCCGCACGGCCTTGGACACATGATTGGCCTCGACGTGCACGACATGGAAAACCTCGGCGAGGATCTGGTGGGCTACGGAACAGGGTTCACGCGCTCGGAACAGTTCGGCCTCGGCTACCTGCGTCTGGCCCGCACCCTCGAACCGGGCTTCGCCCTGACTGTCGAGCCGGGACTCTATTTCATCCCCGCGCTGATTGACCAGTGGAAGGCGGAGGGCACACACGCCGCGTTCCTCAACTTCACCGAGATCGAGAAGTTCCGCGATGCCCGCGGCTACCGCATCGAAGACGATGTGCTGGTCACCGACACGGGCCATCGCGTGCTGGGCCCGGCCATTCCCAAGACGGCCGACGCCGTTGAGGCGGCCTGCCGCTAGCTATACTGGCGTGATGCTCGCCGTCACACGCGCGCCCCTGTCACTGGATGCCCTCACCTCCGAGGTCGAGGCCCAGGTGCGTACGCGCGGCGAGGGCTGTGGCGCCCTGGTGGGATTCCTTGGCGTCGTGCGCGCGACACACCAGGGGCGCGGCGTGCGGTATCTCGAGTACGAAGCGTTTGATGCGCTGGCCGTGCGCACGTTCGAGCAGATTCGCGACGAGGTCCTGGTGCGCTGGGACGCATCCGCGCTGGGTCTGGTGCATCGTGTCGGCAGGCTCGAGATCGGCGATGCCAGTGTCGCCATCGTCGGCGCGGCGGCCCATCGTGCCGAGGCGTTTGCCATTTGCCGGTACGCGATCGAACGCGTGAAGCAGATCGCGCCGGTCTGGAAACACGAGTTCTTCACTGACGGCGACGCGTGGGTCGAAGGTGCGGTGGCTGATCCGTCAGACGAGGCCGCACGCGAGAAAGCGATGGCGATTGCATGCGCGTGACGGTGCGACTCTTCGCCAGGCTGCGTGAGCTGGCCGGCCACGACACGCTCACCGTCGACGTGACATCCCCCGCGACGGTGGCTGACGTCTGGACGTCGGTGACCGAGACACATCCGGCGCTGGCGCCGTTTGGCCGGGCGGTTTCGGTGGCCGTGAATGCCGACTTTGCCCGCATGACTTCCCCGGTGCGCGATGCCGATGACATCGCGTTCCTGCCGCCGGTCTCCGGCGGCTGATCCCGAGAACACACGCCCGTATGACTCCGCAGGTTCGAGAAAAACTCAAGGCCCTGGACGCCAAGTACGAAGCATTGCTTCAGCAGGTCGCCGATCCGTCCATCCAGGCAGACGCCGCTGCCTATCGCACGCACTCGAAGGCCATGGCCGAAATCCAGGAGGCCGTTGATGGTTATCGCGAGTACACGCGCCTGGAAACGCAGCTGCGCGAGAACCGTGAGCTCACCGAGGGCGACGATGCGGAGATGGCGGCGCTGGCAGCCGAAGAACTGCCGGCGATTGAGGCGCGGATGGCGGCGCTTGAAGACGAGCTCCGGCTGCTGCTCGTCCCCAAGGACCCCAACGACGACCGCAGCGTCGTGCTCGAAATCCGGGGCGGAACGGGCGGCGATGAAGCCGCCTTGTTCGCCGGCGACCTGTATCGAATGTACTCACGGTATGCCGAACGGCACGGGTGGAAGATTGACGTGCACACGCTGAGCGAAAACGGCATCGGTGGGCTCAAGGAAGTGATCGCGTCGGTTGAGGGCAAGGGCGTCTACGGGCTGCTCAAACACGAAAGCGGTGTGCACCGCGTGCAGCGTGTGCCGGCGACGGAAGCCAGCGGCCGCATCCACACCTCAACCGCCACGGTGGCGGTATTGCCGGAAGCCGAAGAGGTGGACGTGCACATCGACGCCAAGGACCTGCGTGTCGACACGTTCTGCTCGAGTGGTCCAGGCGGACAGAGCGTCAATACGACGTACTCAGCGGTGCGCATCACGCACATCCCTTCAGGCGTCGTCGTGTCGCAGCAGGACGAGAAATCGCAGATCAAGAACCGCCAGAAGGCCATGAAGGTGCTGCGTTCGCGCCTCTACGAGATGGAGATGCGCAAACAGCAGGAGGCCATCGCGAAGGAACGCAAGGGCCAGGTCGGGACCGGCGAACGCTCCGAGAAGATTCGCACCTACAACTTCAAGGAGAACCGCGTTACCGACCATCGCATCAACTTCACGATGCACCAGCTCGACTCGGCGCTTGAGGGTGACCTCGACGAACTGATCGGGCAGATGGTGCAGCACGAACAGGCCGAGCGCCTGCGTATGGCGACCGAGACCGAATCGGGCAAGGCGTGACCTCCATCGCGGCGGCTGTCGCCAGAGGCGCCGCCCGACTCCGCGATACCGGCGCTGCGGCGGACGACGCGGCGATTGATGCGGGTGTCGTCGCGCGACACCTGCTGGGCTGGTCGCTGACCGACTGGCTCACCCACAATAAGACCCCCGCCACGCCGGAGTTTCTCGAGGCGTTTGATGCGTTGATCGCCCGGCGCATGAATCGGGAACCCGTGGCGTATCTGATTGGCCGACGCGAGTTCTACGGACGCGAGTTCCGCGTGACACCGGGCGTGCTCATCCCTCGCCCGGAGACCGAAGGGCTTGTCGACGAAGCCCTGCGGCACATACCGGACGGCATACCGATGCGCGTGCTCGACATCGGCGCCGGGTCCGGCTGTGTGGCCATCACCCTCAGTCTCGAACGGCCACGTCTCGACGTGACCAGCACCGATCTCGCAGACGACGCGCTGGCGGTGGCCCGGCGCAACAACACGGATCTGGGCGCCAACGTGACGTTCGTTCGCGCGGACCTCTTTCCTGAGGCTGACGCGCCCTGGGACCTCATCGTCTCGAATCCACCGTACGTCCCAGGCCGCGATCGCGACTCGCTGATGCCGGACGTCCGCGACCACGAACCCGCGCTCGCGCTGTTTGGCGGCGACGATGGGCTGAACGTCGTGCGGCGGCTCGTCACAGACGCGGGGCCGCGACTCCGTGCCGGCGGCGTGTTGTGTCTGGAGGTTGGCGCCGGGCAGCAGACGGCCGTCACCGCGTTGCTCCATGCCGCAGGCTTCACTCAGGTCGCGTGGCGCAACGACCTGCAGGGCATCCCACGCATCGTCAGCGCCCGCCGGTGAGATACTGGGCGCATGTCGTCCTGTCTGTTCTGCCGCATCGTCGCTGGAGAGATTCCGGCGAAGAAGGTCTACGAAGACGATCAGATGATCGCGTTTGAAGACATCAATCCGCAGGCGCCGATGCACGTGCTGGTGGTGCCGCGCACCCATGTCGCCACGCTGAACGATCTCGCGCCCGAGCACGACGGGCTCATTGGCGCGATGGTGCGCGCCGGACAGCGCATCGCCGCAGAGCGCGGACATGCCGCCTCAGGGTTTCGAACCGTGTTCAACTGCAATGCGGCGGCCGGCCAGACGGTGTTTCACATCCATCTGCATGTACTCGGCGGGCGCAATCTCGCCTGGCCACCGGGATGAACGCTCGACCGGCGGGGCTGAAGCCCCGCCCCACGACAGAAGATGTGGAGGCTGTTCAGGCTCGCCAGTCCGCGTCACCCAACAATCGCGGCCAATTCCTCGAGTGAGTGAATCGTCGGCACAAGGGCCGGCACGTCGCCGCCCCGGCGGCTGCGGTCGAGCCACACGGCGCCCATCCCGACACCGCGTGCGCCCACGATGTCGTGCGGCAGGCTGTCGCCGACCATCACGGCCCGGCCCGGCTCGACACCCATCCGCGTCAGTCCCTCCAGAAAGATGCGCGGGTCGGGTTTCATGACGCCAAATTCTGCGGACGACACACAGACGTCGATCAATCCCGCCAGAGCGAAGTGCTCCTGGAAGCTGATGAGGCAGCGGTGTGAGTTGGAGATGAGTCCCAGCCGCACGCCTCGGGCGTGCAGGTTCCGGAGGGTGTCGGGCACATCGGCATACATCTCGAAGTGCCGGTGTTCGGCCCAGTCAGCGTAAATCTCCTGGGCGGCCCGTCGGACCGCCGGCCCATCGCCGCCCATGACCTCAATGATGCGCGCGGTGTACCGCACGAACACCTCATGGTCGTACCGCACGTCGGCCCCTTCCAACAGCGCTGCGGCCGCCAGCACGCCCGCCTCGAATCCGGCGGCATCCACCCGCAGCCCATGGCGCTCACAGGTTTCGGCATAACCGTCACCACGGAAACGGCGGCCCGGCTGGATGAGGGTAAAGTCGACGTCGAAGAAGACGGCTGCCGTGGCGGTCACTAACTGATTATAGAATTGGGATTTACGGCACCGATGCGCGACTGGAAAGACACCCTCAATCTCCCCCGTACCGACTTCCCCATGAAGGCCAACCTGCCGACGGCTGAGCCGGCGGCCATTACACGTTGGCACGAGATGAAGCTGTACGAGCAGATTCGCGCGCGCCGGAAGGGCGCGCCGACCTTCGTGCTGCACGATGGACCGCCGTACGCCAACGGCGACATCCACATCGGTCACGCGCTCAACAAGATCCTCAAGGACATGGTGGTGAAGTCCGCCTCGATGTCCGGCCACGATGCCCCCTACGTCCCGGGCTGGGACTGTCACGGCCTGCCGATCGAACTCAACGTCGAACGTGAGCTCGGCGCCGCCAAGAAGGACCACTCCATCGGCGACTTCCGTCGCGCCTGTCGCGCCTATGCCGAGAAGTTCGTCGCGTCACAACGTGTCGACTTCGAACGACTCGGCGTCCTCGGCGACTGGGATCACCCGTACCTGACGATGGCGTACGAGTACCAGGCGGCCATCGTCCGCGCGCTGGGGCGCTTCGTTGATCGCGGGCTGGTCTACAAAGGCAAGAAACCCGTGCACTGGTGCCTGCGCGATCGCACCGCGCTGGCCGAGGCCGAAGTCGAATACGAAACGCACACGTCGCCGTCGATCTACGTCGAGTTCCCGTTGTCGAGCGACGATACGCTGCTCGCCGAACGTGTCCCGGCACTGGCCGGCCAGGTCGTCTCCGCGTTGATCTGGACGACGACGCCGTGGACGATCCCGGCAAACCTGGCGATCGCGTTCCATCCGGATTTCGAATACGGCGCGTATGCCGTCGACGGCCGCGTCGTGCTGCTGGCCACGGGTCTTGCGAAGACGGTCGAGGAAAAAACCGGTCGAGCGCTGGGATCACCGATCGCGACGTTCCCCGGCTCGGTCTTTGAGCACGTCGTGTTCAGGCATCCGCTCTATCCGCGCGAGTCGGTAGGTGTGCTGGCCAACTACGTCACGCTCGAACAGGGCACCGGCGCGGTCCACACCGCGCCCGGTCACGGCACCGATGACTTCAACACCGGCGTCCGGTATGGCCTGCCCATCACGACGCCGATTGGCACACACGGCCGCTTCGCCGACGACACGCCGATCGTGGGCGGCTTGAAGGTGTTCGAAGCGAACCCGGTGGTCGAAGAGGCATTGGCCGAGCGTGGGCGACTCTGGCATCGCTCGTCATTCGAGCATTCCTACCCGCACTGCTGGCGTTGTCATCAGCCCGTCATCTTCCTGGCCACGCCGCAGTGGTTCATCCGCATGGACGGGCTTCGGCCGGATGCGACAAGGGCGTCGGAAGAAACACAGTGGCATCCATCGTGGGGCCGGGAGCGGATGACCGGCATGTTCCAGACCCGGCCCGACTGGTGCATCTCGCGCCAGCGCGCCTGGGGTGTGCCGATCCCCGCCGTGCGATGCACGACCTGTGGACACTCACACCTCACGCCGGAGTTGGTGGAACGTGCGGCGACGGTGTTCACGTCACACGGCGCGGATGCGTGGTACGACCAGCCGGTCGACACGTTCCTGCCGCCGGATCTGGTCTGCGATGGCTGTGGCGCGCAGACCTTCGAACGCGAGCACGACATTCTCGACGTCTGGTTTGACTCCGGCTCGAGCCACGAGGCCGTGCTGGCGCAGCGGCCTGCGCTCACATGGCCGGCGGATCTGTATCTGGAAGGCACAGACCAATACCGCGGCTGGTTCCAGTCCTCACTGCTGGTGGGTGTTGGCACACGCGGGCACGCGCCCTACAAGGCGGTGCTGACACACGGCTTCGTTGTGGACAACCACGGCCGCAAGATGTCGAAGTCGCTGGGCAACGTCATTTCACCGCAACAGGTGATGAAGGATGCCGGCGCCGACGTGTTACGTCTCTGGGTGGCCCTGGTCGACTACCGGGATGAGATCCGGCTCGGCAAGGAAATCCTGGCGCGCACGGTTGAGGCGTACCGGAAGATCCGCAACACGTTCCGCTATCTGCTGTCGAACCTCTACGACTTCACTCCTTCGCGCGATCAGGTGCCGCACGCGTCGATGCACGGCGTCGACCGGCACATCCTCTCGCGGTATGCGCGCCTCGAACGCGCGGTGAAGGCCAACTATCGCGCCTACGAATTCCAGGCGCTCGCCCATGCGGTCAACGAGTTCGTGACCGTGGAGCTGTCGGCGCTGTACATCGACGTCTCCAAGGATCGCCTCTACACGTTCCGGGCCGATTCACCGGAGCGACGCTCGGCGCAAACGGCGCTGTATCACCTCGCCGATGGCCTCGTCCGCCTGATCGCTCCAGTGCTGTCAATGACAGCCGACGAGATCTGGCGCGCGCTGCCGGGCGACCGTGAGCCCTCGGTCCACATGGCCGAATTCCCGGCGAGTCCCGATGAGTGGATCGACGACGGCCTTGACGCGCAGTGGGAGGCGCTTGGCCGTGTCCGCCGGACGGTCAACGAAGCCCTCGAACACGCGCGCGCGGCCAAGACGATCGGCGCGCCGCTGACGGCGCACATCACCATCCACGCCTCCGGTGCCGATCTGGCACTGCTGCGCGCCACCCAGGACGAACTGCCGATGTTATGCATCGTGTCGCAGGTGACGCTGCGGGAGGCGGTCGAAGGGCCGGTGCGCGTCGAGGTCGCCCATGCAGACGGCGACAAGTGCCCGCGCTGCTGGCGGTTTGTGGAGACGTTGACCACCCCTGACGGCTTGTGTGGACGGTGCGCGGACGCCGTGGCGGTGCCCGCGTGATCCGGCGCATCCCGGCGCTCGCCTGGTGTGCCGTCGGCATCGTCGTTGTCGACCAGATCACCAAGGCGCTGGTCAACGACGCCATCTCGCTGTACGAAAGCCGGACCGTGATTCCCGGCCTCGTTGATCTGGTGCATGTCCGGAACGAAGGCGTGGCATTCGGGTTGTTCAACGCGATGGACGTGCCCTACAAGCGCCTGATGACCGGCGCGATGGCGCTGCTGGCACTGGTGGGCATCGCGTTCTATTCGCGGTTGGTGCAGCCCCACGAGCGGCTCGCGCGGGCAGGCATGGCGTGTATCTTCGGCGGCGCGATCGGCAACCTGATCGACCGCGTGCGTCAGGGCTACGTGCTCGATTTCGTCGACGTGTACTGGGGCACATGGCACTTCTGGGCTTTCAACGTCGCCGATGCCGCCATCACGATCGGCGCCATCCTGGTGTTCGCCGATCTGCTCTTCGTGAGGTCGCATGTATCCGATCCTGTTTGAAATCAACGGCTGGCCGGTCTATTCCTACGGTGTCCTGCTGGCCGCGGCGTATCTGATCGGCCTTCAGCTGGCCGTCGTGCGGGCCCGCCGCGCGGGCGTGGACCCGGCCAAGGTCATGGACCTCGGCATCTACCTCATCATCGCGGCGCTGGTCGGCGCGAAGCTGATGCTCATCGCGGTCGACTTCAACTACTTCCGGCAGCAGCCGCGTGAGCTGCTGTCGCTCGTTCGCGCCGGCGGCGTGTTTTACGGCGGGCTCATCGGCGCCGTGTTTGTCGGCATCTGGCTGGTGAGGAAATACAAACTGCCGGTGTGGTCCACCGCTGATCTGATGGCGCCCGGCATCGCCTTGGGACACGTCGTCGGCCGCTTCGGCTGTCTGCTCGCCGGATGCTGCTACGGACGGCCCACTGACGCCGCGTGGGGCATCACCTTCACCAATCCGATTGCCAACGCCAACGTGGGCACGCCGCTCAATATCCCGCTGCATCCCACGCAGCTCTACGATGCCGGCGCCGAGCTGCTGATCCTGACCGTCCTGCTGGTGACCGAGCGGCGTGGACGCCCGTTTGCGGGCCGCACCTTCTGGTTGTACATGGGCCTCTACGCCGTCTCCCGCTTCATCGTCGAGTTCTACCGCGGCGACCTGCAGCGCGGCGATGTCTTCGGCGTGCTCTCGACGTCGCAGTTCGTCTCCCTGCTGCTGGTGCCGGTTGCCGTCACGATGCTCGCCATCCTGCGCCGCCGGGGCAGCGCGGCCGCGGCCTGATCCATGGCCGGTATCGACCGGCTGATCGCATCAGATCAGGACGCCGGCGTCCGGCTCGATCAGTTCATCACCGCGCGCCGGCCGGATCTGTCACGGTCGCAGGTGCAGCGGCTCATTCGTGAAGGCCGCGTCACCGCCGGCGACGAACGGGTGAAGGCCGGCCTCGCCATCACGGCGGGCATGGCCGTCACGGTCGACGTGCCCCCGCCGGTGCCGGCAGAACCGGAGGCCGAGGCCCTCCCCCTGGATGTCCTGTACCAGGACTCTGACCTTGCAATCCTC
>CBINOO010000145.1:0-8449 GCA_966252305.1 uncultured Acidimicrobiia bacterium
TTGTCGACTTCGAATTCACCAGCTGGCAGCGCGTTGAACATCGCGCGCGAGGCGTCGGCATTGATGCCGGGAAACTTGTCGTAGTTGTTGTTGAAGTACGACAGGAAGCCCGAGTTGCTGAAGCCCGTGTCCTGCAGCGCTGAAAACATCACCGTGCCGACCGGTGATGCCGACCCGATTTCGAAGTTGCGCGTCTTGCGCTTGTCCTTGAACTTGGCCCCGAACTTCAGGAAATTCGCCGACGTGCTGCTCGACCCGAGCGCCGTGCGCACGTTGATGCTGCCGGTCCAGTCGCGGTCCTGTGTGTCGAAGATCTCGGTTTCCCACGCGTTCAGACGCGCGTTCGCGGAATTGTTCGCCGAATACCCGGGCTGGATGTTCTCCGGATCGCTGATGTTGGGCGTGAAGTTGATGCCGGTCTGACGGAAGATCGTGTCGAGACGGTCGGGCTGAATCTCTTCAGCAAACGCGTAGGCCGCGCGCCAGTCGATGACGGTGCCGCTGCCAAGCAGATAGTTGGCGCCGGCCGAAAACGACCGGATGTTCTGGTTCTGGTTGCGGTTCTTGAGCACGTGCTCGATCCGGCGGTTGCCCGGACGATACCGGATCCGATTGTTCACTTCATAGTCTTCGAAGCGATTGACGATGGCCTTGATCGTCAACGTCGCGGTGTCGGACAGGCGGAAATCCGTGGAGGCATTCAGGCCGTAGCGGTTGCGGTCAATCTGATAGTCACGCAGCTGCAGGTCCGCCAGCGTGTTGCCGCTGTACTCCGCTTCGAAGTTCTCGGAGCCGCGTGTCAGTTCCTTCGCGCTGAAGCCGACGAGCAACCCGACGCGGCCGTCATTAAACCGGCGGCCCGCCGTGCCCGAGGCGTACTTCTGGTCCGCAGAGCTCTGGAGTTTGTTGTATCCGCCCGCGGCGTCAAACAGCAGCGTGGTGCGGGCGACGGCCTGGCGTGTGACGAGGTTGACGGCGCCACCGATCGAGTCGGCGTCCATGTCCGGCGTCACGGCCTTTGAGACTTCAATGGTCTGCAGTTGATCGGCAGGCACGGCGTCGAGGGCCACCTGACGCGCATCACCTTCCGGCGCCGGGATACGCTCGCCGTCGATCATCATCGAGTTGAGGCGCGCTTCAGTGCCGCGAATCAGCACGTAGCGGCCCTCACCCTGGTCGCGCGCGATCGACACGCCGGGGATGCGCGACGCGGCCTCGGCCGCGTTCGGGTCCGGGAATCCGCCGATCTGGTCGGCCGACACCACGTTGGTGATGTTCAAGGCCGTGCGCTGCTGGTTGAGCGCGCGGGCCTGCCCTTCCTGAATCGACTCACCCGTGACGGTGACCGACTCGCTGTAGGTATAGTCCGGCTCGAGCTTGATTTCGACCGGGGCGGTCGTCGCCGCCACGGTGACGGCCTGCCGCGCCTCGACACGCCCGATGTACGACACCACCAGCGTCTGCCCGCCAAACGGCACGTTCGTCAGTCGAAAGCCCCCCTGCCGGTCAGTCGGCGTGGACAACGCCGTCCCGTCCACCCGCACCAGGGCGCCCGGCAACGGTTCGCCGCGGTTGGCATCAACCACCTTGCCGGTCACCACGCCGGTGGCCTGCTGAGCAGCCACCACCACATCGGCGCCGATCGCGGCCACCAGCGCCAACGCCAGGGCCGTCCCCATCCTCCACACTGTCCTCATGCCACGCTCACTTTCGAATGTCCGCGCGCCTGACGCGCGGTCCCGGTTCCGTCCGGACCCGGCGATCTTGCGAAGTCCGCGTAACACCGGCGTGACGCGGACGTTACGCGCGCGCTAAGAGATGGCGAGATGGCGAGATGGCGAGATGGGTGGAATAATGAGGGTTCATGCAGGACGTGCTGACGATCGTGCTCGGGGGCGGGCGGGGGACTCGCCTGTTTCCTCTCACCCATCTGCGGTCAAAACCGGCGGTGCCGATTGGGGGCAAATACCGGCTGATCGACATCCCGATCAGCAACTGCCTCCATGCAGGCCTGAAACGGATTTACGTCCTGACCCAGTTCAACTCGGCCTCGCTGAACCGGCACATCGCCCAGACCTACCGCCTCGACAATTTCTCTGACGGGTTCATCGAGGTGCTGGCCGCCGAGCAGACCCCCGAGGGCGAGCAGTGGTTCCAGGGGACGGCCGATGCGGTCCGGCAGGCCGCCCGCCACTTCCGCAACATCGACGCCGACTACTACCTGATCCTCGCCGGTGATCACGTGTACCGGATGGACTTTGGCGAACTGATCGAATCCCACATCGACCGGGACGCGGACATCACCATCGCCGCGCAGCCAGTCACGGCCGAGGAAGCCACCCAGATGGGCATCCTCCGCTGTGACAACGACGCCTACGTGACGGGCTTCGATGAAAAACCCCACGGGCCCCGGCTGGAGGAACTGCTGGCGACCGCGACGAGCAGCCCGGCATCTGGCCTCTCGCCCGATCGCCCGCTGCTGGCCTCCATGGGGATCTACGTGTTCTCGCGCGACGTCCTCCACGAGGTGCTGGCGCGTGACCGCGCGGTGGACTTCGGCAAGGAGATCATCCCCAACGCGTTGTCGACCCACCGCGTGCAGGCCCACTTCTACCGTGGATACTGGGCCGACGTCGGCACCGTGCAGGCGTTCTACGACGTCAATCTGATGCTGACGCGGCGCGGCGCGCCCTTCAACTTCTTCCATCCCACGCGCCCGATCTACACACGCCCGCGCTTCCTGCCCGCATCGCGCATGCACAACTGCCAGATCGACGAAGCCATCGTCGCGGAAGGCTGTTATCTGGACAGTTGCCAAGTTCGCGAAAGCGTCGTCGGGATCCGGACCTCCATCCACAGCGGCGCCACCATCACGCGGTCCGTGCTTCTGGGCGCGGATGCGTATGACGAGCGCCAGACGGACCTGCCGCTGGGGGTGGGCAAGGGCGCGGTGCTCGACCGCGTGATCATGGACAAAAACGCCCGCATAGGCGAAGGCGCGCGGCTGGTCAACGAGCGCGGCCTGCAGGACGTGGATGGGGACGGGTACTTCATCCGCAACGGCATCATCATCGTGCCGAAGGGCGCCGTGGTGAAACCGGGTACGGTCGTCTGAGGTCAGGCGTCCCGCATCAGGCGGGGCGTCACCAGCCACTGCAATTCACCGGTGCCGCGCGCCAGCGCCGGGGGAATCTCGATACACGCCACGCCCCCTTTCTTGAACGGCACGGGGAGACGCGCGCCGAGCCACCAGGCGAGCAACACGCCGAGATCCGGTTCGTGACCGACGACGGCCGCGGCGCCAACGCCCCCACGAGCCGGAAGCGCCGCCGCCTGCGCTGATGGCGTGCGACCTGGCGCAAGTTCGGCCACGATGTCCACCCGACGCGTCGGAGACCACGCCGCCGCGAGCAGTTCCGCAGTCTGCCGGGCCCGGGTCAGCGGACTGCACCAGACGCGTTCCACCTGCACACCACGTCTCGCCAGTCCCTCCGCCACGTCCCGCATGCGGGCCACACCGCGTGGCGTCAGCGGCCGTGCCTCGTCGTTGGGCCACTCCGGCCCCCGCGGCTCGGCGATGGCATGCCTGACGAGGTAGATCGTCATCGGCCTGCCCTGCCGGCCACTGTCGTCAACGCGCCGACCCCTGCAAGGATCCGGGCATGCAACTGGCGGCACTGCCGCTCAATCGCGGCCGACATCATGGGAGCACCCGGCAAGGCCCCTGGCGCGAGCGCCTGCACGGCTCGGTCCAGATACAACTGGAGCACGACCAGATCGTGCCACTCGCCAAGCAGGTCATGGACGTCCTCGAGCCGACGCCGCTCCCGGGTCCACGTCCTGGGCCCAAACGCGGCCTCCCACTCGAGCGCGTATCGGAGTTGTTTGACCGCGATTCGCACGCGGTGCAGGTAGTCGGGGACGTACAGCCGACCAAGACCGGCCAGCCCCTGGGCCAGTCGCCGGGCCCGGCGCCGACGGCGTGCCACAGCGGCCTCGCGGAGCTCGCCGATTCCCACCGTCTGCTCGAGCACCTTCACGGCCTCCGGGAGCCCGTGACGTGTCCGCGTGGACAGTGTTTCGTCGAGCACCCGCGCGCACTCGGCGAACGCGGCGCGGCGCAGGCCCGCGAGATACGCATCGAGTCGCGCAGTCGCGGCTCGTGACCACCCGAGGTCCACCGCGCTGCGCGCGACGCGCCCCCGCGTCACGTCGAGTTCGCGAACGGGTCCGAGCGCCCGCGTGATGCGACGGAGGGCTCGCCGGGCCTTGCGGTGCGCCCGACGCGGCAGCAGCGGACGAAGCGCTCCCACCGCCTCCCGCAGGCGGCGTGTCGCCACACGCGCCTGGTGCACGCCGTCAACGTCTCCCCGCCGCGCGCGCTTCAGTTCGCGTTGCAGTCTCCTGTGCAGCGAGACCGTCCGGTCGTACAAAGGTGATCGACTCATCGTGGTAGGATGCCGTGACCTTTCCGACTGCTCTCCCGACTCCGAGTGTAGAAGATGCGACTGGCAGCGATCGATATCGGCACGAACTCCGTGCACATGATTATCGTTCGTGTCCGTCCCGACCTGTCGTTTGAGGTCGTCGACCGCGAGAAGGACATGATTCGGCTCGGCGCCGGCGGTCTCGACGGGCGTCGCCTTGCGCCCGCGGCCATGGATGCCGCCTCCAATACCCTCGCGCGTTTCAAGCGCCTGGCCGAGACACACGGCGTCGACGAAATCCTGGCGTCGGCAACCAGCGCCGTGCGCGAGGCCGAAAACGGCGGCGACTTCGTCGCGACCGTCCGGAGAGATCTCGGCATTCGCGTCCGGGTGATTTCGGGCAAGGAAGAAGCGCGACTGATCCACCTGGCGGCGGCGTACGCCGCCGGCGTCGGGGGCCGCCCCTCGGTGGTCATCGACATCGGCGGCGGTTCGGTCGAGATCACCCTCGGTACCGCGGCCCGCATGCAGCTGGGCGGCAGCTTCAAGATCGGCGTCATCCGGCTGACCGAACGGTTTGTCACCGGTGATCCGCTGCCCCGCGCCGATGAGCGCCGGATGGTGCGCCACATCCGCCGGCAAACCGCCGCCCACCTGCGCGCGCTGAAAAAGCGCGGCTTCAGCCGGGTCATCGGCACGTCCGGTACCATCCACGCGCTTGCCGCCCTCGCCAGTGAACACGTGCGAGAGGGGGGCGCCCTGCGCAACGTCCGCATCCCCGCCAAGGCATTCACGCGCGTCCGTCGTCAGCTCACCTCCCTGCCGCTGACCGACCGGCTCGCCCTGCCGGGCCTCGACCCGCGGCGCGCTGACGTCAACGTGGCGGGCGCGGTACTGCTGGATACGTTGCTTGACGGCCTTGGCGCTGAGGACCTGACCCTGTGCGACTTCGCGTTGCGCGAGGGACTGGTGCTGGACTACATCAAGAAAAACGGCGCACACATCCGGACGGTCGAACGTTACCCGGACGTGCGGCGCCGCAGCGTGATTGAACTCGCCGAACGCTGCCGATATGTCCCCCAGCACGCGCAGCAGGTGGCTCGCACGGCGCTGGCGCTGTTTGACGGCACGCAGCCGTTTCATCACCTCGACGCGGCCGCACGGGAGTGGCTGGAGTTTGCCGCCCTCCTGCACGACATCGGCGCGCACATCAGCTACGAGAAACACCACAAACACTCGCAGTACCTCATCGAACACGGCGACTTGCGCGGTTTCGAGCCGGATGAGATCCGGCTGATGGCGCTGGTCGCGCGCTACCACCGGCAGAGCGCGCCCAAGAAATCACACGCGGACTTTGCTGCGTTGTCCGTTGATCGCCGACACACGGTCCGCGTCCTTGGCGCCCTGCTGCGCCTCGCCGAGGGGCTCGACCGGAGTCACGCCCAGGTCGTGGACGCGCTTGAAGTCACGCAGGGCGACCACGACATCATCGTCACGCTGCGGACCTCGGGAGATCCCGAGCTGGAGATCTGGGCGGCCGGACGACATGCCAGGCCTCTGGCCGAGGCGCTCGGCATGCCCATCAGGCTCACGGCTGAGCCCGCATCGCGACGAGGCCGGCCGAAGCGCCCCCGCCCCCCGGCGAGATTGCCGTAACACGGAATTTACATTCGCGAAACTGGTGCGAAATCGCCCGCCGGTAGCCTCGCTGCATGAGAATGCGCCTGCTGACTGCTGCTGCACTGCTCGTCGCCACCGTCGCGTGTGGCGGGGGGGATTCGACCACCACGGCACCCGTCATCGCCATCGACGGGTCGAGCACGGTCTTCCCGATTTCCCAGGCGGTGGCCGAAGAATTCAGCGCCGCCAATCCCGGCAAACCCGTCACGGTGGGTTTCTCCGGCACCAGCGGCGGCATGAAGAAGTTCTGCCGCAACGAAATTGCCATCGCTGATGCGTCACGCCCGATCAGCACTTCGGAAGTCGAGGCCTGCGCGCAGGCCAACATCGGCTACATCGAACTGCCGGTGGCCTACGACGGCCTCGCCGTCGTCGTGAACCCCAAGAACACGTGGGCCGCATCCATGACGGTCAACGAACTGCGCACCCTCTGGGAGCCCGGCGCGGCGGGCACCATCACGCGCTGGAATCAGATTCGTCCATCGTGGCCCGACCAGGAAATCCGCCTGTTTGGCGCCGGCATCGACTCGGGCACCTTCGACTACTTCACCGAAGCCATCGTGGGCAAGGCCAAGATGAGCCGCGGGGACTACACGTCGAGTGAAAACGACAACATCCTCGTGCAGGGCATCTCGGGCGACGAGTACGCCCTCGGCTTCATGGGCCTGGCGTATTACGAAGAGAATCGCGACAAGTTGAAGCTCGTCGCCATTGATGATGAAGATGCGGCCAACGGCGCCGGGCCCATCGAGCCGTCCTTCGAGACCGTGCGCAACGGCACCTACCGTCCGCTGTCGCGGCCGCTGCTGATTTATGTCACGACGGCCGCACTCGAACGGCCCGAGGTGGTGTCCTTCCTCACCTACTACCTTGACCACACGTCGCAGCTCTCCCGCGAAGTGGGATACGTGTCGCTGACCGACAACGATTTGTCGCTGGTCAAGAAGCGCTTCGCGCATCGCACCACCGGCAGCATGTTCCTCGACCATGCGGCGCAGTCGACCCGCTCGCTCGAGTCGCTGCTCGGCGGCGGCCAATGACCACGGCAACCCGCCGGTGGGTCGAAGCCGGCATCGAACGCGCCCTGTGGGCGTGTGCCGCCGGCTCGGTCCTGATCACCGCGGGGATCATTGCCGTCCTGCTCTTCGAGACCGTCGAGTTCCTGCGGGAGGTGCCCATCACGGACTTCCTGTTCGGCACGGAATGGACGCCGTTGTTCTACAACGCGAGCTTCGGCGTCCTCCCCCTTGTCGCGGGTACCCTCCTCGTCACCGCCATCGCGATGGCGGTGGCGCTGCCGGCCGGGCTGCTGTCGGCGATCTATCTGAGTGAATACGCGAATCCGAACGTGCGGCGCGTGGTCAAGCCCGTGCTCGAAGTGCTCGCCGGCATCCCGACGGTCGTGTACGGATACTTCGCCCTGTTGTTCGTGACACCCGCCCTGCAGACCGTCATTCCGTCGCTGCCGCTGTTTAACGCCCTCAGCCCGGGGCTGGTCATGGGCATCATGATCCTGCCGCTAGTCTCCTCGCTGTCGGAAGACGCGCTGCATGCCGTCCCCAACGGGCTGCGAGAGGGCGCGTATGCGCTTGGCGCCACACGCATGCAGGCGGCGTTGCGTGTGGTCGTTCCGGCCGCATTCTCCGGGATCTCTGCCTCATTCATCCTTGCGATGTCCCGCGCGATCGGCGAAACGATGATCGTCGCGATCGCCGCAGGCCAGCAGCCACGCCTGACCGCAGACCCGACCAATCCGGTCGAAACCATGACCGCCTTCATCGTCAAGGTCAGCATGGGCGACACGCCCGCGGGATCCCTCGGCTTCCGCACCATCTTCGCCGTCGGCATGTTGTTGTTCCTGATGACGTTCGCGCTCAACCTGTTGAGTGACTGGCTGCGGCGACGGTTCCGGGAGGAGTACTCGTGAGCGCGCAGAGCCGCCTGGCCGGCGATCGCCTGTTGCAGGCCGCCAGCATCCTCGTGCTGCTGCTCTCGCTCACCGCGCTGGGCGCGCTCCTGTACGACATCCTCAGCGACGGCCTTGGCCGCATCGACTGGCGATTCCTGACCAGCCCGCCGTCGCGACGCGCCGCCTCGGCCGGCATCTATCCGGCGATTCTCGGCAGCCTGTGGATCATGCTGGTGACGGCCGCTCTGGCGCTGCCGCTTGGCGTGGGCGCCGCCGTCTACCTCGAGGAATATGCGCCACAGGGCCGGTTCGCGCGCATGAAGGTTCGGCTAGTTTCCGCCGCAATTTTATTTTTGATTTCCTGTACGCTCCACGCGGGCGTCCTCGCCAGATTTCGCATGAATGCCGACCTCGGCACGGTCGATGTCGAACT
>CBINOO010000146.1:0-8046 GCA_966252305.1 uncultured Acidimicrobiia bacterium
AGCCGAACCTTGTCCATCTTCTGGCCCGAGCGGAAGGTGTAGTTGCGGATGATGAAGTCGCCTTCGGTGACTTGGAGTTGTGGTGCCTGCTGGACACCGGCGGTGAGCGGAGCCAGGGTGATGAGGCAGCAGAGAGCGACGAGGGTGAGCAGTCGGCTTCGCATGCGCGCATTGTAGGCTTGAAGGATGGCGGATGTGGAGTTCGGGCTCGATACGTTTGGGGATGTCACGGTGAACGCCGACGGCACGATGCGCTCGCAGGCGCAGGCCTTGCGGGACGTCGTCGAGGAGGCCGTCCTGGCAGAGCAGGTGGGCGTGGATGCGTTTGGCGTTGGCGAACACCACCGGCCGGACTTCGCCGTCTCCGCCCCTGAGGTGGTGCTGGCAGCGATCGCGTCCAGGACGACACGTCTGCGGTTAGGCTCCGCAGTGACCGTGCTCAGCACGGACGACCCGGTCCGGGTGTTCCAGCGGTTTTCCACCCTGCACGCGCTGTCGAATGGCCGCGCCGAGGTCATCCTCGGCCGTGGATCGTTCACCGAGTCGTATCCGTTGTTTGGGTACGACCTGTCCAACTACGACGAGTTGTTCGAAGAGAAGCTGGCGCTGTTTGTAGAACTGCTCAAGGGGGCGCCGGTGACGTGGCGCGGCCGGACGCGGTCCGCGCTGGAGGGGCAGCAGGTGTATCCAACCGTGGAGGGTGGACCACTACGCACGTGGGTGGGCGTGGGCGGCAGCCCTGAGTCAGTGGTGCGCGCAGCCAGGTACAAGTTGCCCCTGACCCTCGCGATCATTGGAGGGAATCCCGCGCGCTTCAGGCCGTACGTGGACCTGTACGTTGAGTCGCTCAGCCGGGCTGGCTCACCCGCGCTTCCGGTGGCCGTCCATTCCCCTGGGCACGTGGCACGGACCGACGAGGAGGCGCGTGAACAGTTGTGGCCGCACTATCGCGCGATGATGACGCGTATTGGCGCGGAACGCGGATGGCCGCCGATGACGCGTGATCATTTCGACCGCGAGGCGGGCCCCGACGGCGCCTTGTGCGTCGGCTCTCCGTCCACCGTGGCGGCGAAGATCGCCCGGACAGTACGCGTGCTCGGCGCCTCCCGTTTTGACATGAAGTACAGCGCCGGCACCTTGCCGCACGACGTGATGCGGACAAGTATTGAGCTGTTCGGTACCCAGGTCATTCCCCGTGTGCGCGAAACACTCGCGGACGGGCGCGCGTAGGAGACAGGTATGCGTTTTCTTCAGGAGCTGTTCGGACTGACACCCGAGCGTCAAGTGTCGGGAGGCGACACGATTCGCCGCATCGCGGAAGAACTCGATCGCATCGAACCGGAGCGGGCAAAATACCTCGCCGCGTTTGCGTTCATCCTGGCGCGAGTCGCCCATGCCGATCATGAGATCAGCGCACAGGAGGTGGCATCCATGGAGAAGGTCATCGCGACCAAGGGCGGCATCAGTGATGACCAGGCCGCACTGGTGGTGCAGATGGCCCGCACGCAACAGAAGCTCTTTGGCGGAACGGACGACTTCCTCGTGACGCGGGACCTCGAGAAGTCCGCGACCTACGAACAGAAGCTCGCGCTTGTCGACTGCCTGCTGGCCGTGGCCGCCGCCGACCAGCAGATTCGCACGCTTGAAGGCAACGAGATCGCGCGCATCGCCAGGGAGCTCAAGGTCGATCAGTCCGACCTCTCCCGCCTGCGGGCGTCCTATCGCGAGTTCATCCCCGGGGCTTCATCTCCCACAACACGTTGACGATCACCCATCGCCCCTCCCATTTGATGAGGTGGAGGTAGTCGACCCACTGGTTGGCGACGATCTTCGCGGTGGCTGTGTTGCCGAAGACGTCGAAGATGGTGACGTGCTTCTGCTGCACGGCCGGAGGAGCCATGCCCTGTCGCGACCCCGCGGCGCCGACCAGCTGCGATGACGACATCTGTTCAAGCGTGGCTTTGCCGGTCGCGTCGATGCGCATGATGCGCTTGGCCAGGTCCGGGTGCAGCGCGCGTTCCATGCGCGCCGGATCCCCCGTGTAGAACCCTTCGATGTAGTCGAGTGCTGCGGCGGTGATGCCGGCGCGGTCGGTGTCCTGCGCTGCGATCGGGGCTGACGTCAGGCAGGCACACAGGCACATGAGGAGTATGGGAAGTCGGCGTGTCATGGTGGGCCGACTGTACTGCAGCGGTTGTTAAGCCTGTGTCAAATGGGACCGGCGGCGTCCCGGCGGGGATGGTGCAGCGGTGCGCATCCGCCTGAGCCGCGCCCAGTGAACGATGCAGACGACAAACAACAGCACGGTGCCGAGGTTGACCAGCGTCGCGGATTGCAGCGGCGTGGACATCGAGTTGTGGAGCCCCGGCGAAAACAGCACGAGCGCCGAGGCGCCTGCCGTCGTCGACAGCGTGGATGCCGGGTGATTGTCACGCGCGTGGGCGAGCAAGTACAGGCACAAGGGAATGAGCAGCACGTAGTAGTGCACCCAGACCAAGCCGCTCGACAGCAAAATCAGGCAGGTGCCCGCACCCACCACGAGGAACGTCTCGTCGGTTGACGCCACCGCGTGCCCACGCGTCCGCCACAACACGACCACCGTGGCAACGAGACCGAGCACACCCGCGAGCATCGGGACCGTCACGCCAGTCACGGCTGACAGCACTGCTGCCGGCGCAAAGTTGCCATGGGCCAGCGGATATCCGGCTGTCAGCGTTCCCGCGAGTGACTGCGCGAAGTCCACCCACACGAGCGGCGACCCGAAGTAGACCGCGCCCAGCGCGATCGCCACGCTCGCGCCCGCACCGACACCGTGCAGGAGCCGGTCGCGTGTGAGCGCGCGCCTATCCATCGCCCGGACAACCACGAGCACAACGAGGACCAGGATCGTGAGCGGCTTGAATACGATGCTTGCGCCGAGAATCGCTCCGGCCCAGAACGCCGCGCCCCGGTGCATGGCCCAGACGAATCCAGCCAGGCCAAGGAGTTGAAGTTGATTGAGGTTTGCCACACGCACGTCTGAGAGCAGTGGCGTAAAACACATCCCGAACGCCGTGAATGCCAGCGCGGTCTCCGCCAGTGAATAGCCAAGTACGCGACAGAACGCCAGAATCGCCAGCGCGAACGACAGATAAGACGCCACCGTGAAGGCGAGCAGGTCGCGATCGTAGTTGCCGGTCGAGGCCCAACCGACGAGGGCGTAGGCGAGCGGGGAGCCCGTGGCATCCACGCGGTCCCCGTAGAGCTGGTCGGAGAGCGCCATGGCCCGTTGTTCGTGAATGGAACCTGCGCGGACGGCATGGTTCCTCGAGGCTTCTGCCATCCGGTACTGGGTGGGACGTTCGTAGATGGGGGTGGGAATGTCAGGAGCGGTGCGTGCCACGGCCCACAACGTGAAGAAGTCGACACACACCGACTGACGCGCCTGCTGCCAGCGATCCACGCCGGTCTGCACCAGTATCGCGAGGGCCAGCCACGCGAGGGCGTCGATGGAGCGGAGCCGCGTCGCGGGCATGAGATGCCCTATAGACGTGACTGAAGTGACTTTGGTTTGGAAGTGACTGAATGCGGACACGTGCAGGGCATCGCGCCCCACACGTGCCCCTGTGTTGACCTACTGACTCACTGAGAACGTGAGCGTGGCGTAGTGTCGCACCTGCGAGTACGAGTCGCCGTTGCGCGTGCCGGGGCTGTCTTCCCAGAAGCGGGCCCACGCGCCCAGCTGTCCGCGAGCGGTGATGACCTCGGTGAGGCCGGCGTCGTTGGTCCGCAGCTTCTGATCTCCCTCGGGGGTCACCAGGGTCACCTCGGCATCGGCCTTGGGAACCCCTCTGGCCACCAGCTTCAGACGCAGTCCGGAAGCGTTGTGAACCGGCACCAGCTCCACGACCGCGGTTGAGCCCACAATCGTCTTCGGGTCGAAGGGGTCGCCGATGATGGCCTTCGGGTAGTACACGAGCACGTGCGGCGTGCCATCCGGGCCCTGTGTGCTCACGCCAAGGTCTGTCACGCCATGCACGACCCTTGTCCCGCTGCCGGCAACGTGGACTACGTAGGAGTCGCGTGTCTGAGCCATTTCCAGCGCGACGTCCTTGCCGCCCGCCCGCAGCTTCAACTGCGAGGGACGCACCAGTTCCGGATTCACCTCGGGGTCAACCAGCAGTGATTCGCTGATGATCACCCGCGCCTGCCGCCCCTCCGCATCCGGCACGACAAACACAAAGTGCGCCCTCGCCACCCCAGTGGCAAAGAGGACTATCGCCAGCACCCTAAGTGTGTTTTTCATTTCCTCATTTCCTCATTTCCCCATTTCCTCATTTCCCCATTTCCCCATTTCCCCATTCCCAAGTCACCACCCGTACGCGAGCGACAGCAGCACACTCGCGCCCGGACTTGTGTAGCGGTCAATCGTTGCGTCCGTCGCCGTGCGGCCCCGCACGTTCGACCATTCGAAGTAGCGCGCGTTGGTGAAGTTCTGGATGGCGCCTCGCAGCGTCAACTCGCGAGTGAGCGAAATCCAGCCGCTGATGTCGCCCACCACGTAGGCAGGCGGCACAAACGCTCCGTCGCTCAGGCGCGACGATGAGGGCGTGGTGACGCCGCGTGCCGAGACATCAGCACCCCAGCGCCCGGACGCGTCGGAATACTCAAGGCCAAGAACGCCCTGATCCGGAGCGACAGAGTCGAGCGGGAGGTCCTCTGGTCCGGAGATGTCGTTGCCGCGGATGCGCGCGTAACTGGCACGTAGGCGAAGCGTTGGCAACACCCGCGCGTCGGCTTGGAGTTCGATACCTTCAATGCGGACCTTCGAGACGTTCTGGTACTGGAATTCGAGCAGGCCCGTCGCTGGATTGAAGCCGCGTGCCTCCTGCAAGATGAAGTCGTCGTAGTGATTGCTGAAGGCGGTGGCCGCCAGGCTCACGCGTGACGCAGCGATGCGGACGCCTGCTTCGAAGTTGTCGCTGGTCTCGGGACGCAGATCAGGGTTCGGCATCGACGTGTATCCGCCCTGCAGATTCGTGAAGCCGCTGTTCACGGCGCTGTAGGAGGGTGCGCGGAACCCCCCGGCGTATTGACCGTGCAGCGTCAGCGCCTGTGTCACGTCGACCGTCGCGCCGATCCGTGCCGAGAGCGCATCCGCAGCAAAGTCGACCGGTGCCGGACTCAAACTCGCCAGAAACACCGCATCATCGCCGCGAGCGTCGAGGGAGAAGCGGTCGTAGCGGACGCCGGGCCGCAGGGTCAGCCGGCCAAGGGACATCTCGCCTTGTCCATAGACACCAAACTCCGAGACCGTGCTTTCCGGAAAGTACTTCGTGGGGAGGATCAGGTTCGTGGCGGGGATGACGGCTCCGGTGGCGGCATTGATGTCCAGGCGGTCACGCAGCATGTCGAAGGTGTTCTGCTTGTAGGCGCTGCCCATCGTCAGGAGAAGGGGGTGGGACGCGGGGAGCAGAACCTTGCGCGCCTGGACGGCGGCGCCAATCGTCTGCTGCGAGTAATCGAGGGTCGCCGAACGCAGCAGCCGAGGCGTCGCGCCTGCGGCGGCGCGGTCTTCGTCCACGACCTGTTCGGTGTCGCTGTTCTGGAAGTAGGCGTTCCAGCTGAACTGCTGGAGTCCGAAGCGGTTCTGCAGCGTGTGGTCAAGTGAGACACGCTGACGTTGCATCACGTCGCGTGAGGTGATGTCGAGCACCGCTGCGCTGCGGGATGAGAGCGCATCGGTGTCGACGCGCGTGTCAGCCGCTTCAATGGACGCCAGGAGGGTGTTGCCCGGGGATACGGCGACGGCGACTTTGCCAACGGCCTGCACGGCGGACCGGTCCTGTGGGTTGAGGACCGTGCGCCGCGAGTCGCTGGTGTCGACACGCCCGCGGTTACGGGTTTCATGGCCGTTGGCGTAACTGACAAAGAGCGAACCCTGCGTGCGGCCACTGCCCGCCGCGATGACCGCGTTCCCGCTCGCTTCCCCCGAGCGGCCGTCAAACATCGTCTTGCCTGAGACATGGAAGCGGCGGCCACGCAGGTAATCGGCCGGATCCTTCGTGAAAAACGACACGACGCCGCCAAGCGCATCGCTGCCGTACAGCGACGAGCCTGCGCTCCGCACGATTTCGGCGGACTTGAGTACGTCGAGATCGAGCGCGAACTGGTGCACGTTGAACGGGCCGAAGTCGAACTGTTCGGACGTCTCGACGCCATCGACCTGCGTCATCACGCGGTTGCCACCGATGCCGCGGATGTTGAATCCGTTGAGGCCCACACGGGTCAGCACCGACTCGATGTAGATGCCGGGCTCGAACTTCACGAGGTCGGCCACATTCACCATCAGCGAACGATCGATCGTGGCTGCGTCAATCACGGAGATCGTGCCCGGCACGTCGCGCACTGTGGCAGGTGCGAGGGTGGCGCTGACGGTCAGCGCTTCAAAGAAACGAGCCGGTGGCGTGGGTGGTGGCTGCGTCGTCGACTGTTGTGTCGTGGTCGACTGCGCGAGCGCGGGGGAGGCGATGGAGATCGCCAGGACCGCCGTGGCAGCACGTGCAGCCAGGCGGAATGGTCGGTAGGGATCGGACATGACGGACTACTCCTTGCGGTACGTCATGGCCGGGCGACGCCGGTAGAATGGCGACGTCGAACGTGTCATGCGCCCCCGCGTATGAACGGTTCTGCCAAGGGACCCACGTTCGGCACTGCCCGTCGGGTGCTCCAACACCCGGCGGGCGCCTTGCGTGTATCGCTTAATGAGAAAAGGCTCATTAAGCGACCTCCGGACGATACCTCACTAAACCGGACCGATCAAGTCCGGAATGGGATTGACATGTAGGGTAACTTTGTTACCCATCATGCCTTCCACTCCGTCCGCCGCCCTCGGCGAGTTCGAATTGCTCGTCCTGCTCTCGACGCTCAAGCTGGCGGACGGCGCGTATCCGTTTGCCATCACCAAAGACCTCGAGGCACGTGGCGGCCGCACAGTCTCTCGTGCCGCCGTGCTGATCACACTCGAGCGGCTTGAAGACAAGGAACTGGTGTCGTCGCGGTATGGCGACCCGAGCGAAGAGCGTGGCGGGCGGCCTCGTCGCTACTTCGAGGTCAAACCACGTGGTGTGAAAGCGGTGCAGCAGGCGCTGGCGCGCATCGATGCCCTCACCGCCGGCCTGGAAGACGTGCTCGGGAGGAAATGAACATGTCACTGCAACCATCGACGTGGCTTGTCACGTGCCTGCGTTTCTTGACCTCGCGTGACGCGGCCAATGCGGCAGTGGGTGACGCGCTCGAGGAACTCGCCGAGCGGACGGCTGCAGGCCGGGCGCCACAGCGCCCGCGCGCATGGCTCAATCGGCGGATCACCGGTGCCGTGCTGGCCGGCATCAGCACCGCGGTTCCTGGCGCTCTCCGCACAGCAGGACTGATCGTGCGTGATGCGGGCCGGTCGTTGCGTGCTGCGCCGTGGCACAGCGCGTTTGTCGTCGCCATCCTCGCAGTCGCGATGACGCTGGCCTCGGTCACCTTTGCGGTTGTGGACGCCGTGATGCTCAAGCCGCTGCCGTATCCGGATGCGGATCGACTGGTTCAGGTGTCTCCTACGGACGACGCGTTCAACGTCCGGCTGACACCTGACCTGTTCGTGCGCTTGCGCGCGGAACTCCGCACGGTCGAGAGCTTCGTTGCAACCTCGCAGACGACCGGCGCGCTGGTGACTGTCGACGGGCAGACGTCGAACCGGTCGGTGCAGTACTGCGAGCGCGTGGCGTTCGAGCAACTTGGCTTGCGGCCAGGTATCGGCCGCGTGTGGTCCACCGATGAAGAAGTGGCCGACGCACAGGTGGCGGTCATTGGATATCGCTTCTGGGTTGATCGTCTCGGTGGCACGCCAGATGTGCTTCAGCGGACCCTCACGCTCGGAGAGGAACAGCAGTCGTTTCGCATCATCGGGGTATTGGCTGCAGACAGCGATCAGCCGTCGTTGGCGGCCGGCAACGCGGACGGCTGGATTACCCGCCGGGTTGAGACCATTACGCCAGGGAACAGAGTCGCCGTGCGGGC
>CBINOO010000147.1:0-8011 GCA_966252305.1 uncultured Acidimicrobiia bacterium
AATTGGTAGAGCATCGGTCTCCAAAACCGAGGGCTGGGGGTTCGAGTCCCTCCTGGCCTGCCAGATTTTTCGGGGTGTGAAAGGCAGCATGGCCGAGAACGACAAGGAAGTCGCGGAACGATCGGGGAACTGGCTCAGCCGCTTCCGCCGGTTCATTCCCGAAGTCAAAGCCGAGCTGGCTCGCGTGACCTGGCCCACCCGCCGTGAGGTGTGGGCCACGACGCTGGTCGTGGTGGTCGTGTCGGCAATCTTCGGTGTGTATCTCTACGCGGTGGACCTCGGGGCCTCGGCCGCTGTCCGCTGGGTGTTTGTCCGGCTTGGTGGCGCATGACCGACGCCAAGCCGAAGCAGTGGTACATCATCCACACCTACTCGGGCTTTGAGAACAAGGTCCGGGAGTCGCTTGAGCAGCGCGTGCAGGCCTATGGGCTGCAGGATGAAATTGGTGAGGTGTTGATCCCCACTGAAGACATCGTCGAAAAGCGCGGCGGACGTGAGGTGAAGAGTTCGCGGCGGTTCTTCCCGGGGTACATCCTCGTGGAGATGCACATGTCGGACAACGCCTGGCATGTGGTCAAGAACACGCCGAAGGTGACGGGGTTTGTGGGCGCGGGGTCAAAGCCGCAGCCGCTCTCGCGCGAAGAAGTCGATCAGATCCTGCATCAGGTCACCGTCGCCGCCGAGAAGCCCAAGCCGAAGTACACGTTTGACAAGGGCGATCAGGTGCGGATCAACGAAGGCCCGTTTGCCAGCTTCAACGGCGTGGTGGACGAGGTGAATGTCGAGCGCAACACGCTCAAGGTGATGGTCACGATCTTTGGTCGCGCCACACCGGTGGAATTGGATTTCCTGCAGGTCGAGAAGCTGTAGGCAGACGAGAGAAGCGAATGGCCAAGAAAGTACAAGCTCAGGTGAAGTTGCAGATTGCCGCCGGCAAGGCGACCCCGGCGCCCCCCGTGGGCACCGCGCTGGGTCCGCACGGCGTCAACATCATGGACTTCTGCAAGAACTTCAACGCGAAGACCGCCGGGCAGGACGGCTTGATCATTCCGGCCGTCGTCACCATCTACAGCGATCGGTCCTACTCGTTCATCACCAAGACGCCGCCGGCGCCGGTGCTGCTCAAGCGGGCGGCCAACATCGCCAAGGGGTCGGGCGTGCCGAACAAGAACAAGGTGGGCACGGTGACGGCCAAGCAGGTCGAAGAAATCGCCAAGCTCAAATTGCCTGATCTCAACACCCAGAGCCTCGAGTCGGCCATCCGGTCGGTTGCGGGCACGGCCCGCTCGATGGGCCTGGATGTGATCGGCTGAAGATGACGCGGGTCAGCAGCCGGACTGCTGACCGTGAAAGCGTGGGAGGGCGCTCGGCGCCCGCTGGCACCACAAGGAGCAACTGATGCGTAGTCGGGGCAAGAAATACCAGGCAGCCCGTGAACAGGTGCCTGTCCGGCCTCATTCGGTAGAAGAGGCCATTCCGCTGATTCAGAAGGTGAAGTTCTCGAAGTTCGATGAAACGGTCGAACTGTCGATCCGCCTGGGTGTCGATCCCAAACACGCCGACCAGATGGTGCGCGGCACCGTGGTGTTGCCGCACGGCCTGGGCAAGTCGAAGACCGTGCTGGTGATTGCCGGGCCGGAGAAGCAGCGCGAGGCCAGGGAGGCCGGCGCGGATGAAGTGGGCGGCGAAGAAGTCGTCGACCGCATCCTCGGCGGCTGGCAGGGGTTCGACGCCGTCGTCGCGACGCCCGACATGATGCGCGCCGTGGGCAAGCTCGGCAAGGTGCTCGGCCCGCGCGGCCTGATGCCGAATCCGAAGACCGGCACGGTCACGCTGGACGTGACCAAGGCGGTGCAGGAAATCAAGGCCGGCAAGGTCGAGTTCCGCGTGGACAAGGCCGGCGTGGTGCACGCGCCGATTGGCAAGGTGTCGTTTGCGGCTGAGAACCTGGCGGCCAACGCGCACGCGCTGATGGCCAGCATCATGAAGGCCAAGCCGTCGGCGGCCAAGGGACGCTACGTCAAGAGCGTGACCATGTCGTCAACCATGGGCCCGGGCGTGATCATCGACGCGACCAACGTCGACGACCTCGTGAAGCACTGAGGGCGGAGTAGAGAATCATGGCAGTCACACGCGCAGAGAAAGTTACCGAACTGCAGCAGCTCACGGCCGCATTCCAGGGCACCGATACCGCGGTGCTGGTGGATTATCGCGGCGTGACCGTGCCGCAGGTCACCGACCTCCGCCAGAAGATCAAGGCGATCGGCTCGCAGTACATCGTCGTCAAGAACACGCTGGCCAAGCGGGCCTCAGCCGGCACGCCCTTCGAGGCGCTGTCGTCGCACTTCGTGGGACAGACCGCGGTGGTGTTCACCGGGAGCGATCCGGTGGCCATGGCCAAGACCCTGACCACGGCCCTCAAGGACCTGCCGTCGGCCAGCATCAAGGCCGCGGTGGTGCAGGGACAACTGGTGCCGGCGGCCGCGATGACCGACCTGGCGAACATGCCGAGCAAGCCGGAGCTGTACGCGAAGTTGCTGTACGTGCTCAACGCGCCGGCGCAGCAACTGGTGACGGTCCTGTCGGCCGTTTCCCGCGACTTCGTGACGGTGCTCAACGAAGCCGCCAAGAAGAAGCAGTAACACCCGATTTCAAGTTCGAGATTGTTGATTCAACAGGAGAAAGCAATGGCCGAAGTGACGCAGCAGCAGGTGGTGGACTACATCAAGGGGATCTCGGTGCTCGAGCTGTCGCAGCTCGTGAAGACGCTCGAGGCGGAGCTCGGCGTGTCCGCCGCGGCTGCCGTGCCGATGGCGATGCCGGGCATGATGGCGGGTGGCGGCGCGGCTGCCGCGCCGGCCGAGGAGCAGACCGAATTCACGGTGATCCTGTCCGACGTTGGCGGCAACAAGATCAACGTGATCAAGGTCGTCCGCGAAGTGACCAGCCTCGGACTCAAGGAAGCCAAGGACCTCGTCGAAGGCGCGCCCAAGCCGATCAAGGAAGGCGTGAGCAAGGACGAAGCCGCCGGCATCAAGAAGAAGTTCGAAGAAGCGGGCGCGAAGGTCGAGATCAAGTAGTGGCGTCCCGGGGCCTCGCGCCCCGGGCGTTCACACGTCGCACGACCGGTGCAGGCTGGGGCATGTACGCCCCGGCCTGAACGTATTGGCGTCGGCGCTCGACGGAGCGCTCGATGTGGCATTTGGCACGGCCTCGAGGATCATCTGAATGTACAGCCTGCCCAAGAACGTCTATCGCGAACGCATCGATTTTTCGAAGATCAAGACCACGGTGCCGATTCCGAATCTCATTGAGATTCAGAAGAAGTCCTACGAACGCTTCCTGCAGATGAACCGTCTGCCGGCCGAGCGCGAGGACGTGGGGCTGCAGTCGGTCTTCAAGTCGGTGTTCCCGATCAGCGACTTCCGGGAGAACTCGTCACTCGAGTTCATTGACTATTCCATCGGCAACTGGGAGTGCAAGTGCGGTCGCCTTGCCGGCCTCGAGCACCTGCGCAAGAAGTGTGAAGGCTGCGGCACGGTCCTGACGGCCGACCCGTACGGCGAAGGCGCCGTCATCTGCCACTCGTGCGGCCGCGCCAACGAAGCGCGCGGCACGGTCTGCGACATCTGCGGCACCACCGTCGCGATGAAGCTGAAGTACGACGTCGAAGAGTGCCAGGAGCGCGGCATGACCTATGCCGTGCCGCTGAAGGTCACGATTCGCCTGGTCGTCTGGAACAAGGACCCCGAGACCGGGGTCAAGACGATCCGCGACATCAAGGAGCAGGAGGTCTACTTCGGGGACATCCCCCTGATGGGCGACCACGGCACCTTCATCATCAACGGCACCGAGCGCGTCATCGTGTCGCAGCTGCACCGGTCGCCTGGCGCGTTTTTCCACGCGGAAGAGAAGACGCTGTTTGCGGCGCAGATCATCCCGTACCGCGGGTCGTGGGTCGAGTTCGAGTACGACACCAAGAACCTGCTCTACGTGCGCATCGACCGCAAGCGCAAGTTCCTGGCGACGGTGTTCCTGCGCGCCCTGGGCCTGCGCAGCGCCGCCGAGATCCTGCGCACGTTCTACTCCTGCGAGGAACTCGTCATTCGTGACGGGCGCGTGCTCTGGAAGGTCTCCGACACGCTGGTCGGCCGTCGCGCCGGCGCGTCGATTCAGATCCCCGGCACCGACATGCAGATCTTCGCGAGCAAGAAGATCCGCAAGGATCAGATCGAGGCGCTGAAGAAGGCCGGCGTCGAGGCGATCGAACTGCAGGAAGGCGAGCGCGAAGGCGCGTGGGCGGCGGCCGACGTCGTCGACCCGTCGACGGGCGAAGTGCTGCTCGAGGCCAATGAGGAACTCTCCGAGCGCGTGCTGGCCATGGCGCAGGAGATGCAGGTCGACCGGATCGAAGTGTTCTTCCCCGAGAAGGACGAGATCGGGTCGGTGCTCTCGCAGACGCTCAAGAAGGATCCGATTCAGAAGCACGAAGAGGCGCTGATCGAGATCTACCGCCGCCTGCGTCCGGGCGACCCGCCTACCCTCGACAGCTCGCGATCGCTGTTCGAGAACATGTTCTTCAACTCGCAGAAGTACGACTTCTCGCGGGTCGGCCGGCTCAAGCTGAACACCAAGCTCAAGCTGGACACGCCGCTTGACGAGCGGATCCTCCATCCGTCGGACTTCTACGAAGTCATCCGGTTCCTGCTCACGTTGCGCAAGAATCCGGCGGGCATCGACGACATCGATCACCTCGGCAACCGCCGCGTGCGTTCGGTCGGCGAACTGCTCGAGAACCAGTTCCGGATCGGCCTGGTCCGCATGGAGCGGGCGATCAAGGAAAAGATGTCGGTCTACCAGGAAATGGCGACCGCCATGCCGCACGACCTGATCAACGCGAAGCCGGTCATGGCCGCCATTCGCGAGTTCTTCGGGTCGTCGCAGCTCTCGCAGTTCATGGACCAGACCAACCCGCTCTCGGAAGTGACGCACAAGCGTCGTCTTTCGGCTCTTGGCCCCGGCGGTCTGTCGCGTGAACGCGCCGGCTTCGAGGTGCGCGACGTCCACCCGACGCACTACGGCCGCATCTGCCCGATTGAGACACCTGAAGGCCCGAACATCGGCCTGATTTCGTCGCTCTCGTCGTACGCGCGTATCAACGACTTCGGCTTCATCGAGTCGCCGTACCGCAAGGTGAAGGACGGCCAGGTCATCGACTACGTCATCGTCACCAACGCCGGCGGCAACCCGAAGTACAAGGTCGGTGATGTCGTCGAGGCCGACGAACTGGTCGGCGCGGACGGCCGGTCGAAGAAGAAGGGCGTGGAGTTCGAGCCCCACTGCTTCTACCTGTCCGCATGGGAAGAAGACCAGTACGTGGTCGCGCAGGCCAACGTGCCGATGGATGAAAACGGCCACCTGCTGGGTGATCGCGTCAATGCCCGCCAGGCGGGTGAGTTCATCCTGGCGACGGCCGACAAGGTCGACTTCATCGACGTGTCGCCGAAGCAGCTGGTCTCGGTCGCCGCCTCGCTCATCCCGTTCCTCGAGAACGACGACGCGAACCGCGCGCTGATGGGATCCAACATGCAGCGCCAGGCCGTGCCGCTGCTCCAGGCGCGGGCTCCCTACGTGGGCACGGGCATGGAGTACATCACCGCGCGTGACTCCGGCGCGGTCGTTGTGGCGCGCCGCACGGGTGTGGTCGACTACATCGACAGCAAGCGCATCGTCGTGCGTGTCGAGGGCAGCGAGAGCGAAGGCCTGTCGCGCGAAATGGGCGCCGACATCTACGGGCTGACGAAGTTCAAGCGGTCCAACCAGAACACGTGCATCAACCAGCGCCCGATCGTGCGCGTGGGGCAGCGTGTCGCCAAGGGCCAGGTGCTGGCCGACGGGCCCTGCACCGAGCTGGGCGAACTGGCGCTGGGCCGGAACGTGCTCGTCGCGTTCATGCCGTGGCGCGGGTACAACTTCGAAGACGCGATTCTCGTGTCCGAACGCATGGTGAAGGACGACTACTACACGTCGATCCACATCGAGGAGTTCGAGATCGAGGCGCGCGACACGAAGCTGGGCCCCGAGGAAATCACGCGGGACATTCCGAACGTCTCGGAAACCTACCTGCGCGACCTCGACGAAAGCGGCATCATCCGCATCGGCGCGGCCGTCAAGCCGGGCGACATCCTGGTGGGCAAGGTCACGCCGAAGGGCGAGACCCAGCTCACGCCGGAAGAGAAGCTGCTGCGCGCGATCTTCGGTGAGAAGGCCGGCGACGTGAAGGACGCGTCGCTGACGTGCCCCCCGGGCATCGAAGGCATCGTGGTGGGCGTGCGGATCTTCTCGCGCAAGGGCATCGAGAAGGACGACCGCGCCAAGCAGATCGAACAGGACGAACTCGATCTGATGGAAACCAACCTGCAGGACGAAATCCGCATCCTGCACGAGGAGACCAAGAAGCGCCTCACCCAGCTGCTCAACGGCCGCACGCTGCGCACCGACCTCTTCGATGCGGACGGCCGCGATCGGGTCGTGCGCAAGGGCACGGTGCTCACCGACGAAGTGATGGCGGAGCTGCCGTTCTCGGTGCTGGTGCGTTCGCGCATCGAGACCGATGACCTCGGCTTCGAAGATGAACTGCGCCGGATGGAAGACCGCACCGCGCAGCGCGTGGACGTCATCCAGCGCGAGTTCGAGGACAAGAAGGAGAAGATTCGTCGCGGTGACGAGCTGCCTCCCGGCGTCATCAAGCTCGTCAAGGTGTATGTCGCGATGAAGCGCAAGCTGTCGGTCGGCGACAAGATGGCCGGTCGCCACGGCAACAAGGGCGTCATTGCGCGCATCCTGCCGGAAGAGGACATGCCGTACCTGCCGGACGGCACACCGGTCGAGATCGTGCTCAACCCGCTGGGCGTGCCGTCGCGCATGAACATCGGGCAGATTCTCGAGACGCACCTCGGCTGGGCCGCGCACGCGCTCGGACTCTACTTCGCGACGCCGGTCTTTGACGGCGCGCGTGAGACCGAGATCAAGAAGTGGCTCGACGAAGGCGGCCTGCCCAAGGGCGGCAAGACGAAGCTGTTCGACGGCATGACCGGCGATCGCTTCGAGCAGGACGTCACGGTCGGCTACATCTACATGCTGAAGCTGTCGCACCTGGTCGACGACAAGATCCACGCGCGTTCGATCGGACCGTACTCGCTCATCACCCAGCAGCCGCTGGGCGGCAAGGCGCAGTTCGGTGGACAGCGCTTCGGCGAAATGGAAGTGTGGGCACTGGAAGCGTATGGCGCCGCGCACATCCTGCAGGAACTGCTCACCGCGAAGTCTGACGACGTGACCGGCCGCGCGAAGATCTACGAGGCCATCGTCAAGGGCGACGCGTCGTTCCAGCCCGGCCTGCCGGAGTCATTCAACGTGCTCATTCGCGAGCTGCAGGCGCTGTGTCTGGACGTCCAGCTGCTCAAGACCAAGGCGCGCCCGGGGGCTGAACCGCCGCCGGACGAAGAGGGTGTCACGCCTGAACCGACGCCCGAAACCCCGGTGGGAGCGTAACCGATGAGACCGAATCTGAACGACAAGGGCCAGCTCACCTCGGACTTCGACGCAATCCGGATCAGCCTCGCGTCGCCCGAGACCATCCTGCGATGGTCACACGGCGAAGTGACCAAGCCGGAGACGATCAACTACCGCACCTTCAAGCCGGAGCGGGACGGTCTGTTCTGCGCGAAGATTTTCGGACCCGTCACCGACTGGGAGTGCCTCTGCGGCAAGTACAAGCGCATGAAGCACCGCGGCGTGATCTGCGACAAGTGCGGCGTCGAAGTGACGCAGGCACGGGTGCGCCGTGAACGCCTCGGCCACATCGCGCTGGCGACCCCGGTGAGCCACGTGTGGTTCTTCAAGGGACTGCCGAGCCGCATCGGCCACCTGCTCGACATCACGCTGCGCGACCTTGAGCGCATCCTCTACTTCGAAGCCTACGTCGTCACCGACTCGGGCGACACGGAGC
>CBINOO010000148.1:0-7949 GCA_966252305.1 uncultured Acidimicrobiia bacterium
CCGGTCGCGAAAGAGATCACCGTCCGCGGCTGCCTGTCACCGTCGGTTGACACTCAGGGTGGCTACATCCTCAAGAGCGCCCAGGGTGAAAAGGGCGTGACCGGCGTGGGCCTGCGGTTTGTGATCGTGCCGGACAACGACGGCATCCAGCTCAAGCAGCACATGAACACGCTGGTGCAGATCACCGGGCCGTGGGATGGCCGCGCGCAACCGCGCCCCGGCATCACCGCGCCGGAAAACACCTGGCCCGTGCTGCGCGTCCGCACCATCTCAATGGTGTCGAACGAGTGCATCTAGAACGTTCGGCCGATGACGAGCGTGAGCGGGATCTTGACGCCGGCGTTCTGCGGGAAGATGTTGCCGTTTGAGTAGTGATTGATCTTCAGGGCGATGTGCGTCTGCCGCTTCGAGCCCAGGAAGAGGCCGGCGCCCATGAAGTCCTGGAAGGTGAAGCGCTTGCCGGTATCGTGGCCGTCCATGATCGTGCGCGAGATGAACGTCGGGCCGGCCATCGAATGCATCAGGTAGAAGTCTGCGGCGCGTGAGCGGAACACGGTGAACCGCAACACGGGATACACCGACAGCGTCCAGAAGCGCTGGTCCTGCTCACGCGTCTTCCACGCGCCCACGCTGATGCCATAACCCAGCGAAAACAACGACTTCGAGTGGAAGACGTTGCGCTCGGCGTGGAGCGCAAATCCCTGATCCACCTTGACGTTGCCGCCCCAGAAGATCGGGAACTTGCGCGAGAAGAAGTTGTTCACCGAATACCCGCGGCCGCCGGTGAACTCGGCATGCACCAGCGTCTTCGGAAAGATGTTCCCCGCCTGACGCACTTCCGCGAGCCGTGCCTCGGGGATGGGCCGCATGGTGTACCGGAATCCCATCGACGTAAACAGTGTCCTCGGCTGCCGCTGCCCATCGTCCCCAGGCAGATACGAGACACCGCCAGTCAGCGCCCAGCGGTCATTGAACTGCCAGTCAAGTCCGGCGCCGAGCAGCACGGTTGTGTCGATCTCGTCGCGCACGACCTCCTTGCCGTCAAAGTTGAATCCACTTCGTGTGGCAAACGCCGGGCCCGCTTCGCCGTAGACCCACAGCTTGCGACTCACCGGCACACGTCCCTTGAGCGTGAACGTGGCGTAGTGCATCCACACCGTGCGGCTTTGGTCGGTGCCATTCAGGTCGCGATACGACACGTACTGCACCGGCCGCATGTAGGTAATCTGCGCGGAGAGATGGCGGGTCAACTGCTTGCCGGTGAGCGCCACACGCACGGTGGGCTTCGGCATGTCGATTTTCCCGGCGGTCATGCCGGGCTCAAGCTGCAGGTTTGAAAACGGATACGAGATGCCACCCAGGTGCACGTCGATGAAGGAGCCCTGGAGCCAATGTGGAAACTGTGCCCGATCGTCAGGGGGCGGCGGCGTCTGCGCAAATGACGTGACGGGCCAGAACAGCAGGCAGCAGAAAACGATGAGGCGACGCACCTCAGGATTCTAATGGAGGCGTCGGGCAAACATCGCGGCGAAGACACGCTTCTGCACCGCGAGCTTCGCGCGCTGATAGCGGAAAGGCCTGTCTGACAGGTCGCGGCACTCCTCCGGCAGCAACACAAGCGATACATGCACGTTGGGCGCGCACCCGATGGGCAGCCCCTGCTCCATACAGGCCTCGTACAGCCGCCGGAACACGGGGACCAGCGGCTCGGCGTCCGGCGGGTCCATGTGTGCGTAATCGGTGCCGCGCAGCGGTCTGAAGACACACACGGTCGGGATGGCGCCCACCGACGTCATCCAGTTGATGGCTTCGATGGACGACTCCGGCGGCTCGAGCCCGGCAATGATTTCGCCGTTGGTTACCCAGGGCTCGCTCCTGGGTCCACGCTCAGCCAGGCTCGCGCAATACCGAATCGCGTCGAGGTAGCGGTCGATGCCGTACGTGGCCGCCTTCCCTGGGCACACTTCCACAAAGCGCGCCCGGTCCCATACCTCGAAGCAGAAGGACACACGATTCACGCCCATGGCACGCAGCCGGTCGTATCGCGCGAGATCCTGATGCGGCGGTGTCTGCACGCCAATGAGCACGCCGAATCGTTCCTTCACCGCGCGCACGTATGGCTCAAGGATGTCGAGATAGGTCTCGCCCTCGTAATGGCCGGTGTTGAAGTCAACGTAGGTGATATCGGACTGGCGTCGCGCGGCTTCGACGACCTCCAGCACATCGGCCACGGACTTTTCCGTCGCTTCGTCAACGCCGAGATTTAGGCCCACCGAACAGAAGCCGCAGTTGGTGCGTTCGGGCGTGGCGCGCCAGAAGTCACAGACCTGCGCGGGATAGATGCCGAGGTAGGTGCCCTGCAACGTGCCGACTCGTGTCATCGGCGTACCCGCGGACGTGCGGCTGTCATACCACTCGGGCCGGGGCGAGAGCTGAACGCTCGCCACCCGCTCGGCACCACGCCACACGGTGTAACCCGTCTCGTCACGTTTGAGGACGTATGGGGACCGCGTCGCAAACGACTCCAGCACGGGCACATTGGTCCAGAGCCCACCCGGCAGGATGACCTCGAGGCCGCTCCCCAGGCCGGCTCGCGTCCGCATGATCTGCCGTCCCCTATCGTCGCCCACCGTGCACGACGGGTCGATCTGGAGACCCTGGCAGTAGAGGTCGAGTTTCAGCAGTGCGGGGTGTGCCTGGAGGTCCTGAGTGGAAAAGGCCATCGATCGGTTGAACAGTTTCAAGTCACGTGCCATCGCTGCGGCACCGGTGCGCCGGGGGGCATTGCGCCGGGCCTGCCTCCGACACCGCGAATTCACGCGGTGCGCGTAGGATTACCCGATGCTTCGACTGCTGCTTCCCCTGGCTCTGCTCGCCCTCGCTCCACAACAGCCGCGCCCCGCGGCGCCTGCCGAGCTGGACGTCATGTCGTTCAACATCCGGTACGGGACGGCCAACGATGGCGACAACCGATGGGAACTCCGTCGTCAGCTCCTGTTTGACACGATCCGGACCGCCGACCCGGACGTGCTCGGTGTGCAGGAAGCGCTGGGTGGACAGATCGGCGAAATCCTCGACGCGCTGCCCCAGTTCGCTGCGCTGGGCGTCGGGAGAGACGATGGGAAGACGCGTGGGGAGTACGCGGCCATCCTGTACCGTCGCGACGCGTATGCCGTGTCGGATACCGGGACATTCTGGTTCTCGGATACACCCGATGTCATTGCGTCGAAGTCCTGGGGCAACAACATCACGCGCATCTGCACATGGGCGCGTCTCGTCGACCGGGAAGGCCGCGCGTTCTGGGTGTTCAACGTGCACCTTGATCATCAGTCGCAACCGTCACGAGAACGCAGCACAGCGCTGCTGCTCGAGCGCATCCGTACGCGTCGTCTGCCCGACGAGCCGGTCATCGTCACCGGTGACTTCAACGCCGGCGAGCAGAACGCGGCGATTACGCAGCTGCTGCGCCCCGCCGGCACATCTGGCGCGCCGCTGATCGATACATTCCGCGCGGTGCATCCTGACGAGAAGGTTGTCGGCACGTTTACCGGCTTCACCATCGGGCAGACCAGCGGCGACAAGATTGACTACGTGCTGGTCACTCCGGGGGTCGAGGTTCTTTCGGCCGGTATCGATCGCACGGCGCGTGACGGCCGGTATCCGTCAGACCACTTCCCGGTCACGGCACGTGTGCGACTGCCGGCGAAATAAATCTTCAACGCACGGGAATATTCGGGAAGGGCCTCCAGTCTCACCATACAGACGCGGACATGACGCCCGGATCACCGCGGAAGGAGGCCATATGAAGAAGTACGCACTCGCCACACTCGCCATCGGCGCACTTGCACTGGGAGGTTCGACCTACGCTGCGGCGGCCGAACAGCCTGCCAACGACCAGCGTCCGCGGCTGATGCAGCAGCGTGGTCCCGGCCAGCGCGGTCCCGGCCTGCAGGGTCCCGGTTTCCGTCAGGGTCCTGGGGGACGACGAGGCGCACCTGGACCGGCGCGCGCCCTGCGAGGACTCGACCTGACTGAGGAGCAGAAGGCGCAGGTGAAGGCGCTGCACGAGAAGCTGCGCGCCGACGTTGAAGCGGTGCTGACGCCTGAGCAGCTCGAGAAGTTGAAGTCGCGGCGCGGCGGACGCGGCGGCGGCTTCGGCGGCGACCGCTAGCCCACACACATCGCACGGCTCATCATTCTCGTGATGGGCCGTGCGCGATCACTTCCGCCCGACGGCAAACAGCGCCGAGGTCGTGCGGATGTACAGCGTGCCTTCCGAGATCGCCGGCGTGGCCATGATCAAGTCGCCCATGTTGTTGGTGGCGATGTGGGCGAACTCACGCCCCGCTTTCACGACGACCACGTCACCATCCTCACTGGAAAGGTAGATGCGGCCATCGGCGGCCACTGGTGACGCCGAGAATCCGCTGCCCACGTCGGGCAGCCGCTGGCGATACACCTCGGCGCCGGTCTGCAGGTCGTAAGCATCGAACACGCCGTTGTTCGCGAGCACATACAGCACGCCGTCATACGCAAGCGGCGTGGGCATGTAGGGGCCACGCGCGGTTTTGCTCCAGGCGACGGACTCGCTGCGATCGGCATCCGGCGGCAGTGTGATGTCGCCGCTGGCTTCCGGACGAATGACAAAGATCGGACGCTCTGGCGCGCGACCGCTCGCAACCACCCAGAGGCCATCCGCATACACCGGTGTCGGCGCCGTGATCTTCGAGCTGCGGCCGATGCGCCACAGCTCCTTGCCCGTGCGCGGGTCGTAGGCGCGGATGAAGTTGGACGCGTTGGTCACCAGCACCGGTCCAGTCGCGGTGTCCGCGACTGTCGGCGTGCCCCACGATGGCAGCTCCTCACGTTCGGTTTTCCACACCGTCGCGCCCGTCAGCGCATTGAGCGCCATCACGAACGAGTCGGCGTGTGTGTCGACCTGGAGGATGACCAGGTTGTTCCAGATGATCGGCGAGCTCGCGCTGCCCCATTCCCAGGACGGCAGGTCGTAGGCTCCAAGGTGGGCGCGGCCGTAGTCGACACTCCACAGGCGGTTGCCTTGCATGTCCCACGCAAAGACACCCATCGACCCGAAGGCGGCGACGACCACGCGGCCATCTGTTACGGGCGTTGCGCTCGCGTAGGTCGACTTGATGTGACGCTTGTCGCGCGGCTCGCCTTCAATCGCCACACGTTCCCACCGCACGTCGCCGGTCTGTTTGTTGAGCGCAATAACTTTCCACTGCTGCGGTGAACGGTCATCCGACGCATCGCCATCACCGTACAGCCCAGGGCGGAACGTTGCCTTGCCTCGCGAGCTGATCGCGGTCGTGACAAACAACGTGTCGCCCCACACGATGGGGCTCGAGTGTGCGAGGCCGTCGATCGCCCGCTTCCAGCGAATCGAGGTGCCGGATGCGACATCCCACGTCTCGGGCAGGTTCTGCTCCTGCGCGATGCCGCGTGCCTGTGGGCCTCGAAACGACGGCCAGCTGCCTGCGGATGATGATGCGGGGGGAAGTTCTGGTGCTCGCGCAGGACCGGTGCGCACGATGCGACGCGGTGGATGGACGACCGGCTCGCCCTCAGGGCGCCAGACACTGTCGGTCAGGATCATCCGGCGCGCCATACACGTATCGGCGACCATCGTGAATCGCACCGTCGTGCCGTCCACTTGCGCGGTAAAACGTCCCGCCTCCGCGCATCCGTTTGGCGGCTTCACCAGCGTCAGCTGCACCTCGTTGCCGGTGACGATGTATGTGCCGGTGAGTTGAGGCCATCCTCCGCCACCCATCGTGAACGTGCCGTCAGCGCGGAAGTGCGCGTTGATCATGCCGTAGACCAGCGGCACGTCGGGCAAGGCGAGTTTTTGTGGTGCCTGCGCGAGCAGCCCGGCGGTTGCGGCTGCAAACACCAGCGCGGCCAGGGTGGAGAATCGGTACATCATCGGGCTCCCGGAGCACAGTGTGCCCCGGAAGCCCTGACGAATGCGAGTGCCTAACGACCGCCGAGCACGGGCAGCGACTGGATGTTCCCCGAGCGGAGTTCTTCGGAGACTTGCAGCACGATCTTGCCCTTCTTGTCGCGCACGATGAGCGTGAAGGTGTCGCGCCCGGGGCCGGGCTCGCCCTTGTCGACCGCCGTGACCTCGAACGTGTAGCCGGACGCGCCGTTCCACTTGCCCGTGCCGCTGAACACCACCGTGTCGGTGCGCACGCGGAGGATCGGCAGCCACCAGAACCAGCCGCGACCGGGGTTGGTGCCTGGATCGTCACTGAAGACCATCGAGGTGATCGCCGTGGACTCGAAACGTGTTCGCTGTCCTCGTCGACTCTGCCCATCGATCCGCAGGCGGAGCGAGTCGTTGTCGTGCCGACGACGCTCGTAGATGCCGCGATCGACATCAAAATCAAATCTCACCGTCACTTCATCGTCTGTACGGACGCTGCCGTCACCCTTCATGCGGCCTCGCGTGTTCGTCGGCGGTGGTGGCGGCGGTTCGATCGCCGTGATCGTGACCGTGAAGGACGCCGATGACTGGTTGCCTGCTGCGTCGGTGGCAGAGCAGGTCACGGTGTGTGTGCCCACGGGGAGTGCGCTGCCTGATGGCGGCACGCAGGTGACGGCAACCGGGCCGTCGACCACATCAACGGCCGTCGGGAGCGTGTATGTCACCGTTGCGGTCGTGCCTTCGGTTTCCAGCGTGATGTTGGCCGGCACGTTGGAGATTGCCGGTGCCGTCGTGTCGGTGCAGCTTGTGGCGCCTTGCTGCGACGAGGTGCCGGCGGGGCACAACGTTGCGCTGGTCGCGCCGGGTGTCGGCACGTAGCTGCCGGCGGGCGCGAGGGTGCAGGCCGCCGATCCGGTGGTCGCACTGAACGAGCCTGCGGGACACAACGAGGCAGCGGATGCGCCCGTCGTGTCGACAAACGAGCCCGCCGGCGCGGGCGTGCAGGCCGTCGCGCCTGCGACCGCGCTGAAGGTGCCGACGCTGCAGAGCGTCGCACTCGCGGATCCGGGGTCCGCGACAAACGACCCCGGCGCAGCCGGTGTACACGTCGTCGCGCCTTCGGGTGCAAAGGTACCGGCAGGGCACACGTCGTAGCCGCTGCCGTCCGGACGTGGAATTGATCCCGCCGGCACGGTGGTGCAGGACGTCGCACCCTCCGCGCTGATCGCACCCGTCGGACACGTCGTCGCTGATGTCGCGCCCGCGGTCGGCACGTAGCTGCCGGCTGGGGCGAGCGTACAGGCTGTTGCGCCGGCCGTCGCGCTGAAGCTGCCGGCTGGACACAACGTCGCCATCTGGGCACCGGCTTCGCTCACGAAGGATCCGGGCACCGCCAAGTCGCAGACCACCGCGCCGACCGTCGCGCTGAAGCTGCCCGGTGCACACAGGGTCGCCGCGTGAGCGCCCTGGCTCTCAACAAACGATCCCGCCGGAGCCGGCGTGCACGCCGTCGCGCCTGCGACCGCACTGAACGTGCCGACGTTGCAGAGCGTCGCACTCGCGGATCCGGGGTCCGCGACAAACGACCCCGGCGCAGCCGGTGTACACGTCGTCGCGCCTTCAGGTGCAAACGTCCCCGCCGGGCACACGTCATACCCGCTGCCATCCGGACGTGGGATTGAGCCGGCCGGCACCGTGGTGCAGGACGTCGCACCCTCCGCGCTGATCGCCCCGACAGGACACGTCGTGGCACTGGTCGCGCCCGCCGTCGGCACGTAGCTGCCAGCGGGAGCGAGGGTGCAGGCCGTCGCCCCGGCCGTCGCGCTGAAGCTGCCCGGTGCACACAACGTCGCGGCGTGCGCGCCCTGGCTGTCAACAAACGAGCCCGCCGGCGCCGGCGTGCACGCCGTCGCGCCCTCAGGGGCAAACGTCCCCGCCGGGCACACGTCGTAGCCGCTGCCATCCGGACGTGGAATCGATCCTGCCGGCACCGTGGTGC
>CBINOO010000149.1:0-7887 GCA_966252305.1 uncultured Acidimicrobiia bacterium
TCACTGGTGCTTACTGTTCTTTCAGGTACGGCGCGGGTGGGGGGCCTAAACGTGGCCCGCCAGTTCCAAGGGGTCCACCAGTTCCACGGGGTCCTGCAGGTCCACCAGGTCCGCCGCGGCGGCCGCCGCCTCCGGGGCCGCGTCCATCCCGTGATTCGGCCGGGTGCAGGACCAGCCGTTCGATGACCACGCCCGCCATCAGGCCGATGGAAAACACCAGCGCGATGAACGTCGCGATCCACACCTTTGCGGTTGGGGTCGTCATCGCTGGCCTCCCGCCGTCGTCGCCGTCGTCGTTGTCACCTGCTGATCGGCCGACGCATTCAGCAGCAGCGACAACACGTCGGCGCCCGAGACGCCATCGGCAAGAAGCACCGTCGATGCAGCAGAGGTGTTGGTGGTGGTCGCCCCAGCGGCCTCGGTGGCGCCAGTGGCGTCGGTGGCGTCGGTGGTGTTGTTCACGCCTGCCATGGCAATGGCCATGACGAGGGCGACGGGCACGAGGCGCCACGTCCACCGCTTGAAGTCGAGCAGGTCAGCCCAGGTGTCCCGCGCTTGCGCCTCAGCCTCGGCGCGCAGCGTCGCCAGCACACGCGCGCCGACGTGAGTGACGGGCGTGTCGGCCGCAAGCGTCGCGACCGCGGCCTGCATGGCGCGCTGGTCGGCAAGGGCCTCGGCGCACTCGGCACACGTCGCCAGGTGCGCGTCGAGCGTCGCGCGTTCCGTCGGGGTGATGGTGTTGTCCACCGCCCGCAGCATCAGCGGAATCAGGTCGTCACAGTGCCTGGTCATCGTTCCCCTGCTCCCGGTACGAGCAGCTGCTTGAGCCGCTGCCGCCCTCTGAAGATACGCGATTCGACGGTGCCAATCGGGATGTTCAACGCCGCCGCAATCTCGCGATATTCCAGTCCCTCGATGTCACGCAAGACGATGGCCTCGCGCCAGTCGTCGGGTAATTGCGCCATGGCTCGACGCAACTGGTCGTGAGCAATGACGCGCTCTTCCACACGATCCGCCCCCGCCACCTCACGCGCCTCATCGTCGGAATCCTGCTGCTCGTGACGATGGCGCCTGCGGTCCAGGTGCGTGCGCGCCGCGTTGGCGCCAATCTGGTAGAGCCAGGTGCGAAAGGCGCTCTGGCCCCGAAAATCCTTCAGCGCCTTGTACGCGCGCAACAACGTTTCCTGCGCGACGTCCTCGGCGTCGGAGACGTTGGACACCATGTGCGTCAGAAACCGCACGAGTCCCGCCTGGTGCTGCGCCACAAGCTCGGCAAATGCGTCAAGGTCGCCACGACGGGCGCGATCCACCAGCGGCTGGTCCACATCTGTCATCTGAGACCATCCATGGCCGCTGGTTATTCCCGGACGAGGCGATAAAGGCGCCGGCCGTCACGATCTGCGGCCATCAGGCGCAGATCCGGCCGCACCTGCAGGGCGGATTCCACCGCTGCGGCGTCTGCGCCAAACTTCCTCAGGTGCACCATCACGTGGGTCGCGCCCATTTCCGCCAGTGTCGGCCACGCGCGCTCCTGGGGGAAATACCAGAGCGTCTCTGTGTAACGGCGGTATGACATCGGCGTGAGGCCACTATAGCCGTTCGCCACGTCACGCCAATGGCCGGTGGCGTTGAGCACGTACTCGCCGTTCTCAAACACCGCGTCGGGCGGATACAACGGCATCTCCACAAGGAGCACCGGACCGGGTTCATCGCGCAGCAGCGAGTACACCGCGGGCACGCCGTTCCACGGTGTCGTGGTGATTGGCGCGTGCAACTGCTCCGCAGTGAGCGCCACGCCAATCGTGAGCGCCGCGAGGGTGGGACGCCGCATGCGCTCGAGCACCCAGACGGCTCCGTACGCGGCCAGCAGTGTGAGTCCCGCGTATGCCAGCGCGCCAAAACGGGTGGCGGCGCGAATGCCCTGCATCGGCGGGAAGGCGCGGTACACCCACTCATAGACCGGCGTGGCCGGTCCGAGTGACAACACGACACCGAACACGATCATCAGCGAGGCCCAGCGCGCGAGTGGCCGCGTGCGCCACGACGCGAACAGGCCGAACGCCGCCAACACGAGGATGACCACACCCGGGAACCAGACGTTGGTGTCGACCGTGAACCACGCGCGCGACCACCAGGCGTGGGCGTGACTGAGAGACGTGAACCATCCGGCCGGCGTCGCGGCAAACTCGGCCACCTGCTCGAGTGGACGTACAACTCCGCCCGATACGTGCGGCCACAACACCGGCAGCGCGAGCACCACGCCACCCGCGCCCTCGACCGCTACCCGCAACAGGTGCTTTACCGAGTGACGTGTGACCACCGCCGTGAGCGCGGCGCCGATGACAGCAAACACCAACCAATGCAGCGACGTGGCGGCCGTGAGTGCCACCGCGACAGGCAGCCACCACGCGCGGCCATGTCCGTTCAGCCGCGCCCACGTGGCGCCCCACACGAGCGGCAGTCCCCACGCATGCGCCGCCTGCAGGTGCGGCAGCCGCGTGAGCAGGTGTCCGTTAAACGCGGCGAACATCCCGGCCACCACCGCCGCGAACGTTGATGACACCTCCCGTCGCACCACCCACATCGTCGCCGCCCCGGTCAGCGCAAGACCCGCGATGAGCAGGACGTTGAATGTGAGGATGGCTGAGCCTGTTGACCAGAAGATCGGCGCGCCTAGCAGGCCGGGAATCAGCAGCGGTTCCGAGAAGGTGAGGGCGAGTTCACCCGGCTGGAAGATGTTGCCGCGCCAGAAGTCCCATGGCGCCGTTGGCAGGATGTGCGCAATCCAGCTGACGATCCACGCGTTGAGTTGCGTGTCGGCGTTGTGCACAAGCGAGAGCTCATGCGGCGCGCGTGCCAGCGGCCACGTGTGCAGGATGGCCAGGCCGGCAAAGACGATCAGCCAGGCCAGCCGCGGACGAGGGGGCACTCAGCGTTCCTTGCGAAGAGTCTGCGAGACCGAGCCCAGGTCCGTGCCGTTGGCGCTCAACGTCGCGGTGAGCTGATAGTCACCGGGCGCAAGGCCGTCGGTGGCCAGGCGTCCGGTCATCGCGCGCCGCTGCGGATCGGGTGACGTCAAGACGCGTCCGCTCTCGGTGGCGACGATGGGCCCGCCGGGAGTGGCGCGCACATCCACACGGGCCGTGAGGATCTGGCCGCCTGGTGGTTCGCCATAGATTTCGGCATACCACTCGACCGACGGGTCGTCCGCATGCGGCTGCAGCACCGGGATGAACGTGTCGGTCTCGAGGCGGCCGAGCATCAGGCCGCTGAGCCTGAACGCGCCGGCCTCGGCGAGCCCTGCAGCCACATCGACGTCCACGGTGCCGCGTCGACCGGTCAACTCCGAGGCCGCCCAGCGCAGGCGATACGTGCCGGGATCGGTGAGGACGCCGGACACAACCGGACGCTGGGTGAGTGCCTCGCGCTCCTCCCGCCACTGCGAGAGGAAGCGGCCATCCGGACTGATCAGCGCAAACTCCGCCCACTGGAGCGATGACTCAGGCTCGACCGCTTCGGCGACGATCAGGAGGCGGATGCTCGAGCGATCGGTGTGCAGCACAGGATACGCCGCAAGGCGCAGGGGCAGATCGGTGAAGACGCGGCCCATCCGCAACATGTCGGAGAGTGACTCGAGCGCGTCCGGGCCTTCCGGCCGGATGAAGGTGTACGGGACAAATCGCGGCTGGATGTCCTTCCGGGCGCCTGCGACGATCGTGCGGACAGTGGCGCCCGGTGAGAGACGATCGTCCACCGCGACCTGCACTTCGACGCGACGAGCCTCCTGCTCGAGCAGGTTCTTCCAGCCAGGCGACAGCACGAGGCCTCCGGTCGACGCGGCAAGCGTGTGTGCGCCATCGCCGGCTCTGGTGTCGGGACTGGGGGAGGCCACGTACACCGCGACGCGATTGCGCGCGACAGTTTTCCCGAGCAGCTGCATGGCCTCACGCAGCCGGCCGTTCACACGGAAGGGTTCGGTCACGACGACCATGACCTTGACGCCGGGTGTGGCGCCCAGCATGGTGGCGAGCCGGCCCGCCGAGTCGAGCATCGCCTCAACGGCGGCGTCGCGTTCGCGGTTGTTCTGGCGCGGCAGTTCCTGCGACAGCGGCAGCGCTGCAGCCGCGTCGCGCACACGTGCATGAGCCGTGGTGAAGTCGACGGGGCGCGCGTCCGTGTTGATGGGGATCAGCGCAATCCGATCAGCCGGCGCCAGCCCCTGTGCGAGTGTCGTGACCCCTGTCGTGATGGCATCAAGGCGCGCGGCGGGAAGTCGCGGCGTGTCAACGAGGACTGCGAGCGTCCGGCCCTGGGCGATATCGTTCCGGCCGTAGGGCGGCGGCCAGGGGCCCACCGGTGTTGCGGGCAACGCCAGGCTGCGGCGCACGGCAGTCACCGGATACACGCGTCCGTCCAAGCGAACGACCAGATCGCCCAGGCTGACCGCGGCTGATGTGGCCGTGGTGGGCAACACGAGATCGAGGGTGACCGAGCGGCTGACCTGGGCCTGGGGCGCGGCGATCAACAGCGCAACGGCAACAGTGAAGACGAGGGAGGCGCGCACTTCGCAGATTCTACCCTCCGGGTGTCGCGGTCAGGCATCGGATGTTCACCCCATCCCACGGCGTGTTCGTCACCGGGGCTTTGTCTGGAGGAGCCGCTGGTGCCAAGCTGTCGCCGTGACTCGTCCCTGGCCCGCCGTGATGGGAGTGCTGCTCGTGGTGCTGGCCGCCACACCGGCGCCCGCTCAGACGCCGACTTTCCCTCCTCCCACACGTGTTGACGTCGCTGACGGTGTCTACCTGTTCAAGACGGCCCCGTACGCCGAGTTCGGGCTCGACGGTAATGCGGTCGCGATTGTGACCAGTGATGGCGTGGTGGTGTTTGATTCCAACGGCACACCCACGGCCGCGCGCGCGGTCATTGCCGGCATCAAGGCCATCACCTCCGTTCCGGTGCGCTTCGTCGTCAACTCACACTGGCATTGGGATCACTGGTACGGCACCGAGGCGTACACCGACGCGTTTCCTGGCGTGCAGGTGATTGCGCACGCCGGCAGCCGTGTGGCCATGGCGGGACCGGCGCTTGAGTTCAACAAACCCGGCCTGGACACCCAGTTGCCCGGCTACCTCGCATCACTGGAAGCGCGGCTCACCGGTACACCTGCTCCAGCCAACCCGCAGGCGCTGCGTGAACGTATCGCGATGGGGCAGTGGTTCCTCGCGGAGAAACGCGGCGTGCGCCATGTGCTGCCCTCGGTGACGTACACCGATCGTCTGACGCTGCATCTGGGAGGGCGCGAGATTCAGCTCGTACACATCGATCGAGCCGTCACTCCCGGCGACACGATGATCTGGTTGCCGAAGGAGCGGGTGCTGCTGACGGGCGACGTGCTGGTCAATCCGATTTCATTCGCGCTGAGCGTCTACCCTGAAGGCTGGGTACGGACGCTCGAGTGGGTGGACAGTCTCGACGCCTCGGTCCTTGTGCCCGGCCATGGCGATCCCATGCGCGATGAAACGCGGCTGCACGCCACACTCGACATCTTTCGCACCTTGCGGGCCCACGGCAAGGTCGCGAAGGATGCCGGGCGTGATGTGTGGACGGCCGCTGATGAGGCGTTTGCGCTCGTGCGCGAGCCGATGCTCGTGCTCACCCAGGACGCCGCGCCGGCCAATGCGGCGTTCCGCGCGCAACTGGTCGAGTGGTTCATGCACCGCGTCTACGACGAACTCGCCGGACCGCTCTCAGACGCGATCGCGCCGATTCCGATCAGGCCGGCGTCGGGACGCTGAGGCTCGTCCGCCTCAGTGATAGTGGCCGTGGACCGGATCCCAGACGCCGGTCGTCTTGCCGACGTGTGCGGACTCGGTTGAAAAAGACGTCACGCCCGCAATCAGGCCTCCGACGACCAGGGCGCCGATCAGCAGTCCCATCAACATCGTGCCGCGACCGCTGGTGCTCGCGCCTTCGCAACACTTCTTGAACTTCTTGCCGCTGCCACACGGACAGATATCGTTACGACCCACACGGGTTCGGGACATGGTTGGGATCCTCCGGTTGGGTGCGATCTTATCGCGAGGTGGTGGGCGCCGGCAGCAACTCCACCAAAGACAGGGGATCGACGCGTGCCTGGCCCATACGCACGGTCCAGTGCAGATGGGCGCCCGTGACGCGGCCGGTGGCACCGACACGGCCCAACACGTCTCCCGCAGCAACGGTCTGGCCTTCGCTGACATCGAACTTCGACATCTGCGCGAAGAGTGAATAGATGCCGAGGCCGTGATCGACGATCACCGAGCCGCCGCTGTAATACAGGTTGCCGACGAGCCGCACGGTGCCCGCCGCCGGCGCCTTGATCGGCGTGCCGGCCGGGCTCAGGAAGTCGGCGCCGGTGTGCGCGCCGCGGGGCTCACCGTTGAAGATGCTGCGTGTGCCAAACGCCGAATTGGCCTGGTGCGGTACGGGCACACGAAACGTCAGCGGCTCGGGCGGGGTTGTCGGTGCCGACGACCAGATGGCGTTCTGGCGCGCGGATTCCTCCCTGATACGCGGCAGCTCGGCCGCGGGCGGATTCACGAAGTTCGGATCCACCGTGAGCCGCCGCGTGCGGTACTGCTTGGCGACGACATTCAGGGGATGGACCAGCGGCGTTTCTCCGCCCGCACTCGTGGCCGTGATGGTCGCGTCGTGCGGCCCCACCGGCACGTCGAGGTCGATGCCCACCAGTGAGCGCCACGACTCGGTGCCGTCAGGGGCGCTGCTCTCCCGCGTGACGGGCCAGTCGTGGTCAAACGCCTGGACGCGCAGGGCCGAGAGGGGCTGATCGCTGGTGATTGTCAGGATGACAAGTTCTCCGGGCTGGATGCCGCGGGCCTTCTCGGTGACCGAGAGCGTCGGCGGCGGAGCGGTGGTACACGCCACGGCCAGCACCAGCATCGTCGTTCGCAGGAGCAGTCCCATCAGGCGACTGTACAATGAACCCCACGCGCCCGTAGCTCAGTTGGATAGAGCACGAGCCTTCTAAGCTCGGGGTCGCAGGTTCGAGTCCTGCCGGGCGCGCCATCTCGCCATCTCGCCATCTCGCCATCCTTTCAGGCGTCCCGCTCGTCCAATAGCCCATGGCCTGGTGGCGACGGAAAGCTCCTGACGCAGTTCCTGAGACCAACACAGGGCCCATGCCCCTGGTGCGACTCGAGGGCATCACTCGCATCTTCACCGGGGAGGCGGACGAACCGACGATCGCGCTGCACGATGTGACGGTCGACATCGAGCGTGGGGAGTACGTGTCGATCTCCGGTCCCTCGGGGTGCGGCAAGTCGACGTTCCTCTCTGTGCTTGCGCTGCTCGACACGCCCACACGGGGCCGCTACTGGCTGGCCGGGCGCGCCACGGCCTCGCTGAGTCCCGCCGAACGGGCGCGTGCGCGCAGTGTCGACATCGGACTCATCTTCCAGAGCTTCAACCTGCTGGCCGACCTCACGGTCTACGAAAACGTCGAATATCCACTCACCCTGCGGGACCTGCCGGTGTCGGAGCGACGGGGCCGGGTGATGGCCGCGCTCACGCGGGTGGGTCTCGCTGCGCGCGCACAGCAGCGGCCAGGCGCTCTCTCAGGCGGCCATCAGCAACTCGTCGCCATCGCCAGGGCCGTCGCCGGACAGCCGCCGCTGGTCCTCGCCGACGAACCCACCGGCAATCTCGACTCCACCAGCGGCGCCATCGTCATGGACATGCTCGATGAACTGCATGCCGCCGGCTCTACCATCTGCCTCGCAACCCACGATCCCCGCCACATGGCTCGCGCCAAACGCCACATCACAATGCTCGATGGACGCGTGCAGATGGCGAGATGAGGAGATGGCGAGATGGCGAGATGGCGAGATG
>CBINOO010000150.1:0-7797 GCA_966252305.1 uncultured Acidimicrobiia bacterium
GCTGTTCGAGGTCGGAGATGTCGGCGGCGAGGGAAACTTCGAGTCGGTCGAGAGACATGCGTTGCCTAGAGTACTACCGGCGGCGTCGATAGGAATCCTCAAAGTTGATCCACCAAAGAATCAACTGTTTCTGGTGAAGAGCGTTGCGTAGCATCAGGGCACCAACACAAGGAGTCACCGATGACGATTACCGTTCACGCTCGAGGATTCGAACTTACGGCCGCGTTGCATGCCCACGTGCTGCGTCGACTGCAGTCAGCCATCGGACGTCTCGGACGGGGCGTCACACGCGTCGCTGTCCGCCTCACGGACCTGAATGGTCCGCGAGGCGGCATCGACAAGCGGTGCCAGGTGCAGGTGTCGCTCGCCGACCGCGCCGCCCTGGTCGTCCACGATACACGCAGCGACTTGTACGCCGCCGTGGACCACGCCACGACGCGCACAGGCATGGCCCTGTCGCGACGTCTGGCGGCACGGCGCAGGTAGCGGCAAGAGGCGGCGGGTCAGCTCCGCCAAGAAGGGCTAGAATCTGGCAACAGAAAGAGGTTGCCCATGTTCTTTGCTGTCCGTCGTCTTGCTGCTGTAGGGGCCGGTGCCGTGCTGGCCACAGGGTTGGCTGCTGTGCGTCCGGCGCCCGTACGTGCCGAAGCCACATTTGTGGATGCCCACGGCCATGTGCATGTGTCTGATGCCCAGGCGCCGTCCGCCTTGCCGCCATACCTGAACCTGTTCCAGTGGCGCAGTCTGGGGCCGGACCGTGGCGGCCGCTCGCTGGCCGTCTCCGGTGTCATTGGCCGGCCCGACGAGGCGTACTTCGGCGCGGTCGGCGGCGGCCTCTGGAAGACCACGGACCGCGGCGAGACCTGGGCGCCGGTGACCGACGGCCAGGTCGGCAGCGCGTCGGTGGGCGCGGTGGCGGTGTCCGAGACCAACCCGGACATCGTCTTCATCGGGATGGGGGAGACCTGCATCCGCGGCAATATCCAGTCGGGTGACGGTGTCTACAAGTCCACCGACGCCGGCAAGACGTGGACGCACCTGGGGTTCAAGGACGCGAAGAACATCTCGAAGATTCGCATCCACCCCACCAATCCCGACATCGTGTACGTGGCGGCGTTTGGCCACCACGGCGCGCCCAACGAGGAACGCGGTGTCTACAAGAGCACCGACGGCGGCAAGACGTGGAAGCGCACGTTGTTCCGTGATGCCAAGACCGCCGCGATTGACCTGTCGATCGATCCGAGCAATCCGAACGTGATCTATGCCGCGATGTGGGAGGCGTACCGCGTCGAATACCAGATGTCGAGTGGCGGTCCCGGCAGCGGATTGTTCAAGTCCACCGACGGCGGTGAAACGTGGACGGAAATCACGCGGCGGCCCGGTCTGCCCTCGGGGATCATCGGGAAGATCGGCGTGGTCGTCTCGCCGGCGAACCCGAACCGCGTCTACGCGATCGTGGAAAACGACAACGGCGGTCTGTTCAGCTCGAATGACGCCGGCGCGACCTGGACACTCGTCAACAGCGGTCGCAACATCCGCCAGCGCGCGTTCTACTACTCACACCTGACGGCCGATCCCGTCGATGCCGACACCGTCTACGTGCTCAACGTGGGCACGTTCAAGTCGACCGACGGCGGCAAGACGCTGGTGAGCTTCACCGGCGGCGACTCACACGATCTGTGGATCGATCCGAAAGACCCGAAACACATCGTGCACGCCAGCGACAGCGGCGGCGCGGTCACCTACACGGGTGGCAACCCCTTCACGGCCCGCGACTATCCCACGCCGCAGTATTACCACGTCGTCACTACCAAACACGTGCCGTATCACGTGTGTGGCGCGCAGCAGGACGGCAACACGGTGTGTGTTGAGAACGAAACCGCAGGCGGTCGCGGAGGCGGCACGCCGCTGATGTACAACCCCGGTGGCTTCGAGCCGGCGTACATCGCACCGGACCCGAAAGACCTCGACGTGTTTTTTGCCGGCGCGGTCAATGGCGGCTGGCTCGAATACACCAACCGGCGCACCGGGCAGTCGCGCGAGGTGCACCCGTACCCGCGCATGTTCTCCGGCGAGCCCTCGAGCGCGCTGGTGGAACGCATTCAGTGGACGTTCCCGATCATCTTCTCGCCGGTCGATCCGCGCATCCTCTACACGGCCACTCAGCACGTATGGAAGACCACCAATGACGGCCAGAGCTGGGAGCGCATCAGCGGCGACCTGTCCCGGCACGATCCGAAGACCATGGGCCACTCTGGCGGACCGATCACCGGCGACATGAACGGTCCGGAGGTCTACGCGACCGTCTTTGCGCTCGCGCCCGGCAAGACCGACGTCAACATCATCTGGGCGGGATCAGACGATGGTCTGGTGCATCTGACGAGGGACGGCGGCAAGACCTGGACAAACGTGACGCCGCCCGACATGCCGGAGTTTGGCCGTGTCAGCATCATCGACGCGTCGTCGTTTGATGCCGGCACCGCGTACATGGCAGTGAAGCGCCCGCTGCTTGACGACTTCGCTCCCTACATTTTCCGCACCCATGACTTCGGCCGCACCTGGACGAAGATCGTCAACGGCATCGACGCCGACGAATACGTCCACACGGTTCGTGAGGACCCCAAGCGCCGCGGTCTGCTCTATGCGGGCACGCAGGAAGGCGTGCACCTGTCGTACGACGATGGCGCCACGTGGTTGCCCTTGTCACTCAATCTGCCGAACACGCAGGTGTCCGACCTGATTGTCGAGGATCGCGACCTGGTCATCTCCACACATGGTCGCGGTTTCTACGTGCTCGACGACATCGCGCCGATTCGCCAGTATTCGCCGGCCGTGGCGGCGGCGAACCCGGCGTATCTGTTCGCGCCAGAGACGGCGTATCGGTCCACCAGCGGCGCCACGATTCGGTACCTGATCAATGGCCCGGTGCAGAGCCTGACCTTCGACATCCTCGACGCGAGCGGGACGGTCATCCAGACCTTTACGGGAGCCGCGGGTGGCCGCGGGGCCGCGCCGGGCGCGCGGGGTGGTGGCCGTGGCGGACGTGGCGGTGGCGGCACGACGGCCTCGATGGCGACCGGCATGCAGACCATCACCTGGAACCTGCGGTATCCGCCTGCGACCAGCTTCCCGGCATGATCCTGTGGGGCGGTGGCGTGCAGGGCCCGTTTGCGCCTCCTGGGACGTATCAGGTGCGGATGACCGTGAACGGCGCCACACAGACGCAGCCGTTCCAGGTGCAGAAGCACCCGCTGCATGCCAACGTGACCAACGCCGACCTGCAGGAGCAGTTCGACCTGGTCATCCGCATCCGCGACAAGACGAGCGAAGCCAATCAGGCGGTCATTGACATTCGCCGGATCAAGGCGGACGTCGCAGACCGACTCGCGAAATCGCAGGACGGCCGGTTGAAGACGGCCGGCGACAGCCTCGTGGCGGCCCTGAGCGAAGTGGAAGGGGAGATCTACCAGGTCAAGAACCAGAGCGGCCAGGATCCGCTCAACTTCCCGATCAAGGTCAACAACCGACTGGCGTCGCTGATGTCGATGATCAACAGCGGCGACGGCAAACCCATCGGCAATGCCGAGCCCATCTTCAACGCGTTGTCCGGTGAGTTGAAGGTGCTGACTGACAACCTCGACCGCATCCTCCAGAAGGAACTTGCCGCGTTCAACACCGAAGCGGCGCGGCTGAAGCTGGAGGCGGTCAAGGGCCGCTGACGCGGCTGCGCGCGCTGAGTCCTTCGGCGTGATGTCGCGTGTGGCCGGCCAGCAACATCACGGTCTGTCGCGGCGACATCGCGCCGAAGTAGGCGTGAGCGATCCGTACCCCGGGTCGCTCACGCGCCGCGCGCTCGAGCGCGGCGATCGCCCGTTCGGACGTCTCGAGCAGCCGTTGCCGCGCGTCGACCTGCGTCAGGGTCTCGGCCGCGCCAAGGTCGGGCAGCACCTCCGGCGGCGCGGGGGCATCACGCGGGAACCTCCGCAGCGTGAACATCACGGGCAGCACGAGCTCGCGCAGCATCCACATGCGCCAGACCGGCAGGCGGGCGCGCATTTGGGGGCCGTCCTCGATGGCGTGGAGGCAGTAGGCATACGCATCGATGACGTGCAGCGACAGCGCCGCCGCGCTCCAGCGTTGGGCCTCGGGTGCGCGCGTCCAGCGATCGGCGGGCACCGCCGAGACCGCGTCCGCAAATCCAGCCACAGCCTCATCGTGCGCCGCCATCAGCCGCGAACCGAAGACCCCGCCTATAATCCGCTCCATGCTCAGGCGACATCTTACTGCCGGCGCGCTCCTGTTCGTGGCGGCTGCCGCGACCCCGGCTGCCCGACAGACGGTCTCGGACCGTTACACCCGTTACGAACTGATGGATCCGGCCGCGGGGACGTACCGGGTCATCGATGATCTCAGCACGACCGGAGGAGCGACGTTCACCTTGTCGCCGGTTGGTGGCACGACGATGGCTGTTGTGGTCGTGACCGACCGGCATTCCGGCGCCACCGTCGCACATCAGGTGCGCGAGGGGCGGGTCGTTGTGGCATTGCGAGATGTTCCGGCGCCTGGGGAGAACCGACTGCGATTTCAGTACACCGCGACAAACACGCGCACGTTCAGCGGCTCGGGCGCTGACGCTGTGTTTGCTGTGACGCCCGACGCGGCACGGAACGCCGTCGTCCTGCCAGCAGGGTGGGAACTCGTCGGGTGCAACGTGCCCGCGCAGGTCATCGAAGAGGCCGACGGCAGGCTCAACGTGAGCGCACGGAACACGATGCCGGTGCCGGTGCCGTTGACCGTGCGGCTCCGCAAGCGTGCCGGCACGACGACCTCCGGCTCGCCGGTGACATCGCCGGCCGTGCTGTCGCCCGGCACGGCGGCGACGCAGCCGTCAAATGCCCTGGCGAATCTGCGTGTGACCGAGCGCGCGATTCAGGATCGGGAGATCGTGTATTTCCTCCAGCAGCCGGACACGCACAGCTTCCGGCTCTATCACGACTACACGGAGAGTCGGCCCGGCGTCGCGACGTATCGCAATGTGGTCCGTGGCGGATCGACGGTGTCTGACCCGTCGGCCATCCTGCTCGACACCGGCGCGGCGTTGCGCGTCGAGACGGTGAAGGAAGCGGACGCCGAAGTCGTCATCATCCACTTTCCCGCGGTGGAGCAGGGCAAGTCGTCGCGCCTGCGTATTACCGAGACCTACACCGATGCAGGACGGTACGGACTGGTGAATGGCCAGCTGGTGTGGAATCGCAACTTTGGCCGTCCGGCCAACGATGTCGTGTTGCCCGAGGGCTGGTATCTGACGGACTCGACCATTCCTGCCTCCATTTCTCTCGAGGCCGATGGCCGTGTGCGACTGGCCTTCATCAATCCACGCCCTGATTCGATCGACGTGGTCATCAAGGCGCGAAGGCGGTGAGGCTGACGACCGTGATCGGGCGCGAAGCCGCGCGCAGCGGGGGACTGGCGACGGCGGCGTTGGGACTCTTCCTGCATTTCGTCATCGCCACACTGATCGCCCTGGTCTACGTCGGCGCCAGTCAGTGGGTTGGCGTGTTGCGCCGCCGGTGGGCCGTCTGTGGTCTCGCGTTCGGGATTGTGGCGTTCTTCGTGATGAATTGGTTCGTGGTGCCGCTGTCGCGCGCCGGTTCCGGCGTCGTCACCTTTGCGCTGCCGGCAACACCGTCCTTGATCAACGGCCTGTTGATTCATGCCGTCGGCGTGGGACTGCCGATCGCATGGGCAGCCGCGCGGCTGCGTGGCGGCCCGGTCGGCAGTGCCCATATACTGCCCCGGTGACGAGGCCCTTTCCCTTCGATCTGAACATCGAACGCGCGGCGACGCTGCCGGCCAGGCTCTATACCGATCCGGTGGTCTTTGCACTGGAAGAGGAGCGCGTCTTCGGCCGCACGTGGCAGATGGTGGGGCACACGTCCATGGTGCAGGCTGATGGACAGTTCTTCACCGCCGACGTGGCCGGGCAGTCAATCGTGGTCGTGCGCGACCGTGGCACGCTGCGAGGATTCCACAACGTCTGTCTGCATCGCGCCGGTCCTGTCGCGACCGGCTGCGGCCAACGTCACACGCTGCAATGCAAATATCACGGCTGGACGTACGGGCTTGACGGCTCGTTGCTGCGCACGCCGGGCATGGAAGACGCGCGCAACTTCTCGGCCGACGACATGCGCCTGTTGCCCGTGCAGGTTGAGGCGTGGGGCCCCCTGGTGTTCGCGAATATCGACCCGAAAGCGCCGCCGCTGACGCACGTCCTCGACGACCTGCCGGCGCTCGTGAAGTTCGATCCGGCCGTCACCTACGCGTGTGTGGACCGGCGCGAGTATCACGTGGCCTGCAACTGGAAGGTCTACGTCGACAACTATCTCGAGGGGTACCACATCCCGGTGGTTCATCCGGCGTTGCACAAGGAACTCGATTCCGGCAAGTACCGCGTCGAGCCTCGGCGGTATTACTCGATTCAGCACGCGCCGCTGCGAGGCGCCGCGGCGTCGGATTCCGATCGCCTCTACAAACCGGATGCGGCCAATGACGCCGCGCAGTATTACTGGATCTTTCCGAACATGATGCTGAACGTCTACTTCGGCCAGCTCCAGACCAACCTCGTGGTGCCGCGCGGGGTGGATGAAACGACGGTGGTGTTTGAGTGGTTTACGCTCGACCGGAGCGCCGACCCGCAGGGCGACGAATGGGCGCGCCGGGTGGCGTTCAGCGAGATGGTGCAGGAGGAGGACCGCGACATCTGCGAAGCCGTCCATCGCAACCTGCGTTCGCGTGTCTACGACCGCGGACGATACGCGCCGCGCTTCGAGCAGGGCGTCCATCACTTCCACGCGTTGTTGCACGAGTTCCTCAGCTGATGTCGGCCACGGCGACGACCCCTGCTCGTGTGCTCGGGTTCTGGTCCGTGGTGGCGCTGGTCATGGGCAACATGATTGGCTCCGGCGTGTTTGTGCTGCCGGCGTCCCTGGCGGCGTTTCGCGGGCTGAGCCTGGTGGGCTGGCTGGTGTCCACGGCCGGCGCGATCACACTGGCGCTCGTTTTTGCGAGGCTGGCGCGGCAGCGGCCGGCCGCCGGCGGTCCCTATGCCTACACACGCCTGGCCTTCGGCGACGTTCCCGGCTTTCTCGTGGCGTGGGGCTACTGGTTGTCGGTCGTGGCGGCGTTGGCCGCGCTCGCGGTGGCGTTTGTCGGGTATCTCGATCCGTTCCTGCCGTCGCTGGTGCGCTCACCGATGGCCGCCAGCGCGCTCGCGATTGCCATGGTGTGGCTGGCCGTGCTGGTGAATGCGGCCGGCATCGCGTACGCAGGCCGCGTGCAGGTGCTCACGACGGTGCTGAAGATCCTGCCGCTGGTGATCGTGGCGTGTGGGGGACTCTGGCTGTTTGACAGGTCGGCGGTGTCGCTGCCGGTGTCCGACGCGCCGGTCGCGGGGCAGGTCGTGTCGGTCGTGACGCTGACGTTGTGGGCGTTCCTCGGGCTGGAATCCGCCACGATTCCTGCCGGCGCCGTCGTCGATCCCGAGCGAACCATTCCGCGCGCCACCATCGTCGGCACCATGCTCGTGGCTGTGGTGTACATCGCGTCGACGGTTGGCGTGATGAGCCTGCTGGAGCCTGCGGTACTCGCGCAGTCAACGGCGCCATTTGCCGACGGCGCCCGGGTGCTGAAGTCCGAGAAGGTGCTCGACGAGATGACGGCGGTCCGGATGGCCCTCCGCAGGGCCGCGCCCGGCGACCTCGTCGTGTGCTGCGTCGACGACGCCATCGGGGTCTACCG
>CBINOO010000151.1:0-7572 GCA_966252305.1 uncultured Acidimicrobiia bacterium
CACCAGCGGACCTCCGCCTTCGTCCGGCTCGCGGACACCGTCTCGATCGTCGGGAGGCTCGTCGAATGGCACGGCACGGCGTCGCGGCGGCGGAGGCGTGTAGCTGCTATCGTTAGAGCGTGGCAGTCATTCGAGCCCGGTTGCTGCGCAGCCTCGGCATCATTGCCCTGTTCGTTGCGGCAGCGTTGTTCGGCATCGCGAGCGGCGTCGTGCTTGCGTATGCCGGCGACCTGCCGCAAATCACCGCGCTCGACGATTACACGCCCAGCACCATCACGCGCGTGCTCGGCCGCGACGGCTCCACGGTTGGTGACTTCGGCACGGAACGCCGCGAAGTGGTCACACGTGAGCAGATTCCCGACGTCGTGCGCGCGGCAATTCTCTCGGCGGAAGACGCCGAATTTGAAGGCCACATGGGCATCCAGCCCACACGCATGGCGTGGGCGGCGTTCCGTGACCTGACCAGTTCGGGCCGCACGCCGGGACGCTCCACGCTGACGCAGCAGATCGCCCGCAACCTGTTTCAGGACACCATCGGATTTGGCCGCAACCCCAACGCATTCATCGATCTCACCGGGTGGGAACGGAAGATCAAGGAAGCCCTCGTCGCCGTACAGATTGAACGGCGGTACACCAAAGACGAGATCTTCACGATGTACTGCAATCAGATCTACTGGGGACACGGCGCGTACGGCGTGCAGGCCGCTGCGCGCGTGTACTTCGACAAGCCGGTATCCGAGTTGACGCTCAACGAGGCTGCGACGCTGGCCGGCATCATCAACGGTCCGGAGCGCCAGAGTCCCTACGTGAACATGACGCAGGCGCTGCGACGCCGGAACTGGACCTTGTCGCGCATGGCCACGGAGGGGTTCATTACGACGGAGCAGGCGGCCGCAGCCGAAGCCGAGCCGATCACGACGGCGGGCGCGCCCTCGTCACCGGCGCTCGCGCCGTATTTCCTCGAGACCATTCGCCAGCAGCTGCAGGCCAGGTATGGTGCCAAGGCGATCTACGAGGGTGGGCTCACCGTCGAGACCGGTCTGGATCCACTCCTTCAACGCACGGCAAATGTCGTACTCGATCGCGAACTACGCCGACTGGATCGGCTCGGCGGATTCCGGCGACCGACCCGCAACGTTGTCGCCGAGAAACTCGATCCCGAAACCGTGAAGCTCCCGCGTTGGACGCGTCCACCTGCTGTGGGCGACATCGTCCCGGCCGTGGTGCTTGCGACCGACAACGCCAGCATTTCCGTCCGGGGTGGCGACTGGCGTGGATCGATCGCACGCGCCGGATTTGCGTGGACGCGTCGAAACGGCTCCGCGCTGGTCACGCGCGGCGACGTCATCGACGTCAGGCTCCTGACCAGAGATGACGACACGCGCACGTTCACTGCCAGCCTCGAGCAGGCACCCGCCATCGAGGGCGCGGTCATCGCCATCGAAAACCGCACCGGCAGGATCCTCGCCATGGTGGGCGGACAGAGTTTCCAGCGGTCTGAGTTCAATCGGGCAACGCAGGCGATGCGGCAGGTCGGCTCGACCTTCAAGCCAGTCGTCTACACGGCAGCCATCGATCGGGGATATACCGCACAGTCGATCCTGCTCGATGAACCCGTGAGTTATCCGGCGGGTCCCAATCAACCCAACTGGGAACCACAGAACTATGACCGGGAATTCCGCGGTGACATCACGCTCAAGGCTGCTCTCGCCGGTTCTCGCAACATCCCGACCATTCGGTTGATGGACGCGCTTGGGCCCGCGCAGGTCATCGGCTACGCGAGGCGCATGGGCATCACGGCGCCGCTGCCGGAGTTCCTGCCGGTCGCGATTGGGGCCGCCGAAGCCACGCTGCTCGAAATGACCTCCGCCTACTCGGCTTTCGCCAATCAGGGCGTCCGGGTCACGCCGACCCCCGTCGTGCGCGTCACCGACCGGGAAGGCAACGTGCTCGAAGAACACCACCCTGAGCCCCACGAGGCGTTGCGCGCTGATACCGCCTACGTGATGGCTCATCTGCTGCAGGGCGCGGTACAGTCGGGCACGGCTGCCAAGGCCAAGGTGCTCAACTGGCCGGTGGGCGGAAAGACTGGAACGACGGACGACTACACCGACGCTTGGTTCATCGGATTCGATCCCGAGATCACGCTCGGCGTATGGGTGGGACGCGACCAGAAGCGCACGATCGGCGCGGGGCAAAGTGGAACGGAAGCTGCGTTGCCGATCTGGGTGGATATCATGAAGCCGTGGGTTGAGCGTCGTCGCGCCGAGCTCGAGGCACCGCCGGAGTTCGAACGGCCCACGAATGTGGTGATGGTCATGACGCCGACCGGGCTCGAGGCATTCATCGCGGGAACGGAGCCGGGCATTCGATGAGGCGGAGGTGGCCCGGGCGACGCTGGTCCTCCCTGCCGAGTGATGAGCGGCGGGCGCTCGTCACGATGTTGTGGCTCGTCCCGGCGCTGCATGTCGCGGTGCGCGTGTTCGACTATCGGCGGACGCGCGCATGGATTGATCGGTTGGCGGACAGGCGAGCGACGCGGGCGACGGTCCGCCCACGAATCGCGGCGCTCAGGCTGGCGACCACGCGCGTGCAGGCGTACTCCTGGCTGCCGGGCAACTGTCTGTCGCGTTCGCTGGGACTCTATTGGCTCCTGCGCGAGGCCGGATACACACCAACCCTTCGCCTCGGTGTCTCCCTTGCCGAAGGCACGTTCGCGGCACACGCGTGGGTGGAGCACGACAACGTCGTGCTGAACGACACGCAGGACGTCAGCCAACGCTACCGCCCCCTGGAAGTCTCGGGCTCCTGAAAAGACCAAGGGCGGGCGCTCGGTGAGCGCCCGCCCTTCTGTAGCGATCCGAGTGGGACGCGCTTCTCAGCCGCGGCCGCGACCCCGGTTGCGACCACGACCGCGGTCGTTGTTGCGATCGTTGCGATCGCGGCGGTCGTCGTCCGGTGCGCTGTATCGCGGCTCACTGCCATGGCTGTCGTCGTGGCAGTCGTTCTCCTGGTGATTGTGGTCATCGGTGTCCGGCTCGCAGTCGGTCACGAGATAGCCCTTGTTGACCACGCCATCCACGAAGTTCTGGTTGATCGAATCCACCACCGAGTTCAACGTGGTGATGGAAATGCCCACCGACTTGCCGCCAAGGGCCTTGTTGGCCAGCTCGAGCACTTCGCCGACCGTCTTGCCGGCCAGCGGACCGGACTTGACCTCGAGGTCCGCCAGACCTTCGGTCGTCTTGCCGGCTTCCGACATCGCGACGCTGATCTGGAGGGCCAGGACCTGTCCGGCGAACACGCCCGCCGATGATGACGTCACGTTGGTGCCGTTACCCGTCAGCTTGTTCGGCGAGCCACCCTGCGGCAGGAAGTTGCGCACTGCCGTCGACGAGGTGAAGGTCAGCGTCTTGTAGCCACCGATGGTGACGCCGCTGGCGCCGAAGACCGAGTTGAAGTGCTGGGCCAGGAACGCGCCGGGGTTGTTCCCCGAGGGCGAGCTGCCCCATCCACCCTGTGTCTGCGTCCGGAACGTGCAGGGCGCGGTCGGCGGCGGAGGCGGCGCGCAGGACGTTTCGATCTTCGCCACCTTGAAGGCGTCATTGGTCTGTGAGGTGTTCGCCGCGATGACCACGACGTTACCCGACTCGCCCGCATTGTTGAACTCGACCCAGCGCGTGCTCGAGCCGCCGTCGGACGACTCGGGTGCGCCGAGGCCCGACAGGACCGAATCACTCAACATGACCGAGTTGCTGTAGGCGCCGTTGATCGTGCCGACCCACACCTGCGCGTCGCTGTCGCCCGAGACGTATCCGAGGAACGCCTTGGTGACCACCACAGGCTGCTCGAAGACGAACATCAGGTAGTTGTTGCGGCCGCTGTTGTCCACCGTGTGGGTGACACCGCTGCCGTTTTCGCTGCCGTCGGTGACGCCGAGGCCGTAGGTACCGAAGGCGCCCACGTAGGCCTTTGCCCACTTGTTGCTGCTGTCACGGCTGAACGCCGAGACCTTCACGTCCACACCATTCGCCGTGAACGTGCGGATGTTGCCGGCAGAGCCGTTGCTGCTCGAGTTCTGGTTGAGCGGGAACGACAGAGCCTGGCACGGGGGCTCCGGCGCGGTGACCGTCACCGTGACCGTCGCCGTTGATTCGCAGCCGCCATCGTTCTTGACCGTGTAGGTGAACGTCGCCGTTCCGGTGAAGCCCGGTGCGGCCGTGAACACCAGCCGGCTGCCCGACTGCGTCACCGTGCCGCCCGTGGGCTGCGTGAAGCCGGTAATCGTCAGGTTGCCCTCGTCGGGATCCGTGTCGTTGTTCAGCACGCTGATGGTGATCGGCAGGCTGCCCACGACACCCGCGATGTCGTTGACCGCAACCGGCACCTTGCACGGCGGCGGCGGAGGCGGCGTCGACGGGCACGACGTCTCGAGCTTGGCAATCTTGAAGTAGTCGTTGGACTCCGTGGTCTTCGCGGCAATCACGACGACATTGCCGGCCTGCTCGCTGTCGTTGAACGACATCCAGCGGGCGCTCGAACCGCCGCTTGACGTTTCCGGCGTGCCGAGGCCCGAGAGCACGGCGTCGCTGAGCATCACCGGCGTGGTGTAGGCGCCCGGGAGATTGCCGATCCACACCTGCGCGTCGCTATCACCGGATACGTATCCGAGGAAGGCCTTGGTCACAACCACCGGCTTGTCGAACACGAACATGACGTAGTTGTTCCGCCCGTTGTTGTCGACCGTGTGGGTCGTGCCGCTGCCGCTTTCGCTGCCGTCGGTAACGCCCATTCCGTAGGAGCCGAACTCTCCGATGTACGCCTTGGCCCAGCTGCCGCTGCTCTTGTCGCGGCTGAACGCCGACGCCTTGACCGTCGCGCCGTTCACCGTGAACGTCCGGATGTTGCCGGCCGTGCCGTTCGACGACGTGCTCTGGTTGAACACGTAGGTGGAGGCCACACACGGAGGTGTCGGCGGCTCGCACTCGGTCTCGATCTTAGCGATCTTGAAGGAGTCGTTCGAATCGGTCGTGAGCGCCGCGATGATGATGACGTTGGCGGTCGCGCCGTCTTCGTTGAACGTGACCCAGCGCGTGCTGGAACCGCCGGCGGACGTTTCGGGCGAACCCAGTCCCGCGAGGACCGAATCACTCAGCATCGGCAGCGTGCTGTAGGCGCCGTTGATGGTGCCCAGCCAGACCTGCGCGTCGCTGTCGCCAGAGACATAGCCGAGGAACGCCTTGGTCACGACAACCGGCTGGTCAAAGACGAACATCACGTAGTTGTTGCGGTCGCTGTTATCGACCGTGTGCGTCGTGCCGCTGCCGTTCTCGCTGACGTCGGTGACGCCCATGCCGTTGGTGCCGAAGGCGCCGAGGAACGCCTTGTCCCACGTTGCGCTCGTCTTCTTGCGGCTGAACGCTGCGGCCTTCACGTTGACGCCGTTCGCCGAGAACGTCCGCACGTTGCCAGCCGCGCCGGTGCTCGATGACGACTGGTTGAACACGAACGTGCCAGCGACGCAGGGACGAGTCGTCGTCTTGCCGAAGTAGTTATCGGGGTCGGACGCCGTCACATTCGGCCCGACCGGCGGCTTGCCGGTCACCGTGCCGATGTTCGTGTACTGGCCCTCGATGGCCACACCGGTCGCCGTGCACGTCGTGGATGCGCCAGGCGCAAGCGACGAGACCGGGCACGACACCGCGCCGATCTTGTCGTCGGTCAGCGTGAGGTTGGTCAACGTCACGTTGCCCGTGTTGGTGGCGAGGTAGGTCCACGTGACGGTCGACCCCACTTCCAACTCAATGCCGGGCGCCGTGTTGTTGTCCGTGCCGTTCGTCTTCTTCACCAGCGTGATGGCCGGCGACGAGCCGAAGTAGTGATCCGGGTTGCAGGCGTTGACGTCCTCGCCGGCCGGCGACTTGGCGGCCGCGCAACCGACATTCACGTAAGCCCCCGCCGTGGCCACGCCGGTGCCGGTGCACGTCATCGACGCGCCGACCGCAAGCGTGGTTGCCGGACAGCTGACTGCGACACCCTTGTCGTCCGTGACGGTCACGGCGTTGAGCGCCACGTTGCCCGTGTTCTTCACCTCGTAGGTCCAGGTGACCGGTGAACCGGTGACCACGTAGAGGCCGGGCGCGGTGTTGTTGTCCGAGCCATTGGTCTTCTTGACCAGCGTGATGGCCGGCTGCATCAGCCGTTCACCGAAGTTGTTGTCGGTGCCCTGCACGCCTGACTCGAGGACGATGACGGCGAACTGATCGTTGTTCGTCTCACCGTTGCCGGGAGTGCCCTGCGTGTCCTTGCCGTCCAGGTAAGCCGCCGGCTGGGTCTCGGTCACCGTGTAAGTGCCGGGAGTCAGGCCGACGAACTCGTAGTAGCCGTTGGCGGCCGTGGTCGTGACCTTCGACACGGCCGTGCCGTAGACATCGGTGCCGTTCAGCGTCACCGTGGCGCCCGGAATCGGCGCCTCACCCGCGTCCTTGACCCCGTCGTCATCAGCATCCACGTAGACGTAGCCCGAGAGCGACGACGCCTGAAGTTCGCCGAAGTTGTTGTCAGCCCCCGACTGGCCAGACGCCAGCGTGATGGTCACGAAGGTATCCGCTCCGGTCGTGCCGGTTCCGGGCGTTCCCTGCGTGTCCTTGCCGTCGAGGTAGCCCATCGGCTGCGTCTCGACGATCGTGTAGGTGCCGGGCACGAGGTTGGTGAACTCGTAGTAGCCGCTGGCGTTGGTCGTTGTGCTGAGCGACACGGCCGCGTTGAACACGTCAGTGCCGGTCAGGGTCACGGTGGTCCCGGAGATTGGGGCCTCCGTGCCGCCCTTCACGCCATCGTTGTTCACGTCGACGTAGACGAAGCCCGAGATCGCTGCCGGCTCGAGGCCGAGGTAGTGGTCGGGGTTGTCGTCCGTCACGGGAGGCCCGGACGGCGGCTGGCCCGTCACCGAGCCCATGTTGGCGTACTGACCCGCGGTGGCAATACCGGTCGCCGTGCACTCCTGCACCGCGCCAGGCGCCATCGACGGAATCACGCAGACGTTCCCCGGCAGCTTGTCATCCGTCACCGTGACGTTGGTGAGCGTCACGTTGCCCGTGTTCGTCACGCGATACGTCCATGTCACGGTCGAGCCCACCATCACCTGCGGCCCGGTCGGCGTGTCGTTGTCGGTGCCGTTGGTCAGCTTCACCAGGTCAATGCTCGGCGTCTGACCGAAGTAGTGGTCCGGGTTGCACGCGTTGACTTCCGCACCCGCAGGCGACTCGCCCACGGTGCAGCCGGTGTTCACATACGCACCCGTCGTCGCCGTGCCCGTGCCCGTGCACGTCATCGATGCGCCCACAGCCAGCGTCGTCGCCGGGCAGCTCACCGCGACACCCTGGTCGTCGGTCACGGTCACGTTGCTCAGCGCCACGTTGCCCGTGTTGCGGACCTCGTAAGTCCACTCGATCGCCGTGCCCACCGCCAGGTAGAGCCCCGGCGCCGCGTCGTTGTTTGACCCGTTGGTCTTCTTCACGATGCTGATCGCCGGCGTCTCGCCGTAGTTGTTGGCCGGATCCTTGTCGGTCA
>CBINOO010000152.1:0-7540 GCA_966252305.1 uncultured Acidimicrobiia bacterium
CTCGCGCTTGGAGCGGCAGGCATCGCAATCGGCATGTTCGGCGCCTGGGCGCTCTCGAGCACCATCGCCTCGCTGCTCACCGATATCACGCCTACCGACCCCTGGGTGTTCGCAGCGATTGCCGGGTCGCTGCTGTCCGTGGTGGCGCTGGCGTGCTGGCTGCCGGCCCGCGCCGCCTCACGGGTCGATCCCTGGGTGGCGCTCAGGGGGGACTAGCGAGGTGCCGAAGTGCCGAGGTGCCGAAGTGCCGGATTGACGTGATAGACTGCCCGAGCGATGTTTCTTGGCTGTCGCCTCTCGTGTTGTTGTTGTCGGGCCTAGTGCCTGACGGACGAGAGTTTCTTCGCACTCCCCGTCAGTTGTTCCCAGAAGGCGCCGTCGCCAAGCGGTAAGGCAGAGCTCTGCAAAAGCTCCATCCCCGGTTCGATTCCGGGCGGCGCCTCCAACACACGATTTGAAATCTGGAATCTGAGGCAATCTCGCCACCGGCCTTCGCCAAGGCTACGGCCGGCAAGTCTCGCCATAAGCCCGACCCCCGGTTGGCATCACCGGAGAATTGAGGCTGCTAGAGTGGGCGGCAAGAGATGGCTGCCACGCTGTTCGACAAGGTCTGGGACGCGCACCGGGTGCGCACGCTGCCGACTGGGCAGACCCAGCTGTATGTCGGCCTGCACCTGGTGCACGAAGTCACCAGTCCGCAGGCGTTCGAGATGTTGCATGCGCGTGGATGGTCGGTGAAAGCCCCACATCGGACGTTTGCGACCGTGGACCACATCGTCCCCACGCGAGCGCAGGCACGACCCTTTCAGGACCGGATGGCGGAAGCGATGGCCTCGGCGCTGGAACGCAACTGCGCGCGCCACGGCATTCGGTTGTACGACCTGTCGAGCGGCAAACAGGGCATCGTCCATGTGGTGGGACCCGAGCTGGGCCTGACCCAGCCGGGGATGACGATCGCGTGTGGTGACAGCCACACGTCCACACATGGCGCGTTTGGCGCGCTCGCATTCGGCATCGGGACGTCGCAGGTGCGTGACGTCCTGGCGTCGCAGTGTGTGGCCCTGTCTCCGCTGTCGGTGCGTCGCATCGATGTTGATGGTGTCCTGGATGCCGGGGTCACCGCCAAGGACGTCATCCTCGCGATCATCCATCGCCTGGGCGTGCAGGGCGGCGTGGGATTCGCCTACGAATACGGCGGTCCCGTCATCGATCGGATGTCGATGGACGAGCGCATGACGATCTGCAACATGTCGATTGAGGGCGGGGCGCGGATCGGCTACGTCAATCCGGATGACACGACAGTGACGTACCTGCAGGGACGGCCGTTTGCGCCGGACGCCGCCGCCTGGTCAGCCGCTGCCGCGCGGTGGCGCGCGCTCGCCAGCGATGCGACCGCGACGTACGCCGACCGCGTCGCGATCGATGGAAGAGGCATCTCCCCGATGGTCACCTGGGGCACCAACCCCGGTCAGTCGGTCCCCGTGGATGGCACTCTGCCGGACCCGCACGAGGCCGGCGCCGAGGCTGCGGCGGTCGCGGAATCACTGGCCTTCATGAAGTTCCGGCCGCGACAGCCCATTGTCGGCGAGAGGGTCAACGTCGCGTTCATCGGGTCGTGCACCAACGGCCGGCTCTCCGACCTGCGCGCGGCTGCCGCCGTGGTGAAGGGCCTCCGGGTGCAGCGGGGTGTCCGGGCTCTCGTGGTGCCCGGCTCCCAGCAGGTCAAGGCCGCCGCCGAAGCGGAAGGCCTCCACGAGGTGTTCCAGTCGGCAGGGTTTGAGTGGCGCGGGGCCGGCTGCTCGATGTGCCTCGCGATGAACGATGACCGTCTGTCCGGCGACGAACTCTGCGCCTCGTCATCAAACAGGAACTTCAGGGGGCGACAAGGCAGTCCGACGGGACGCACATTACTGATGAGTCCGGCGATGGTCGCCGCAGCCGCAGTCGCCGGCGAAGTCGTGGACGTGCGCGCGTGGCGCGACGGAGGGGCTTCATGACTGACGACGCGCGGATTGAGGCCGTGACGGGCCGTGTGTTGGTCCTCGACGGTGACGATATCGATACGGACCGGATCATGCCGGCCAGATTTCTGAAGGCCATCACGTTCGAAGGCCTCGAAACCCACGTCTTCGAGGACGACCGCGCGGCCGCGCGTCGCGCGGGACTCGTGCATCCGTTTGATGTGGCCCCGCCACGCGACGTTCGACTACTGGTCGCGGGTGCGAATTTCGGGTGCGGCTCTTCGCGCGAACACGCGCCCCAGGCCCTGCACCGCTGGGGACTGCGCGCCATCATCGCCGAGTCGTTCGGTGAGATCTTTTCCGGCAACGCCGCCGCGATGGGCCTGGTGTGCGCAACCCTGTCACGGACGCATCGGCACAGCTGGGTGGCTGCGGTGGCGTCGCGGCCGGCGCAGTGGTGGATGCTTGATATCGCCTCGAGTGTCGTCATCCCACACGATGGCGCCGGGCCGGCGATCCCGGTCATGATTCCCGACACGCAGCGCTCCGCCTGGCTCTCCGGCGCATGGGACCCTGCGAACCTGCTGCTGGCAGACTATGACGAGGTCGCGCGCGTGGAGGCGCGACTGCCGTACTTGCGCGCCACGTCGATGAACGCCTGAGCCGCGTGTGACAGATCGCCGCTCCGGCGGCTGATCAGGCGCAGCGACCGGGGTGCTCGGAGGCCGGGCACGACAATGGCCGTCAGGGTCCGGCGGGCCAGCTCGGAGACGGCGCATCGCTTCGGCAGCACGGCGACGCCCAGGCCCATCTCCACCGCCCGTTTGATCCCGTCGAGACTGGGCAGGGAAATCCGGATGTTCAGCTCGGCGTGTCGTTGCTCGTAGAGACGGAGCACGCGATCCCTGGCGGGTGAGGGATCGTTGTGCGCGATGATCGGCTGCCTGCCGACGTCTTCGATCGTGACTACCTTCTGTTTTGTGAGCGGATGACCAGGCGTGACGAGCAGAACGAGATCGTCGGCGCCGATCACCAGTGATTGCAGGTCACGCTCGGCTGGGGCAAATGTCAACACGCCAAAGTCGAGCGTGCGCAGCAGCACCTCCTGCGCCACCTGCCGCGACGGTACACGACGGATGTCCACGAGGATGTCGGGGTACCGCGAGCGGTACTCCGCCAGGATCGGCAGCAACATGTGGACGCCCGCCTCGTTCGCGCCGATTGTGACGCGTCCAGTCCGAAGGTCTCGCAGTCCCGCCAGCGCCGCCGACGCCTCATCGGCCAGCGACGTCACCCGCTGCGCGTAGTCGAGCAACAGCCGGCCCGCATCGGTCAACGTGCCGTCACGCAGCGACCGGTCGATCAGGCGTTCGCCGCAGGCATCCTCCAGACGGCGGATCGTCTGGCTGACTGCCGGTTGCGTGCGCCGCAACTTGCGTCCCGCGCGTGAAAACGAACGCTCGGTGGCCACGGTGATGAAGACGCGGAGATCGTCGAGAGTCATATATAAGCAATCGCAATGACAAGGTAAAGATTATAACTTTGACAGACGAACGCCGATCTTCGCACACTGGCGGGGCATGGCCGCACGTTCCGTCATCGTCTTCGACACCACCCTGCGTGATGGGGAACAGGCCCCGGGCTTCTCGCTCAGGACAGACGAGAAGCTCCGCATGGCCCGGCAACTGGACGCGCTCGGTGTCGACGTCATCGAAGCCGGTTTTCCCATCGCCTCGGAGGCCGACGCGGAGGCCGTGCGGAAGATCTCCCTCGCGCTCGAGCGTCCGATCGTGGCTGCGCTGGCCAGGTGCGCGCCGCGTGATATCGATCGCGCGGCATGGGCGCTCGCGCCGGCACGGCGTTCACGCCTGCATGTCTTCATCGCGACCTCCGACCTCCACCTCTCGCGCAAGTTGTTGCTCACGCGAGACCAGGCACTCAGGCAGGCGGTGGACGCCGTGGTTCGGGCGCGGTCGTACACCGACGACGTGGAGTTTTCGGCCGAGGACGCCACTCGTTCGGATCGCGATTACCTGTGCCGAGTCATCGAAGCGGTGATCGCCGCAGGCGCGACCACGGTGAACCTCCCGGATACCGTTGGGTACAGCACCCCGGATGAAATCAGTGAGTTCTTCTCACACATCCTTGGGCGTGTGGCGAACGCGGACAGGGCCGTGTTCTCCACGCATTGCCATGATGACCTCGGCCTGGCCGTGGCCAACACCCTGGCGGCCGTTGGCGCCGGTGCCGGACAGGTCGAGTGCACCGTGAACGGGATTGGCGAGCGCGCCGGCAACGCCGCGCTCGAAGAGTTTGTGATGGCCGCGCAGGTGCGGTCGGACCGGTGGGGCATTCGCACCCGGATTCACACACCACAGCTGTGTCCTTCCTCGCGCCTGCTGACGGAGCTGACGGGGGAGCCCGTGCAGGCGAACAAGGCCATCGTCGGCCGCAACGCGTTTGCACACGAAGCGGGTATCCACCAGGACGGCATGCTGAAAGACAGGCGGTGTTACGAGATCATGCGCCCGTCGGACGTCGGCGTCCCGCACACGACCCTCGTGCTGGGCAAACACTCGGGTCGTCATGCCGTGGCCGCGCGTTGTCAGCAGTTCGGGGTGGACGCGTCCAGGCAGGAAATCGATCGCGTGTACCGCCGGATGATTGCCCTCGCCGATGTCCAGAAACATGTCAGCGACGATGACCTGCGCGAGATTGTGGTTCGCGAGCTTGGTCGTCCCGTGACGATGCCTCAGGGGGAGGCGGCTCTGCACGACCCCGGCTACGGCTTCGGCGTATGAAGGCGCGACTGGTTGTTTTGCCTGGTGACGGGATCGGGCCTGAGGTCACCACAGCTGCGCTGCGTGTACTTGACGCGGTGTCGGCGAAATCCGGCCACCGCTTCGACATCGAGTCCCACCTGATGGGCGGAGCGGCGCTGCGCGCCGGGCGGCCCGCACTGCCGGATGAGACCCTGGCCGCCGCTCGCACGGCAGACGCGGTCCTGCTGGGCGCGGTGGGCGACCCTGCGTGTGATCACTTGCCGCCTGGGCAGCGGCCCGAGTCCGGCCTCCTCGCGCTGCGCCGTGAACTCGGGCTCTACGCGAACTTGCGTCCTGCTCGCGCGTGGAAAGGGTTGGAGTGGGCGGGCCCTCTCAAGCCGGAGATCCTCGCTGGAACGGACCTGTTGGTCGTCCGTGAGCTGACGGGCGGGCTCTACTACGGCGAGCCGCGGGGTATCGATGCGGCCGGCACGAGCGCGGTGAACACGATGCGGTACAGCGCCGACGAGATCCGGCGGATTGCTGTTGTGGCGTTTGACCGCGCGCGCCGTCGCAGGCGACAGGTGGTATCAGTCGACAAGGCAAACGTTCTGGAGGTGTCGCGCCTGTGGCGGCAGGTGGTGACCGAGGTGGCCCGCGACTATCCTGACGTGTCGCTGACACATGAATACGTGGACGCGGCGGCGATGAAGCTCGCCTTCGCCCCGTCGTCGTTTGACGTGCTCCTCACCGAGAATCTTTTTGGCGACATCCTCTCGGATGAAGCCGGCGCCATCTGCGGCTCGCTCGGCCTGCTGCCGTCGGCAAGCCTTGGCGACGGTGTTGGTGTCTTCGAGCCGGTGCACGGCTCTGCGCCAGCTCTGGCCGGTCGTGATGTCGCAAATCCGATCGGGGCGATCGGGTCGATGGCGTTGCTGTTGTCCGATGGACTCGGATTGCGCGAGGAGGCCGCAGTGGTGACTGAAGCCGTCGAGCGTGTGATTGCGCAGGGCGCGCGAACGGAAGACGTGGCGCCGCGGGGGACCAGGCCGGTGGGCACTCGGACGTTTGCCAATCTGGTGGCGTCGGCCGTTTCGGGCTAGCCCATTTCCCCATTTCCCCATCTAGAATGGCGCATGCTCAGACATCGTCTGTCCGTGTCGCTGCTCTGTGCCGCACTGGCGCTGACGGGAGCCCTCACCGCGCAGGAGGCCAAGGCCCCCGATTTTGCCGCCGTTGAAAAGGCCGTTCGCGCCGAGCTGACCGCGTCCAACACACCGGGTGCGGCGGTCGCCGTGGTTCTCGACGGACGGATCGTCTACACGCGTGGTTTCGGGGTCGCCAACGTCGAGACGGGTGAGGCCATGCGGCCGGAGATGTTGTTCCGCCTTGGGTCGACGACCAAGATGATCACCGCCGCGACGGTCGTGCTGCTGGCAGAGCAGGGCAAGTTGTCCCTGACCGAACCCATCGGTCGCCACATCCCGAACCTCCATCCGTCGCTCGCGCGCCTGACCGCGCATCAGCTGCTCTCCCATCAGTCCGGCATCCTCGATGAAGCGCCGATGTTCGGTAGTCATGACGATGGTGCGATGAAGAGTGAGATCGAATCCTGGACCGACACGCAGTTCTTCGCCGAGCCGGGTGAGATCTACTCGTACTCGAACCCCGGGTACTGGCTGGCGGGACGTCTGGCGGAAGCGGCGGGTGGCCGACCGTTCGCGGATCAGGTCGCCGAGACGATTTTTCAGCCACTCGGGATGACGCGCTCGACGTTCCGTCCGACTATCGCGATGACGTACCCGTTGGCGCAAGGGCACGAGATCGCGGATGGCAAGCCGCGTATCATCCGGCCCGCGGCGGACAACTCCGCGTCGTGGCCGGCCGGCTCGATCTACTCGAACGTGATGGACCTGTCGCGCTGGATGATGGCAGTTGTGGACCGAGGGCAACTCGGTGGGGGAGAAGCGCTGCCTGCCGGCGTCTTCGCAACCATGACAACGCCGCGGGCGGAGATACCGGGCGGCGCCGTGCGGTACGGATACGGTGTGCAGTTGTCGAGGTGGGGAGCGGAGCACACGGTCGAACATGGCGGCTCGCGGAGCGGCTACGGGTCGAACATCCGGATGATTCCCTCAAAGCGGTTTGGTGTGGTGGTGCTTGGTAATCGCACCGGGGTCAGCTTCCCTCAAACGGTCGAAGCGGCCACGGTGGCGGCGTTGGGGCGGCGCGGGACGATCGACGGCGTCATCAACGGAAATCCCCTGGCCTCATCCGAGATGGATGCCTTGGCCGGCACCTATTCACAGGGCGGCACCAGGCGTCTGGTTGTCGTGCGTACGGCTGACGGCCTGGCGTTGAGGCAGGCGGGGCGTGACAACCCGCTCGAATACGGCGGTATCCAGATGTCACCCGTGGCCACGCCGCTGGAACGCGAGTTTCGCGCCGGCAGCACCCGCTACGTGTTCATACTTGACGAAGGCGGCAAGGCGCGTTTCCTGCACAGCGGCGGCCGTTCATGGAGGAAGATTCAGTGAAAACGCTTCGCATCGGTCTGATCGTTTTTGCCGCGGTGGCGGGCCTGAAGGCCACGCCCTACATGTGGTCGACACCGGCGGGCCTGAAGGCCACGCCCTACATGTGGTCGACACCGGCGGACCTGAAGGCCGCGCCCCACATGCAGGTCGCCACTGGTCAGGCCCGTCCGGTGTTTGTTGACGGGCAGGCGCAGGTGGTCCCCGCATTTGAAGACCAGGCGCAGTGGATTCGCCATCGCCTGTGGGTCGAGACCGAGTTCGATTCCGACGGCGACAAAAA
>CBINOO010000153.1:0-7453 GCA_966252305.1 uncultured Acidimicrobiia bacterium
GGATCGATCGAGAATCGCCAGGCGGCGGTGCGCCAGTACGGCGACGGCATCCCCAGCGGACTCGATGACCTGGAGTCCACGGCCATCCGGACCGCGCGGCGCCACCACCGCATCCATGCGCTCGACCAGCGCGGCGAGTTCCGCGCGGTCACGGCGCCCCCAGTGCACGAGACCCGCAATGCCACACATCAGCGCACGCGTCCTTTCGCGCACACCTGGTCGTACAACGCGTGCACCCGGTCGACGTACGCCTGCGCGGAGTAGCGCTCGACGGCGCGAACGCGGCCGGCCGCTCCCAACGCGGCCGCCCACGCCGGATCGTCGATCAGGCGTCGCAGGGCGTCTGCCATCGCCGGCGGATCGGACGGCGGCACGAGCAACCCCGTCATCCCGTCCACAACCAGTTCACGGGGGCCGCCGTGCGCCGTCGCGACGACCGGTCGTGCGGTGGCCATCGCTTCCACGACGACCAGGCCGAAGGGTTCCGCCTCACTTGACGCGAGGACGACGATGTCCAGGGCGCGATGCACGTCAGGCATGGCTGAGGGGCCATACGTCCATGATGTCCAGACCAGACGATCACCAAGCGCCAGCGCAGACGCGCGCTGACGCAGCGCCGCGCCGTAGGCTTCGAGACCGACGATGGCGCCCCCGATGACGGCAAACCGCGCCGTGGGCCGGTCAGACGCCACCAGCGCAGCCGCGTCGAGAAACGTCTCGACCCCCTTCCAGACATCCAGGCGGCACACCAGCCCGATCAGCACCGTTTCGGCACCTGCGCCCAGGTCCCGGCGCACCGTTTCCGACGTTCCTGGATGGAAGCGCTCGGTCTCGACGCCATTCGAAATGATGACAAGGGAGGCGGGCCGTTCACCGGCCGCTCCGTACATCGCGGCCACGGCTTCCGACGTCGCCACGATCCGGGTGGACATCGTGCGCGTCATCCAGAGTTCGAGACGACGCAACCATCCTTTTTGCCAGACGATCTCACGCACGTGCCAGACATGCGGCACACGCGCGAGCCACGCGGCGGGTCCGCCGTACAGGTTGTGGATGGTGTTGGTGTGGACGAGTGCCACACGCTCCCTGCGAATGACGCCGCGGAGCCACCAGACCGCCCCCGGGTAACACCAGGCCCACCACAGCAGGTACGCCCACCCGCGTCGGGACGTCAACTTCCTGAGCCGAGGGCTGATGCGCACATCAGCGCCGGCGTCGCGCAGTCGCTGCACGAGCGGACCGTCAGACGGCAGCAACACGAGTGCCGCATACCTGGTCCGGGTGAGGCCTTCGATCAGGCGTACGAGCGAGACGTCCGACCCGCCCACTTCCGACGTGGTGTGCAGGTAGAGGATGCGGGCTGGTGTGGGCGCGCTCATGATCGGCGCACCTCCGCATACACCGCCTCGTACGCGGCAGCCACCACCTCCCAGTCGTATCGCTGGGCTTCGCGGACACCCGCTTCAGCCAGCCGGGCCCGCTGGGCGGGATCGGTGAGGAGCTCAGTCAGGACTGCCGGCAGTGATGCGGCGTCACAGATGCGACCGAAGCGGCCGTCGCCCAGCACCTCACGCGCACCGGGATTGGGGGTCGCCACCACCGCTGTGCCCGAGGCCATCGCCTCGACGTACGGGCGTCCGAAGCCTTCGTAGGCGCTCGGCAGGCACATGATCCAGGCCTGGCGCAGCAACACCCGGAGCCGCGCGTCATCGACGCGACCGAACGAACGGCACCCGGGCTCGTGCACCGCCGCGCCCGCGCCCGCGAGCCAGAGCTCCGCATCGGGCACGCGCTGCCGCACGTGCCGCATCACCTCCACCAGCAGCCGGCCGCGCTTGCGTGAATCGATGTCCCCGATGAACAGCACCGTCGGATGAGCCGTCTTCGGCGTGCCGTCAGGCGCAAACGCGTGTGTGTCAATGCCGTTGGGAATCACCCGCCCTCGTCCGGGATACCAGCGAAGCGTGCGCGACGACACCGCTACGAGCGCGTCGGCGCGCCACGCCGCGATCCACTCATTGAGAAAGAACCACACGTGCAGCAGCAGGCGTTTCGGAGACCATGCCCGCACGCCGTTGAACCATGCTTCAGCCAGCGATGTGCCGTGCATCGTGCGCACCACCGGCGGCGCGTCTCGACGCGGGATCCACTGGTCATCGCCCTGCGCATGGATCACATCGAAGCGGCTGAAGTCGTGGCGTCGCAGCGCCCAGGGAAACGTCAGGGGCGCCAGCCGGCCGCTGACGGCCACCGGGATGACCGTGTACGGCGCCCCCGGCGGTGCGGGGTCCTGGCTGATCACCGTCACACCGTGGCCACGCTGTGCCAGCGCGCGGGCGAGGCCATCGGTGAAGTAGCCGACGCCGCCAGGCGATGCGCTGGGGAGGAACCGTTGAATCAGGGCAATGTCAGCCACGGGCTACGGCGCGATAGAGGTCGACCATCCGCCGGGAGGCCTGCGTCCACTCGAACAGTGACGCGCGTTCGTACCCCTTCTCGACGATCCGACGTCGCCGCGCCGGATGCGAGAGGAGGTCGATGATCGCATCGGCCATCGCATTCTCGTCGTCGGCGTCCACGAGGATGCCGCCGTCGCCAACCACTTCCGGAATCGCTCCGCGATCGGACGCGACCACCGGCGTGCCGCACGCCATGGCCTCCAGCGGCGGCAACCCGAACCCCGCGAGCAACGGCGCGTACAGCAGCACGTCGGCGGCGTGGTAATACGACGGAAGATCGGCAAACGGCACGCGTCCGGCGATGCGCACGCGGTCCCCCAGTTCAAGTTCGGCAATCAGCCGCATCTGCTCGGGAGTGAACGGCAAACCGACCTTCACGAGCGTGGCCTGGCTGCCGTGGTGCGCCACCAGCTGACCGAACGCACGCAACATGCGCTCGACGTTCATGTACGCCTGCGTGTGCCCGACCATGAGCACGATGTCCCCGGACAGACCGAGCCGTCGTCTCGCCTGCTGCCGGTCGTCGCTCGGACGGAACGCTTCATCCACGCCCCACGGCACGACATGCACACGCGACTCCGGCAGGTCGACGAACTCAAGCAGGTCGCGCCTCGCGTGTTCGCTGACACAGACGACGGCAGCGGCGTGGCGCATCGATCGGAGGCTGTATTCAAACGCGCGGCGCGTGCGCCAGTTGACGCCAGGCACCTTCATGACCACGGCGTCGTGGAAGGTGACGATGGCCCGGCCCTCAGGCAGGCTGCGCACCAGGTGACCGTAGCCATGGTCAACGACGTGATGCACGTCGCCTGCCTGCCTCCGCGCGAATCGCTGGTACCGGACGTACTGATCCCAATACCGCGCCCAGCCTCCGTCCAGACGCGCGCCGGGCAATTCCACGGAGCGGATCGTGTCCTCGGGCTCGAGCCACACGCGCAGACGCCGTTCCAGCGAGTCGGCGTACAACGTCATGCTGGTGCGATACGCGTCGCGGAAGGCGCGATACAGCGTGACAGTCATGCGCGTCGCCCCACGGCGCGAGCCGGGTTGCCCACGACAATCGCATGCGGGTCGACATCGTGGGTCACCACCGATCCGGCGCCGACGACGGCGCCGGCCCCGATGGTGACGCCGTCGAGCACGATCACCGAGTTGCCCATCCACACATCGTCGCCGACCGTGATGCCTGTGCGGGTCACGCCCTGGTCCTGAATGGGTCTGGAGCCGTCACGAAAGTTGTGGTTCTCGGCCAGGAGCTGGACGCCGGCGCCAAACGTCACGCGGGCCCCGATGCGGATCCCGCCACCGGCACCCAGCAGGCAACGGGGGCCGATGTAGGTCTCGCTGCCAATGACCAGGCCGACGCCCGGTTGATCGAGCGTGCTCGTGGCCTGAATCCAGGCCTGTTCACGAATGCGCACATGGTCACCGAAGCGCATCCCGTCTCGGGCGTAGGCGTTCACGTAACTATCGTCGCCGATCCAGACATTCCGCCCGACCGAGAGCCGGCCGGGAAACAGCAGCTTCGAGCGGCGGCCGATGAAGAGTCGTCCCCCGCAGGCCGCAAGTCGCCGCGCCGTGAACAACCCGCGCAGGCGCGCGCGGCCCCCACGCACCCACAGAAACTGCAGCAGTTCGATCCAGGTCACGTCCACCGGAGCGGCGAGTTTCACGTTCCGCCCGATGGCCGCCGTGTAGAGGCGCGACTTCAGCGTCATGCCGGCCCGCCCGTCCCGAGTGCCGTGAGCCGATCGCGCTCGAGGTCCGCCATCTTGAGCAACATTCCGACCAGGAACCAGAAATAGAGATTGGAGGGAATCGCATCCAGCGCCGTCCCGTTGGTGGTCAGCAGCGAGGTCGCCATCACCATCATGAAGCCGGCGTTCCAGATCGGCCGTGCGGCGGCGAGGCGCATCCACCGCCGCGCGGGCCACATGCGTCCGACGATCACGACCAGCATCCACAAAAACGCCACCACACCCACGATGCCCATCTCGGTTGACAGAATACCGAGGTAACTTTCAACGAGATGCACCGTACCCGGCGGGCTGAAATGCCGCGCGCCAACGGTCGCGGTGGCCAGGCCTTCACCCAGCGGCTGCTCCAGCATCTGCGTGAGCCAGAGCTGGCCGAACAACGTGCTCTGGGCGCGGACGAAGTTCTCTTCAGAAACAATCGACGCAAATCGATCAGCCACACCGGCGCCGAGGTAGTTGAGGGAGGCCACGAGCAGGACGTAGACGACGCCGGCAATGACGCCCACCCGCGAGAGCTCGCGCGACATCATGGCCGTGAAGCCCCCCAACAACAGGAACAGGAGCATCGGTGTGCGGGATCCGCTGGCGAGCATGGCGGGCAGGGCACATCCCAGGGCGACGAGCACGAGATGACGGTCCTTCCGCCCAAGATCGGAGACGAGCAGGAATCCCACGAGCAACACGCAGACGGTGAGCAGGTAGCCGCCAAACTGGCCAGGCGAGTTGAACGTGCCGGGGACGCGGTAGAAGAACTGCCCCGAGGCGCCCATGGTCGAGTAGAACGTGTAGGAGTAGTCGGCGCCCATATCCTTGAGCGTGTAGGGACCACCAAAAAACAGGTAGATGCCGAACAGGCTGACCGGAATGGAGGACCACGCGATCAGGCGGAGCAGGCGGGCGACATCGTAGTCACCCCGCACATAGTGATAACCGGCGATCGCCAGCGGAATGTAGAACAGTCGCTGCTTGAGCGCGACGCTGATGCCGATGGGGCTGACGGGTGTCGGCATCGCGATGAACAGCAGGGTGACCAACGCGAACACGGCAAACGGACCCGAAATACGCGCCACCGAACCTTCGGGGCCAGCTCCACTCAGGAACAGGCTCGCGTAGAGCATCGCGATCAGGGCGTCCTTGGGCAGGTAGGCGATGGGGTTGGGATAAAAAAAATTGACGACGAGTCCCTCGATACACGTGTAGAGGAAAATCACGAACACGAGCCGGCGTTGTGCCTCCGACATCACGGCTCAGCGCTCCACCTTGTGCCGACGCTGCTCGTTCGCATCCTCATGCTCCACGGCTTCCTGGGCCGACTGACGGTCTCCGACGTAGCGACGCAGGAATGCCGCCACTCGCACCGGGACCACGGTCACCTGATTCACCGCCACCTGACGCATGTCCACTGCGCCCCGATTGGGAATGATATTGGTCCCCCACTGAAAGATGAAACCCGCATTCCACACGGCCAGCCCCAGCAGCGTCGCCGACCACAGTCGCCGGCCGACGGCACTGGCGCGCTCCAGCACCATGGCCAGACCCGCCACCTGCAGGACGGTCAACGACAGGAAGAAGCGGTTGCCAAACGACGATAGCCCATGCCAGTTCTGATAGCTGGCAACGACGAGGTAGAACGCCGCGGCTGCGACCAGAAACGGCCGCACCTCCGGGCGCGTTCGCCACAGCGGAATCCACCCGGCGCACGCCACCGCCGCGACAGGCGTCCACAACCACCAGCCGTGATTGGCGGACACCAGCGTCTGCCAGAGACGCGGCTGCCAGAAGAAGAACTGGTCCTGATACCCCGAGACCAGGGGAGACCCGTACACAATGGCCTTGCCGACGAGTTGCGGCGCACACACGGCCAATCCGGCCACCGCGAAGGCGGCCCCACACCGCACCGCTGCTGCCCACCCTTCAGCACTCACCAGGCGCCACCAGACGATCAACGGCGCGATCAACAGGATGCCGTTGAGCTGATAGACCTGAACCATCAATCCGGCCAGGGCGCCCCAAATGGCCCAGCGTCGGACACTGCGTCCGGGTGGCCACCTCAGGCCATACATGATGACGCCGGCCACGATTGCCGCCGACAGGGCATGGACATGAAATGGGAGGAACACCTGGTACACCGGCAGCGACGAGGCCAGGGCGATACCCGTGACTGCCACCCCGGCCTGGCGTCCCATTCCCAGCGCGACGGCTGATCGCATCGAACACCACAACGCCACCGTCCCGTACGTCACCGTGCCTGCGCTGACACACCAGAGGTACGGCCAGCTGTAGCCGTCAGCCGCGATCGTGGCGCCCAGACTTCGCGCCACCATCACAAGCAGGTGGGCCACGAAAAACCACGGCGCCCAGAGCACCGCGGGGCCCACACTCCACTGATTGCCCACGCGACCGGTCACCGTGCGCGCATCGTCGCGCACCGCGCCGCTCTCGTCGAACACCAGTGTCTGAAACAGGGGATCGGCCCGTGCAAACTGGTTGGTGAAATCAAGATCCCCGTCGATGACCGGCGAGACCAGCCACGCGTAGTAGCCGTTGCCGTCGCCGCGCACGTACGGGTTGACGAGCGCCAGCGCCAGCAGAAAACCGGCGACCCAGACACCACGTTGACTAAGGAGTCGCCGCATCGATCAGATAGGGACCCAGCACCAGCGAATCAAGGTGCCCTTGCACAAACGCCCTCGCCGCGTCATCGGGTGACGCGACGATCGGCTCCTCGTGCATGTTGAAGCTCGTGTTCACCAGCGACGGGACACCGGTGCGCGCGTGATACGCCTGGAGCACCGCATGGTAGAAGGCGTCCGTCTCCGGTCGCACCAGCTGCGGGCGTGCCGTGCCGTCGAGGTGGACCACGGCTGGTGATTGCTCACGCATCCGCGACGTGCAGTCAAAGGTGACGGTCATGTAGTCGGCCGACGCCCTCGCCTTGTCGAGTCCGACGTAACACTGGTCGGCGTACGCGTCGAGTGTCACAGGCGCAAACGGCATGAACTCCGTGCGATGCAGTCGCTGGTTGAGCCATTGATTCACGGCCGGATCGGACGTTCGATACAGGATGGTCCGATGCCCGAGCGCGCGCGGCCCAAGCTCCAGCCTCCCCCGGGCAATCGCCACAACCTTGCCGTCAGCGATGCGATCGGCCACCGCGTCAGCCAGGGGGCCCTCATCGAGTCGGGAACCCTGAAGCGCATAGGTGGCCATGGCCGCCTGCATGTCTGACTCCGGATA
>CBINOO010000154.1:0-7445 GCA_966252305.1 uncultured Acidimicrobiia bacterium
CGGTGGCCTGGGCGCCTGTGACGCCCAGCCGGGAGATCGCATACAGGAATCCCCGGCCCCACGCAGCGGCGCGGCGGATGCGCTCGGGCGTGGTCGTCGGGCTGATCAGGAAGATGGTGTCAATGTCCCGGCGATCGAGTGCGGACCGCATCTGGTCCGCTTCTTCGATTGGCAGATCCAGCAGCAACACCCCGTCCACGCCCGCCTGCGCGGCCCGGTCGACAAAGACGTCGAGCCCCATCCGCACGACGGGATTCACGTACGTAAACAACACGATCGGCACCTGCGTACGCGACCGCACGTCAGCGACGAGGCGCAAGACGTCATCGAGGGTCGTGCCTGCCGCCAGCGCGCGTTCCACGGCGCGCTGGATCACCGGCCCGTCGGCAATTGGATCGGAAAACGGCACGCCGACCTCCAGCACGTCCGCACCCGCCTCGGCCAGCGCCAGGAGAATGTCACGCGATCGGGCGAGATCGGGGTCACCCGCAGTGACGTAGGTCACCAGGCCCGCCCGCCGTTCCTGCTTGAGGCGATTGAATGTGGATGTCAGGCGGCTCATGTCAACCGCTCCATCAGCGTTGCGACATCCTTGTCTCCTCGTCCCGAGAGATTGAGCAACACGACACTCCCCTGCGCGAATGACGACAGGTGCTCGTGCAACCAGGCCGCCGCATGTGACGACTCCAACGCCGGCAGCAGGCCTTCCTGACTGGCCAGCCAGCGGAATCCCACCAGCGCCTGGTCGTCGTTCACCCAGCCGTATTCGGTCCGGCCTTTGGCGGCCAGCCACGCATGCTCGGGCCCCACCGACGGATAGTCCAGCCCCGCGGACACCGAATGCGTGGGCAGGATGTTCCCGGCATCGTCCTGCAGCAGCAGGCTGCGGGTGCCATGCAACACGCCGGCGACACCGCCGGCAAACCGCGCGGCGTGATCACCTGGCGTGATCGCACGGCCTCCCGCCTCCACGCCAATGAGCCGCACCCCGTCATCGTCGATAAAGGCATCGAAGATGCCCATGGCATTGCTGCCGCCTCCGACACACGCCACCACGGCATCGGGCAGCCGGCCCGCCGCCTGCAGGATCTGCGTGCGTGCTTCCGCGCCGATGACTGACTGGAACTCCCGCACCATCAGCGGGTACGGGTGTGGCCCGAGCACCGACCCCAGCACGTAGGCCGTCGTTTCGACGTTGGCCACCCAATCGCGCATGGCCTCGTTGATGGCGTCCTTCAACGTGCGGCTGCCGCCATCCACCGACGTGACCGTCGCGCCGAGCATGCGCATCCGGAAGACGTTGAGGGCCTGCCGGGCCATGTCGTCGGCCCCCATATAGACCACACACTCCAGGCCCACCAGCGCGCAGGCGGTGGCTGTTGCCACACCGTGTTGCCCCGCGCCGGTCTCCGCGACCACACGCGAGTTGCCCATGCGGCGCGCAAGCAACACCTGCCCCACCGCGTTGTTGATCTTGTGCGCGCCGGTGTGTGCGAGGTCTTCGCGCTTGATGAAAACGCGGACGCCGGCGGCGGCGCCGAGCCGGCGCGCCTCATACAGCGGCGTGGGGCGCCCGACAAACGTCCGCAGCAGGTGTTCGAGCTCAGCCAGGAACGCCGGGTCACGCCGCGCGTCTAGATACGCCGCGGTCAGCTCTTCAACGGGCGCCACCAGCGTCTCTGGAATGAACCGACCGCCGAACTCGCCGAAGTATCCGCGCTCGTCCGGGTCGCGCTGCGCGAAGCGAGGCCGAGGCACGAGGCCGGCACCAAGCGCGCACATCAACGCGCGAATCCGCCCGTGATCCTTGCGGCCGGGTCCGGCTTCCGCCCCGGAAGACACGTCAATGCCCCACGGACGCACCGCGGCGATGGCGTGTTCGACATTGCCCGCAGAAATGCCCCCTGCCAGCAGCACCGGTCGTGCGGCCGCAACACGCGCAGCGCGCGACCAGTCCGCCGAGAGGCCGGTGCCACCGCGGCGGGAAGGGTCATACGCATCCACCAGCACTGTCACGTCAGGCGGCAGTGCCAACGCGCGGGCCTCGTCCTCATCGGCTCGCAGCGGCACGGCCTTGATGACACGCGCGCCACATCCCCGGTAGTTCTCCGCCACCTCGTCGCCATGCAGCTGCACCGCGCCGAGTCCAGTGCGGCGCACCACGTCCGTGACCACGTCCGGGGGCGCATCAACAAAGACCCCCACGGTCAGCACAGACGGCGGCAGGCCGGCGACCAGCCCCGCTACGGTATCAACGCTGACCACGCGTGGGCTGTCCGGCCACAACACGAACCCGACCGCATCCGCGCCGGCCGCGACGGCTGCGTCCACATCCGCGCGGGACGTCAGCCCGCAGATCTTCACGAAGGGCCTCACGCGCGTGCCTCCTTCAGCAGCTCCGCCAGGCCAGCTCCCGGCTCGGCGCTCGTCATGAAACGTTCACCCACAAGAAACGCGTTGTATCCGACGTCTCGAAGCCGCATGAGATCGGCGCCGGTCCGCAACCCACTCTCCGCGACGGCAATGATGTCGGAGGGAATGCCCAGCGCCAGCACGTCATGCACGTGCATGTCCACCTCGAGCGTATGGAGGTTGCGGCTGTTCACCCCGATGACACGGGCGCCGGCGTCGACGGCCCGCTGCAACTCCTGCCGGTCGTGCACCTCGACCAGCGCCGCCAGTTTCAGCTGCGCGGCCTCGTGCAACAACGCGCGCAATTGCTCATCATCCAACCCGGCGACGATGAGCAACGCGGCATCGGCACCGGCCGCGCGCGCCTCGAGCAACTGATACGGCTGCGAGATGAAGTCCTTGCGCAACACCGGGATGTCCACCGCCTCAGCGACCGCGCGAAGATGGTCCAGTGACCCGTCGAAAAACCCGCCGTCGGTCAACACCGAAATCGCCGCGGCACCGGCCTGCGCATACGCGACGGCAATGGCCGCCGGGTCGTAGACATCCCGCAACACGCCCTTCGATGGCGAACGGCGTTTGCACTCGGCAATCACGTTGATGCCGTCGCGGGACAGCCGCGCGGTGAAGCCATCCCCATCGGGCGTTCGTGCCGCAGCCGCGCGCGAGATCGCGGACGACTCAGCGGCTTGTCGCACACGCGCGGACTGGGCCGCGCCCGCCATCATGGCGGCCAGCAGATCAGCACTCATGCGTGACTCACTTCCCGCAGCCGCTCGAGCGCCTGCGCGGCACGTCCCTCATCAATCGCAGCCGCCGCCTGCGCAATCCCGTCCTTCACCGACGACGCGCGCCCGGCGATCAACAAACCCGCGCCGGCATTCAGGACGACGATGTCGCGTGTGGGGCCACGCTCACCCGCCAGGAGCCGCTCGATCAACGCCGCATTCTCCGCCGCCGTCCCGCCCGCGAGCGCCGCCGCGGGCGCAACCGGAAGTCCAACGTCGGACGGGTGCAGGTAAAAGGTCCGCACGGTGCCCTCATGGAACTCGGACACCTTGGTGAATCCGGTCGTCGACAATTCGTCGAGTCCATCAGCGCCATGCACCACCCACGCCCGCTCCGTGCCAAGCAGTCCGAGAGTGCGCGCCAGCAGTTCGGTATGTTCCGGACGCGAGACCCCGACGAGTTGACGCCTGGCTCCGGCCGGGTTGGTCAACGGTCCCAGCAGGTTGAACGCCGTGCGCACGCCCAGTTCCCTCCGCGTCGGCCCCGCGTGTTTCATGGACGGGTGCCATGCCGGCGCAAAGAAAAATGCAAGGTTCGCCGACAGCAGGGTGCGCACCACCTGGTTAGGTGGCGCATCGAGTTTCACGCCGAGCGCCTCGAACACATCCGCGCTGCCGCAGCGGCTCGAGACCGCCCGATTGCCATGTTTGGCGACCCGCACGCCACACCCGGCCATGACCAATGCCGCGGCCGTGGACACGTTGAACGTATGGGCGCCATCACCACCGGTGCCGCACGTGTCGAAGACGTCCCCCACCGGCTCAGGCAGCGGCACCGCGCGTGCGCGCATCGCCGTCGCGAGACCGACCATCTCGGCCGGCCGTTCCCCCTTGAGCGCGAGCGCCATCAGCAACCCGGCAATGTGCGCGGGTTGCGCCTCACCATCCATGATCACGCCCATCGCGCGACCGGCCTGCTCCTGCGTCAGGTCTTCGTGCCGGCGCAGCGTTTCGAGCCATTCCGCAAACATCACCGCATCTCCAGGAAATTACGCAGCATTCGGTGCCCGTCCGGCGTCAGCACCGACTCGGGATGGAACTGCACGCCGTGTACGGGCCACTTGTCATGCCGAATCCCCATCACCGTGCCATCGTCAGTCACTCGCGCAGACACGGAGAAGTCGGTGGGCAGCGCGTCTTCCGGGATGACCAGGGAGTGATATCGGCCGACTTCCACCTGCTGGGCCAATCCGGCAAAGATGCCCGAGCCGTCGTGGCTGACCACCGACGTCTTGCCGTGCATCGGGGCCACCGCGCGCTCGACGCGACCGCCAAACGCCACCGCGAGCGCCTGATGTCCGAGGCACACGCCGAGAATGGGCAGGTGTCCCGCCATGCGCTGCAACAACGCGACGGAAATACCCGCCTGCTCAGGCCGTCCGGGGCCCGGCGAAATGACCAGATGCGAGGGACGACGGTCGACGACCTCGTCGACCGTGATGGCATCATTGCGAATCACGCTGACGTCGGCGCCCAGTTCTCCGAACCGGTGCGCCAGGTTATACGTGAACGAGTCGTAGTTATCGAGCAGCAGCACCATGACGTTACAGTCCCGACTCTGCCATCTGCAGGGCCTGCAGGAGCGCGCCGGCCTTGTATCGCGTCTCTTCGTACTCGGCCGTCGGATGTGAGTCCGCCACGATGCCTGCGCCGGCCTGCACACTGGCGTGCTGGCCGCGCATGGTGATCGTCCGGATGGCGATACAGAAGTCGAGATTGCCGGCGAAGTCCAGGTAACCCACCGCCCCACCGTAGAGCCCGCGCGCGGAGGGCTCCAGTTCATTGAGGATCTGCATCGCGCGGATCTTCGGCGCGCCGGTCACCGTGCCGGCCGGGAAGGTGGCGGCCAACGCGTCGAGGCGATCGCAGTCGTCAGCCAGGGTGCCTTCCACACGCGACACCAGATGCATGACGTGCGAAAAACGCTCGAGCGCCATGTATTGCGGCACCCGCACGCTGCCCACGGCGCACACACGACCCAGATCGTTGCGCCCCAGATCCACCAGCATCACGTGTTCGGCGCGCTCCTTGTCGCTGCGCCGCAGTTCGTCGGCCAGCCGCTGGTCTTCTTCCGGAGTGGCGCCGCGATGACGCGTGCCCGCAATGGGATGGGTTTCCACACGCGAGCCTTCGACGCGCACCAGCATCTCGGGCGAGGCGCCGACGATGGCTTCACCGCCGTGACGAATGAAGAACATGTACGGCGACGGGTTGATGTGCCGCAGCGCGCGGTAGACGTCAAACGGCGAGGCATGTGTCTCGGTGTCGAATCGCTGCGACAACACACACTGGTAGATGTCGCCCGCCGCGATGTGCTGCTGGATGCGGCCCACGGCGGCCTCGTACGCCTCCTGTGTCTGATTGGCCCGGATGTCGAGGGCTGCCCCCTTGCGTCGTTCAGGGCGCGAGAGATTCCGCTCCAGCTCACGCTCGAGGAAATCAATCTTGGCGACCGCGAAATCGTAAAGCGAACGCAGGTCTTCGCCCGGCCGAACCCGCGCGTTCGAGATCGCCAGGATGCGGTGTTTGACATGGTCAAACGCCAGCACGGTATCAAACACCATGAAGCCGGCACGGACGCGATCCGGATCATCCGATGCCGTCGTCGCGCGCGCCACGCTGGGCTCAAACCACTCGGCGGCGTCGTAGTCGCAGAAGCCAACAGCGCCGCCGGTGAATCGCGGCAGGTCAGCGACAAACGGCGAGGAGAATTCCGCCATCAGGCCGCGCAACACATCGAGGAACGGCTCGTGTCGTACGGTCGTGGCCCCGGCCTGTTCAATCGTTGTCCCGTTCGTACTTCCGCGCACAATCAGGAAGGGGTCCTTCCCGAGGAACGAGTAGCGGCCGACGTGTTCCCCACCTTCGACGCTCTCGAACAGGAATGCGTAGTCGGAGTGTTCCGCAATCTTGAGAAAGGCCGACACCGGCGTCAGCAGGTCGGCCATGATCTCGCGCCAGACCGGCACAAACGTGCCGCGGCGGGACAACTCCACGAATTCCTCAAACGACGTCTGTTTCATGACTCTCTCTGCTCCTGCACGAACTGGCGCGCGGCGTCACGCATCACGGCCGCATCGGGGGACACTCCCGTCCACCAGGTGAACTGGCGCGCGGCCTGCGCGACCAGCATGTCGAGGCCACCCACGGTGGCCAGTCCCCGCGCCTCCGCGTCGCGCAGCAACGCGGTGCGTTCGGGGTTGTAAATCAGGTCGTAGACCACACTCGGATGCAGCGACTCCAGGCTCACCGGCGCATCGTCGATGGCGGGCCACGTGCCGCAGGAGGTGGCGTTCACGAGGATGTCGCAGGGGCCTTCGGGAGGCCACGTCATCGCGTCAACCCCAAGCTGATCGGCCAACATCCCCGCCTGCTCACCCTTGCGCGCCGAGACCGCGACGTGTGCGCCGCTGCGGGCCAGGCCCCACGCGGCTGCGCGCGCGGCTCCTCCCGCGCCAAGCACAACGGCGCGGGCGCCCTTGCAGACCACACCAGCGGCTGCGAGCCCGTCGAGACACGCATCCACATCGAAGTTCCGTACCTCGCTGCCGATGTCGTAGAAGCGCACCGTGTTGACGACCCCCAGCTGTGTCACGACGTCATCGGCGCTGCGCACACCGGGCAGGTCGAGCCAGCCCCTCTTGATCGGCGCCGTGACGCTGAGCCCCTCCAGACGGAACTGGCGCGCGAGTGTGTGCGCGTCGGCAGCCGTGGCCGCATGCACAGGCAGATACACGCCGTCGACCTCGGCCGCCTGCAGCGCGGCGTTGTGCATGGCCGGGGAGGCGGAATGACCGATGGGCGCGCCCGCCACGCCGAACAGGCGCGTGCGGTCGGAGATGCGATCGACGCGAAAACGATCGCGCAGCCACCGCGCCGGCATCTGACCCGGCGCGGCGGCGCCGGCGTAGGTCCACGCGGATCCGAAATGCGCCGGCAGCAGACGGGAGAGGACGCCGGCCTCCCCCATGCCGATCACCACCTGCGGGACGCCACCCGCCGGCTGGCGGGTGACGGCCTGCAGGTGCAGCAGGTCGGTCGGCGTGCGGACGTGCACGGCGACCTTGACGACGTCGGCTCCCTGACGGCGCATCTCGGAGAGACGCGCCGCCAGGTCGCCCGGCACGCCGCCAAAGTCGTGGTCGGAGACCACGACTCTGGTCGACGTGCCGCGCACGTCGGGCATCCAGCCGGCGCGGCGTTCGATGTCGACGAACGCCGCGCCGGCGGCACACGCCTCGGCAA
>CBINOO010000155.1:0-7408 GCA_966252305.1 uncultured Acidimicrobiia bacterium
TGAACATGCACGCCACCCCCACCCCTGCCCCCGGGCGGCCCCCCCGGGTGGCCGCGGGGCCGCCGACCTCTCGGGCGCCACGTCGTGATCGCGTCATGGGCCTGCAGCCGCGCCTCGGCGGCGCGCGCCTCGCGGCGCGCACCGGCGAGTCGGTGCGGGTGATGGTCGACGGACCATCACCCGAGTCGGACCTGGTGGTGGTCGGGCGCCTGGAGGGCCAGGCGCCCGACATCGACGCACTCGTCGTGGTCGACGAGTGCGCCCCGTCGACGGTTGGGCCGGGCACCATCGTCGAGGCGACAGTGACCGGGGCACGGGGCTACGACCTCATCGCCGTGCCCCGCTGAAAAAGACGTCGGGTGGGTTTTTCGACGAAAAAGCCACCCGACGTCTTTTTCGATTTCGGAAGTCAGGCATGCAGATAGGCGAACTCGACATTTACAACCGAATTGGCGAAGCCGGATTCGAGCGGCTCGTTCGGGCGTTTTATACCCAGATCATCGACGATGACGTGCTCGGACCGATGTATCCGCGCGACGACATGGCGGGCGCCGAGCAACGACTCAGGGACTTTCTGATCGGCCGTTTTGGCGGTCCGCAGCGCTATATCGAGCAGCGCGGGCATCCCAGGCTCCGAATGCGGCACGCGCCATTTGCGGTTGATCAGGTCGCCCGTGACCGTTGGGTCATGCTGATGGACAGGGCGCTGGATGGGTCGGAATTGCCCGCAGACGTCGTTTCAACACTGCGCGGCTTTTTCGGTCAAACAGCCACGTTCATGATGAACCGGGGCTTACTCCGTAAGAAAAAAAGACGTCGGGGGGCTTTTACATCGAAAAACCCACCCGACGTCTTTTTTTGCAGGCTCACTGGCGCAGCGCGGTGAGGGGGTCGATGCGGGTGGCCCGCCGGGCGGGCCACCAGCAGGCGACCACCGCCACCGCGACGAGCACCGCCGCGACCACGGCGAAACTCGTCGGGTCGAGCGGTGCCACTCCCCACAGCAGCTCGCGCAGGAACCGCGTCGCGTAGGCGGCGACCGCCAGCCCCACCACCAACCCCGCCGCCGTCACGCCGACACCCTGCGCCACCACGGTCCGCACCAGGTCTGCGGGTCGCGCCCCAAGCGCGGCCCGCAGACCGATCTCCCGGCGCCGCTGCGCCACGTTGTGGGACAGCACGCCAAACACGCCGACGGCAGCAATCACGAGCGCCAGCGACGACAGTCCCGTCAGCAACACGGCGTAGAGTCGCGGGCGCGCCAGGCCTGCGCTCAACCGGTCTTCCATCGTCATCACGTTGTCGAGCAGGATGCGCGCATCGGCGTCGCGCGTGAACTGGCGCAGCACCGGCACCAGGGCATCGGGCGCCGCGGTCGTCCGTACCACCAGCACCGGCTCCGGCATCCTCACGCCCTCAGGCACCTGGCTGACGGCAAAAAACAACTCGGGGCCCGGAGCTTCGCCGCGTGAACGCGGGTGAATATCGCGCACCACACCCACCACTTCAGACTCCGTACGGACGTTGTCGGCAGCGACCGGCAGCCGCGCTCCCAGGGCCCGCCCTTCGAGGTAGGTCCGGGCGAACGTCTCATTCACCAGCACGACCGCCGGTGATGCCGGCGTGTCCTGCGCCGTGAAGTCGCGCCCTTCCACAAGCGTGGCGCCCAGGGCCTGCAGGAACCCGGGACTGATACTCTTCACGCCCGCCTGCGCATTCACTGGTGTGTCCTGGCCGGGACGCGGCGGCATGGTGAATCCCATGAGCCCCTCGACGTTGGTCAGGGGCAGCGCCGAGGTGAACCCCGCGTGACGGACCCCTGGCGTGTCCCGCAGCCGCGCAAGCACCTGCGCCAGCACGTCCGCGCGGCGGGCCGGGGAGAACGGCGGATCGGGCATCGGCACCCGAGCCGTCAACGCGTTGAGCGGTTGATACCCGCGGTCGGCCTGCCACAACGCGGTGAATGAGCGGCCGAGCAACGCCGCGCCAGTCAGGAGCACGGTCGCCGCCGCAATCTGTCCGATGAGGATGCCGAGCCGCAGTCGACCCACCGCGGTGCGCCGGCTCAACCCCACAGGGGCCTGCCCATCTTCAGTGAGCACGTCAACGAGACGCAGCCGGCGGGCCTGCCACACTGGCAGGAGTCCACACAGGAGCCCGGCCACCACCGACGCCGTCGCCGCAAAGGCCACGACCCGCCAGTCCATGACGATCTCGTTCACGCGCGGAAAATCGGACGGCAGCAGCGTGGGCAAGGCCCGATGCAGCAACGCCGACAGCCACACGCCGGCCATGCCCCCCAACACGCCAAGCACCAGCGACTCCAGCAGCAGTTGCCGCGCCAATCGTGCGCCTCCGGCACCAATCGCCGCACGAATGGCCAGTTCGCGGCGTCGCCCTGTCGCGCGCGCCAGTTGCAGGCTCGAGACGTTGGCCACGGCCGTCAAAAACAGCAATCCGACCGCAACCAGGAACACCAGAATGGCGGGACGCACTTCGCCGGTGGCAAAAGCAATCGCCGGCGTCGCGGTGATGATCCGGTCGCCACGGCTGCCGAATACGGCGGTATCGATCATCGCTGGCGGGGGGCCGGACCGGGCGCGTGCCGTCGCCTCCGCCCCGGCGCGCTCGGCAGACACTCCGGGCTTGAGACGGGCCACTCCGCCAAAGAGCGCAATCGAGGAACTGCCGTCCGTGCTCACCACAACCGGCGGTACGGAGAGCGGCAGCAGGAATCTGGATTCCTGTTCCGGGAACGTGATGCCCGGCGGCAGGACACCCACCACTTCGTAGGCGTCACCATCGAGACGAAGCTCACGGCCGATGGCCTGATCGTCGCCACCAAATGTCGTCCGCCACAGGTCGTGGCCAAGCACCACGACCCGGCGCCTCGCCTCTGCATCCGCCTCGGTGAAAAACGTCCCACGATGCGGGGTCACTCCGAGCACCTCAAACAACGACGCCGTCACGTAGCCGCCGCGCAGGCGTTCCTGTCCGTCGTCGTCTCCCACCACCATGGAGGCGGCGCGGAACGCGGCCACCGCGTCAATGGTCTCGGGTGGGCCTGCGGACGCGTCGCGCCACGTCTGGTACGTGACGTGACTCATGATGGACGGCAGTTCCCGTGTCGCGCCCTCCCGGGTTTCGCTGATGCGAACGATGTGCTCAGACGCCGGATACGGCAGCGGACGCCGGAGGACGTGGTCCGCGACACTGAACAAGGTCGTCGCCGCGCCGACCGCCAGCGCCGTCGTGACCACGGAGATCAGGGTCAGGCCAGGCTGTCGCAACAACATTCGCCAGCCGTACCTGACGTCCAGCCACCAGCCGGTCACGCCGGACGAAGCGGTCGCCGGAGCTGCCGCGGCCATCGGCCGTACGGTGCGCCGAGGCGGTCCCTCAATCCTCGAGGCCCACTCTTCGAGCAGCGCGTCGACGTGTGTTGTAGCCTCCTGCTCGCTCAGGCCCTCCGCGCGGGCCGTCTGCCACGCGGCCGCGGCATGGTGCGCCCATTCATCGATCACGTCGCGAAGGGCAAGGTCGACCGGGGCCCCAGGCGGGGCCGTGCGGCCATGTCGCGCGAGTACGGCCTGGATTCTGATGGTCCAGTTGATCACGGCTCCTCCGACACAGGCTTACGACGATTGGATTCCGGCCACCCGATCAAGCGCCTGGAAGAACTGCTGCCAGACGGATCGTTCCCGCGCCAGCGTCTTTCGACCCGCCGCCGTCAGCCGGTAGTAGCGGCGCTTGCGTTGCCCGGCCTTCTCGACCCAGCGGCCTTCGATGAGCCCCAGGTCCTCGAGTCGATACAACGTCGGGTACAGCGACGCCACGTGATAGTTGATGGCGCCGTCGGAGCGCTCGCCAATCAGGCGGGCGATCTCGTAGCCGTGCCGCGGCCGGTCTTCCACCAGGGCGAGCACGAGCAGGTCGGCGCTGCCCTTCCGGAGTTCCTTCGAAATAGGCGCATTTCCCATGTATGGATTATCACTATATAACGTCGGAGCCCGTCCGGACCGACACGCAGGGTGATGTCCGTCCGCACGCGCCTGCTGTCCCCCGCCCTGATCGTCTTCGTCGGCTTGCTGGCCGGGGGATGTGAACAGATCCGCAGCCTCACCAGCCCGGTGAGCGGCGCCGGCTCAACAACGGTGCACTACACCGCCCTGGGCGCCAGCGACACGTCCGGGTACGGGGGCAGCGTGGCGTGTCCCCCATTCACCGCCTGTCCGACCGGGACCGGCTACGTGCAGATCATCGGCCGACGCCTGCAGGCCGCCCAACCGGAGGCCAAACTGACCAACCTGGGTGTGCCCGGTGCCGTGATCAGCCGGCGCCTGCAGAACCTCGGCAATGAGGTCGGCCTCGGCATCGTCAACAACTTCACCGAGGGCCAGGCCCCCTTCGTGCCCCGTGATACGACGCTGGTGACGATGTTTGCGGGCGGCAACGATGCCAACGCGGTGGCCGCCTACCTGCGCGCCGGGCGGGTCAGCGGGTCCGTTGACGCCTACATCGACACACAAATCGCGCAGTTCGGCGCCGACCTGACCACCCTGCTGGCAAACGTCCGGGCACGGGCGACGGGCGCGCAGTTCATTCTGCTCAATCTGCCCAACATGGCGCGCCTGCCGTACACCGACTCCGCGTCACCACCCGAGCGGGAGTGGTTCCGCCGCCTGACGGTCGGCTTTTCGGCGGCCGTCAATGCGGCCCGCGCGGCCGACGTGCAGGTCATCGACCTGATGTGCCACGCCCCGGTGTACGACCGCGCCATCTACTCGGCTGACGGCTTCCATCCCAACGACCAGGGCTACCTCGTGCTCGCGGATCTGGTCTCCAGCGCCCTCGCCTCGCCCCCGTCTGCTCCACTGACAAGTTGCGGGTTCATGCAGTGACCGCTATACTGTGAGGTGCTCGTAACGGGAATGCGATGGTAAGTGGGCCCGTGCCCACTTTTTGTTTTTTGGGCGCACTTCCGTTTCGGCCCCCAAGGCAGGAATCGCAGCGTGACGACGAGCCGAGAGCAAGCCGTGCAGCGTGTGCGCGACGCCGCGCAACGCGTCGCGGTCAGCCACGGACTGGAGATTTTCGACCTCCAGTTCCGCCGCGAATCGATCGGCTGGGTGTTGCGTGTGATGGTCGACCGTCCCTGGGATCCCGCCTCCGGCCCGGAACGGCAGGAGGACGCGGTGGGCATCGAGGACTGCCAGAAGGTCAGTCATGACCTCGGCACCCTGCTCGATGTGGAGGACGACCTGGGCGCGGCCCTGGACCGGGCGTACACCCTTGAGGTGTCGTCGCCCGGCCTGGACCGTCCGCTCCGGGATGCCGCTGACTACCAGCGATTCGTCGGACGGCTGGCCAAGATTGTGACGGCCGGTCCGGTGGAGGGGCAGACAAGTTTTGCCGGCCGACTGGCCGGGTTGGACGCCGATGTGGTGTTGCTGGCCGAAGGGCGCCGCACCCATCGCGTGCCGCTCGCGGCGATCAAACGCGCGCGACTGGATGTGGAGTTCTGATTATGGCGACTGAACTGCAGCAGATGATCGACGTCGTGGCGAAGGACAAGGGCATCGACCCGACCATCGTCGTATCCGCAATCGAAGATGCGTATCTGGCGGCCGCGCGCAAGGTGTTCAAGGGCGACGAGGACCTGCGGGCGCGATTCAACATGGAGTCAGGCCAGGTCGAGTTGTATGCGGTCAAGCAGATCGTCGAGGACGTGACCGACCCCTGGAAGGAAATTGCGCTCGCCGAGGCGCAGCAGGAATACGGCGACGAAGCCGAGGCGGGCATGGAAATCGAGTTTCCCAAGGAAACCGAAAAGCTCGGGCGCATCGCGGCGCAGACGGCCAAGCAGGTGATCGCGCAGCGCGTGCGCGAGGCCGAACGCGAGAAGATCCACGGAGAGTTCAGCCAGCGCGTGGGCGAGGTCGTCAACGCCATGGTCAAGCGTTTTGAAAGCGGCGACATCATCGTCGAGATCGGCCGCGTCGAAGCGCAGATTCCCCGCAAGGAACAGTCGCGCGCCGAGAACTACGCGATCGGCGATCGCGTGCGGGCCGTGATCAAGACGGTCGCGCGCAACGCCAAGGGACCCCAGGTCATCCTCTCGCGCACCGATCCGGCATTGCTCATCAAGCTGTTCGAACAGGAAGTGCCCGAGATCTACGACGGCACGGTCATGATTCGCGGATGCGTGCGGGAAGCCGGCGACCGCGCGAAGGTGGCGGTGTTTTCGCGCGAACGGGACGTCGACCCGGTGGGCGCCTGCGTCGGCATGCGCGGCACACGCGTGCAGGCCATCATCCGTGAACTGCGCGGCGAAAAGATCGACATCGTCGAGTGGTCGGAAGACCCCGTCGAGTTCGTCACCAAGGCGCTCTCCCCGGCACGCGTCCAGCGCGTGACCATCGTGGATGACGAGGCGCGGGTGATGGAAGTGCTGGTTGAAGATCGGCAGCTGTCGCTGGCCATCGGCAAAAAGGGCCAGAACGTGCGGCTGGCCGCCAAGCTGACCGGCTGGAAGATCGACATCAAGAGCGACGAAGACAAGAAGAAGGAAGTCGAAGCACAGCTGGCGGGTCTGGAGTTCGGCGGCGGCGCCGAGGCGGAGGCCCCCCTGTTGCTGCCGGACATCCATGACGAAGTGGTCGGAGCGCTCAAGGCTGCCGGCTTCACTTCGCTGGACAAGATCCGCGAGGCGGGGGCCGAAGGACTTTCGGCCATCCCGGGGTTTGACGCGGAAACCGTCGAGGCCGTGCTGGCCGCGGCCGGGCCTGTGCCTGACGTTCAGGCGGCAGCGACCGACGACGCGGCGACAGGTCACGAACAGAACGGATAACGAGAGGGTGCCGTTTGGCTACAGTCCGGATTTACAAGATTGCTGAGCTACTGGGCTTGTCGAGCCAGGACGCCATGGCTCTGCTCAAGGCCGAAACCGGGATCGAGGTGAAGAGCGCCTCGAGTTCGGTGGAGGAGATCGTGGCGCGGCAGTTCGTCGAGCGTCAGGCGCGCAAGCGCGACATCGCGCTGCCGCCGCCGTCCACCATGTTTGCCGACGCCCCCGCGGCGGCCAAAAAGGGCGGAGCCGCGAAGGGCGGCGCCAAGGCCGGCAAGGCGGAACCGCCAAAGCCGGCGGCCCCCACCCTGCGGCCGCGGCTCGTCAAAACCGTCAAGCCGGCGGCTGCGGCCGAGGCTGGAGAAGCGGGCGACAGTGACGCCGCGACGTCAGACGCCGCGGTCGAGTCGGCCGCGTCGCCAGAGGTCGTCGAGGCCCCCGCTGCGGCCGCCGAGGCCGAAGCGGAACCGGTGCAGGCCGTCGCCGAAGTCGAGGCCGCTCCCGCCGAGGTGGCGGCGCAGGCCCCGACGCCCGTTGAACCCGAGCCGGCTCCCGAGCCGC
>CBINOO010000156.1:0-7203 GCA_966252305.1 uncultured Acidimicrobiia bacterium
CTCGCGGTCGGGGTTTGATCAGGCGTTCGGGTACGACGTTGTCGATCGCCTGACGTCGGTGACGGTACTTCGTGCCGGGTCCGGGGCTTGGTGCCGTTGGCCGAATATCGGCCTGTCTTGTGCCGGGAGTGACGGAGCGGAAGTTTCCCGTGCCTGTGGACCTCCATGAGCTCCACGTCCCCATGGTGAGACTGCGGGGGCTCAGCCGACGAACTCGCACCTCACGCCTAGACGATCGTAGGTCGCCTTGGCGCGATGATCTCTGGTGAGCAAGGTGGCCCCGTGCGCCAGTGCCGTTGCGCCAATCAACGCATCGTAGATTGCGCCTCCGGCCATTCGTTCCTGAGCGGCAGACTCGATGAGCGCGCGGTGCGCCTCCCCGGACAAGGTGAGGGCCGCGTCGGGAAAACGCACGGAGAGAAACTGCCAGACGACTGTCGGCGGCGCGCGATGAGGCGGCGGCAGTCGGGTGAGCACGGAGAACGTCTCGATCAGGACGTGAGCAGGAATACGCGGAGACTGCGAGAGAGCCTGGACCGCCGCCTCATGCCCCTTCATGCCACGTGGCAAACGCCGCCACAACCACACTCGTATCAACCGCGTTCATCGTCGTGTGCGTTCAATCGCGTCGCGCACCATGGCGTCCGTCAGCGGCGGCAGCTCGGTCGCCGGCACGGCGACGACGCCGCGCTGGGTGTGTTCGAGAGTCATTGCCGTTGCAATGGGCTCAATCTCGATCCACCCATCCCGCTCGCGTATCTCGACCACCTGGCCCGCGCCAAGGCCAAGCTTTTCGCGCGTGGACTTCGGGATTACCAACCGTCCAGCCGAATCAATGGTAGTCGTCATGGCATGAATTTTACCATTCGGATGGTGCGCAAGGACGAGATGAGCACTGCCACGCCCCTGTAGAATTCCCCCTTCCCCGTTCGTCGTCTCTGTAAGAAACCATGCTTGACCTCAAATACGCCCTCCGCAGCCTGACCCATTCCCGCGGCTTCGCCCTCGCGGTCATCGTCACCCTCGGCCTTGGAATTGGCGCGAATACCGCCATTTTCAGCGCTGTTCGGGGCGTCTTGCTTCGGCCACTGCCGCATCGCGACGGCGATCGGCTGATGTATCTCCGGCAATCCGCGGAGGCGAAGGGGAGCGACAACATCGCGTTTTCGGTGCCGGAGATCAACGACTTCCGCGACTCGTCAACCACGCTGGCGCAGATCGCGGAGTACTCGCCGCTCACGCTGAACCTCATCGAAGACGAGGGAGCGTCACAGGTACAGGTCGGGCTGGTCACCGGCAACTACTTTGACGTGATGGGGCTGTCCCCAATTGCTGGTCGGACGTTCAACGACAAGGACGACGGGGCCGGGGCCGCGCCGGTGATGATGCTCACGCACGACTACTGGCTTGCGCACTTTGCCGGTGACCGTTCGGTAGTGGGCCGGTCGCTCCGCATCGGTGGACGCACGGCGGAAGTCGTGGGCATCCTGCAGCCTGCGCCGTTTTTCCCACAGAAGATCGACGCGTTGATGAACATGTCGATCAGCGAACATCACGTGAGCGCGACGATGGTGCAGGGGAGAACGCATCGGATGACCGAAATGATTGCGCGACTCGCCCCAGACGTGACCGTCGAGCAGGCCCGCGCCGAAGTCGCCGCGATCACGCAGCGGGTGCACGCCGAACATCCAGGCACGTATGACGCGGCATCCGGCTACACCGTGACCGTCACGCCGTTCAAGGAAGTGCTCGGGCAGGACGCGCGCCTCACGTTGTGGCTGCTGATGGGCGTCGCGGCGTTCGTCCTCATCATCGCGTGCGCAAACGTCGCCAACCTCACCCTGATGCGCGGCGTGCGTCGCCAGCACGAAATGGTGGTGAGAGCCGCACTGGGCGCCGGCACCGTGCGGTTGCGGCGGCTGTTGCTGGTCGAACATCTCCTCCTCGCCCTCGCAGGCGGAGCGCTTGGCATCGCGATCGCCTACGCCGGCACCGACCTGCTGTCGACCTTCACGTCCCGCATGAGCAATCGCGCGGGCGAGATCCGCCTGGATGGCGTCGTGTTGGCGTTCACGCTCGCCGTCGCAGGCCTAGTCGCGCTGCTGCTCTCGCTGGCGCCACGTGTTGGACGCGAACACCAGCTCGGCACCGAGCTCACGGCGGTCACCACACGCACGACGGGCAGCGGCCGTCGCCGGCGTCTGCAGCAGGCGTTGGTCGTCACACAGATTGCCGTGTCGGTGATTCTGCTCACCGGCGCGGGGCTGATGGTGCAGTCGATGAAACGTCTCGCTGCCGTCGATCCTGGTCTCGACACGCGCAATGTGTTGACGATGGAGGTGCCTGCCGATTTTGCGGCCATCACCAGTCGAGAGACGGCGATTGCGCAGTACGAACGCATGGCGTCCGAGCTCAAGACGATCCCCGGCGTTCGGGTCGTTGGTCTCGGATCCAACGTGCCGCTGCGCGTCTCGGAGTTTCAGCTCGACATCAAGGGTGAGGGGCGCGCGTTGCAGCCGGGTGAGCCGCAGCCGCAGGCCGAATTCCGCACGGCCGATCCCGGCTACTTCAAGGCGTCGGGCATGACACTGGTGGGCGGACGTGATTTCACACCGGGTGACACCGCCACGAGTCCGCGCGTCGCCATCGTGAATCAGACGCTCGCGAAGCTGTTGTTTCCGGGTGAGGATGCGATCGGTCGCCGTGTGACCTGGACAGGCGAGGTGCTCCAGTTCATCGGACTCCAGGAAGAGTGGATGACCATCGTCGGCATCGTGCGTGACACGAAGGACGGTGGCCTCGACGCGAAGCCCGTGCGCGCCGTGTATACGCCGTTTGCGCAGGGCATCTTCCCGACCGGCGGACTCGTGTTGCGGACCGACGTCGATCCGCTTGGTCTTGCCCGTGCTGCGAGGGAAGTGGTGCACTCAGTCGACCCGCAGCAGCCGGTGGAAAACCTGATGCCGCTGGATGCGATTCGAGACGAAAGTGTCGGACCGCGCCGCATCAACGCGATGCTGATTGGCTCGTTCAGCATCCTGGCGCTGGTTGTTGCCGCGATTGGCATCGCGGCCGTGCTGGCGTTTTCCGTGAGCGCCCGCACGAGCGAAATCGGCATCCGGATGAGCCTGGGCGCCGACGGCGGACGGATTCAGCGCATGGTGATTGGCGAAGGCGGCGTGCTCCTGGGCGTGGGGCTCGTGCTCGGTGTCATCTCTGCCGTGCTGGCCACGCAGCTGATTCAGGGGCTGCTCTACGACGTCGCGCCGGAAGATCCCGTGACGATCGCCTCCGTCTCAGCGCTGATGGCGGTGATCGGACTTGTCGCGTGCTGGATTCCAGCCCGCCGCGCGGCTCGCATCAATCCGGCCATCGCCATGCGCGGACGGTGAGGAGTCTTCACCGACGCTAGCGTTTCTGTGCCTGCGCCAGCGCGGCCTCGAGCGCCTGCGCGAACTGCGCGAACGGCAGCGCGCCGGTGATCGCCCGCGTCAGCGTGATCTGACCGGTGTCCTTGTTGATGATGCCGATGAAAAACGCCGGCGTGCCCGTGGCGCCGTACGTCTCGATCTTTGCGATGCCCTCGCGAATGGCCGCCGTGTGGGTGCCACTGGCCATACACGTGCGATACGCGTTGAGGTCGAGCCCCACCTGCGTCGCCTTGGCCTCGAGCGCTTCTGGCGTGTGCGTCGACGCGGGACCGAACATGCCGTTGTGCATCTCCCAGAACTTGCCCTGGTCGCCGGCGCAGCGCACAGCTTCGTGCGCGCGGATGGCCTGCGGGTGCAACTGGTCGATGGGGTAGTCGCGGAAACTGTAGAGGATGCGGCCGGTCTGGATGTAGTTCTTGTCGATGAGCGGCATCGTCTCGCGCGTGTGGCGCAGGCAGAACGGGCACTCGTAGTCGGACATCTCGATCAGGGCCACCAGCGCGTCCGGGTTGCCTTTCACGGGGCCGTCGTTGATCGAGATGAGCGGCCGGGGCCGACCAATGCTCGCGCGCAGGCTTGCGAGGTCGTCGCGCAGGTCGGCGACCTCGCGCCGCAACGCTTCGATCTCCGACGATGACGATTGCGCGCAGGCGGGCACGGCGGCGAACACCAGGGCGAGCAGGGAAAGTCCAGCAATCCGTTTCAGCACGATGTCTACTCCTGACGGTCGGCCTTGGCCAGACCCAGCACTTCGTCCATGGTCGCCATGGCCCTGCGCAGATGCGGGATGGTGATCGATCCCCCGACGACCAACCCCACGTTGAACGCTTCAAGGAACTCCGGTTCGGTGACTCCTTCTTCCGCGCAGCGCGTGACGTGATACGTCACGCAGTCGTCACAGCGCAGCACCAGCGAGGCCACCAGGCCCATGAGCTCCTTGGTCTTGACCGGCAATGCCCCCGGCTCATAGGCGCGCGAATCGAGCGCGAAGAAGCGCTTGATCTCGAGGTTGTCCGCCCCGAGGATGCGCGCGTTCATTTTTTCGCGAAACTCCCTGAACTCGTCGAGCTTGCCCACGTATCCTCCGGTTTTCCTTGCCCGTCCTCGAACAGAGATTGTACGCTGCGGTCAGCAATGGCGACCAGACGAACCAAGATCCTGGCGACGCTGGGTCCGGCGACAGCGGACCCGGCCAGGATCGGCGAACTCATCGTCGCGGGTGCCGACGCCATCCGCCTCAACTTCTCCCACGGCAACGTCGAGTCGCATCGCGCCGGGTACGCGGCCGTGCGCGCGCAGAGTGCGCGACTCGGCAAGTGCCTGACGGTGCTGCAGGACCTCGGCGGCCCGAAGATCCGCACCGGCCGCCCCGGCCAGCCGATATTCCTGCGCGATGGAGACACCGTGCGGCTGGCCTACAGCGAACAGGAGGGCGCCACCGACGTCATCACATCGTCGTTTGCACCGCTGTTTGCGTCAGTGACGCCAGGCCAGCGCGTGCTCATCGACGATGGGCGGCTGGAACTGCTGGTGACTGGCGTGGGTTCAGGCGTGCTGCAACTGCAGGTGCTCGAAGGCGGCGTGCTCGACAGCCGGAAGGGCATCCATGTGCCTGGCAGCGCGGTGCAGACCTCCGCCCTCATGCCGAAGGATCGCGAAGACCTGCACGCGGGTATTGCTCTGGGCGTCGACATGGCGGCGTTGAGTTTTGTGCAGACACCCGACGACGTCCGGCAAGCGCGGGAGGAAGCACGCGCGGCCGGCGTGCCGGACCTGCCGATTGTCGCGAAGATTGAGCGTCCCGCCGCGGTGGAGCGGATCAACGAGATCGTCGACGTCGCCGATGCGGTGATGGTCGCGCGTGGTGACCTCGGCATCGAATTGCCGCTCGAGACGGTGCCCGCGGTGCAGAAACACGTCATCCGGGCGGCTCGGCGACGAGGTATCCCGGTCATCGTCGCGACCGAGGTGCTCGAGTCGATGCGGACGTCGCCCCGCCCGACCCGCGCCGAAGTCACCGACGCGGCGCACGCCGTTGATGAAGGCGCCGACACGATCATGCTCTCCGGCGAAACGGCCGTCGGCGCACATCCGGCCCGTGTGGTCGCGACCCTGGCGGGCATCATCGAAGAAGCCGAACGTGCCGCCGCGCGCGACGGAGGTGGCGAGCCGGTGCCCACCGATGACGTCAAAGCCACACGCCATGGCCTGGCGCTGTGTGAGGCGGCGGTGAAGCTGGCCAGTCGTGCCGGCGCGTCGGCCATCGTTGCCGTGACCAAAGCCGGCATGACGCCGCGACTGCTGGCAGCGCTGCGGCCCTCGGCGCGTATCATTGCCGCCACGGCCAATCCGCGCACTGCGCATCGCCTTGGCCTGGTCTGGGGCATCAGCCCCGTGGTGACCGAGGGGACCAGCCTCGACGCCATTCGTGACACGTTGCTTGCGCGCATGCTGGCGCCGGCAGGATCCACTGTCGTGTTCGTCGCGATGCACGCGGCACTGGGGCGCGACGCGCACAACTACCTTCTCGTGGAGCAGATCTAGAACCATGGCACACGCACCGGCCCGCCAGACGGGGGTCCTTCAATTCGTTCTCGACAATTCGCTGCTGCTCATCGGCGGCACCGTCATCGCCCTGGTGTGGGCCAACCTCAACTACGAAGCGTACGAACACTTCGCGCACGCCGTGCACTTTGCCGTGAATGACATCGGCATGGTGTTCTTTTTTGCCCTCGCGGCCAAGGAGGTCGCGGAGGCGACGCTACCGGGCGGTCCGTTGTCGTCACCGCGCCAGGCCGCGGTGCCCGTGATAGCGGCGATTGGCGGCATGGCGCTGCCGGCAGCCATCTACGTCGCCAGCGTGTATGCGGTGAACGACATGGAAGTGCTGCGCGGTTGGGCGATTCCCTGCGCCACCGACATCGCGTTTTCCTACATGGTCGCTCGCGCCATCTTCCCGGCCGGCCATCCCGCCATCCCGTTCCTGCTGCTCCTGGCCATTGCCGACGACGCCATGGGGCTGATCATCCTGGCGATCTTTTATCCGAGCGGCCCGCTGAATCCCGGCCAGCTGGCGATCTGGATGGCCGCGGCCATTGCCCTGGCCTGGTGGATGCGCAAGCAGCGCTACGGCAACTTCTGGCTCTACCTGATCGGCCCCGGTGTCCTGTCATGGGTCGGCCTGTACGTGGGAGGCCTGCACCCTGCGCTGGCGCTCGTGCCCATCGTGCCGTTCATGCCGCACGCAAAGAACGACCTTGGCATGTTTGCCGACGCTGAAGACGTACGGCACGACACGATGAACGAGTTCGAGCACTGGTGGAAGACGCCGGTCCAGTTCGTATTGTTTTTCTTTGGCCTGGTCAATGCCGGCGTGCCGTTTGGCGCAGTGGGCGAAGTGACGTGGATGGTCCTCGGCAGTCTCGTGCTCGGCAAGCCACTCGGCATCGTCGGCTTCGCGGTGATTGCCGGACTCTTCGGCCTGACACGCGCGCGGCAGCTGACGATTCCAGTCATGGTCGTCGTCGGCATCGCGGCGGGTATCGGTTTCACCGTGGCTCTGTTCTTCACCACGGCCGCATTTCCGATCACCTCACCGCATCTGGATGAGGCCAAGATGGGCGCGTTGTTCAGCTTCGCCGCGGCGCCGCTGGCGATCATGGCCGCGCGCATGCTCGGTGTGATGCAGCGCAAGCCGGACTCCGGACCGGTGCTGTAATCGGCGGGGGGGGAGCCCCCCGCTGCGTAGCGGGCGCCCGGGGCAGGGGCGACC
>CBINOO010000157.1:0-7152 GCA_966252305.1 uncultured Acidimicrobiia bacterium
TGCCCGCGGGCAGCATTCATCGTGTCCGCCAGGGCGATGTCGTCCGGCGAGTCCAGATTCACGACGTTCTGAGTGTCTACGCTCACGTTGCCTTCCTCGATCCGGCGGGTCTGAAGACCCGCCCTACATACGACCTGCCGTGCTGTCCGGCGGGGCTGAAGCCCCGCCCCACATGAAACCCGCCGCTTCTTGCTCCAGCTGCCTCTTGCTTAATGCGTCCACCCGTACACGATGTAGTTCACGCCGAGCTTGAACGCCTCGTTTGTCTCCGACACGGCGCGGTAACCTGAGTCGGCGAATTCCCAGAACTCCGAGATGTCGGTATCGAAGTTGGCGATCGCAATCATCCGCTTGGTCGGATCGTTGTCCTCGAACAGCCCGCGGAACTTCGGCACGCCGTAGTTCTGGAAGTACTGCGGAATGAGATTGAGATCGTTGATGTCGTAGAACGAATGGAAGATCGGATGCTCGGCCGTCAGGTCGATCCAGCGCGCCTGCGGGTACACCCGTGTCATCTGGAGCTCGAGGTTGTACCACTCGTCAATCCCGCGGAAGTCGTCAAAGATCAGAAATCCGCCCTTCTTGACGTAGGCCGTCAGCCCCTCCAGTTCCGCGTCTGTCATCGCCCAGAACCCCGGCTCCGCCATGTAGGCGATCGGATACTTCATGATCTCCGGGTCGTCGAGCGTGAACACGTTGCTCGCCTCGGTGTACGGGTTCACGAGCGACACGGCGTTCAGGATCTTCATGAAGTGCTGCTCGCCGTACGGGTAGTCATGGGACCACTGGTTCCCGCGCGAGATGAAGTTCTGGTAGCGGATGCGGACAAACGTGAACCGGCCGTCGTACGGCAGGTTCGTCGCGAGGCGAACGTTGCTCGAAAAGCGGTCGCCGCCCCCGCCACCGGGCCTGCGCCCACGCTGCGCCTGCACCGTGAGCCCCAGACTGACGATGACGGCCACGACGATGAACACGAACGCCCGGCGATGTGTACGCAGGAGTGTCATGCCAACCCCCTTGCCCGCCGGTAGATCCACTCGCTGCCCGCCAGTGTGACCAGCAGCAGGAATATCACCGGCATGTCCCACAGGTCCTTCTCTTCTACGACCGTCACACCGCGTCCGCTCAGTGTGAGCGCATCGGACAACTTGCTCGTGTCGCCGGATCGGAAGAACTGTCCGCCCGTTTCGTCGGCCAGCCGCTGCAGCAGTGATGTCCGGAGCACCGGGTCAAAGTACTCGCGATCGCTTGGAGCGGTGCGAAGGTGCCCGGTCGCCGATCCCAGCGTCTCGTCTCCGCGCGTGGCGCTGACCCGCACTTCGTACGGCCCCTCTTCGTCGGGCGTGATGGTGGCGCTGTACTCGCCGTCGCGTTTGACGGTCCACGACATCGGCACTTCGGTCACACGGCCCGTGGGCGACCGCAGCACCGCAACCACGCGCGCATCGCTGATGTCCTGGTACGTCTTGTCTGCCACCTGGGCTGTCAGCGTGACCGGCTCACCCGGCTCCCCCCGCTCAGGGGTCGTCGTCAGATCCACACGGCCGGGAACACCGTCGACGACCCAGCGCAGCAACCGCTGCCAGAAGTCGTGGTGGGTCGTGTCCTCCACCGGCATCGTCGCGTGCATGCGCCAGAGCCAGGAGTCCTGTACGGGGAAGGCGACCGCCTTGCCGCGACCGTAGCGTTGCGCCGCAAGCACGACGAGATCTGCGCCAGATTTGTCTTCACCGGTGAGCAGCGTTGAGGCACCAGGTTTGACGGTCTGGATCCGGTTGACGCTGGTGAGCGGCGGGAGCTTCCGCCACGCGTCGTTGGAGGCCGCCTCCGTGGGTGCCAGTTGCACGACCGGATGCGCCATGCCGGCGCGCGCCGGCATCACGGCCAACTCCGAAAAGTAGCCGCCAGACTGCGTATTCGCGGCGACATCGAGCGAGACCGGCAGCGCTTCGGCCACGGGCGTGCCGCCCCATCCACCCTCGGCGAAGGAACGACCGCCACCCAGCACCAGCAGCCCGCCGCCCCGGCGCCCCACGAACTCCGCAAGCATCCGCAACTGTTCGGAGGTGAATGCCGACGCCTCAACGCTGCCGAGGATGATGCCCGAGTACTGAAACAGCGCCTCCTCGGTTGGCGGGAATCCTTCGATCAGCTCGTCGGGCGTGTCGATACCAAGGCGGAGGAACTTCGGGGGCGAGGATGGCGTGGCCGCGGCCGTGCGCTGCAACAGGACCACCTGCACGTTCGGGTCCTTCTCGAGCGCCTGGCGGATGAACTTGGCCTCGAAGCGCGGCTCGCCTTCCAGGTACAGCAGCTTGATGCGGCGGTCCAGCACGTCGATGACCTGCTCACGACTGTTGTTCTGCGTGACCTGTTCACCTGATTGTTCCGGGATGCGGAACTTGAAACGCCGGGGACCGCCTTCGTCCACCTTGAAGCGCACCCGCACGGTCTTGGCTTCGCCGTCGGCAGGCATCGGAATGTCCTGCGTCTCGACGATGCGGCCTTCACTTTCGACAACCACCGGCAGCGTCTGTCCTTCAAAACCGGTCTGCGTGATGACGACATCAACGACGAGCGAGGTGCCCTTCAAGGCCGTCCGGGGAGTCTCGACGCGGCTGATCTGGATGTCGCGCGTCATGGCTTCATCACCGACACCGATCGGAAACACCGGGACCGATTCCGCCTTGAGCGCAGTCAGGGATTCCTCAAGCGTCGCTTCGGAGGTGTCTGCGCCGTCGGTGACCAGGATCAAGCCGGAGAGCGGCAGCCCGGCCAGTTCGTCGCGCGCGCGCGACAACGCATCCCCCAGGCGTGTGCCGGTTCCCGCAAACGTCAACGCGTCAGCCGACTCGAGCCGCTGTGTCGCGGACGAGAAACGGTAGGTGCGAACAACAAACTTCTCGGAAAGCTGCTTGATGAGCTGCCCGTCGGCGGACGCGAAGTTGTCGCGCACGTAGTTGCCGCGCGGGAGTCCCTCCAGATCCGCGACCTGCATCGAGCGTGAGTCGTCGAGCAACACGCCAACGAAGTTCTGCTGCGGGACCGCGACCTTGAGCACGAGCATCGGCCGGAACAGGCACAACGTCAGCACCGCCAGCACCGAGAGCCGCAGGCCGATCAGGATCGTGCGATCGCGCGGCGTGTGTCCGCGCACGCCGCGATAGGTAATCAGCGCGTACGTCGCGGCGGCCGCCGCTGCCAGCACCGCTGCCGACATCCACCGCGACCCACCCCATGCGAACTCGCCTTGCTCGAAGACCAGGGGCTGGTACTTGAACAGGAACTCGAACAGCGCTGAAAACACGTTATGCCGCGGATTGTATCAGCCGATGACCGTCACGCGCGCGTGCTCGAGCACCTGATCGGCGGTCCCGGCAGCTCCCTGGGCCAGTTCGGGTCGGCCGCCACCGCGACCACCAAGCACGGCCGCTGCCGACTTGAGCCACGCGCCCGCGTCAAACGCGACATCGGCCGACCGGGCAATCACCAACGGGGCAGGAGTACCGTCCCCGGTGACCACCGCCACGATGCCGGGATGAGTCACCAGCGCGGACGCCAGCCCTTTCAGCGCGGCGGCATCCCACCCCGGTTGCGCCACTAGTACGCGGCGGAAACTCCCCACCGGCTCGGCCTGCGCCACGAGTGTGGCAGAAATGTGGCAGGCGAGATCCTGCTGCAGCGTCTTGATCGACTTCTGCAGCGCGCGGCCCTCCTGCTGCAGTCGTTCCACCGCGGCACCAAGTTCGTGCGGCGCCACCGTGAGCTGACGGATGAGGCCCGTCACCGTGTCGCGGAGGCGCGCATGCGCATCGAGCGCGCGACGGCCGCATACAAACGAGAGGCGACTGGCGCCCTTGAAGCGCTCCCAGCCGGTCACGGCGATGAGGCCCACCATGCCCGTGCGCGTCACATGCGTGCCGCCGCACGCCGACAGGTCAGCGCCTTCGATCTCCACGAGACGCAGCGTGCCCGTGCGCAGCGACTCCTTGCGCAGCGGCAACGCCGCGGCCTCCTCCTCCGACACAAAACGGACGCTGACGGCGCGGTCGGCGAACACCACATCACTGGCCGCGCGCTCAGCCGCGGCAATCTCGGCCGGCGTGACTTCGCGGGCGAGATCAATCGTGCAGGTCGTGGTCCCCAGGTGAAAACTTTCGGTACGAACACTGCACGTCTGTTCAAACGCCGCGGACAGAATGTGCTGGCCGGTGTGCTGCTGCATGTGATCGAAGCGGCGCGGCCAGTCGATCAACCCGTCCACCTCCGAGCCCACCTCGAGCGGGCGATCCAGCACATGCACGATTTCGTCGCCCTCGTCGATCACGTCAAGGACGACCGCATCGCCAAGTGTTCCGAGATCGTGCGGCTGACCACCTGACGTGGGGTAAAACGCCGTCTGATCCAGCACCACACGCGCGCGTCCGGCGTCGGGCTCACAACGCACGACGCGGGCGCTGAAACCATCGAGAAAGGAGTTGGTGTAATACAAACGCTGCATGGATGGGGAAATGGGGAAATGGGGAAATGGGGAAATGGGGAAATGGGGAAAAGATCAGGCGGAGCGCGGGAGTTCGAACCAGAAGGTCGCGCCGCCGGTGTCGGGTCGCCGATGACCGATCCGGCCACCATGGGATTCGATGATGCCGTAACTGATTGAAAGGCCGAGCCCGGTGCCCTCGCCGACGGCTTTGGTCGTGAAGAAGGGCTGAAACAACTTCGACTCATCCTCGGGGGGGACCCCGGGCCCTGAATCCTCGACCTCGCAGTAGACGGTCTCAGCGAGGTCGCGCGTGCGAATGGTCAGCTGACGCGGACCGCGTTCCATGCCGGCCAGCGCCTGTTCAGCGTTCACGACGAAATTGAGCACCACCTGCTGCAACTCGGCAAACACCCCCTGCACGGCCACCGTGGCCGCATCGTCGATCACCAGGTGGATTCCCAACTGCTCGAGACGCCGCTGCCGCAGTTCGACGATGGAGGCGACAACGTCGGAGAGGCGGACGGGTTCGGGCGCGATCGGTGTCTGACGCGTGAACCGCGAGAGGTTGCGGATGATGACGCTGGCACGTTCACTTTCCTTGCGGATGATGTCCAGGTCAGCGCGGGCAGGTCCGACCACCGCCCCGTTGTGCAGGATCAACTGCGCCCGACCCGCGATCACCTGCAGTGGGTTGTTGAGTTCGTGCGCAAGGCCGGACGCCAGCACGCCGATCGCAGCCAGGCGTTCCTGCCGCACGAGCTGGCGCTCCAGCAGCACGAGGTTGCTCTCCATCTCGACAAATGCCTTCTGCACCATGGCCATTTCGCTTGATGGCATATGGGGCAACGCGACGGGTTCACGGTCACGCGCGCCGACGCGGCGCGCATGGTCTTCGAGGTCACGGAGCCCGCGATGCCAGCGTCGCGACAGGATGAAGCCGGCAATCGCGACAGCCAGCGTGGCCGTCATCGCCGTGAGAAAGTTGCGTCGATAGACGAGCCAGACACGCGCCATCACTTCGGCGCGCGGCAACGCCACCTGCACCCGCAGGGGCTGTGAAGCCACCGCCGCGGTACCGATGACAAACTGGTCGGGGTCTGCGGGCGCCTGACCGGCCCGCGTCGTGCCGTCCTCACTGATCAGCCAGACGCCTGCGTCAGGCGGCAGCACCGTGCGCGCGGTCGACAACAGTCCGTCCCACTCGGTTTGCCCGGTCGCGCCGGGGGCCTGGTCGGCAATCAGGCGCGAGAAGCGCGCGGCTTCCTCCAGGGTGTAGCGCAGTTGTTCGTCATAGGTGCGCGACGAAGCCACGAACATCACGCCGACAACGGGCAGGAACAGCCCGAGACACACGGCGTACACCTGAGCCCGGATGGAGAGCGCCACGGCGCAATCTTACAGTGCAGGATCGGGAATCCCAGCCTCGGCGAAGCCTCGCGCGCGCAGGAGGCAGCTGTCGCAGTGTCCGCAGGGGCGTCCCTCCGGGCTGGGGTCATAACAGCTGTGGGTCAGGCCGTAGTCGAGGCCGAGTTCCTGGCCGAGGCGGATGATGCCCGCCTTGGTGAGGTGTTGAAGCGGCGTGTACAGGCGCAACGTCCCCCCTTCCACGCCGGCCCTGGTCGCCAGACTGGCAAGGTACTCGAAGGCCGCGATGAACTCCGGGCGGCAGTCTGGATAACCCGAGTAGTCGAGGGCGTTCACGCCGATGACAATCCGCTCGGCGCCGAGGACTTCAGCCCACGCCAGCGCCAGCGACAGGAACACCGTATTGCGCGCGGGAACATAGGTCGACGGGATCCCCGCGGTGCCGAGCGCGTCCTTTGGTATCGCCCCGTCTCCGACCAGCGCCGATCCCCCGAAGGCCGAGAGATCGACGGGAAGCTCGATGTGACGCGCCACGCCGAGAGACGCCGCCACGCGACGAGCGGCGTCGAGTTCGGCGGCGTGGACCTGGCCGTAACGAATCGTCAACGCAAAGAGCTCCCAGCCCTCGCGCCGCGCCATCGCGGCGGCCGTCGTGGAGTCGAGCCCGCCTGAGAGCAGCACAACCGCTTTCATACGCCTCGGGTCTCCGGCGGCCAGATGTACTTGTGCACCTGCAACTGCACACGGGCCGGCACCTTGTCGGCGAGCATCCACTCGACGAGGGTGGCCGGCGGCAGGACGTTGAATACGGGCGACAGGAGGATGGCGCCGGCCTTCGCGGCCAGATCGCGCGCGGCGATCGTGTCGCGCGCGAACTCGTAGTCGGCGCGGTCCCTGATGACGAACTTGACCTCGTGATCCGGCGTCAGAGCGTCGATGTTCGGCCAATGCATGCGGTGGGCCTCACCCGAGCCCGGGCATTTGATGTCCATGATCGCGTGGACGCCCCGCGGCAGTGGGGCGATGGGCAGGTGGCCGCCCGTCTCGATGAGCACCTCATACCCCTCGTCGCGCAGGCGCTGCATGAGCGGGATGGCGTCCTTCTGCAGCAGCGGTTCGCCGCCGGTGAGTTCAACGAGACGACAGTCGAGCGCGCGCACCTGGTCCAGCACCGCGTCGATGGACATCTTCCGGCCGCCGGTGAAGGCATACGGCGTGTCGCACCAGGAGCAGCGGAGGTCACACGCGGCGAGGCGCACAAACGTGCAGGGACGGCCGACGTGAGTGGATTCGCCCTGGACGGA
>CBINOO010000158.1:0-6960 GCA_966252305.1 uncultured Acidimicrobiia bacterium
TCACCGGAAAGTCCGCGACAACCCCCACCACTTCCTGCCACCGCTCCATCGCGACGTTGTCCACGATGGCCTCCCGGCTCCGCCCGACGTACCGCACCCGACGCCCCAGCGGATTCGTGGAGCCGAATAGGGACTCGGCCAGCGTGCGATTGATGATCACGGTGTCGGTGCCTGGGTCCGACATGATGAAGCCGCGACCAAGCAACACGGGCACGTCGTACGTGGCCAGGAAGTTGGGCGACACCCGGTTGTATCGCACCAGTCGGCCTGACTTCGTGCCGTCCACGATGTTGTAGTCCACCAGATCGGGCGGTGGGTCGATACCCTCGGCGTCCAGCACCATGGCCAACTCCTGCCCAGCCGGCACGGCAGAAAACGTGACGTCGAGAACGGACGCGTGTCTCTGCAGCCGTTCTGCCAGTGCATCGGCCGCTGCGGCGTACCGCGCCGCAAACGCTGCGTCCTCGCTCTGTGATGGAGCCTCAAGCGAGCGGTCCATCGCCAGCGTAGCGGTCAGGACTTCTCGGCTGGCAAACCCGGAGTCATCCGACCGCAACCGGAGTCCGTCCCACGCGTAAAACAACGCCGCAGGGAGCAGGGCGACCGTGATGCCCACCTGCGCCACGATGAGGGTGGTCCACACGCGTCCCATCTGCATGCGCGAGCCCCCGCCAGCCGACAGCGCCTGCAGGCGCACACGCACGTCCACGGCGGTGATCTTCAGCGCCGGCAACACACCAACGATGGCAGCAACGGCAAGGGTGAGCCCCAGTGCGTACGCGATGCCCAGCGTCGACAACTCGAAGCGCATCCAGAACGGCAGGCGACCACCGGTGACCGCCAGCACGGCCGACTCGAGCCACGGCAGCGCGGCGGACACAAGCAGCACACCCGCAGCGCCTGCCACCCCTGCCAGCATCAACGCCTCGAGACACAGCTGCGTCACGATGCGGCCGCGGCTAGCGCCCAGTGCACCGCGCACGGCAATCTCGGCCTGTCGAGTGGCGGTCCTCGCATACACGAGGATTGCCACGTTGACGGCAATCAGCGTCAGGAGCAGGATCAGCGCAAACTGAATCGCGCGCATGGCCAGCGCGTTGTCAGGATCGTCGAGGTCGTTGAACACGTATGCGTACGGCACCACGCGTGGCCGCAGGTGCGCGTGTGTCTCCGGCAACGCCGCGCTCGCGCGCTCACCCACCACCGTCAGCTCGGCCTGTGCGGTCTCGAGCGTGACACCATCCGCGAGCCGGCCAAACACCTGCACGGATGGACCCTGCCTCGGTCCGAATGCCGACGGCGCCAGGCGCCACGGCACCCAGAAACTGTGGCTGATCGGAAATCCATACCCGTCCGGCATCACGCCGACAATGGTGTGCAGGGTGTCGCCGAGCTGCACGGTGCGCCCGACGATGTCAGGCGCTCCCTCGAAGCGGCGTGTCCACTCGTCGTGCCCGATGACGACCACGTCGGCGGCCCCGGGCTCTTCGTCTTCCGGCAGCAGGTATCGGCCGCGGATGGCGTCAACGCCGGTGATACGGAAGGCTGACGACGAAATTTCGGCAATGGTGACGGGCTCTGGAATGCCGGATGCGATCAGATTGCGTGTGGCCGACCTCGCCAGACCGACGTCCTCGATGCCGTCCAACACGCGCCAGGCCTCCACGTCGTGAAGCACTCGGGATTCGCGGTTGTTCGAGGCGACGTCCCGATTCAGGAGGGAGACGATCCGGTCCGAGTCCGTGAACGGGAGCCGAACGTCGGTCAGCACTTCGACCGCAGTGAACGTGCCCAGTGCGATGGCAATGCCCACGGCCATGCCGAACACACTGATGGTGCTCAGGCCGGGGTACCGCACGAGCATCCGCCACGCGAGCAGCAGATCGATCCGGGAGAGACGGCCCGTCCTCGCGCCGTTTGTCTTGGGGGTGCGCCGGCGCTGTCCGATGCCGGCGACGACGGCATCAGCCGCCGCCGACAGGGCAAAACGAAGCGCGGGCGAGCGCCCCGCCCTCCGTTGGTGGTGCCACGCCTCGGCAAACGCGGCGACCATTTCGGTGCCGTACCGCGCACGATGCCTGGAGGGAAACGCGCGGAGCGCCAGCCGGAACAGGCCAATCACCCACCAGCGCGTCATGGCCTGCGCCCTCCAAGGATCTTCTGCGAGACGGCGACGTCCAGCAGGGCGCGGAGCCGTTCGGACTCCGCGCGCGCGACCTCACGCCCCAGGGCGGTACGGCGGTAGTAACGGCGCGGCGGTCCACCACTGGCGTCCTGCCCACGAGGGGTGGACTCCTCGACGAGGCCGTCATCGACCATCCGCGCGAGCGCGGCGTACAACGTGCCGGGCAGGATCCGTTCCTGGCCGTCTGTGATGGTCGAGACGGCCTGCATGATGGCATAGCCGTGCTGCGGCTGATCGCCCAGTGCGAGCAGGACCTGATACGTGGCGGGTTTCAGTGGCAGCCGTGACTGCGGGTCGCGAGCGGATCGAACCATAGTCGAAGTAGACTATAGTTCATATCGAATAGTTCCCGATTATTCGATCCGCCGCCAGGTCTGCGATCGGCCAAACAGCGAGATGCCGATGTATCCGCGCACCGTGAGCCTCGAGCCCGACGCGTCGAGCGTGAGTGTGCAGCGGTACACCTTGCCGTTCTCGGGATCGAGAATATCGCCGCCCTTGTACTGATCGCCCGACGCCGTCAGGTTGCGAATGATGACGAGGCTGACGAGTGGCTGCCCCTTTCGTTCATCCTTGCAGGCCGTGCAACGGTCAGGCACCCCGTCGCTGACAAGCAACCGCTCGATGCGTCCGAACAGCTGCCCGCCCGACTCGTAAATCCGGACGAGACTCTGCGCCTCGCCCGTGGCATCGCTACGCGTCTCCCAGAGGCCGATCGGCGACGGCTGCGGCAGCGGCCCGGGGCCAACCAGCAGCAACGCAGCGATCAGCCCTGGCAGCATCGGGGAGTGTCAGCGTCCGACAGCTTTGAGGCGCTGCGCGATCGCGTCCGCGCGCTGGCGCTGTGTGTCGTTCAGGTTGGCCGTGCCCAGGTCCAGTGACTCCGGATACTGTCCGGGGAACTTGTAGGCCGGATCGGTGCCTTCCTTCTGCTGGAGCAGCATCTTGTAAACGCTGGGCCCGGCAAAACTCTGCGCCCAGTCCAGGAACTCGCTCGTGTTGCCCTCACGCGCGCGTTCGGCCGGCACGGTATCGAGCGTGATGCTGGTGCCGGCTTGCAGTGCGCGCTGCGCCCCGTAATACACGGCGCGCAAGCCCACCATGTGCCCCTCGGCCGCGAGCAGACTGAAGTTCGCATCCGTGGTGAAGTCGTTGAGGGTGGGGCCGACATACGGCGCAAAGGTGTCAACCTGATTGGGCGCCAGATGTGTGCCGGCGCGCTGTGATGGGCCATAGGTCCGGAAGCGCGGATACGAATGCTGCGCGAGCATCTCTTCCCAGTTGCCGCCGTAGTCGATGGTCAGCACGTAGCCGGCACTCAATACTTCGGACGCACCGCGGATGAAACGCTCGGCGCCGGGGTTCACGTAGCTGACCAGCCCGCTGGTGTCGCGCGCAAGCACGGCCGCGTACGCATCCGCATATCGCCGGAGGTGTTCGCCAACGACCGGCACGTTCGCCGCGGGCACATACAATTCCCGGAACTGCATGGCGTTCGAAGTGTCTTCGTACACCTGCGACGTGCGCAGCGCCTCGAGCAGCGCCACAAACGTCGCTTTCGACAGGTACACCGCGCCGTCCCGCCGACCGCTGAAGAAGCGGTCTTCGATGGCGCGATCACTGTCATCGATCTGTCTCGCCGCGGCCTCCGGCACCAGCTTGCGCACCGCCTTCCACGTCTCCTCAGGCAACGACGGCACAACAAACGCCACGTCCGCGACCCCGTCCGACGACAGCAGAATCTTGTGCACGCTGAAGGCGTCCGGCAGTTCGTTGGACAGGACGACGCCCTTGATGCGGCCCTTCCCGATGGCGGCCGTCATGTCCGTGGCGTCGGCCACGCGCGCCTCAAACCGCTTCCCGAAGCGCGCGTTGCGGTCCTGCTGAATCTTGTTGAGCGCAGGCGATCGGTCGAAACAGATGTAGAGCACCTGATCGGAAAACGCGCGCCAGCGCTGGTCCGTCTCGGCCTTGCTGACCAGATAGTCGAGGATGGCTTCAGCCAACGCGCCGTCACCCGGGCCGAACTCCGCAATCGTGAAGCGTTCGGCCGCCGTCAGGGTGCCGGCCTTCCGCATCCCGTCCCACATCGCAAACACCTGCTCGGCCACCATGTGTCCAAACATCGGCGCCAGCACGACGGGATACGTGCGGTAGTGGTCGACGAAGTCGACGCGTCCGCTGGCGTAGTACCCGACCGTGGGATGGAACATCACGATGTCGTGGTAGTCGAAGAAACTCATGAAGTGTTTTGGCACATCCGCGTATGTGTCAGGCGGCACGGCCAGTTCACGGTGTACTTCCCAGCCGTTGCGCAGGTCGCGTTTGGGGGCCTGGGTGGACTGGGCAAAAAACGGCCGGGCGGCAACTGCCAGGAGCAGCCCAAGGACGATGAGGGGTACAGAAATCGCGAGCCGGGACGAACGCATCTGATGAGTGTAGCGCGACCGGGGCGGGGCGGGCATGTGCGTATATCATCCCGGTCCATGGCCCAGCAGATGCGCTACGCAGCAATCACGGGATGGGGCGAGGGACTGCCGCCGGCCGTACTCAGCAATGCCGACCTGGCCACGTTCCTGGAGACCTCGGACGAGTGGATCACCAGTCGGACCGGCATGAAGGAACGCCGCATCTCGCATGTGCCGGCCATCGAGATGGCCACCGTGGCCGCCTCCCGCGCGCTCGCGTGCGCCGGGCTGGATTCTGCCGACGTCGACTTGATCGTCTACGGCAGCTGCTCGAATGACGAGGTCGTCCCCAACTGCGCCTCCGGCGTGCAGGTCGGCCTGGGAGCCGCACATGCCGCGTCGATGGACCTCAATACCGCCTGCACGAGTTTCCTCTATGGCCTGTCGAGTGCGACCGCCATGGTGCAGAACGGCACGGTCCGCAACGCCGTCGTCATTGGCGTCGAGCTGATCAGCCACTACATCGACTGGAGCAATCGTAATGTCGCGGTGCTCTTCGGCGACGGCGCCGCGGCCGTGGTCATCCAGGCGTCGGACCGGCCCGAGGGTGTGCTGGCCTCGGTGCTCGGCTGCGACGCCGAGGCGCGGCAGATCCTGCGTGTGCGCGGCATCGGGTGCGGTTATGCCGGGCGCGGGGTGACGCTTGGGGACACGTCGTGGGACTTCGACGGCCAGGCTATCTTCAAGCGCGCGGTCAAGGGCATGACCGAATCGTGCGCGCGCGTGATGCAACAGGCTGCAGTCACGGCGGCTGACATTGATCTGGTCATTCCCCACCAGGCCAATCTGCGGATCATCGAAGCCGTGGCGAAACACGTCGACGTCCCGATGTCGCGTGTGATGCTCACCGTCGAACGCTACGGCAACATGAGTGCCGCCACGGTCCCGGTCAGCCTGGTCGACGCGCTCGCGGAGGGGCGCGTGCGGCCGGGTTCGCTGCTGCTCATGCCGGGCTTCGGCGGCGGGCTCACCTACGGTGCCCTGCTCGTGCGCTGGGGTGACCGCGTGACACCGCTCGGGACGTCAGATCGGAGGCTACCGCCATTGACGCAGACGGCGCTCGAGATCGTCAACGCCGTGCGCGCCACGCAGGATCCCGCCGGACGGTCGGCTGCGGGGCTGGCGTCGCCGGTGTTTGCGGAAACCCTGGGACGCGAGTCGTAGTTGGGACATCTTGCCTTCCGGCGTGTCCAGCCTCAGAATGGAGGCGGGCGTTCGCCCGTCTTATCGACTCTCCTTCCTTCGGTGCACACAATGAAAAAACTGACTCTGTCGCTTCTGGCGTCTTCTGCCGTACTGCTCCTCACGCTCTCCGCCGTCACGTTCGCTGCTCCGCAGCAGCGCAAGAACCTCGACTTCACGCTCGTCAACAAGACCGGCGTGGACATCATGGAGGTCTACCTCTCACCGACCTCCGACAACGAGTGGGGCGAGGACGTGATGGGCAAGGACATCCTCGAGAACGGTCAGAAGGTCGACATCACCTTCTCCAGCGCGGAAACCGAATGCAACTGGGACCTCAAGGTCGTCGACGAGGATGACGACAACATCGTGTGGACCAAGCTGAACCTGTGCACGGCCAACGAGATCACGCTGATGTGGGAGAACAAGAAGCCCACGGCGATCATCAAGTAATCGGCCGGTCCGGCCTCATCGTGCGGCCTGCGCCATTCCGGCGCAGGCCGGTTTTTTTTTGCGCCGACGCAGCAGCGCCTATTGCGACGGCCCCACGGGCAACTCGAAGGCGAACACGCTGCCGGTCGGCTGCGCATCGCTGACACCAATCGTTCCGCCGTGCGCCTCCACGGCCAGCTTGCAGAATGCCAGTCCCAGTCCGGCCGAGAACGCTGCATCGACGTCCTTCACGTACATCATCAACGTGACGGGGGATCCGCCCATGGCGCGGTGACCGCGCGCCCATCTCGCGCATCTCTTCACCAAGCATGACGACCGCATCGCCGATGCGAATTTCTCCGTGCACGACGACCCCGTTTGGGCCGGTCATGCGCCCCTTGTCCCTGGCCCCAAACGCCTTCGCGTAGAAGTCCATGGCGTCGCCCGCGCCCTTGCACACCAGGTGCGCGGTCACAGTGGAATACCCCTTGGGCACGGCCTGGACTTTCCTCTTCGTGGTTGCCTTCCCAGTCCTCGCCGGCGACGCCTTGCGCGCTGCCGTCTTCGCCGCCTTCTTCAGTGACGTCTTCCCAGACTTCTTCGCGGACTTCGCGTTCCGTTTCATCGGCACAACCTCCGGCGCCCGGCGGCCCGACCGCCGACATCTGGGCGCGGACTCGCACCGTCTGGACC
>CBINOO010000159.1:0-6536 GCA_966252305.1 uncultured Acidimicrobiia bacterium
ATCGCCGCCGCCGCGTCCTCTTCCGCCGACAGCGCGGCGTCGCCCATGCCACTCAACGCGGGCACGTAGTCCGCGTGGCGCGCCAGCGCCTCCTGGAACTCCGTCATGGCCTCCGGCCACTGTCGTTGCTGCAGGGCGATGAAGCCCAACCCGGTGCGCGCCGGATAAAAGTCCGCATCCGACTGCAGCGCCGCCTGCCAGTCGCGCGAGGCCCCGCGCAGGTCGCCCGCCTGGAAACGCCGCCACGCCTGCGCGTGACGCTCGCTGACCGCGGCCGACACCGACATCGTGGCGGGGATCTCCAGTGCCGGCACTTCCGGATACGCCGGCGCCGACGGCATCACGGGAGGGGCGGGCCTGGCGCAGGCCGCGCCAGACAGCGCGACCACCAACAGCAGTGTCCACCGTGTCATGCGTGCCCTCTCAGACGTGGTTCCCGGTCGAGCCATCGCCGCGGCACCGAGGCACGCACGGTCACGGTATCGCCCGACGCCACCTGGCTGGTCACGTGCCCGTGCCGATGCAGTTCCCCAAGCAGCCGGCGGTCCTCATCACGGGTGAAGTCGAGCGTCACCGTTGCCGTCACGACATCCATCGCCAGTCGTGACGTGATCAGGTCGACCAGCGCAGGAACGCCCGTCCCATCGATCGCGGAGATGCAGATTGCGTGTGCGGAAGTCGCCACCACCCGCGCGCGATCGGCCGGCGTCAACCGGTCACACTTGTTGATGACCTCGATGACCGGCACCTCTCCTGCGCCGATGTCCTGCAGCACGTCATGGACCGCGCGTTCACGCCGGTCGCGGTCGATCGCCGAGCCGTCACTGACATGCAGCAGCAGGTCCGCGTGTATGACCTCTTCCAGCGTCGCCTTGAACGCGGCCACCAGCGAGTGCGGCAATCGGTCGATGAAACCCACGGTGTCGGCCAGCATGACCTGGCGGGCATCGGGAAGCCGCATCCGGCGCACCAGCGGATCAAGTGTCACGAACAACGCGTCGGACGCGACCGCACTGCCCCCGGTCAAGGCGTTGAACAGCGTGCTCTTGCCCGCGTTGGTGTATCCCACCAGCGCCACGGTCGGGACCTCGTTCCGCTGGCGCCGGGACCGCAGATAACTCCGGCGGCCACTCACCTCGGTAATCTCACGCTTGAGCGCGGAGATGCGCTGCCGGATCCGCCGACGGTCCGTTTCGAGTTTGGTCTCGCCGGGACCTCGGGTGCCGATGCCACCGCCAAGACGCGACATCGCCAGTCCCGCACCAACCAGCCGCGGCAAGAGGTACTGCAACTGGGCCAGTTCCACCTGGAGCTTGCCTTCCCGGGTGCGTGCGCGCTGCGCGAAGATGTCAAGAATCAGTTCCGTGCGGTCGATGACCCGGCGGCCGAACACCTGCTCGAGGTTGCGCGCCTGCGCCGGTGACAACGGATGGTCAATCACGACGACGTCGACGTCCGCGTTGCGGCACGCCTCGGCAATTTCCTCGGCCTTCCCTTTTCCGAAGACGGTGGCGGCGTCCGGCGTCGGCCGCTCCTGCATGGCACGCACCACGACGGTGCCGCCGGCGGCCTCGACCAGGCCGGCGAGTTCGTCGAGGACGGTCTCGGGATCGACCCCGCGCGAGGCGCGCGTTGTCAGGATGAGCAGGGCCGCACGCTCGACGCCCGGCGAACTCGTCGCGTGGCGGCGTGGTTTCATGCGTGCAGCCAGTCTAACACGCGGCTCCATGGCACGGCGCCTTCGCGCACACACCGCGGAGGCTCATCACGCAGGTTGACGATGGTGGAGGGCGGACCACCGGGCGTGGATCCGCCATCCACGACGAGCACCCGCGGGTCGCGCGTGATCGCATCGAGCCGATCGACACGGTCGACCGGCGGTGCACCGGACCGGTTGGCGCTCGTCGCGGCAATCACCCATCCGAGTGACTCGGCCAGCAGCCGGGAGACACGATGATCCGGTACACGAATCGCCACGGTGCCGGTGCCCGCATGTACAGCCGGCGGTACCCACGCCGGCGCCGGACGAATGATGGCCAGCGGCCCGGGCCACGCCTGTGTGACCACGCGGCGCTCTCGCTCGGTGAGTTCCCCCGTCGCCTCTTCGACCTGTGCGCCCGAACATGCGATGAGCGGCAGGGCCGACGCCGCCGCGCGGCCTTTGACGTCAAACACCGCGTCAACCGCGGCAGGCTGCCGCACATCACACGCGAGGCCGTACAACGTGTCCGTCGGGAACACCACGAGGCCCCCCAGTTCCAGCCAGCGCGCGGCCGGCAGCAGGTCGTTGGCCGAACACGACACGGGATTGACTCGCAGCACGTTCATCGAAGACGCCCTCGCACCATCCAGGCCACCACACCAAGCCCCACCGCATCGACCACGAACACACTTCGCATGCTGACGGATCCGATCAACCCGGACACCACGGGACTCAACGCGAGGCCGGTGAGTGACGCGGTCGTCAGATAACCAAACGCCACGCCGCGAGCCGCCGCAGGTACCTGTTGCCCAGCCATCGTATACACGGACGTGAATGCAATCCCCAGGCCGCCGCCGAAACACGCGGCCGCTGCCAGAAGCGCCTCCGCTGACGGTCCCCAGCTGAAGACCACTGCCGCGACTGATGACAACAGCGCCCCACTGACGATCACCGTGGCCGGGGACCAGCGCGTCAGCAGACGGGCGCACAGCTGGTTGCCAAGCGCCCCGGAACCCGCCGCAACCGTGAACACCAGGCCGGCCAGCACCGGCACACGGTCAAGCGCGACGCCGGCTTCACGCAGATACAGCGGCAGGACCGGACCAAAGCTGCGGTCCACCATCTGCAGGGCGAAGATGGTCAGCAGGAACAACGCGAAGTGCGGCAGGCTCAGCAGGTCGCGAAGTGTTACACGCCGGCCGGCCGCATCGGCGTCCTCACGCCGCGTGCCGCGCTGCTCGCGATATCCCACCAGGACCAGCAGGAACGCGCCGAAGAACATCACGGCCGCGCCGATGAACGCGCGGCGGAGTCCCACCATCTGCGCCAGCGTGCCGCCAAGGACGGGACCTAACGCAGGGCCAAGCCGTTGTGCCGTCTGCACCCATCCAATGGCGCGCGCCATCTGCGCCTCCGGTGCCGACTCGGCCGCCATCGTCAGCGCCAGCATTCCGTAGCCGGCAAAAAAGCCCTGCACACCGCGAAGGGCGACCACGTGCCACGGCTCGGTGACAAAGGCCATGGCCGTCATGATCACCACGAAGCTGAAGAGCGAGCGCGCCACCATCAGCTTGCGCCCGTAGCGTTCTGCGACGCGCGCCCAGACGGGCGCCATGAGCGCCGTGACGGCCGGAGTGATCCCCAGACCCAGGCCGGCCCAGATGGCGATTCGCCCGGTATCGGTTTCGCCGAGTTCTTCGAGGTAGAGCGGCAGGAACGGCATCACGAGCGTGAAGCCCGTGAAGCCGATGAAGGTGGCGACGGTGACCGCCGTCAGATTCCGTCGCCAGTCTGGCGCGCCCTCGTGCACGACCGTGGCGCGAGATCAGAAGCGGATGCGCAGATCGTCGGCGCGTTCAGTCACATGAATCGTGTCGATGAACCGAATCTGATGCGGCTGATTCTGCATCACGATCGACGAGGTGCGTGTGCCGTGGCCGAAGAACCGGACGCCCTTCATCAGGGCGCCGTCGGTGACGCCCGTGGCCACGAACGTGATCTGCTCACCTGACGCGAGGTCCCCAGCCGAGTAGATGCGGCGGAAGTCCTCGATGCCCATTTTGCGGCAGCGCTCTTCGTGCTCCGGCTTGCTGACCACCAGGCGCGCGTAGATTTCGCCACCAAGGCAACGCATCGCGGCGGCCGTCAGCACACCTTCCGGCGCACCGCCCGTCCCCATGACCGCGTGCACGCCGGAACCGTCAACGGCGGCGGCGATGCCGGCCGACAGGTCGCCGTCGCCAATGAGCCGGATACGCGCGCCGGCCGACCGAATGTCGGCGATGAGTTTTTCGTGACGCGGCCGGTCAAGCACCATGATGACCAGATCGTCGACATCGCGATCGAGCGCCTTCGCGATGGATCGGAGGTTGTCCTTCACCGGACGGTCGAGACTGACGGCGTGTTTGGCGCGCGGCCCGACCACGAGCTTTTCCATGTAGAGGTCCGGCGCGTGCAACAGACCGCCCTTGGAGGCCGCCGCGAGCACGGCGATGGCATTGGCAGCGCCGGTGGCGCACAGGTTGGTGCCCTCGAGCGGGTCCACCGCGATATCCACTTCGGGCAGCCCGAGATCGCCCGACGCGCCCCTGCCGACCTTCTCGCCGATGTACAACATCGGCGCCTCATCACGTTCGCCTTCGCCGATGACGATGGTGCCGTTGATCGGCACGGTATCGAGTGTCTGACGCATGGCCTCCACGGCCACGTGATCCGAGCCGTTGCGGTCGCCCTGCCCCATCGTGTGAGCACAGGCGATGGCAGCCTGTTCCACGACGCGCAGGAGTTGGAGGGAGAGGTCGGTAGCCATGCCGATTAGGATACTCCGGCGTCAGGATCTCGTCACGGTGGCCGCGGCCCCGACCTCGACGCCGAGGGTCTCGGCGGCGCTGGCCGTGTGCGCCGCCAGCTCGACATGATCGGTGCTGCCGTACAGCGCGCAAATCTCATCGTCACCAATGTCGGTGAACGTCGACACGAACCGGGACACCGTCTGCTCCCCCACCCTGACAGCCAGCGGCTCACCGGCCGGCGCAAGCCGCTCACACAGCCGCCGATCGATGTTGGTCACGACATTGCCGAAACGATCGATCCGCACGACTTCGCCGCGGATCTCGGCTCCGTCCAGTGACGGTTCGGGCAGCTCCAGTTGCAGGTAGTCATTCAGGGGACGTCCCAGCGCCGACAGCTGGATGCCCTTGGCCAGCCATGCTCCGGCCGGCGCAAAACGGTCGCGTCCCTCAAAGGTGCGCGAGACCGTCGGTCTGGCGTACTTGCGTTCGGTCAGTTCCACGACCTTCTTCGGCGGCGCCTCCCTGAACACCGCCGTCAACACGCCATTGTCAGGCGCGACGAACTTCCAGTCGCCCACATCTGCCGCGATGCCGCGACGGCCTGAGCCGACGCCTGGATCAACAACCACCACGAAGATCGTCCCGGCCGGAAAGTACTTGTAGGTCGCCGCCAGTTCCAGCGCGGCAAAGGGAATGTCGTGGGCAGGCAGATCGTGGGAGATATCCACGAGCACGGCGTCCGGGCAGATACCCAGCGCCACACCTTTCATGACTCCGGCGTAGTGGTCACGGCTGCCGAAGTCACTCAGAAATGCAATCGTCGGACGGGTCGCCATGTCTGACGATATCGCAGGTTCACACCTTCCTGAAGAGGGTTTCTCGCGTGCTGGTCTTGAGCAGGACCGACTCGGAGACGCTGAGCCCCTCGAACATCTTCGTGATGTCGCGCGTGAGCAGCACCGTACGAGCCACCGGCGCGCACGGCGAGGTCTGCAGCCTGAATCGGTCGTCGGCTTCGATCACGTATCGCGTGTGGTGCCGCAGTTCGATTGGCGTCGTACCGAAGAAGCCGTAAACGGCTCCGGCCGGATGCAGCAGCTTCGCCAGGTGCCCCGCGACGGCCTTGCCGACCTTGGCATCAAGAAAGTCGAACAGGTCCCAGCACAAGACGCCGTCAAAGCCATCCGTCAACCGCCCAAGGCGTTCAAGGAGGACATCGGCCAGGCCGGCCACGTCGCCGGAGAGGCGCGCGCGCTCGGCATCGAGGAACAGATTCTCGATGTAGATCTTGCATCCCAGGCGATCACCCAGGAACTCGACGTTTGCCCCAACGACGGGCCCGAGGTCGAGAATGATGGGACGTTCCCGCTGCGTCATGGCAGACAGAAAACGCGGGAACACCTTCGAGGTCGTGGTCACCTCGTCCACGGCCGCCGGTGACGGCGTGGGCGGTGCTTCCGCGGTCTTCTGTCCCCAGGAGAACACAGCCACCGCGCGCGACGCCTACCGCGCCACCGCGGACTCAGCCGGCGTCGGCGTCGCAGCGGAGCCCGCAGCCGCGGCCTCACCCGGCTTGGCGCCGCCGCGCTGCATGTCGATCGACCCGCGGAAGTGCGCGCCATCGGAGATCGCCACACGCGGTGCGACGACATCTCCATCGACCGACCCGGATTCGCGAATGTCGACCTTCTCCGTGGCCGTGATGTTGCCGTGCACCTGGCCCTGCACGATGACCGCCTTGGCGAACACCTGCGCCTTGATCTTGCCGTTGGGACCGATCGTCAGGACGTTCTGTCTCAACTCGATCTTGCCGTCGACCGCACCCTCGATGGTGAGATCCTCGCTGCCGTTCAGTTCGCCCTTGATGACGACACTCTTGCCGATGTTCACCATGTCCCTCTCTGTCTGCCGACTCACGGGAGTGTCCGGCACGCTGGGAGCGGCAGTGCCGGGTGTGGGGGTTGGTGAGGGACGTTGCCCCTCGGTTCTGTTCCACGCCATGAAAAAGACCTCCGGAACCTCTATGAAACGTCGCTGTCTAT
>CBINOO010000160.1:0-6449 GCA_966252305.1 uncultured Acidimicrobiia bacterium
CCCTGTTCGAACGGGATGCCGAGGGTGCGAAAGAACCCCGGTGAGACTTCGGCGAACGCGCTGAACTGCGGGTCGCCGGACGCGGGCTGCCCGGTGACCTCGATGGACGTGCGGCTGATCGCGATCTGCACGGGCACGTGGCTGGACGTCGAGACACTGATGACACCCGGAGTCTGGCGAAGGGTCTCGAGCAGGCGAGGGAAGAAGTCCGGGATGCGCTCGCGGACATCACCGCTCCTTGACAGGTCAATGGTCGCGGCGAGCACCGGTGCCGGATCGAAGCCGAGGTCAACACGCATGGCGCGGTGTACGCTCTGCAGCAACAGTCCCGCGCCCACGAGCAGCACGGCCGACAGGGCCACCTGGACGATCACGAAGAGGTGGCGCACCGGGAGACCGGTCGCCCCGACTGTGCGACGCCGCTCGCGCCGCACGGCATCGGCAACCGTGACACGCGAAGCGGCCCACGACAGCACCACACCGAGGCCGACAGCCGCACACGCGGCCACCCCCGCGCTGAACCAGACCACGCGCGCCGACCACACGGGTGTGGCGGCCGCCAGCGGCAGCGGAAATGTCGATGGCGCCAATGTGGGAACGATATCCATGCCCCACTGCGCGAGGAGGAGACCACAGACCAGCGCCAGGACGGTCAGGACGCTGCTCTCAACGAGCGCCTGTCGCGCCAGGCGGAGCCGTGTGGCGCCCAATGCCAGCTGGATGGCGACCTCGCGTGTGCGCTGCTCCGCGCGGGCGATCTGGAGTCCTGCCGTGACGGCAAGTGCAATCAGGAAGACCACGACTGCCACCGCCGCGAGCGTCCACGACAGCCGCTGCACATCCGCGCCCCCGCCGAGGCCGAACAACGTGCGGCCCAGATCGAGGACGGTCGCGCGAGGTGCGGGCGTCTCCGGCCCGATCGGGTTTCTCGCATAAATCGCGTCGACCTGCGCCTCGAGCTGCTGGCGACTCGCCCCGGGCGCAAGGCGGCCAACCGTGTCGAGCCAGGTGAATCCCCGGCGCTCAAGGGGACGAAACTGCCGGAGGTTCGGCGCAACCTCGTGGGTCATCGCCAGCGGTGCCCAGAGGTCGGGCACCGCAGTCAGGTCGAGCCCGTGAAAGCCGGCCGGCGCGACCCCAATCACCGTGAACGGATGCGTGTTGAGCCGCAGGGTGCGCCCCACCACGCCCGGGTCGCCGTCAAAACGACGCTGCCAGTACGCGTGGCTCAGCACGACCACCGCACGGGCACCGGGCGCGCCATCATCGTCAGGTTGGAGGAGGACGCCCGCGGCCGGTACGAGACCGAGGAGGGAGAAGAACTGTCCGCTGACGAGTGTGGCCGGGACTCGTTCGGGATCACCGGCGTCGGTACTGACGTGCACCAGTTGACCTCCGGCAAACGCGGCCACTCCGTCAAGCAGGTCGGCGTCACGTTCCAGTTCACGGAAGACCGGATAGGACACACCGGTGGGTTCCCCCTGGTCAGGGCTCACGCTGGCGACACGGACGAGCCCACCCGGGTCGGGGACGGCCACCGGCCGGAAGAGTGCCGCGTCGGTGAGGCCGAACATCAGGGAGTTGATGCCGACGCCAAGCGCCAGGGTCAGCCCGGCCGCGGCCGACGCCCCGGGGGTTCGCAGCAGCAGCCGGAAGGCGTGGCGTGTATCGCGGCGCAGATCCTCCAACCAGCCGAAAGTCCTGGCCTCGCGGTGCAGTTCGTGGGTCTGGGCGACGCCACCAAGCGCGCGGCGCGCGGCTTGACGAGCGTCCTCAGGCGAAAACCCCTGGCGCTGCAGGTCGTCCTGGAGGAGCGCCAAGTGGGCCGCGACCTCGCGCGACACATCGGCGTCAGAGCGGTGCCAGCCGAAAAACGCCAGGAGCCGCGCCACGCACCGGCGGACAGTTGCGTGGATCACGACAGCCGCCTGACCCCGTCAACAAAACTGACCAGACGGTCCCAGCGTTCTGTTTCGCGCGACAGGGCGCGCCGGCCGGAAGGCGTGATGGCGTAGAACCGGGCTTCACGATTGTGCTCGGTGCGGCCCCAGCTGCCCTTGATCCAGCCTTTTTGCTCCAGCCGGACCAGCGCCGGGTACAGCGTGCCCTGGTTGAGGCGCAGTTCCTGGGCCGCGACCTGCTCGAGGCGGGCCGCGATCGCGTAGGCGTGTTGCGCCCCGAGGTTTTCCAGGGTGCGGAGGACGAGCAGATCGAGCGTGCCCTGCAGCAGCACGAGACGATCCGAGGTTTCACTTGGCATCGCAGTGGAGACTACCATCGTCTCCACTGGCTTGACAAGTGGACGATGCCGCGCGGCCCCGGCGGGGCGCTCCCTGCGCGTCTTATCGCATCAACTGAGCTTTGCGAGCCGCTTCTCGACGTCTGCGATCGCGGCCTGCAGCTGCTGCGTGCGCACCGGATGATCGGTGGCCTCCAGCTGGCGCCGCAACTCGGACAGGCCGAGCTTCAGTGATGTGATCTCTGCATGACGAGCCGGGTCGATCTGGACCTTTGGCGAACGCCGTTCCTTGCGTGCCGCCTCCCGCTCATCCGCCAGTTCCTGAATTCGCGCGTCCGCGTCGATTAGTCCTTCGCCTGCGTCACCCATGGTTCCTTGCACTTAACGGAGCCAACCCCTGACTGGGATAGGATGGCGCGCATGCGACGCCTGACCGTGATCCTGTCCCTGGTCTTCCCGGCGCTCATCGCCGGGTTGGCTGCGGGCTCCAACGCGCAGCCTCAACCGATTACGTCCCTCTTGGGAACGCCGCTTACCGTGATTCCCCCCGCGGGCGACGCCGCCGCGCGCATGGAGGCGCAGCTGGCGGACGCCACCGCGACGCGGGCACGAAATCGACGAGATCCCGATGCCCTCATCTGGGTCGGACGCCGCACCGCATACCTGGGCCGGTATCACGAGGCGATCGCCCTCTTTTCCGAAGGTATCACTCTCCACCCGAACGATGCACGTTTCTATCGGCATCGTGGCCACCGGTACCTCACCATTCGTGAAATCGGAAAGGCCGCGGCGGACTTCGAACGCGCGGCCGCGCTCGTTGCCGGTCAGCCCGATCAGATCGAGCCGGACGGCCAGCCCAACGCGCGGAACATTCCGACCAGCACACTCCACTCGAACATCTACTATCACCTCGCGTTGTCACGGTATCTCCAGGGCGACTTCGCGCGAGCGGCCGAGGCGTGGACCCGTGCCCGCGACGTCGTGGCGAACCCGGACAATCTGGTGGCCGCAAGCCACTGGCTGTATCTGTCGCTGCGCCGCGCCGGCCGAGACGCTGACGCGCGGGCTGTGCTCACCCCGATTACCGCGGATCTCGACGTCATCGAAAACGGCAGTTATCACCAGTTGCTGCTGATGTACAAGGGCCTGCGCCCGGAGGCGGAGGTGCTGGTCGGCGCGGGGGCGGGCTCAGGCGGGTCCGCCGTGAAATACGGCGTGAGCGCGTGGCGGCTGCTCAACGGGCGACAGCAGGACGCCGCCGCGCTGTGGACCGAGATGCTGGCCGGCAGTGACTGGCCGGCGTTTGGTTATCTGGCAGCCGAGGCCGAGGTCGCTCGCAGCCGCGGCCTGGCCATCCGGTAGGCGTCAGCTCAGCGGAACAGCCGCGAGACGTCGTTGAAGATCACCGTCACCATCAGCGTCAGGATGACGGCCATGCCCGCCAGCAGGACGCCGTTCTTGATCCGCACGCTGAAATCGCGGCGCGCCAGCCCCTCAAGAGCGAGGATCACGATGTGGCCGCCGTCGAGTACGGGAATGGGCGCGAGATTCAGGATGCCGAGGTTGAGCGACAACATCGCCATCAGGCTGAACAGCGCCACCCAACCAAGCTGCGCGGTCTGCCCCGACATGTCGGCAATCGCGACGGGCCCCATCAGCTGATTGACCGGCGTCTCGCGGGTGAACAGGCCCGCGAGCGTCGTGCCGATCATCTTGCTGTTTTCCCAGTTCTGCTCGGCGCTCATCTGCACCGCCTGCACCAGACCGGGATCAATCCGGCGCGTCTCGCCGTCGGTCATCTGGGCGCCAATCTGGCCGATGTCGCCGTTGCGGCGGGGCGTCACGGTGATGTCCCTGCGCTCGCCCGCGCGCTCCACGGTGAGTGTCACGGCCTGATCGGGATGTTGCTGAAGCTTCGAGATGAGTCCTGCGCGGCGAAGTCCCGTTTCGCCGTTAAACGCCACGATCACGTCGCCCACCTGAAGCCCGGCCGCTTCGGCGGGCCATCCAGGCGTCAGCGTCACCACCTGCGGCCTGAGCACGGGACCGACACCCAGCGAGCCCATGTCGTATCGCCCTTCGGCCTCAGGCGTGACGACAATGTCGAGGTAGCTGCCGTTGCGCTCGATCGCGAGCGTCAGCTCGCGATTGGCCTTGGGCAGGACGGCCATGTCGAGCGCGTCCCACGAATCAATGGCGCGATCGTTGACGCGGAGGATCCGGTCACCCAGCTGCAGGCCTGCGCGCGCGCCTGCGCCATCCTCCTGAAGGATGCCGACGACGGCTGGAGACGTGCGGTAGATGGGTTCATCCGCGCCCTGCGTCAACACGACGGTGGTCAGCACCAGCGCGAGCGCGATGTTCATCACCGGGCCGGCCAGGTAGACCTGAAAACGCACCCATCGGCTCTTGGACAAGAACTCGGCGGGGTCGCCCGTGCGCTCTTCTTCCGTGGTCTCGCCCGCGAGCTTGACGTAGCCGCCGAGCGGAATCAGGCTCACGCAGTACTCGGTCTCACCGCGCGTGAACTTGATCAGCTTGGGACCAAAACCCAGCGAGAAGGTGTGGACGCGGACGCCGTACCACCGCGCGACCAGAAAGTGCCCAAGCTCGTGGACAAAAATGAGCACGCCCAGCACGAACAGGAACGGCCCGAGAGTCTGAAAAAAACCGAGGATGGTATCCATGAGTATGGCTGCTCGCTTATGGTCGTTGGGACGATCGTAGCGTACCGATGGTTTCCGTCGCGTGGCGCCGGGCCCAAGCGTCAACCACCCGCACGTCACTCAGAGATCCCGGCACCGACGTCTCCCGCCCCGCCGCGTCCAGGGCCTGCTCGATCACGACGGGGATGTCCACAAAACGCAGCCGGCCTTCAAGGAAGGCTTCCACACCGACTTCGTTCGCCGCATTGAGCACGGCCGGCCACGCGCCGCCGTGCGCCAACGCGTCATACGCAAGTCGGAGACATGGAAACCGCCCGGAATCGGGCGGACAAAATTCCAGTGTCCCCATCCGGGCCAGGTCAAGGAACGGCACAGGTGCGGTCCACCGTTCGGGATACGCAAACGCGTACTGAATTGGCAGGCGCATGTCGGTGACCCCGAGCTGCGCGATCACAGAACCGTCCACGAGTTCGACCATCGAGTGCACAACCGACTGCGGATGGACGACCACATCGATGCGCTCGGCCGGCACGTCAAACAGCCAGCGCGCCTCGATGACCTCCAGCCCCTTGTTCATCAGGGTGGCCGAGTCGATCGTGATCTTGCGCCCCATCTGCCAGGTGGGATGCCGCAACGCGTCCTCAGGCGTCACCGCCGCGAGTCGCCCGGCGTCCCACGTGCGGAACGGCCCGCCTGAAGCGGTCAGGACGAGGCGTCTCACCTCGGCGGCGCGTCGACCGTGCAGACACTGATGAATGGCGTTGTGTTCCGAGTCCACCGGCAACAGCGCCACGCCCCTCCTGGCCGCCGCCTCCACCATCAGCGCGCCGGCCATGACCAGCACTTCCTTGTTGGCCAGCGCGACGGTCTTGCCGTGATCGATCGCCGCCAGCGCCGCCTCCAGACCGGCAGCGCCGGAGGACGCACAGAGGACGAGGTCCACGTCGGGATGTGTGGCCGCGGCGATGAGCCCGTCGGCGCCTGCCAGCATGGCAGACGGCCGCTCACCGGGTGTCAGCGCGTCGCGCAGGTGTGTCAGTCCGTCGCTGGTCGCCGTACTCACCAATGCGGGGCGGAACTGCCGGACCTGCCCGGCAAGCCGTTCGACGTTGTTGCCGGCCGCGAGCGCGATCACCTGGACGCGGTCTGCGTGTGTCTCGACGACCGACAGCGCGCTGCGGCCAATCGAACCCGTCGACCCGAGAATTGCCACTCGCACCATCAGGCGAGATACCTCAGATACAGCACGAACACGGGCGCGGCGAACAAATACGCGTCAATGCGGTCGAGCACGCCGCCATGACCGGGAATCAGCGTCGAGCTGTCCTTCACGCCGGCGCCTCGCTTGAGCATCGACTCGAACAGATCACCGGCAATGCCGACGGCGGCAAGCACCACACCCAGCAGGGCGCCTTCTGTCCACAACGTGCCTGCGATCCACTGCGGCGCAATGACCGCGCCCGCCAGCGCCCCGGCGATGAGTCCGCCGATGGCGCCCTCGCGGGTTTTGGCCGGGCTGATCGCCGGCGCCAGCTTCACACGGC
>CBINOO010000161.1:0-6386 GCA_966252305.1 uncultured Acidimicrobiia bacterium
CCCGTCGCTGACACTCGACGCGATCTACGTCCGTGACGCGTCGCTGGTGACCCCCAGGGGCATGGTGCTGTGTGGAATGGGCAAAGCCGCGCGTGCGGCGGAACCGCGCGTCCAGGCCCGAGCCTTCGCGCAGCAGGGCCTGCCGGTTCTTGGCGCGATCGAAGCACCCGGCACGATTGAAGGTGGGGATGTGACCTGGTTCGACGACCGGACCGTCGCGGTGGGGCGCGGCTATCGCACCAACGGCGAGGGCATCCGGCAGTTCGCGCAACTGCTCGGTTCTGAGGTCGAGGTCATCGTCGTGGCGTTGCCGCACTACCGCGGCCCAGGCGATGTGTTTCATCTGATGTCGATCCTCAGTCCGGTCGACCGCGACCTCGCCGTCGTGTATTCGCCGCTCATGCCGGTGCCGTTTCGCGAATGGCTGCTCGACCGCGGCATGATGCTGGTCGAGGTGCCAGACGAGGAGTTCGACTCCATGGGCGCCAACGTCCTCGCTACCGCACCGCGGCGGTGTGTCATGGTCGAGGGGAATCCCGTCACACGCGCCAGACTGGAGGCGGCCGGGGCGGAGGTGTCCACCTACGACGGATCGGAGATCAGCCTGAAGGGGGGCGGAGGGCCGACCTGCCTGACACGACCCCTAGTCCGCGCCGGCGAGTGAGCCTGTCGGTCACCGCGGTAAGGACTTCGTCGATGGCGGCGGTGTCACGGTCCGGACGACTTCCGCAAGGCCCACGTCGAGCCGGGCTGATGGTGACCGCAACCTGACGTCAGCGCGATGGGCCTGTCGCAGGTGTTCGAGCCAGACGTCGCCCGGCAGCAGCGGGACCACATGCCACTCGCGGTCGGTGATGGTGACCGTCGGCCCTTGCCCGGCCCGGCGAACTTCCACAATCAGGGGATCGGACACGGACGCGTCCGGATGCCTCACGCGCAGGCTGGGGGGTGGCTCGGTCAGCGGCCACATCGTCGTGATCTCCAGTGCGCCTGCGGACGGGAGTTCCGTGGTCCAGGTGACCGCCGGCAATGACGCGAGCCAGGAGGGCGCACCACGTGCGCACCGCCCTGCCGCGCCGGCGGCCGTCAGACGCAGGTCCGGAGACGTGTCCAGGTCGGAGGCCACGCTGTCGGCAACCGACAGGTCGAGGTCACCGCAGGGCCGATACGCCATCGCCTCCCTGTGGCTCGCCGTGGCCTGAATGCCCACCCAGGCCACAACCGCGGCGATCGAGACCATCGCTCCGCCACGCCGGGCAGCGACGCTGTGCCAGAGCGTCGCCAGCGTCCCGGTGGCCAGCAGCGTGGCGGCGACGGCGAGCACATGGCTGCGGGTGTGATGTGTGTTCTCCCAGCTCAGCAGAGGCAGGTAGGCCCACACCAACATGACCGCACCGACTCCCCACAACCGGCCGTGCGGAGTGTCCCTGGCCGCTACGATTCCTGTGGCCAGCGTCCCCAGGACCACAACCGTCGACCACACGGGCGGCACGGCGAAGTCCGACGAGAGCCACCCCAGTGCGTGTTTGGCGGCGTGCAGGCTCAGGCCCGTGAACAAACCCCGATCGTCGCCGTTGAGGGCGCCGAATTCGGGGTAGATCACCAGGCGAAGGCAGACATACGAGGCGATGGTGACCACCGCCACCAGGCACAGTCGCCACCAGGCCTGTGTCGATCCACTGTCGCGCCAGTGCAGGTGCACGATCGCCGGCAGCAGGAGCAGCGCATCCTCCTTGAATCCTGCGGCGATGAGTGTCGCGGCGACCACCAGTGCCCACCGCATCCAGCCGGTGTCACGGGCATGCCACGACCACCCCACGCCGAGCATCCAGGCGGCGGCCACCGGCGCCTGAAACGCGAGAAAGGGCTCCAGCGCCAGCGACGTCGCGGTCAGCGGATTGGTGACGAACAGCGCCGAGGCCACCAGTCCCCAACCGAGTCCTGCGGCTCGGGCCACGATGCCGCCCAGCAACGTACCGAGCGCGGCGACGCCCGCCAGCGTGCTCAGGTGGTGCGCGCGGGCATTGAGGCCGAACAGGTCGAACTGCCCCGCGTGAAGCAGGCTGGCCAGAGGCCGGTAATAGCGGTCCATGGCGCCTTCGGTGTGCCATGAACCGGTCCACGCGGCCATCAGACTTTCGGAGGTGCTCGGGTGGAGCCCGACATGGTCGTCGCTCGTGAGTACGCCGTCGACGGCGGGCCAGTAGGTCAGGCCGGTCAGGATCAGACTGACAACGGCGAGCAGGACACCGGCGCGCACCATGGGCGCGCTACAGTAACACGCCGGCGTATTGGATATGATTCGCACCCATGACGACTCGATACGGGTGGATGGCCGCGGCGGCGCTGGCCGGCGCAGTGACGCTGCAGGCGCAGCAAGCCGGTGATCCCATCGCGCGGATTCGCGAAGCGGACATTCGCGCCGATCTCTTTGCGCTGGCCGGCGACCAGATGCGTGGGCGTGAAGGCGGCACACTCGACGAGATGACCGCGTCGATGTGGCTGGCCGAACGTGCCCGCGACGCGGGACTCCAGCCGGCCGGCGACAACGGTACGTATTTTCAGTTTTTTCCCCTCGAACGTTTCCGGACCTCGCCGGGCAGCACACTGACTGTCGGCGGCACGCCGCTGCGCATGGGCCGGGACGTGGTCACCGACGCGCCGGTGCTGGCCATGGTCGAGGCGCCCGCTGTGGTCGTGACGGCCGACGCCGCAGTCACGGCCGACGTGAAGGGCCGCGCGGTCGTGATCCGCTTCGTGCCGCCTCCGCCCGCTGCGGCCGGCGCGCCGCCGGCACCTGCCGCGGCCGCCAACGTCCTGCGCAACTGGGCGCGCGCGCTGCGCACGAACCTGACGCCACGCGAGCCGGCTGCCATCATCGTGGTCGTCGGGGCAGCGCACGTGGATCAGTGGAACCGCGTCGCGATGCCGTTCAGCCGCGGTACCTACGCGCTTGATCCGGACGGCACCGCCGCACCGCGCACACCCACACGGGGTGTGCCGCTCCTCTATGTGCGGGAAGAGGCTGCCGGGATGGTGACTGACGGCGCGACGATCGAGGCGGCCATCTTCACGGACACCTTCAGCTATCCGTCGGTCAATATCGTCGCGAAGGTGCCCGGCCGGGATCCCGCGCTGGCAGGGGAGCACGTGCTGTTCAGCGCGCACCAGGACCACGACGGCGAGCGATACCCGGTCGAGGGCGACGCCATCTGGAATGGCGCCGACGACAACGCCACGACCTCGGTCGCCCTGCTGGCAATCGGCCGGGCGTTTGCGGCATCTCCCGGGCGCCGGTCGGCCCTGTTCGTGTGGCACGGCGCGGAGGAGCGTGGCCTGATGGGTTCCCGGTGGTACGTCACGCACCCGACCGTGCCGCTGTCTTCAATCGTGGCCGTCCTCAACGGCGATATGATGGGCCGTAACGACCCCAAGGTCGCTGCGTTGCTGGGCGCCGTGCCTCCGCATCGCAATTCACCGGAACTGGTGGAGATGGCGCATCAGGCCAACCAGGCCGTGTCGCAGTTCGAGGTCGATTCATCCTGGGATGATCCCAGTCACCGCGAGGGCTGGTACTACCGCAGCGATCATCTGCCGTACGCGCGAGCCGGGATTCCCGCGATCTTCTTCTCAACGCTGCTGCATCCGGATTACCACACGCCCTTCGACAATCCTGACCGCATCGACGTGGCCAAACTCACGAAGATGACGAAGTGGATGTATGCGACGGGCCGGTCGGTGGCCGAACGCGACACGGCGCCGGCGGTGGATCCGGCATTCAAGCTCGAGCGCTGCCGGGATTACACGGGCAATTACTGCGGGAACTGACCGGAAGCCTGTGCGATCCTGAGGGCAGGTGTCAGCCCTGAACACGGTTCGAATTCTCCGCGCTCGCCTGCTCGAGCGTCTCTGGGTGCGTCCGCTGATGTTCGCCCTGCTGTCGGTCGGGGCGGCCTTCCTGGCGGTGCTGGCCAATTCCGCGACGTTGCCGGAGTGGCTGCCGGAGATCAGCTCGAACACCGTCGAACAGCTGCTGGCGATCATGGCGGCCAGCATGCTGGTCATCGCCACCTTTGCGGTGTCGTCCATGTTGTCGGCGTATGCGTCGGCAGGACAGGTCGCCACGCCCAGGACGTTTCCGCTGGTCCTTCGGGATGACGTCTCGCAGAACGCGCTCTCCACGTTTGTCGGCGCCTTCATCTTCAGCATCATCTCGCTGACGGCTGTGCTCAACGAGTACTTCAGTCCGGCCGGGAGGTTCTGTCTGTTCGCGCTGACGCTGCTGGCGTTTGCGCTCGTCATCGGGACGTTCGTGCGATGGGTCGATCGCATTGCCAGGCTCGGCCGGCTCGGGACCACGATCGACAAGGTGGAGCAGGCCACCGCTGACGCGTTGCGCGCGAGACGCCGGTCGTCCCGGCTCGGGGGCGTCGCGCCGCGGACGGCGGATCCACAAGGAACGCCGGTGCGTGCCACCCGCGTCGGGTATGTGCAACACGTGGATGTTGGCGCGCTGAATGACTGGGCCGGCCGCCATGGCGCGACCGTCCACATCACCGCATTGCCCGGCACGTTCGTCAGCACGGAGCGCCCGCTGGCGTGGATCGACGGTCCAGGCGACGACCATGTCGCTTCGGCGTTCACCATCGGCGACGACCGCACGTTCGAGGACGATCCGCGCTTCGGCTTCGTCGTTCTGTCCGAAATCGCCGGGCGGGCGCTGTCGCCTGCGGTCAACGATCCCGGCACCGCCATCGACATCATCGGCACACACGTTCGGCTGTTTACGGCGTGGCTCGCCCCGCAGGCGGAGCCCCACGGCCACGGTCAGGCTGACGCCTGTGATCGGGTGATGGTGCCGACGTTGTCGCCCGACGATCTCTGTGACGATGCGTTCACCGCGATTGCGCGCGATGGCGCAGGTACGGTCGAGGTGGTCGTCAGGTTGCAGAAGGCGTTTGCCGCCCTGGCCCCACTCGGGGACGCCGAGTGGCGGCAGGCCATCGTGCGGCACGCCAGGTCCGCGCTCGCGCGCTCGGAACGTGTGATGACTGCGCCGGACGATCTGGCGGCCGTCCGCGCGGCGGCCGCGTGGGTGCGCGGGGACTGACGCCCTCAGCGCCCACCCTTCCACAGGTCGCCCAGGCCCGGCTCTTTCATCACGCGTTCGATGTCGGCGATTTCCACGGGGAGCGACGCCGACAGGTTCTCGTGGCCACGTTCGGTGATGAGGATGGCGTCCTCCAGGCGAATGTAGATGCGTTCATCCGGAATCGTCAGCGCCGGTTCGATCGTGAGCATCATGCCGGGCTTGTAGACGCCGTCGAAGACCCCGCCTGCCACGTCGTGCGCCTCCATGCCGAGCCAGTGCCCGAACGACTGCCGGGTGCGCGAGAAGCCGTCGACGAAGCGTGTGGCGGCCTCCTTCACCTTCGGATCGGTGAACGTGAACGACTCGAGCGCCTGGGTCATCTTCACGTGCGCGCGCGCGATCGCCGGCGCCGCAGGGCCCGGGGCAATCTCCGACATGAGCGCCTGATAACACTTCAGGTAGAACCCGTACATCTCGCGTTGACGAGCGGTGAAGGTGCCGTTGGCGGGGAACATTCGCGTGACGTCGGTGGTGTAGTACGAGACGTCCGGGGCGTAGTCCATCAGCACGAGGTCGCCGTCTTCGAGCCGGCTCTGCGCCGCATGGTAGTGCGGCCAGAAGGCATTTGTGCCGGTGGCGACCAGCGCGTAGTACCCGATGCCCTGCGCGTTGTTGCGCTTGAAGATGTAGTCGCCGATCGCTTCGAGTTCGTACTCGAACATCCCGGGCCTGGCCGACTTCATGGATTCAAGAATGGCGTCGCTGGCCAGGCGCGTGGTTTCGCGCATCAGGCGGATTTCTTCCGGACTCTTGACTTGACGCATCCGGTCCACGAACGGGTCGAGATTCAGCAGCTCGGATTTCGGGGCCGCGACTCGCAGCTTCTCGCGGAACACGGCGTCCTTCGACGCGCGGCCATCCCAGGGATCGGCGGCCGTTGCGCGCTCGTGCGCGGAGATGCGATCCGGCGCGGCCGCGCCGAGCGACTCACTGCGGAACGGAAAGTAGATCGTGCGGCCTTCTGCCGCAATCGCCTTGACGGCATCGTCAAACAACACGCGATCAACGACGTGCTCAATGCCGGTCAGTCGCTGGGCCTCGTCGCCGGGCGCGAGCAGGGGACCCTCGGATCGGTCGGAGGCCGGGGTGCGCGCGGGAAGATACAGTGTGGACGACTTCGCGCGGCCGTCAACGAGCAGAATCGCCCGGGGCACCTCGACGCCGGACAGGTAGAAGAACTGTTTGCCCTGCTGGAACTTGGTGTACGCCGCCGGCTCGGTGGCGCCGGCGATGA
>CBINOO010000162.1:0-6304 GCA_966252305.1 uncultured Acidimicrobiia bacterium
GGGGCGGACCTTCAGGTCCGCCGGATCGGCGGGGCGGAAGCCCCGCCCCACGACTGCTCCCTCATTTCCCCATTGCGCCACCTCGCCATCTCGCCATCTCGCCATCTCGCCATCTCAATGTCAGAGTAAACTGGTGGTTCACACGCCGGACCGCGGTCCGGACCCTGTGCAAGTTCAGACGGCGAATCGCGTCAGGGCCGGAAGGCAGCAGCGCTCAGTCGATCCTGTGCTGTGCTGCAGGCCCTCCGGGCCGCGGTCGGGCGTGTGACGCGACCCATGACTTCACCGCAGCCACACGTCGCTCTCGCCCGCAAGTGGCGCCCCCAACGCTTTGAAGACGTCATCGGCCAGCGCGGTGTCGTTGATACCCTGCGCAACGCGATCGGCTCGGGCCGCATCGCCCAGTCGTTCATCTTTGCCGGCCCCCGTGGCGTCGGCAAGACGACAACGGCCCGCATCCTTGCCCGCGCTCTCAATTGTGTAAACGGACCCACCGGGGATCCCTGCGGCGAGTGTGACGCCTGCCGTGAAATCGCCGAAGGCCGCGACGTCGACGTGATGGAAATTGACGGCGCCACCTATACAGGTGTGGATGCCGTCCGCGAGGTCATCGTCGAGCCCCTGTCGATTGCGCCGATGCGCAACCGCTACAAGGTGTTCATCATCGACGAAGTCCACCGCCTGTCAAAAAACGCGTTTGATGCGCTGCTGAAGTCGATCGAAGAACCGCCGCCCTACGTGAAGTTCATGATGGCGACGACGGAGCTGGATGCGGTGCCGGCGACCATTCAGTCACGGTCGCAGGTCTTTGAGCTGAAGGCGCTCCCGTTCACGTCAATCCGCCAGCAGCTGGGCGACGTGGCGACACGCGAAAACGTCGAGTTGGAAGAGGGCGCGCTCTCGTTGCTTGCCCGTGCCGCCGAAGGCAGCATGCGCGACGGCCTGAGTGCCCTCGACCAGGTGCTCGCTTTCAGCGACCAGCGCGTCACGGCCGACGATGTGAGCAAGGTGCTGGGGCTCATCGGCCGCGATGTGCAGTTCGACATTGCCGAGACCGTGGCTCGCGAAGACGCCGGCGCCATCCTCGATCACGCCGCCCGGGTGGTGGAAGCCGGCTTCGACCTGCGCGCGGTCTGTCGCGAACTCGCGCGCCTGATGCGCGACCTGATGGTGCTGCGCATCGATGCGTCACGCGCCAGCGATCCCGATATCGCCTCCGAGCTCGAGCGGGAGCGGCTGCTTGCGCTCGCGCAGCTGTATTCCCGTGAAGACCTGCTCCGGTCATTTGATCTGCTGGCGATGGCCGAACGCGACCTCCGCTCATCGTCCCAGCCACGCCACACGTTCGAGATGGCGTTGCTCAAGTGGATCCACCTGCGCAGGTTGATTCCGATCGAGGAAGCACTCGCAGGCGGCGGGTTGACGGCAGGCAGCGGCAGGGCAGGTGGCGGTGGGGCCGCGACAGGTGGCGGCAGGGCGGCGGGCGGCGGGTTTGCCCCGCAGGCGTCGCCGCGGCCGGCCGCACCTCGCACGCCGTCGGTCGCACCTCGCACGTCGCACTCAGCACCTCGCACTGAGTCCGCACCTCGCACGTCGCACTCAGCACCCAGCACTGCTCCCGTCGCACCTCGCCCGTCGCACCTCGCACCTCGCACTGAACCCGCCGGCGGAGCATTTTCCAAGCCGGCGCTGCTGTCCGCCATTCGCGAGTCGAACAAGGTGTTCTACGGGATGGTGATTGCGCAGGTGCAGTCGGTTGACGTGGAGGGCGATCGCCTCATCTTCACGTTTGCGCCGGCGCACAAGAACCTGAAGGGGCAGCTCGAGGGCAAGCGCGGGTGGATTGAGCAACTCGCGCAGCACCAGACCGGGCGCAAGATGACGGTGGAGGTGCGGGAGGGCGCCGCGATGGCGGCGTCGAGCGCGTCGTCGAGTGATCCGCAGGTCGCCGATAAACACGCGGAACTTCGCGACCGCGCGAAGGCCGAACCCACGGTGCAGAACATCCTGGACGTCTTTGGTGGCGACATCGAAGATGTAGAGGAGATCACATGAACATCCAGAACATGATGAAGCAGGCGCAGCAGATGCAGGAGCGTCTGCAGCAGCAGATGACCGACATGCGCATTGAAGCCACCGCCGGCGGCGGCATGGTGACCGTCGCGGTGAACGGTCACAAGCAGGTGCTGTCGCTGACGTTGGACCCGGAGGCCGTGTCGAAGGATGATGTCGGGATGCTGCAGGACCTGATCGTTGCGGCGCTCAATGACGCGCACCGCAAGGTGGACGAAACACTGGCGACGCAGATGCAGGGACTCATGGGTGGTCTCGGCCTTCCCGGCCTTCGCTGATGGCGCCGACCGATCCACTGGCCGGCCTCGTGGCCGCGCTGCAGCGCCTGCCGGGTATCGGCGCCAAGAGCGCGCAGCGCCTGGCCTTCCACCTGCTCAAGACTCCTCGCGAAGAAGTGGATGCCCTGTGTGTGGCGATCCTCGGGGTGAAGGATCGCGTGACCTATTGCTCGACGTGCAGCAACATCACGGACGTGGATCCGTGTGGTTATTGCACCGATGCCGGGCGCGACGGGCGGATCATTTGTGTCGTCGAGCAACCGGAAAACGTCTGGGCGGTGGAGCGCACAAAGGGATTTCGTGGTCGTTATCACGTCTTGATGGGCGCCATTTCTCCGCTGCAGGGCATCGGCCCGGACGACCTCCGCATCAAGGGCTTGCTCAACCGCGTTGGCGAGGGTAGCGTTGACGAGGTGATCATCGCCACCAACCCCACTGTGGAAGGCGAAGCGACGGCGTTGTATCTCGCGCGGCTGCTCAAGCCGCTGGGTGTGCGCGTCAGCCGCATCGCGATGGGGGTTCCAGTGGGATCCGATCTCGACTACACCGATGAATTCACGATGACCAAGGCCATGGAAGGCCGACGGGAGATGTAATGTCAGCCGTCGTTGCCTTGCTTACGCGCTCACCGTCCGACCCGCGCCTCAAGGCGCGCATGGCGCCGGTGGTTCCCGAATACGAACAGCGGCGGGAACTGGTGCTGGCGTTCATCGATGATCTGTTGTCGCGGCTGTCGTCCATTGACGGTCTCGCGTTGAAGGTGGCCGTAACCACACCCATCGAGGGATTCCGCATCGCGCGACCGTGGGTGCCCTTCCATCAGCTCCTCGCGCAGCGGGGGGATCCCTTTCGCGATCGCCTGAAGCACACGTTTGAGGATCTCGCGCGCGAAGGCTTTCGACAGATCATTCTGCTGGGCTCCGATGTTCCGGATGTGCCGCTCGCGCAGGTGGAACACGCGCGTCGTCTGCTCGTTGAAAATCCATCGCGTGTGGTGACGGGGCCGTCCCCAGACGGCAGTTTTTATCTCGTGGGCATGAGCGCCCACGACCATCGGGTGCCCGACATTGGCGCAAATGTCCGCTGGGGTTCGGTGCACATGCTGGAGGATCTCGAGGCGGGCGCGAGGGCGGCCGGTTGCGACGTCGCGCGCGTTGACGACTGGCCCGATGTCGATACGGCGGAGGATGTGCAGGCGCTGGTGACGCGGCTGACGCCCGCCGCGGATGTGGCACCACACACGGCTGAAGCCCTCCGACGGTTCGGGCTGCTGCCGCAGTAGGCCGGCGAACCGATCAGGCCAGCAGCGCTTCGACGGCCTCAACCAGGGCGGCCGGCGTCATCGGCTTCTGCAGGAACGTGGACGGAGGCGGTGGCGCCAGTTCCGGATCCGGCAGATATCCCGACATCAGGATGACAGAGAGGGTCGGCCGGTTCTGCCGCAGCGCGATCGTGACGTCGCGTCCGTTCATGTCCGGCAGGACGAAATCCACCACCAGCAGATCGATCGGCTCGGTCACCGCCAGGGCAGAGGTCGCATCCCCGCACTGGATCACCTGGTGCCCCTTGCGTTCGAGGATGCGGGCCACGAGTTGCCGGATCGGTGGCTCATCATCAACGACGAGAATGGTGGCCATGTGCTCACACGATACCATCACGGCCGCGTAAAGGCGCGCCGCCAGACGACTCCGAGCCCTGCCGTCACCCAGAACAGCAATCTCGCCTTGCGGACGAGGGCAATCGTGAGGCCGATGGCCGGCGGCAGCGAGAGCACGGTCGCCAGCCGCGAGGCGCTGAATTCATCGATACCGACGCGCAGCGGCACCACCCGGAACACCACATTGATGATGCGGTTGAGGGTGTCGAACAGGAACGCGTTGAGCCACAGCGACTCGCCAGTCAGCAGGTACAGCGTGAGCCAGGACTCGACAATGCTGCAGGCGTGGAAGGCGACCTGACACCCGGCCACGACGAGCACCTTCATCGGTGCTGCGCGCAGGCTTCGATAGGTGATGCGCTCCAGATCCTGCAGCCGATCGATGCCGCGGCCGAGCCGACCCGACGGCCGCCAGGGCAGGCGCGAGACGACGCCGGGGCGTTGCCAGACCAGCCAGGCGGCACCGGCAAGGATGAGTCCCATGCCGGCCAGGGCGACCCACACCACACTCGACCATCCCTCGGGCAGGATGAACGTGGCGAGCAGGGTCACCGCGCCCGCGGCGATGACCAGGGCGACCGACACGCTGTAGAACACGTTCTCGGCCGTCAAGGCCCCCAGGGCCTCGTCGGCCGGCACGTGGGTGGTGACGTACAGCGCCTTGGCGGGTTCGGAGACGAGCAGGGACAGAAACGAGAGATTCCCCAGGGCGTCTCCGCCAAGTGTTGCCGCAAACGCGCTTGAGAGCGGCACCTGGCGATGGCCGTCCGGCGGCGTGACGAGGGTGATCCACGCAAGCGACCGCAGCAGGAAACGCGCGCCGGACAGCACCAGGATGGCGGCAAATCCCCAGGGACCCACGGCGCGGAAGCCGTCGACGATGGGGGCCAGGCCGGTTTGTTGTATCTGCCAGATCACCAGCGCGAGGCCGAGCAGGGCCACGGCGGCCGGCAGCAGTCGTTTCACGAACGGCATGATCCCACGGCACCCGTATAATTGCGTAATGCTTCCGGCTTCGTATGCCGTGCCTGGCGCGGCCATCCTTGCACTGAGCGGCGTTGTCGCGTGTTTTGCCGGGTATCGGTTGTTCAGGTTTGTGCTGGGAGTCTACGGGTTCATCCTCGGCGCGATGGTCACATCGTCGCTGATGGGCACGTCCAATACGTGGGCGCTGGTGATCGCGGCAGTGGTCGGTGGGCTCATCGGATCGGGCCTGATGATTGCGGCGTACTTCGTCGGCGTGGGGCTCATTGGTGCCGGTCTGGCATCGCTCGGGTTGCATGTGGCCTGGACAATGGTGGGTGGGCAGCCGCCGACGGCCCTGCTCGTGATTGTGGCGGTGCTGGGCGCGCTGGGCGCGCTGTCAGTTTCGCGTCACGTCGTGATCATCGGCACGGCGCTGGCCGGCTCGTGGACGTTGCTGGTCGGCGGACTCGCGCTCACCGGCGATCGGTGGGGCTTTCTGTCGGTCACGCACGAGAACATCTGGATTGTGTATACGCAGGGGCCGTGGCCCAGTCACTGGCAGGTGACGGCGGCGTGGGTCGGGCTCGCGCTGGTGGGCGCCATCGTGCAGACGATGACGACCGGCACCACCGGCAAACGCAAGTCGAAGTAGAAAGGGAGAATCACTGATGGAGTTTTCACGTACAGCCACTATCAACTGGTCGGGTTCAATCATGGAGGGGTCCGGCAAGGTCGCCGGCGGGTCGGGCGCGTTTGATCTGCCCGTGACGTTTCCGCGCCGTATCGGCGAGCCGGAAGGATCGACCAGCCCTGAGGAGTTGATGGCGGCGGCGCACGCGGCGTGTTACGCCATGGCGCTCAACGCGACGGTCGGCAAGAAGGGCGGCGCGATTGGCAAGACGACGATCACGTGCAAGGTGACGGCGGACAAGGGTGATGCGGGCATCACCATCACCACGTCGGCGCTTTCGCTCACGGTGGAGGGCCTGACCGGCATCGACGCCGCGGCATTCCCCGAAGTGGCGGAGGCTGCGAAGAATGGCTGCCCGGTCTCGAAGGCCTACGCGGGGTCGATGAAGATCACGCTGGACGTCAAGGTCGTCTAACGGAGTTCCGAGGTTCCGGGGTTCCGGGGTCCCGCAGTGCTGGGGCTCCGGAACTCAAAGAGAACGCCGCCTGTCCAGCCGGTGCATTCGCCCGGGGAGGCCGTGTTAGAATCTGGGTTCTGCGCTGAGCCGCGGGACCCTGCAGAGGGCGTCTCGCGCCCACCTATCGTTCCTCGGTAGCTCAACGGCAGAGCATCCGGCTGTTAACCGGAGGGTTGCTGGTT
>CBINOO010000163.1:0-6276 GCA_966252305.1 uncultured Acidimicrobiia bacterium
CCGAGCCCGAGCCGCTGCGCGCGCCGGTCGCGGACGACGCTCCGCGCGAGGATGCGCTCGTGTTGTGGTGCCACGCGCTTGCCGACGTCGTCCCCAAGTGGTAAGGTTCGCTTCTCAACAGGAGGTCGTCCATGGCTGACGCTCCGGAACTGCCGCTCTACGACGAGCTGGTCCGCGCCCACCGCGCGCTCGACCAGAGGCTGCGCGACCTGGCGCAGCATGCCCACCTCACCGACGATCAGCAGCTTGAGGAAGTTGCTCTGAAGAAACGCAAGCTGGCGCTCAAGGACCGCATGATGGCATTGCGGACCTCCGGGCCCGCAACGGCCGCGCACGCCTGACGCGTCCGGCGAAGTAGTATGGTCGGTGTCCCCGTGTGTGGGAGGTCCTGGATGGGCTGGGGCGCCACACGGCAGGGGCGGTCTGTCTCTGCATGCGATTTGATCGCGCCGCCATCCCGTTCGTGCTGCTGGCGCTGGTGCCCTCGCTGGGGGCCTGGCTCGCCGGATGGCCGGTAGCCGCTGCCGCGCTGGTGGCGTTGCCGGTTGGCGTCGGACTGTTCTTCCGCGATCCCGAACGTCAGTCGTCGCAGGACCCGTCGCTCGTGTTGTCGCCCGCAGACGGTACGGTCATGTACACCGGGCCGGCTGATCCCGGTGACCTGCCGACGGCCGTTGACGGCGTCGAACGGTCGTGGCAGCAGGTGACGATCTTCCTGTCTGTGCTCGACGTTCACATCAATCGCACGCCGGTGTCCGGCACGGTGACGCAGGTGCGCTACCAGCCCGGCACGTTCCTGCCCGCGTACAAACGCGAGTCGTCGAGGAACGAGCGCTCGGAAATCTGGTTTGACCATGGCGGCACCGCCATCGTGGCGCGTCAGGTGGTCGGCATCCTCGCCCGTCGGGTGGTCTGCCGTCTCACCGTCGGGCAGCGCGTGCAGGCAGGGGAGCGGCTGGGTCTGATGAAATTCGGGTCACGCATGGACATCTTTGTTCCCCCTTCGGCAACCATCGCCGTGGCTGCGGGCCAGAAGGTCGAGGCCGGCACGACCGTGCTTGCGCGATTGCAGGGCGGAAAAGGAGGCGGGGCCGCATGATGGCGCTCGACAAGAAGGCGCGGCGCGGCATGTACCTGCTGCCGAGCCTGTTCACGATCGGTAATCTCTTCTGCGGGTACGCGTGCGTGATGTACGCGATGCGTGGTGACCTGGCGACGGCTGCCCCCTTCATCGGCATCGCGTTTTTGCTCGATGGTCTCGATGGCCGAATCGCCAGACTGACGGGAACGACCTCGGCTTTTGGCGTTGAACTCGACTCACTGGCTGACGTGGTGTCGTTCGGCGTGGCGCCGGCGGTGCTCTCCTTTGCGTGGGGCTTGTCGGAGCTCGGCCGGTGGGGCTGGGCCGCCGGATTCCTGTATGTCACTGCCGCAGCGCTCCGGCTCGCGCGCTTCAACATCCAGCAACCCGGTCACGGCGACAAGCGCTACTTCATCGGCCTGCCCAGTCCCGCTGCCGCCGGCGTATCGGCCGCGACGGTGTTTCTGTATCCCTATCCGCTGATCGGTCCAGTGCAGGCGATGGCTGCCATCGCCGTCGTGGTGATCCCCGCGGTGTTGATGGTGAGTTCGATTCGATTCCGCAGCTTCAAGACGATCAACTTCGGGTGGAGCCGGTCGTACTTCAAGCTGTTCCCGTTTGCCGCGCTCATCGTGTTCATCGCCACCGAGCCGCGGATCGCGCTGGTGATCATCGCCTACGCCTATCTGGCATCGGCCTTCATCGAGATGGCCGTGACCCGGTTCCGCAGCTCCCGCGCTCCGGTGGCCTGATCACGCGGCCGGCATCCTGACCCGCATCGTCGTGCCGACACCGGGCGTGCTGGTAGCCGAGATCGAGCCCCCGCATGCCTCGACGTTACGCTTGGCATTGGCAAGCCCGAGGCCGGAGCCGCCCGTCTTGGTGGAGAAGTGGGGTTCGAAGGCGCGCGCCAGCGCGTCGTGGGACATGCCGATGCCGGTGTCCTGCACGCAGATCTCGACCTGATCGCCGACGGCCTCGGCGCTGATGGTGACGACGCCGCCGCTCGGCATGGCTTGCAGCGCGTTCTCCACCAGATTCGTCAGCGCGCGTGCGAGCAGTGTCTTGTCCGTCAGCGCGCTCGGCGCCTCCGCAGGCACGGCCACGACAATCGAGGTCTTTGCAGGCAGGCCGGCCCGATACGGACGGATGACGTCTTCGACCAGGTCGGTGAGGACGACGGGCACGATGGTCGGCGCCGGCGAGGCGGCAAATGTGGAGAACTCGCTCGCAATCTGCCTGAGCAGGCGCACCTGCTGCAGGATGGTGTTGATGCATTGATCGAAGACCGGTCCCAGGGGCCGGCCGCGATCGCCGTGCACGCGTTGCAGGTGCTCGGCGGCGAGCTGGATCGGCGTGAGGGGATTCTTGATGTCATGGGCCACCTGCCGCGACATGTCGGCCCAGGCCTTGAGCTCGTGCGTGCGTCCCAACTCGGCGCGCTGTTCGCGCAGTGTGGCCGCCATGGAATTGAAGTCCGTCACCAGCCGCTGCAGCTCGTCGGCGGTGTCCGCCACGATGCGGACGTCGAGCCGTCCGGATGCGATCTGTCGTGTGGCCCGTGTCAGGCGTGCGACGGGATCGGCCACGCGTTGGGCGACCCAGGCTCCCAGGCCGGCCGACAGCAGCACGATACACACGGCGCCGAGCAGGACACCGCGATTGACGTCCGAGATCTCGCGTTCAATCTCCCGTTGGCGCGGCGCGAGCGGCACGAGCAACACCGTGTCGGGCCCCAGGCGGGGAACCGGCGCCGCGGCCACCAGCGAGGTGAACGGACCGGCGTGTGATTCTTCCACGAAGGTCGGCACCCGTTCGAGGACGACCGCGCGGTACGCGCGCGCGGGGGTGCGTTCCGGCAATACGCCCGCGTCAAAGAGGTCGCGCTGGGACGTCGCGCGCAGGCGCGACCCGTCGTAGAGGTTGACGTCCTGATTGATCAGCCGGCTGATCCAGACCATCAGGTCGTCGCTGAGGGGATCGGTCTGCAGCGTCAGCGTGTCTTCCAGCACACGTCTGGCGATGGCGACGACACCGAGCGCTTCCGTTTCCACGTCGGACCTGAGCTGCTCGCTCATGTACGCGCTGAAGCTCAGTGCGAGAACGCCGACCGGGACCAGCGCCGTCAGCACGAAGAACAGGAAGAGCTTGCGGTAGAAGCTGGTGCGGACTTCCGTCACGACCGCGCGCAGCGGCGTGCCGGCGCGACGCGTCAGCGGCGCCGCCAGTGTGGCGCCGGCCAGCAGCACGAGGAAGCCGAGCGCTGCCAGTGCGATCGTCTCGGCCAGTCGCGACAGGTGTTCGAAGACCGTGGGCAGGGGATACGCCAGGGCGTAGATGCCGGCCCGGTCATTGAGGAAATAAATGCGTGCGGTGCCGGCCTCCGTCCGGCGAGTAGTCCAGAAGGGCTCACGGGACCGCTCGAGGCGGGACAGCAGCGGGCCATCAATCGTCCAGGTCGACGGGCTCGAGGTAAAGAGGGGCAGGCGGCTCCAGCCGTAGACGGCAACCTGCAGTCGATCGATGAATGGGCCCGATTCCTCGCGTGCCGGTTCGTATGGAGAACGCGCAGCCAGAAACGGCAGTGCGCGGTAGTCGAAAATCACGTGCAGGACGATCGCGCCGCGGACCACGCCGTCGGCATCACAGATGCCGCGCTCGGCGTGGAGCATGCGGACCTCTTCCGACCGATCGACTTCACCATAGACGTCCCAGTCGCAGCGCAGGTCGACGCGCGACTGGTCGAAACCGTACTCGGGCACGTTCAGCGCGAAGCGACTCGTGAGCGTGCCCACGCTGCTGTACAACTCGACCGCCGAGGTCAGCCGCGCGCGCGAGAGCCCCGTGCGTGACCAGACACGAAACGCCGCGTCGGTGGACACACCGCTGCGACCAGGTGCCGGCTCGACCAGTGTGGCGAGATCCGTGAGACCGTCAATCTCCGTTGTGGCTTCCTGGAGCACCCGCAGCAGGTGTGTCGGATGGCCCAGTGTGGCGGGCCCATGCACGGTGGCGATTGCCCGTTCGGTCGCCTGCTGGGCGGATCGGGAGACGAGCGGATCGATGACGAGGGCCGGCAGCACGGTGGCGCCAAACAAGAGCAGCAGTCGCGTCGATTGCGTGGACCGGCGATAGCGTCGACGCAGCGGCGCGGCCGCCAGCGCCGCCGCCGAAATCAACATGGCTGCCACCAGCGCGACAGGGGCCACGACGGACGCCGAGGGCCACCAGACGCGCGCTGCGCCAACGGCCGCCGCCGGGATGGCGCCCAGGGTGATCGCGAGCGCGGCCGCCGACAGCGACGTGCGCACCCGCCACCGCTGCGCCAGCGCGGCGTGGATGGCGAGCGCGCACCAGATGGCGGCCAGCGCCAGGCCCAGTCGGGCGAGGTGCAGGACCAGGCGTTCGGCATCAAACGGAAACAGCGGGGAGGCGAGCTGGTCCAGGCCACCGGCGGCGACATGGCGATCGATCAACAGGCCAAGCGCCGTCAGCAGTCCGGCCGTCACCACGCCGGCCGACAACCACTCGAGCCCGGCGCGTACGCGCGCCCCGGCCAGCGAGCGGCGAGGCAGGCCGCGCCACCACAACGCGACCGGCAACGCGACCGTCGCGCCGACAGTGCCCAGGGCGAGGCTGAGCTGGTCGAGCGAGACCGGCAGGGCCGCCAGCCGCGCCAGGCCGGCCACGCCGGCGCCGATCACAAGCGACCATGCCGCAAGCGCCGCGCTGTACCCCACAAAAGGCGCGAGCGCGTGGCGATGACGACGTTCCGTCCCCCACTGCATGCCGGAGAGCCCCAGCAGCGCCAGCAGTGGGAACAACGCCATGGCCCAGACGCGTCGACGGAATGTCGCGCGGGTCTCGGCCACACGCTCCGGGTCGAATGCCACCCGCACGAGTGGAAAGCCGCGGTCGTCAGTGACCACGTTGGATTGCCCGGCCGCCACACCCGCGACAGGCGTCAGGGAGACCTCTCCAAACGGGGTCTGCATCTGATAGCTGTTCGCGTCGGTTTGGCGGCTCGCCGTGGCGATGATCCGTTCGGCTGCCACGACGCCAATAACGGTGCCGTCGCGCGGCACGGGTGACAACGCAATCAAGCGCAGCCCCAGTGTTCCCGGCGCGACAGTCACCGTGGGGCCGGCCAAATCGGCGATGGCGCCGACCTGGTCGTCGAGCTGTTCGGCCGGACCTTCGCTCCAGGCGAGCAGTCGCTGTCCTCCGGTGCCGTCAGGTACATACACGCTGATGGCGTGCAGCGGGGATGACGGCAATCGCGTGGTTTCGAGCTGCGAAAACAGGGCGGGCAGCGCTTCATTACTCTCGGCCGCCCGGGCGACCAGCGCGCCTTCGCGAGCGACGGCATCCGCCACGGCGCGCAGTCGGGCGGCGCTGTCACCAATTCGGAGCCGGACGGCATCACGCACCCGCGTCTGCAGATGCTGGTCGTCACCGCCGAAGCGGAGATAGTCCCAGGCGTAGCCGCCCAGCAGTATCGCCAGCGCGACTAGCAGCGCCGTGAGGCGTCCGGTGCGATGCATCACTGTCGGCTATACTCGCACGGATGCGCGGCAGCCTTGGCGGCCTTCCGTTGCGCGCGGCTCTCAAACGAGGCGCGTGGTTGGCGCTGGCCAACTGGCCGATTGTTCCTCTGCAGTTCGTGGTGGTATCGGTCTACCGGATGGCCGTGGCGGTGCCGGTGGTCGGAGGCATCTTCGTGGTTGCCGTGCTGGCCGGCGCCGACGTGCGGTCGCTGCTGGCGCAGGACATGCGCGCGGCGATCGGCCTGGTCGCCGCGGCACTGGCACATCGACCCGAGGCGCTCATCACTTTTCTTGTGGCCGTCGGCCTGGTCGGCATCGGGGGCGCCTCTGTACTTTTCCTGACGGAGGCGGGCCTGCGTTTCGTGATGGTGTCTGCCGAATCGGGCGCCGGCGCGATCCATCGCGGTGGCCTGCGTCCAGGCGCCTTGCGCGAAGCGTCGCGATTCAGTGTCGGGTTGTTTGAGTCGGGGATCCGTCGTTTTGGCCGACGATTCCTGCTGCTGGGCGCCTGGTGGTGCCTGTCGTATCTCCTGATTGGCGCGGGTGCCTGGGCGGTGGTCTGGACACTGACGACGGGAGAGACGGCTCAGCCGTGGGCGCCGCTGTGGGGCGTCGGGATCGCAGGCGTCGTGGCGGTGAGCGCGCTGG
>CBINOO010000164.1:0-6196 GCA_966252305.1 uncultured Acidimicrobiia bacterium
TCGATACCCTCAGGCGCTTCCCCGACGGCTACTACCCGGCCCAGGTCGATGCCCGCAGCAACCAGTTGCGGCACCGCACGGGCTGTCACCAGCCCACGCAAGTGCGATCCCGGCGCGACAGGCTGGATCTCGGCGGCACCGGTCGCGACGACAATCTCGCCCCGAGGCCGCAGATGTCGCAGGCCCGCAGGCGTGCGCACGACGACGAGCGGACCGGGATAGATACCAATCGCCTCCTCGCCGGCGGCGCTGTCGACGGTTTCGACGTCGAGGCCCGCGATTCGACAACTCTCCGCCTCGGCGCGACCTGCCGGTCCTTGTCCGATAACGACGACGTCGCAGTGGATGCTGACCTGTGCGAGCTGACGGGCGTCCTCCCCGCTCTTGAGCGGCGGCAACGCTGTGGGGCCGCCGTATGGAGTCACGACCGCCGACGGGTCTGCCGGCCGCTGGCATGTGCGCACGTACGCGACGCCATCCACGGTCGCGAGACAGTTGGGGCAATCACCCGCCAGACAGAGTGTTCCGCCACCAGTCGGATGGCGGCCGTCCTTGAGCAGTTGGGTCAGCAGCGAGTCGGCCATCGCGTCCCGCGAAGCATATCGCCGACGCAACTGGTCGTGCCATGGTTGCCGTATCTTCTGTGCATGGCGACGCGCCTTCTGAACCTCGCACTCGTGCCCGCGTTTCTAATCGGCTACATGGAATGGGGCGGCGGCAACTCGGGTTTTGTGTACGACGCGGCACTCGCCGTCTTCACGGGTCCAGGCTCGTTGTGGCAGAACCTCGTCCACCCCATCATCGCGGCCGCGCTGATCGGGCTGGTGCTGGTGGCGCTCCGCATTGCGCGCCCGACGTCCAGTCGATGGATCATTCGCGCGGCCATCCTGGTGCTCGCGCCGATGCCGCTCCTGATCTTCGGGATTGGCGCGGCGTCAGCGAACTGGCCGATGGTGGTCTCGGCGCTCCCGTTTTTCGCGCTGGCTGTGATCACCTGGCGCCGCGGGTAGCCTGCCGTCGACATCCGCGACGGTACCGCGCCGAGGGCCCTGGCGTCGGACCATTGCGCCGCCCGGTCTCCGCGGAGCGGCCGCTCGAAGCCGTCGCTCCGTCCGCTCGCGCTGCGCGCTGGCGGTTATCGCCTCGCTCCAAACTGTGGAGCGAGGCTCGCAGCGCTCACTCCCTACGCTCCGCCTTCGCACTGACGCGTGTCGCGGCCCTCCGAGTCGACCCGGCGTCGCAACGCTCCGGCGCCAGGGCTGCGGCGCCTGTATCGGTCGGTACCGCGCCGAGGGCCTTGGCGTCGGACCATTGCGCCGCCCCGGTCTCCGCGGAGCGGCCGCTCGAAGCCGTCGCTCCGTCCGCTCGCGCTGCGCGCTGGCGGTTATCGCCTCGCTCCAAACTGTGGAGCGAGGCTCGCAGCGCTCACTCCCTACGCTCCGCCTTCGCACTGACGCGTGTCGCGGCCCTCCGAGTCGACCCGGCGTCGCAACGCTCCGGCGCCAGAGCTGCGGCGCCTTCCGTCGGATCCAACACGTGATCCTCCATGGACTTCATGTCCCCATGGTGATGGATGGCTGTCCGAATCAGTCATCCGTGGAATGGCGGGGCTGAAGCCCCACCCCACGACCGCTCTGAGCCGGGTTATCGCGGGAAGTAGCCGCGGCGCGCGTGCACCTTCAGGCCAGGGCGTTTGACCTTGACCTCGAGGTCACGAAACACCCGATCGCGGCGCGTGAACGATGACGTGTAGCCCAGCACGTAATAACGGCTGTTGGCCTCGATGATGCGCTCGAAGCCAGAGGCAAACTCGTTGTGGTTGACCAGGGCGAACCCGCCGGTCCGCGTCGCAAGGTTGCGCAGCCCTTCGACACTCTCGCTGGCGGCACGGAGGTCGGCCACCAGGGAGTCGCCGATATCGACTCCCCTCGGTGCGAACACCACGTTGGGAGGCGTGGCAATCAGCCCGCGCACATCAACCGCATACAACGTGATGTCGGCGCGCGACACCGGATCGGAGGCGCCATTCCATCCACCGGCAAACAACACGATGGACTTGCGGCGGCCTTGAATGGCGTTGAACCACGAGATGGCCGTCGTCAACTGACGATGGGGTTCGGCCAGCGCCGCCTGGCACTGCTCACGCAAGCCGGCCTCGCCGGGCGAAAACATCGCGCCAGGACCGCACCTGTACGCAAACGGCAGATCGGCCGCTGGACCATTGCCCCTGTATGCCTCGATCTCGGCGATGAGGGTGGCCTTGTCGGTGGAGAAGGTGACATCCCTCAGCGGAAACTGGGTGTCCCACACGGCAGCATGGTCCCCGGGACGCAGGTGATTCTGTACGAAGTCCAGCGCCAGTTGCCGGATCCTGGGGCTGCTTGTGCCCTCGGCGCCTGACAAGTAGATCAGGAAGAGCCGGCCATCCTCGCGGAGCGTCGCGGGAACATCGGCGCGAAAGGCGGCCGGTGCCGTCGCGGCGGCGCCTGGGCGATCGGGAAGCTCCACGAACGAGACGGTGTCGATCGTCTCGCGTCTACCCTGCTCCCGGACTTCGAAGTCCGCCGCAGTCAGACCGGTAACGAACTCGCCGTCACCATCCGTCACGCTGGCAACGATTTCGATGTAGTTGGTTTCGCTGCGAAATATGGCTTGTTGCTGCGCACCGACCGCAACACTGGCGACCGCCGCACATGCCGCAGCGGCGACGACCTTCGGGCTGACCCGCATGGCTGACTCCGTTCCGACGACCTCACAAGGCTGGCAGCACCGATGCTACACCAGCCACATCAGTTCAGCCAGACGATGGCTCCGTTGAGACTGGCGGCAAAGGTCACCCACGCCAGATATGGCAGAAGCAACCGTCCCGCTGTCGCGTCAATGGCCGTAAACGCACGCCACGTCGCGACGATGGCGACCCACAACACCAGCAGATCAATCAGAGCCAGACGGGGCTCCTGCATGGTGAAGAAGAGGAAGGACCATGACCAATTGATGACAAGTTGCGCCAGAAACAGGGAAAGCGCTGATCCTTGCACCTTCCAGCCCCCACGTCTCCACACGCGCCACGCCGCAATGCCCATCAGCACGTACAGGAACGTCCACACCGGCCAGAAGACCCACGACGGAGGATTCCAGGGTGGCTTGTTCAACGCCTGGTACCAGGTCGAGTCGCCGCCGTTGCTCAACTGGCCTACGACCGCGCCACCACCTGCGCACAACACCACCCAGCCGACCAATCCCAGGATCCTCTGCATGACACGGGCTGGTCCAAACATCATGCCAGCCGTCTTTTACACGCCGGACACCCTGGACGGGTATCATGCCGGCGGAGGTTTCATGTCCACGGGGCGCCATCGCATCGCAGTCTTCGTGTGGAGCATCGTTGGCCTGGGCCTGCTGTGGGCGTGGCCGGCCGCGGAGCGCGCGGCCGCCGAGGCGTCCGCGTTTGAAGGCCCCCAGGCGATCGCGGGCAGCACGCTCAAGTGGTACCGCGGCAACACCCACACCCATACCCTCAACTCCGACGGCGACAGCACACCGGATGATGTGGCGCGGTGGTATCGGGAGCATGGCTACCAGTTCCTGGTGTTGACCGATCACAACTTCCTGACAAGCGTTGACGGGCTCAACGCTGTTCACGGCGCGGACGAGAAGTTCCTCATCATCCGCGGTGAAGAAGTCACCTCGTCGTTCCAGAACAAGTCCGTGCACGTCAACGGGCTTGATGTGCAGTCACTCGTGGAGCCGACGCGCAATGCGCCATCGCTTGTCGCCACGATCCAGGGCAACGTGGACGGCATTCGACGCGCGAACGGCGTGCCCCACATTAATCATCCGAATTTCCAGTGGTCGTTTGGCGCGGATGAAATCGCGCAGATCACAAACAACAAGCTGTTCGAGATCTACAACGGGCATCCAACCGTGCACAACGAGGGCGGCGGTGGAGTCCCCGGCGTTGAAGAGATGTGGGACACGCTCCTGTCTCGCGGCCTCCAGCTCTACGGCGTCGCGGTGGACGACGCCCACACATTCAAGCAGCCGGGCAACATGGCGGTGGCCGGCCCTGGACGCGGATGGATCGTGGTGCGATCCGCGCGCCTCGAGGCGCGCGCGTTGCTCGAAGCCGTGGAGCGCGGCGACTTCTACGCGTCGACGGGCGTTGCGCTCGCGGATATCCGGACAACACCCACGTCGATGACCGTGGAAATCCGCCCGCAGGGCGACTTCAAGTACCGCACCCGCTTCATTGGCCGCAATGGCCAACTGCTGCACGAGTCAATCGAGCGCGAGTCGACCTACACATTCACGGGCCGTGAGGGTTACGTTCGCGCCAAGGTGATCGATTCCGGCGGACGCTCTGCGTGGATTCAGCCGGTGTTCCTCAAGTAGCGGCGGAAAGGCGACGCCAAAACAACCAGGCGCCGGCGGCAATCCAGAGAACAACAAGCAGGCGGACTGACCACGTCCAGAGGGCATCGGACGTGACCGGCGGCACGTGCAGGAGCGCGTCTGCCCCGCGGTCGGTCATCCAGTGCCACGCCTGATGCCCGATGATCAGGCACAACACGAGCGTCGCCGGTCGCTCCCCCACCAGGCGGAACACGCCCCACAACGCGGGCACAAGCAGCGCGACGACGAGCACCTGTCCCAGCTCGACGCCCACGTTGAATGCGGCCAGCGACACCGCCACGTGGTCACCCCCGAACTGCAGGAGTTCGCCGAGCGCAAACGCAAATCCGAAGCCGTGCACGAGCCCAAACGCGGCGGTCAACATCCATCGACGTGTCAGACTCGTTCTCCCCAGCGCGTTCTCCACGGCCATCCACACAATCGATGCGGCGATCCCCGTCTCGACCAGCGGCGGACACCACTCACCGGTCGGCGTCCAGCCAAGCGCGGCAGCCGACAGCGTCACGGAATGCGCGACCGTAAACGCGGTCACGATGACGATGAGCGAACGTATGCGGCGAAACGGAATGACCAGGCAGATGAGGAACAGGAGATGATCGATACCGAGCAGAATGTGTTCGAGGCCGGAGACGACGAAGCGTCGCGCGGCGGCGAACCACGTCGGCTGTAAATCCACCCTGCCGGGGTTGCCGCTGTACGTCAGCACGCGAAATGACCCGTCCTGTTCCGCGTACTGAAAGACGGTCTGCGTGGTGAGCCCCAACTGTTCGAAGGCCGCGTCGTACGACAGGCGCGTGGCCGGCCCTGTCAGTGGCCACTCCAGCAGGATCTCGACGTCGGGACGCTCGGGAGTCACCGACGGCCAGGGCTGTGCGCCGTCGCGGACGGCGGCAAGCGCGGACTCCCACGTGCCGAATGTCGCAACGCTGCCGGGCAACATCCGCACCGCGGACACACTGGGCGCGCCAAGATCGCGGCCGTCTGCAAGCACGCGGACGGCTCGGCCGATCCAGGCCTGCGCGGCTGCCTGCACGGCCCGTTCGCCTGGCCCGGCCACATCCCTGAGGCTCAGCAGCGGTACGCGCACGATGAACCGCACGTGTGCGTCGTCGGCGCGCGCGAGCACGCGCACGATGACGTCGGGCGGAACGTTGTGGGCGGAAACCGGAAGGACGTAGGCGGCCGCCAGGATGACGACCACCCACCAGATTCGGGCGCGGCGGACCGCGCGGCTCACGTTACTTGTTGATGAGGGCGACCTTGACGAAGCCCTCGCCCATGGCGCCCAGTACCTTGAGCCATCCGTTGGCCGCAGCGCCCATCACCACCAGCTCGTCGGTTTTTTTCAACGTCGCCACCGTCGAGGCGGTATCACTGGCCGTCGCCATGAGCTTGATGCCGTCGATCTTCGGGCGCACGACGTCCCCTTCGTTGAAGCCACCGCCTGCGGCGGGAGCCCCGCCCGTCAGTGCCGCGACCTGGTCGGCCGACATCGGCTTGAGGGAAGCATTGCCCTTCACTTTCACGACAATGGCGTTGAAGTTGTCGAGCAGGCTCGCGGCGATGACTTTGCCTTCCGCAGAACTCGAATAGGCGCCGACACCACCCAACAAGCCGCCGGCGATGCCCAGGCCGCCGAGGCTGAAGTCACGCTGGCGCGCCTTGCCTTCGGCCGACGCAATCTGCACGCCGGTCCGCGTGGACGACAGCGTGATGTTCGTCTGCGCTTCCTTGAACTTCAGACCGCCGCCAACACCCACGCCCAATCGGCGTCCCAGGCCTC
>CBINOO010000165.1:0-6111 GCA_966252305.1 uncultured Acidimicrobiia bacterium
CGTGCTCGTGACCCACGAGCCGGATGTCGCGGCGTACGCCCACCGCGCCATCCATATTCGCGACGGACAGGTCGAAAAAGACGTCCGCCGCGCCGCCTGACCCCCTCAAAATCCCCAGAAATTCGCCGATTACGGGCGTAAGGCTCGTACTTCGCCATTCTTGTAACGACAGTGCATGGCGTTTTCCTTAAAGGAAATAGCGTTGCGTCTGTGGAATTACAAAATTGGCTGGTTGTGTCTTCTTGATATGACACTAACGACAATATTGGTGTATTCTTACCCGACGTTATGACTACTAAGGCCTTCCGTCGACTGTGTCTCGCAGCGGTGTTCGCCGTGTCCGCCGCAGCTGTCCATGGGATGTGGTTCGGAGCGACTCGCGCCGCGAGCGCCGGCCCCAACGATGCGCAGATCCGCGTGATGACGTGGGACGAGTATGAGCGCATCTGGGTCGGCGTGATGATCGCCGCGCCCTCCGTCGACGGGCCCTTTGTTGTACGGAATTCGGAAGGCGCCATCATCGAGCTGCGTCCGCGCGCGGCCGGCGACACCATCGACGCGGGATCGCTGCCTGCGGCCTTGTTCGAGATCCTGACGCCGACCGACCTGTCGGACGCGTCCATTCCGCAGCCGGCGGATCTCCCGAACGACAACAACGGAACGCCGTTGCCCGCGCTGCTCGCCGAGGGCGGACGAGTGTTCGCGCGCCTGAAGGTCAGTCGGCCGGACACGATCAGTGAAGCGCGTCCGCCACTGCCGGAGGGCGAAATCTGGGCTGGCCCGCTCAATCCGACGCCCGCCGACGTGGCCGCCGCTGACGTCGATGGCTCAGTGGGCGTGCACGCGGTGCAGCTGACCACCAATGGCGGCGCCGACACGATCAACTTCACGTGGGACATCGGTCGCTGGGCGAAGGGCGACATCATGCTCGGCGTCAACAATGCCACCTACAAGATCCTGGACAAGGAAGGCGAGTTCAAGCGCTTCCTCGGTTCCGCCGACTACGGCATGGATTTCGAGGGCGATGTCCTGAATGAATTCACGACCGGCTGCGCGGCCAACTGGCGCACGGGTGAGTTCTACGCGACGAACTTCGACTTCAATCAGCCCGCCGTCAACATCTTCAGCCGTCATCCCGGCGCAGTTTCCGATACCGGGTATCTGCGTCCGTACGCCAACAGCACGCGTCGCGTATCGACCATCGCGCGTCGCGCCAGCGAACCCGTTGAGGGGTCGCCGATCGACAAGGCGCCGGAGACCCTCCTGTTCGACGCGGACATGAACATGTACGTCGGGCACTCGTTCGGCTACTTTGGCCCGCCGCCGACCGTTGACGTCGATGGTGAGCTCGAGCCTGCGCCCGGATGGGAAGCCTTCGCCGTCCTGCAGGACTATGACGAGGACGGGGAATTCTTCCCGGCGTATTACGAGTGGGGCATCAACGGTGTGCCGATCGCCTGGAACGAGGGCGGCGGTTCACTGATCGTCGATGAAACAGGGGCGCTCTTCAACGTCAAGCGTCTCGACGTCGATGAGGAGTTCTGGGAGCCCGCGTACGGATTCACGTCGGGCCGGCTGCTGCATGATGGCAACGCGCTCGCGCCGTTCACGACCATCTTCGGCGCCGAACTCGCGGCTCCGATGAGCGTGCCCCAGGCGTACCTCGCCAACGGCGAAGACGGCGACTGGCTCGAACGGGAAGATGCCCCCGGGCAGCGCATTCCCTGGCAGTGGCCGCTCGGCAAGCGACTGCATCGCTACAACAACGTCAGCGCGGATCCACTCGGCGCGCCGTCGTTCTCGACTGCGGCTCGCGACATCTTCTGGACGTTCACGGGGCAGCAGGGCACCGACGCCATCGACATGGCGGTCGACAACGTCCTGTACTACACCTCGGAAGACACCTACATTCACCGGTACGATCCGATCAACGGCGTGCAGTTGCCCGACTTCGGTCTGGGCAAGCTCCGGATGCGCAATGAAGACCGCGTGCGCCGCTTCGGCGGCATCCGACTGCTGCCGCCCGGCGACGGCTCAGGCGGCCTGCTGGTTGTGGGCGGCGATGGCGTGTTCCGGTTCGATAGCCAGGGCAACTACATCCAGGAATACCAGGTGCTCGATGATCCGGACCTGCTGGTCGAAGGGGATCCGGACACCGGCCTGCAGCTCAACTTCTACACGCTTGAAGTGGACCCTGGCGGCCGCACGTTCTGGGTGATTCCCAACTTCACGTCTGGATGGATGTACCAGTTCGACATCGCCAGCGGGCGCGAACTGAAGCGCCTCAAGGCTGTTGACTACCTTGATCCCGACGTCGACCCCGAGGTGCCTGCCGGTCGCCGCATGGAAGCCGTCTGCATCATGTGGGAATACACCGCCGTGCAGGAAATCTGCGGCAACGGCCTGGACGACGACGGCGACGGCCTCATCGATGAGAGCTGCAGCCCGATTGAATCGTGCTCGGTCGACAGCCCCGGAGACGACGACGGTGACGGCCTTGTCGACAACAACGATCCGGACTGCGGCCTCGAGCTGCCGCCTGTGGCTGTTGACGACTCGTATGTCATCAATCAAGGCGCCACGCTGACGATCGCTCCCGAAGCGTCCAACCAGGTCATGTCCAACGACTCTGACCCGGACAATGCGGACGAAGACAATCCCCTGCGGTTCGACGAGCTGCTCGTGACGCTCGTCGGGACGTCCGGCACTCCGGCCACGGCGGCGGGGCAGGCCGTCACGACGACAGCGGGCGGCAGCGTCACCCTGGAATCCGATGGCAGTTTTGTCTACACGCCTCTGCCTGACTTCCACGGAACGGACACCTTTGTCTATCTGATCAACGACGGCGTGGCCAACAGCAACGTCGCGACCGTCACGATCGTCGTCAAGCCGTTTGCGGCCAACGACGCCTATCAGGTGCCCGAGGGCCTGAGCATCGACATCGCCGGGCTCCAGACGAACCCGGCCGGCATCCTGGTGAATGACTCGAACCAGCCCCTGACGGTGATTGCCGCGGGCCGGAATGGTGTGTCGCCGATGGGCGCCAGCCCGTCGATCACGTTCACCACCCTGTTCAACGGCGTGGTCACCGTGTATGCGACCGGCCGCTTCACGTACGTGCCTCCGGCGAACTTCCTCGGCGCTGACTGGTTCGACTACCAGGCGCACGATGGCGTGTCGGAGACCAATATCGCGCGCGTGCTGCTGACGGTTGAAGACGTCAACTCGGTGGTGGCCGTCAACGATGGCGTCTATACGCTGGCGTACGAAGGCAGCACGCTGCAGAACGTGCTGCTGAACGACTTCGACCCTGAAGGCGACCTCTTCCACATCACGCATATCAATGGCGCGCCAGTGGCCGTCGGCCAGACGGTGTCGATCACCAACGGCAGCGTCAAGCTGGAGAACGCGAACGGAAACGTCACGATCACGGCAGCGACCGGCTTCAGTGGACAGCTGTCGTTCACGTATTCCATCGCCGACGAACCTGAGGCGGATGAACCCGCGACCGCGACTGCGACCGTGTTTGTCGAGGTCGGCGCCCAGCCGATTCGTCCCCGCGACGACTACTACATGACGCAGCAGAACACTCCGCTGCATGTGCCGACGTTCCCCTGGGAGACGCTGCTCGCCAACGATCCAGGTGACCCGACCGCAGTCGTGGCATTCACCGAGAAGGGCGGCGGCGAGGTGTTCCTGAACGGGTCGCCGGCGACAGGACTGACGCCGTACGAAGGCACGGTCACCGTGTATCCGGACGGCTCGCTGGACTACACGCCGAAGACCGGATTTGTCGGTATCGACTCCTTCCGCTATTACGTGTCCGACGGCCTGGGCGGTACGGTGTGGGCAAACGCGATCATCACCGTGACGCCGACGTCGTCGACGGTCACCGTGACGACCCCCGATCCGTCCATCTATGGCACTTCCGCCATGGTGAGCGCGACGGTGACCTGCGGCGCCTCGGCTGCGCCGTCGGTGGGGTATGTCACGTTCCGCCTCGGCGCGAACGTGCTGGCCGCCTATGTGCCCGTTGTCAACGGCGTGGCGACCGTGGCGCTGCCGGCCACGTTGCCCGTTGGCAGCTATGTGGTGATGGCCGAATACACCGGCTCCTCACAGGAGCCGACGGTCTGCCCGGGCAGTTTTGATGCCGACAGCCACAACGTCTCGCCGAAGCCCGCGCGTGTCATCGCCGACAACCTGACGAAGGTGTACGGCACGCTGTTCACGTTCAACGGCAGCGAGTTCACGACCGACGGCTTCCTGTTTGAAGACGTCGTCACCGGCGCGGTTCTGGCCAGCCCGACGGGTGTGCCCGTCACCGCGACCGTTCCCGGCGGCCCGTATCCGGTGACGGTCAGCAATGCCGTGGGTGTGGGGCTCGAGAACTACGCGATCTCCTACGAGCCCGGTGTCCTGACGGTCACGCCGGCGCCACTGCAGGTGCAGGCACACGACAAGACCCGCGCGCTTGGCGAACCCAATCCCGTGCTCGATGGCGTGTGGACCGGTTTCGTCAACGGCGACGTGGTGACCGCCACCTACGGCACAGCCGCTGTTCTCTCCAGCCCCCTCGGCCTCTACCCGATCGTGCCGACGCCGGTTGATCCCAATGGTGTGCTGGCCAACTACTCGTTGACCATCGTCAACGGGACCCTGGAGATCATTGCCAAGGCGCCATCGGTCACTACCGTCACGGGGGGCACGTTCGTATTCGACGGCCAGCCGAAGCCGCAGACGTGCAGTGTGACCGGGCAACTGGGCCTTCCGCTCACCGGGTACACGATCTCCTACAGCCCCGGCACGGGCGCGCCGACCGCAGTCGGCACCTACACGGTGACCTGTGAGTTCCCGGGCGACCTGCTGCACGAGGGATCGTCCGCGACCAACACGGTCGTGATCACGCCGAAGGCGGCGACGATCACCGCGGGCGCCGGCACCAAGGTGTACGGCACCGTCGACCCGGCCCTCAGCGCGCCGACGACCGCAGGTTTTGTGGGTGGACATGCGGCGACGCTGACCTACACGCAGCAGCGGGCGGCCGGCGAAACCGTCGGCTCGTACGCCACCGCCGTGCAGGCCTCTGGAGCGGTGCTGTCGAATTACACGGTCACCTACGTCGGCAACACCTTCACCATTACGAAGGCGCCGCTGACGATCACGGCCAACAACAAGACCAAGCTGCAGGGCGCGGCCAATCCCGTGCTGGACGGCACGATTGCCGGTGTCGTCAGCGGTGATGCCATCACGGCGGCGTACGCCACGACGGCCACCACGACCAGCCCGGTCGGCCAGTATCCGATCACGGCAGCCGCGGTTGACCCGAATGGGCGACTCGGCAACTACACGGTGACCCTCGTGCCCGGCACCTTGACGGTCACGTCGGCAGCGTGCGACGTCAACGGGTACACGACGTATTCGCAGGGCGGCTGGGGTTCCAGGCCGAATGGCAACAACCCCGGTGCGTTGCTGGCTGCCAACTTCAGCAACGTGTATCCCAACGGCGTCTCGATCGGCGGTCAGAAGACCCTGAAGTTCACGAGCGCTGACGCAGTCGAGCGGTACCTCCCGGCCGGAGGCTCGCCATCGGTCCTGACCTCGTCGTACGTCAACCCGACGTCCTCGAAGGGTGGCACGTTGTCCGCCCAACTGCTCGCCGTGCAGCTGGCCGTTGATTTCTCCGACGCCGGCGTGCTCAAGGCCGGCCTTGGCGACCTGGTGTTCGTCTCCGGGCCGATGGCCGGTCAGACGCTGCGCGACGTGCTCGCGATGGCCAACGCCGTGTTCGGTGGGCAGACCTCGGAGCTGCCCTCGGGCATGAGCCTCTCCGGCCTCGCCAGCTTGCTCGAGTCGGTGGTGAACAACTTCCACGAGGGAACAACCAACCAGGGCCTGCTGGGTTGCGGCGATGGCACGCGGCCCTGTGCGCCCGCCGAGTTCGTGTTCAACCAGAGCTCATCGGGCTCTGGAACAGCGGGCAACGTCCGCCAGTTCTCGAACAACAACGTGCCGGTCAAGGTGTCGGCGTTCAGCCGCGACCGCTCCAACGGCAACTGGGCGGCGGCGTTCCTCGGGGCCTTCGCATCGGGCATCATCGGCCTGGGGGTA
>CBINOO010000166.1:0-6022 GCA_966252305.1 uncultured Acidimicrobiia bacterium
GTAAGCCGGGCCGCCCTTCAATTGCACCTTATGGACGTGCTCGTCGGCGTCAATCTGCTGTATGCGCTCCTCCAGGTCGTGATGGTCACCGATGACTGCCGGCTGAGCCAGGCGGTGACCCGGCTCCAGGCGTTCATTCGCCACGACGCGCGACAGGTCGCCGGCGTGTTCGCCGTCGTGCTGCTGTTGACGCTGTTGGGCTCGGCGGCCTCGCTGCTGGCCACCGCAGGGCTGGCACTGGTGGCCTGGGTGCCCATTGTGGGCCTGGCCGTTGTACCGTTGCAGTTGGCCGCATGGTTGATCCGCGGCCTGGTGTTTCACTATCTCGACTTGAGCGCATGGAGCGCGTATCAGTCGCAATACCGCCGGCATGTGGATCCGGCGGCGGAAGAACCGCCGGCGGCCTGGGTGTCATGACATGGTAAACAGCGAACAGTTTCTTTCGTTGGCGGGGCGCTCAATGCGCGAATCCGCGATCCGCAGGATGGGGACCGTGCTGGCCGATGCCAAAGACATGGTGTCGTTTGCGCCGGGGTATCCCTCGGAATCGACGTTTCCGTTTGAGCCGCTGGCCGACATAGCCGGCGACCTGCTGCGATCGCGCCGCGGCGTCGTCCTGCAGTACGGCGCGACGCGTGGTGTGCGGCCATTGGCAGAGAGCCTGGTCGGCCTGCTCGCCGACCGCGGCATCCAGACAGACCCTGCCCGCCTGACGGTGACGCACGGGTCCCAGCAGGGACTCGACCTGATTGCGAAGGTCCTTTTCGATCCGGACGACGTCGTGCTGGTGGAGTTGCCGTCCTACACCGGGGCGATTACCGCGTTCCGGAATGCCGGCGCGAATCTCGTTGGCGTTGCGCAGCAGGAGGACGGACTCGATCTCGACGCGCTGGACGCGACGCTGGACGAACAACTGGCGTTGGGACGCAGGGTCAAGGCGCTCTACGTCGTGCCGAACTTCCAGAACCCGACGGGCCTGTTGATTGGCCTGGCAAAACGTCGCGCGCTGCTGGAGTGGGTCACACGGCGGGACCTGTTGCTCATTGAGGATGATCCCTACCGCGATCTCTACTTCGAGGATGTGACGACGGAGGCCGAGACACGTCCCATTGCCGCCGACGACGTCGAGGGCCGGGTGGTCTATCTGGGCAGCTTCTCGAAGACCCTGGCGCCGGGCCTTCGTGTGGCGTGGATGCACGCCAATCCAGCGTTGACCGCCCGATTCGAACTGGCCAAGCAGGCCGCGGATCTGTGCACCGCCGGCCTGGCGCAGCACATCGTGGATCAGGCGATTCGCCGTGGGGTGCTTGCAGCGCAGCTGCCGGTGCTGCGTGCGCACTATCAGCGGCAACGTGATGCCATGATCTCCGCGCTCACGGACTTGTGTCCGGGCGCGCTCACCTGGGCGCCGCCGCGGGGAGGGTTCTTCCTGTGGGCGCGGCTGAACGGGCAGGTCGATGGGGATGCCTTGCTGCCGTACGCGCCGGCACGCGGCGTCATCTACGTGGCGGGCAGCGCGTTTTTTGTGCAGGGGAATGAGCGGGCGTGGATTCGCCTGTCGTTTTCGTCCGCGACGCCAGAGTTGATGCGCGAGGGTGTGATTCGGTTGGCCGGGGCCCTTACCGATTCGGGAGGCTGGCCGGCGGCCACGGCACCGGCAGCCCCGGCAGCGTCAGCGCCGTAGTCACCGGCATCGTTTCGCGGGAGAACGCTTCAATCGTTCTCTCCGTGTCGATGACGGTCATCCGCGCCAGGCGCAGTGATGCCCCGCTGCCTGCCGTCTGAAGGGTAGTGGTGCCGCGGGTATTTTCCTGCGGTGACGGCAATTGGCCCGCGCGGCGTCCCGTCGACAGCAGCAGTTGCACCAGGCCGGTCGACTGGGGCACGAGCACATAGCCGGCGTCCGCTGTGAGCCCTTCGACAATGCGAGCGTCGGCCTTCTGCCGCCAGGCCAGCGCGCCACGCTCGGGGTCGTGGGCTCGTACCGTGTTGTCGAGTGCCGGCACGTACAGATGTTTGGTGTCGGCGGCCATGCGGCCGATGCTGGGCATGTTGATGGGATAGGCCCAGTCCTGGCGGCCGGTCTCCTGTCGGAACGCGCGGAGCCATCCTCCGGCCACCACAAACACCCGCCCGTGCGCGGCGAGCAGGCTCGACGGCGATTCGCCAAGGGGCACCGACCATCGCAACGCGCCGGTGGTGACCTGCCACGCGGAGAGATCACCATTGGTGCCCGCAATCACGATCGTGTCGCCGTCGACCGCGGGCGGGCGTGTCGTGGCCGGGGCCGCCGCCGTCCAGAGCACGGCGCCGTCGAGGGCTCTGATGCCCCGCAGCGCCCCATCGTCGTTGATGGCAAAGACCCACCCGGAGCGCGCGACCACCGGTGTGTGTGTCGGCCCGGTGCGCACCTGCCACAGGGCCGCGCCGGTGAGTTCATCAAACGCGCGCACAGCTTCGGCGGCCGAGATGAAGACGCGGCCTTCAGTGGCGGTGAGCGCGAGCGCGGTCGCGACGTCCTGGGTCCAGCGGGGTTCGCCGGTCGCCCAGGCCAACGCCGACAGCTGCGCCCCGTTGCTGAGGAGCAGATGCGCGTCACCGACGGCAAATGACACGGACTCGCCAAACGGCACGTCGTACGTCCACTGCGACGCGAGCGGCGGGATTGGATATCCGAGGTCCTGCGCGCGCAACCTCAACGGCGCCGGCGAGGCGCAGAGGAGCACGGCCAGAGTCGTGGTTGCGAGAAGACGCACGGCTTATAATATCGGGATTCCTGCGACTACCTGTGACTCACCAAACCATTCTCGTTCTTGACTTCGGTTCCCAGTACACCCAGTTGATTGCGCGCCGCCTGCGCGAACTGTCGGTGTACTCGGAGATCGTGCCGTTTGATACACCTGCCGCGACGATCGCGGCGCGTCAGCCCGCGGGCGTGATCCTGTCGGGCGGGCCGCGGAGCCTGTCGGAAGACGGCGCGCCCCGGCCTGATGCCGGCATCTGGGATCTCGGCGTGCCGGTGCTCGGCATCTGTTACGGCATGCAGGTGATGACCGAACGGTTCGGCGGCACTGTCGCGCGGGCCTCACATCGCGAGTTCGGTCATGCCGTCATCGAAGCGTCCGCCTCCGCATCACCGATTTTTGCCAACGTGCCCGGCGCGCTGCGGGTGTGGGCGAGCCACGGGGATTTTGTGTCGGCGGCGCCGCCCGGATTCGACGTCAGCGCGACGTCGGCCAATGCGCCGGTGGCGGCGATGCACGATACCTCTCGGCAGTGTTACGCCCTGTTGTTCCATCCCGAAGTCGTGCACACCGAACACGGCGCAGACCTGCTGAAGAACTTCGCGTTTGGCGTCTGCGGCTGCCGTGGTGACTGGACGATGGCCGGGTTCGTGGAAGAGGCCGTGGCTCGCATTCGCGCGCAGGTCGGCGAGGGGCGCGTCGTGTGCGGCCTGTCGGGTGGTGTCGACTCGACCGTGGCGGCGATGCTGATTCACCGGGCCATTGGCGATCGGCTGACGTGTATCTTCGTCGACAACGGGCTGCTGCGGCTCAACGAGGCGCAGCAGGTGCGCGACCGCTTCCAGCGGATGGGGCTCAACCTGGTGTTTGCCGACGCGGTGGATGAGTTCCTGACGCAACTCGAGGGCGTGACCGACCCGGAGAAGAAGCGGAAGATCATCGGCGCGGCCTTCATTGACGTGTTTGAACGCGAAGCGCGCGCGCTGGGCGACTTTGACTTCCTGGCGCAGGGCACCCTCTACCCCGACGTCATTGAAAGTGTCTCGGTGCGGGGGCCGTCAGCCGTCATCAAGAGCCACCACAACGTCGGCGGCCTGCCCGAACGGATGAAGTTCACGCTGGTCGAGCCGCTCCGCGAGCTGTTCAAGGACGAGGTGCGGGCGCTGGGCTCGACGCTCGGGCTCGAAGACGAGTTCGTCTGGAGGCAGCCATTCCCGGGGCCGGGTCTGGCCGTGCGCCTGCTGGGCGCGATCACGAGACCGCAGCTGGACCTGCTGCGTCGCGCCGATGCGATCGTGGCCGACGAGGTGCGCCGCGCGGGATGGTACCGGAAGTTGTGGCAGTCGTTTGCCGTGTTGCTGCCGGTGCAGAGTGTCGGCGTGATGGGCGACGAACGCACGTATGAATACACGGTGGCAATTCGCGCGGTGGAAAGCCGTGACGGCATGACGGCCGACTGGGCGCGACTGCCGCACGACCTGCTCGCGACCATCTCCTCACGGATCGTCAACGAAGTCCGCGGCATCAACCGGGTGGTGTACGACATCAGCTCGAAGCCGCCCGCCACGATTGAATGGGAGTAGGCGTGTCAGAGTTCGTCCACCTGCACCTGCACACCGAGTACTCGTTGCTCGATGGCGCGTGCCGGATCGGCGAAATGCTCGACCGCGTCGCCGCGCTCAAGATGCCGGCGGTGGCCGTCACCGAACACGGCAACATGTTCTCGGCCGTCGTGTTTCACGATGAAGCCAAGAAACGCGGCCTGAATCCGATCCTGGGGTGTGAGGTCTACGTCGCTCCGGGTGACCGTCGCGACAAGTCAGGCACGCCGGGGGAAACCGCCAACCATCTGGTGCTGCTGTCCGAGACGACCGAGGGCTTCCACAACCTCATGAAGCTCGTGTCGTCGGGCTACACGGAGGGGTTCTACTACAAGCCGCGGATCGACAAGGCGCTGCTGGCCCAGCATTCCGCCGGGTTGATCGGCCTGTCGAGCTGCCTGAAGGGAGAAGTCGCGACCGGCATCCGGACCGATCAGGCGCGCAAGGCCCTCGAAGCGGCCGCCACCTATCGGGACATTCTGGGACCCGACAACTTTTTCCTCGAGATGCAATACCAGGGCATCGAGGAGCAGCGGATCGTGAACACCGGCCTGCTGCCCATCGCCCGGGAACTCGGTCTGCCGTTGGTGGCGACCAACGACGTGCACTACCTGAAGCACACCGACCAGCATCCGCACGACATCCTGTTGTGTATCGGCACCGGCAAAAACGCCAGCGACGAGAAGCGGTTGCGGTATCACGGTGACCAGTTCTTCCTGAAGACGGCGGAAGAAATGGCCGTGGTCTTCAAGGATCATCCCGACGCGTTGAGCAACACGATGCGCATCGCCGAGCGATGTGCCGTGAACATTCCGAGCAACGTGCACCATCTGCCGGAGTTCGGCGTGCCGCCCGGTTTCACGACCGATACGTATTTCGAGCACACGGTCCGGGAAGGGTTTGCCGAGCGGATGGCGCGATGGTCGGTGATGGAGGCCGCGGGTGAACTCCGGCACACCATGGCCGAGTACGAAGCGCGCCTGACGTACGAGATCGAGATGATCAAGAAAATGAAGTACGCCGGGTACTTCCTGATCGTCTGGGATTTCATCCGGTACGCCCGCGAACGCGACATCCCCGTCGGGCCGGGCCGTGGCTCGGCGGCCGGTAGCCTCGTGGCGTATTGCATGCGGATCACCGACGTCGATCCGATGCACTTCGACCTGTATTTCGAGCGGTTCCTTAATCCGGAACGCGTCACGTTGCCGGATATCGACATCGACTTCTGCGAACGCCGGCGCGGCGAGGTCATCCAGTACGTCACCCAGAAGTACGGCCGCGAAAACGTCGCCCAGATCATCACGTTCGGCACCATGAAGGCCCGCGCGGTCGTTCGCGACGTCGGGCGCGTCATGGAGTTCCCGATCTCGGAAGTCGACAAGGTCGCGAAACTGATTCCCGGCGCCCTCGACATGACCCTGGACAAGGCGCTGGATGAAGTGCCGGCGCTGGCCGAACTCGAAAAAAAGGACGAGCGCGTCAGGGAGCTGATGAAGGTGGCGCGTCGCCTGGAAGGCATGACGCGCCACGCGTCCGTGCATGCCGCGGGCGTGGTGATCGCGCCCAGGCCGGTGGTGGAGTTCGCGCCGCTCTATCGCAGCCAGAAGGACGAAATCACGACGCAGTGGGCGATGAAGGAAGTCGAGCGCGTCGGCCTGCTCAAGATGGACTTCCTGG
>CBINOO010000167.1:0-5999 GCA_966252305.1 uncultured Acidimicrobiia bacterium
GCGCGGTTTTCGCACGCTGTTCAGCGCGCTTTCGTTCGAGCTGCGGGCGGGCGAAGTGCACGTCCTGCTCGGTGAAAAACGTCCCGTATTTCATCGGCCACGACTTCACCATCGTGAAGTCGACATTCACGCCCACGATGGAGGCGTTCCAGTTCTGGTTGCCTGCGATGATCTGCTGGCGGCTCGTCGCGGCTTCGGTCACGTAGGTGACATCGGGCAGCAGGCGCAGCGCTGCGGCGTCAGCCGGCACCAGGCGGGGGCTCTGGCCTTCACCCATACGCACGCCACCGACGGCCGTGAAGTTACCGGGGAAGATGGTCACCATGTTGGTGCCCGCGCCGCGAATCTGTTCTTCGATGGCCGCCTGGGCGCCGTTACCCAGCGCTACCATCGTGATGACCGCGCCAACGCCGATGATCATGCCGAGCATGGTCAACGCCGTGCGCATCTTGTTACGACCGAGAGCTTTCAGGGCGATACGAACGATCATGATCACGGACATATATGTCCGGGATCATATACCTCCGTCAGACTCCGTCATTTCCCCATTTCCCCATTTCCCCATTTCACTGTCCGCCCCCCCCGCGCCCGTCCCTCGCAGGCGGCGCGACGATGGGTGTGAGTTCTATGGGGAGTCCGCCTGAACCATCCCGGGGTATGCGGAAGGGGCGCAGATCTTCTTCACTGAGGTCGAGGACACGGACGATGTGTGGCGTCAGGGTCAGGACGATGTCGGTTTGTTCGGTTTCTTTCTTGTCGCGGCCGAACAGGCGGCCCACGATGGGGAGATCCGAAATGCCCGGGAGGCCGCTGGCGACGGTCCGTTCGTTGTCGCGAATCAGGCCCGCCATGATGTTGGTTTCCCCGTCCCTGAGGCGCAACGTCGTCGTGATCTGCCTGCTGCCGAACGTCGGATAACCGGAAAAGCCCGTGCCGGAGACGCTGCTGAGCTCAACCTTCACCGACAGGGTGACGTCGTTGTTGGCATGCACACGCGGCGTGATGTCGATGTTCACGCCGACTTTGCGGTAGCTGACGTTGCGGATGACCTGTTGATCCGCGGCGCCCTGGTTGAGCGGGACGATCTCCTGCGTGGGGATGGGCACTTCTTCGCCGAAGTTGGCCTGCACCGGCGTGCTGTCCACGGCGCGGATGTGCGGATTGGCCAGCGTGCGCGTGTTGGTGTCCGACTTGAGCAGCCGGTAGTAGAGCGCCGGCACGCCGGACACGAGCACGTCCGCCTGGGTGAGGTTCCGCAGGCTGCGGAGTGTCTGTGTCGAGTCCGGACCGATGGCGCCTTCGATGCCGGTGTCGTTTGAGGCGAACTGGATCCCGTAGTCACGCAGCGACGTGCGGTTGACTTCGAGGATCTCGACGCCAATCACGACCTCGGGTTTGGCCTTGTCGATGGCCGCCAGGATCTTCGCCACGGTGTCGAGGCGCTCCGGCGTGTCGGCGATGGTCAGGGTGTTGGTGCTGACGGCCTGCAGCTTCCGGATGTCTCCGGTCACGCGGAGCAGGTCGACGACTTCCTTCATGTCGAGGTTGCTGACGAAAAACGTGCGCACGTGTTCGTCGACGAACTCGCGCCGTTTGGCCGGCGTGTCGGGAATCACCGTGATCGTGTTCGGTCCCGTCACCTTGTAGAAGGTCTGCGTCGCCGACGCCACCGTGTCGAGGCCTTCGCGCAGCGACTTGTTCTGGAGGCTGACCTCGGCGGGGGAGTCGCGGAAGGTCGGCTCGAACACGACGCTGAGGCCGCCCAGCTTGGCGAGCATCAGGTACGCCTGGCGGCTGGTTGTCTGTGCGCCCGTCTGGAGCGAGGCCGGCAGCGTCACCTCGGGCAGCTCGAAGCCCACCGGCGGAAGATTCCGCGTGCGCGTGATGACGCTCTCGAGCGCTGTGGGGCCACCAGGGGTAATCGCCAATTGCACGCGTTGGGCGGCGCGCGCAGCCCGCAGTTCAGATTCAACTCCCGAGTCGGTCGGGTTCAATTCGCTGGCCAGCTGCAGTTCGACGACCGCTTCTTCGACCTGCCCCTGATGAAACAGGACGCGGCCACGGCGCAGGTGCATGTCGGATGCGCGCAGCTTCGCGCGGTCGAGACCCAGACGCGCCTCCTGGTTCTCAGGCTGCTCACGGACGAGCTTGCTGTATCGCGCGACGGCCAGGTCGTAGTCGCGCATGGACTCCGCCTGCTGTGCCTGCCGCATCGTGGATGTGGTGGCACAGGCCGACAGCGCCGGTATCAGCGCGGCCGCGATGACGACGGTCCACCTTCGAATACGCGCGTTCATCGTCCGCCTCCAGAGATCACCGTGGCACCCTTCGGGATGTCGAAGGTGAACTCGCTGTCTTTGAGCCCGACGTTTTCCTGCATCTTGGTGAAGCGGATCGAGTTGAGCGCGCCGCCGTGGTCGGTCCACGAAAACGACTTGAAGTTGAGCGAGGTCCGGTCAACCACCAGCGTCAGCGAGGAGAAATCGTCCTGTCGCACCTTCGGGGTCAGAGTCAGATGCCACTCGCCGCTGGGCTGATTGGCGGGCATCGTGTGGGTGAAGTCCCGCTCGAGGTTCCCGGTGCCGGTGAGGAACAGGACTGCGGCCGACAGGTCGTCGCCTTTGGGCATCGAACTGGTGTGCACGGTGCGGTCCGCAGGCACATAGAAATACATGCGGGTGCCGTCCGACACGAAGACGTGCCGGTCCGGCGGACCGTAGGTCCAGCGCATCTTGCCTGGTTTCTTGATCTTCACCTCGCCGCGTTGCTCGGTGGTGAGGGTCTTGAGCACGCCACCGCGAACCGATTGCGTGAAGTCGGCGCGGAAGTCCTTGATGGCGGCGTAACGCGTCTGCAGCCGGCGCGCCAGGTCGGAGGGCGACGGCTGCGCCTGGTCGGCACGCATCGGAACAGGCGGGACCAGCACCAGGGCGGTCACGAGGCCGGCCGCGAACACTCCGACGCTCCAGGGTCGCATAGTCGCATGGTAACGCGGTTCCCGCTTCCTGATACGCTGTCCCGGATACGGGCCGCGCCCGATGGAGGATGTAAATGTCGCGTGACGAAGAGAACGCCATTCTGGCCCTCAAGAACGCCTGGAAGGGCGCCATCACCTCCGGCAAGGAGCTTGAGGCCCACCAGGCGGCGGTTGACGGCGTCGCCGGTGACAGCGCGTTGGCGGACGTCGATCTTGAGACGTTTTACCGGGTGTCAGCCGCGCACGCCCTGGCGGTGAACGCGCTGCACGGATTGATCGGCGAACTGCAGCGCAAGGTCGCCTCCGAGTCGTAACGGCTGTGCTACAATTCGGGTTCGCCGCTCACGCGGCGACCCGACCTTGGGGGCCGCTAGCTCAGCTGGGAGAGCGCTACGTTCGCATCGTAGAGGTCGCGAGTTCGAGCCTCGCGCGGTCCACCATCCGCCTTCGCTGGCGCTTCGGCGCGACAAGCCCCTTCGTTGCGCTTCGGCGCGACAACCTCCCAGCACGTAGCACTTCGCACTTCGCACTTCGCACTTCGCACCGCTATGCTGTACCCGATGTCTCTCAAACGCATCGGTGTGCTCACCGGCGGCGGTGACGCCCCTGGACTGAATGCCGTCATCCGCGCAGTGACCAAGTCGGCGGTCAACGCCGGCGTCGAATGTATCGGTCTCGAAGACAGCTTCGACGGCCTCATTTTTCCGGAGCGTTCGCGGCTGCTGACGCCGGCCGACGTCACCGGTATCCTGCGACTCGGCGGCACGATACTCGGCACGACCAATCGCGGCAATCCCTTCGCCTATCCCGTGGCCACGTCGTCGGGGCCCGTCGACTATTCCGATCGCTGCGTCGAGAACTTCAAGGCGCTTGGCCTGGATGGCCTGGTCGTCATCGGCGGTGACGGCACCCTTGCCATCGCGTACGAACTGCACAAACGCGGTGTGCCGATGGTCGGCGTGCCCAAAACCATCGACAACGACATCGTCGGCACGACGATGACGTTCGGGTTCGAGACGGCGGTCGAGTTTGCGACCGATGCCATCGACCGGCTGCATTCGACGGCAGAAGCCCATCATCGGGTGATGGTGGTCGAGGTGATGGGCCGCTACGCCGGGTGGATTGCCCTGCACTCGGGTATCGCCGGTGGTGCCGACGTGGTGCTGATTCCTGAGTTGCCGTACGACCTGGACAAGATTGCGGAGCACATCAATGCGCGCGAGCGCTGGGGCGCGCGCTTCAGCATCGTGGTCGCCGCCGAGGGCGCACATCCGGCCGGGGGAGAGCGCGTGATCCAGTCCGCGGCCACGGCCGACAAGGTGGAGCGGCTGGGCGGTATTGGCGAGCGAATCGCCCGGCAGCTCGAGCCGCTGACCAACAAGGAATGCCGGCACGTGGTGCTCGGTCACCTGCAGCGTGGTGGGTCGCCGACGGCCTACGACCGGATGCTGGCGACGCGCCTGGGGAGCTTCGCATTCGAGCTCATGCAGCAGGGGACGTTTGGCGTAATGGCGGCGTTGCACCCACCTGATGTCGTGCCGGTGCCAATAGAGGAAGTGGTCGGCCGTACGCGGACCGTGCCGCCGGACTCCGATATCGTGCGCGCGGCCAAAAACGTCGGTATCTGCTTCGGCGATTGACGGGAGCCGTTGGCCGACGCCTTGCAATGGCGTCGGGACATGGCTCGATCGCGTTCCTCCGCCGCACAGGCGTTTGCCCGGGGAGCCGGGTTGCGTTACCTCACTGACGATTCACTCGGCATCGTCCGCCACCGGCGTGGACGCCGGTTCACGTACACGTCAGCCGACGGCAGCCAGGTGCGGGATGAGGCGACGCTCGAGCGTATCCGCGCGCTGGCCATCCCACCGGCGTGGACGCAGGTGTGGATTGCTCCCGCCGATAACGCACACATCCAGGCGGTCGGCCGCGATGCCCGCGGACGCAAGCAATATCGCTATCACGCGTTGTGGAGAGCGGCGCGCGACGAGCAGAAGTACGACCACATGCTGGCCTTCGCCCGCGCGCTTCCTGCGCTGCGGCACCGTGTGCGCTGCGACCTTCGCCGCCTGCCGATGTCGCGCGAACACGTGCTCGCCACACTCGTGTCGTTGCTCGAGCGGACGTTCATTCGGATCGGCAACGACGAGTACGCGCGCGCGAACCGTTCGTACGGATTGACCACGCTGCATCACGGCCACGTCAGCGTGAAAGGGAAGGATGTGCAGTTCTGCTTCCGCGCCAAGAGCGGCGTGACGCAGGAGTTGACGGTGCGCGACGAGGCGCTCGCGCGGTTCGTGCGCCAGTGCAAGGCGCTGCCGGGTGACCATCTCTTTCAGTGTGTGCGTGAGGATGGCCAACGCACGCCGATCGACTCGAACGACGTCAACGCCTACCTTCGCGACGCGACGGGCCTGCAGTGCTCAGCCAAGGACTTCCGCACGTGGGCCGGTACCGTGCTCGCGGGCATCCACCTGTCGGCGGAACAGGAGGCTTCGACCCTCACCGCCCGCCGGAAGGCGATCGTGCGCGCCGTGGACCGTGTGGCGGAGCGACTCGGCAATACACGCGCGGTGTGCCGATCGTCGTACATCCATCCGGGCGTGATTGAAGCGTACCTCGACGGCGAGACCATCAAGCCGGGTTCGGCCGTCAAGCATGAAGGGGCGGCGTGCTGCCGGCTGCCGGAAGCGGCAGAGACGGCGGTGCTGGCGCTGTTGCGGCGACGTCGTCAGGCCGGGATGAGGCGGGCCGCCTGAGGCGGAGTGGCGCCGTTCGATCCCGGACGCGTTGACATATTTTCACGTTTGTAGAAGATCGGAGCATGCCAAAGGGAAGTTACCTGGGAGAGTTCGAACTCTACGTGCTTGGGGCGATCGTGCGATTGGCTGACGATGCGTACGGGATGACGATCTGCCGCGAAATTGAAGAACGCGCCGGACGACCAGTCGCCATCGGCGCGGTGTACGCCACGTTGGAACGCCTGTCAGCGAAGGGACTGGTGGTCTTCGAGATTTCCGAGCCA
>CBINOO010000168.1:0-5931 GCA_966252305.1 uncultured Acidimicrobiia bacterium
TCGATATGCACAATCGCCTTGCCCTCGGCCGCCAGTGCTCGAGCCTCGGCTTCGGTCACCCCCTCCGGCGATGCCAGGCGCCTGGCAATCTCGCGGTACCGATCCACACGGGCCAGGTTGGCCGGCGTCGAAATCAGCGCCACGTAGTACTGGCGCCCCTGCGTCGACGTTCCCATCGGCAACACCCGCACCTTGTCACTCGCCGCGTCCAGGCGTTGGAAGTACTGAATCGTCTGGTCGTAGTTGGCCAGCTTGAATTCAGTACCCGGCTTGAATCCGATGACGGATTCCGGCGTGGGGATGGCGGACTGTGCCGTCAGCGCAGCCTGCGCGCAGAGGGCGATGATGGCAAACGTCAGCTTCTTCATGCGTCTTTCTTCCCTGTCCTGGTCGAACGTGCCGATGATCGTCGAGGCGCCTTGCGCTTCGCTTTGCCGTTCACGGGCTTGAGTTTGAGCGCGTCACTGCCCAGCAACGCCTGCATCGGATCAATCAGCAAATCAAACACGTGGCCTTGTCTCGTCTGCAGGAACAGCCCGCTGCCGTCGGTCAGCAGACGCAGGTCTCCCGCGTCATCAAGGGTCTCGGACAGACGCCGGCGGAAGTATTCACGCAGCGCGTCCATCATCTGCTTCAACGTGGCGTTGTCGAACCCTCGTCTGCGCAGGTCGGCCAACGCGATGAGTTCAAGCACGTCAACCGGTGAGTATCGCCGTTCGGTAAATCCCCCCTGCGTCGTCTTGCGTGGCGCAATCGACGGGCGAAACACCGCCGCCTCGTCCCACCACTGCAGTTGCCGGCCGGTCAGGCCGGTCAGCGCCGTCACTTCCCTGGCGCTGTACGACGTCTTGAGCTTCATTCGCAGGGACGATTCTACTGCCCGGCGCAGCGGTTGGCGGCCCTGGCGCCATCCACGTCCTTCTGCGTGACTCCCCCTTCGCTGTGGGTCGACCAGGTCACCGTCACCTTCCGGTAACTCACCAGCAGGTCGGGGTGATGGTCAGCCTTTTCGGCATCAAAGGCCAGGCGCGCCACGTAGGCAATGGCGTCCGGGAACGAGGGGAACGTGAACGTCCGGGTGATGGCCTGGCCGTCGGCCGACCAGCCGGGCAGATCCCGCAGGGCCGACGCCAGCGCGTCCGAGGTCAAATGTGCCATGGGGCCAGTCTATGCGATGCCCTGCGTCTGCTCATGGGCCGTTGGTCACAGGACCGGTGACGCCCCCCGACGCATCGGGTAGAGTGCCCTCTGATGCGAACCGCCCGGATATCTGCTGCCCTGCTCGCTGCTGGCACCCTGGTCTCAGCCGGCTGCTGGAGCGCCTCGGCCAACATGCTTCCATTGCAGGTCACACCCCAGGCCGTCGCCGACAGCCTCCTGGCGGCCGACCGCTCGTTTGCAGAAGCCTCCGCGCGCACGACCGTCATCCCGGCACTCTCGTCGATGTTTGCGGACGACGTGATCATGCCGGGTCCGGGAGGATTGTCGTATGGCAAGGAGGAAGCCGTCGCGGCGCTGGGTGCCAATCCCGCCAATGCGACCGGTCGGCTCACGTGGACGCCGATCCGTGCCGGCATCTCAGCCGATGGCCTGCATGGCTTCACGTTCGGCTTCATGACGTTCACGCCGGCCGAAGGTCAGCCGGTGCCGCTGAAGTATCTGGCGTACTGGATTCGCGGAGAAAGTGGGTGGCGCGTGGCCGCCTACAAACGCCGCGGTCGTCCCGCCGGCGAGACCAGCACCACCGTACTCGCAGCCTCGCTGCCGGAGCGGCTGAACGCGTCGCCTGACGTGACACGCCTGATGGAGCACCAGCGAAGCCTTGTGGCCGCCGAGCGGGCCTTCTCCGACGAGGCCCAGCAGATTGGCCTTGGCCCGGCGTTTGAGAAACATGGATGGCCCGATGCGATGAACATGGGCGGGCCGCAGGCCGCCGGCTTCGTCATTGGCAACGTCAACATCGGCCGCGACATCGGCGCAGGCGCGCCGGGCACCAAGAGCCCGGTCTTCTGGTCCGCAGAGTCGGCGCTCGTCTCGCCCAGTGGAGACCTCGGCGTGACGTTCGGCCACATCACATCGCATCCAACGCCAGGCACACCCGCGGGTCAACCGATTCCGTTCTTCACGGTCTGGCGACGCATCGGCGGCGTCTGGAAGTACATCGCGGAGTAGGCGTACGCGCCGCGCACGTTCAGGCTGTCGGCTCCAGGATGAACACCGGCACCTCGTGCCCCGACGCGACGACAGCCGATCCGTGCGGAAGAAACACCAGGCCCGAACCATGCACGAGGTCGACCACAGTCCGGGACACGAGCACACGGCCGACCGGCGCTGACGCGGCGATTCGGGCCGTGGCGCCCGTCAAGTCACTTTCCGCTGAGCGGTCGAATTCTCCGATGTGAACGGCAGACCGAAGGGGAATCCGCAAGCGCCGCGCGACGTCATCGATGGCACGCGCACAGCGGACCGCGCGGCCCGGCCCATCAAACGATGCCGTGTGCCGCAGGCTCGCCGTGGTCCCCGCGCGTTCGACGATCTGGCCTCGATGCCGCAGCACTTCCGCTTCCAGTGCGGGCGCCAGGTCATCCCGTGTGGCCGCATCCGACAACACGACGAGAAGGGTGGCGAGCGTGTTGGTCAACATCGGGCGGTCATGGGTCCGCGAGAGGAACCGCTCGATCTCCTCCAGCATCTGATCCTGGTCGCCGACAAACGGCAGATGATCCTCGCCCGGCAGTTCGACGAGAGTCGCGGCGGAAATCCGAGAGGCCATGTAGCGCGCGCCTTCGACTGGCAGGCACCGATCCCCCCGCCGATGCAGGATCAGCGTGGGAACCTGGACCGTCGGCAGGACATCACGAACGTCGATCTGCGCGTTCATCTCCGTGAGGGCGCGTGCCGCTCCCGGACTCGCGCCCATTCGCAGGTACGCCGCCCACCAATCGCGAAACTCCGCGTCGTCAACCACCGAAGGGCCCCGTGTGTCGAGGCCGACCGGCCCACCCCACCCCTCGAGGATCGCCCGATCAAAGGCCGCCGCGTCCTCGGGCGTCTGGCCCCACGGGTAGTCGGGCGCCGCAAACCGTCGCGCGTAGCTCCCGATCATGACAAGGGCTTCGGTCCTTTCCGGATACGTCGCGGCAAAGAGGGTGCACAACGGCCCACCCTCGGACACACCCATCAACACGGCGCGTTCCGATCCGGCCGCCGCCATCACTGCACGCACATCGTCCAGTCTTTCATCGAGGGTGGGCAGTTCACTCACGGGGACGGGATCGGAGCGTCCAGTACCGCGCTTGTCGAACAGGATGAGTCGCGCCATGGAGCTCAGGCGGGTCAGGAACCTCGCAAACCGCGGCTCCTTCCAGAAGTACTCCAAATGAGAGACCCACCCCATGACGAAAACCAGGTCGATCGGCCCATTGCCAACCACCTGGTATGCAATGTTCACGTTGCCGCTGACCGCGTACCGAATCGGCGGCACGTCGGACATGCCGCCGGCCATCTCGATGACATCGGCGATGAACCTGTAGCCGCGGCGATGGGCAGTCTCAATGTACCGGGGCGCCCTCGGATCATCATTGAGGGCCTTCCGAATTTCTCGAATCGTCGCCTTGAGCACCGCCTCACCCACGTACGCGTCCGACCAGAAGGCGGAAAGCAGATCCTGCTTGGAGACGAGGTGTGCCGGCCTTGACGCGAGGTGCTGCAACACCGCAAAGGCCTTGGGCGCGAGCGGGATTGGGCGATCGCCCCTGAGCAGGCGCCCACTGACCGGGTCAAGCCTGAAGCCGCCGAACTCGAGCACCGCCGGCCGGGTTGACATGGCAGCATCTTACCGAAGGGCTTACCAAATCCTTACAAGTTGATCACCCGGCGCTGACGACTCGCGCACACGGCCCTCCGTCTCTTCGATTGCGATTGGAACGGTTTTCGAGGAGGAACAGTGAATTCAACACGGCGTGATTTCGTGAACCAGCTGGCCGTCGGTGCGGTTGGGCTGACTGGTGCGTTTGGGGCAATGCCGCCGGTCCCGATGGGGCATCCGGCCCAGCCGTCCGACTGGGATACCGGCTGGACTCGCCGGCTGAAGGGTCGGCACAAGGCATGTTTCGACTGCACGGAAGTCGAAAGCGGGTATGGAGTGTGGCGAACCGCCGCGTGGGCGCGTCAGTACATCGACGTTCTGAACGTCGCACCGGATTCGCTGGCACCGGTGCTCATCCTGCGCCACAACGCGATCACCCTCGCGATGCAGCAGAGTTTCTGGGACGAGTACAAGCTCGGCTCGACCAAGAACGTGACGCATCCGATCACGGGCGAACCAACGGACAGGAACCCCGCGTTACTCGATGAACGCCACGGCGTGCCTGCGCCGTTCAGCGACATGTCGCTGCCGAAACAAATGGCTCGAGGTGTGGTGACACTCGCGTGCAACCTCGCGCTGCAGGACTGCGTGGCCCTGGTCAAACGCACCGACGGCGTCAGCGACCAGGCAGCACGCGAGAAGGCGCTGGCCGCCCTTGTGCCCGGCGTGATTCTGCAGCCGTCTGGCGTCTTCGCGGGCGTCATGGCACAGCAGGCCGGTTGCGTCTACATCAAAGCCAGTTGATCGGGCTCGTCCCGCGCAACGGTCAGGACCGTCGCAGACGTCAATCGCTGCACACCAGCGTCCCCCACTCCTGCTGACGATGGAATGTGGGGACGGGGTGTGGAGAGGTGGATGAGATCACCGGAGCCGCCGTGCCGGACGAAGCGTCGTAGCGGCTGAAGGAATAACGCCAGGTCGTACCGGCGAGAGGCCCCGGCGACAGGCCCGCGAACGTCCCGGGGATTGCCGCCAGGGCAATCCATCCGCGGCCGTCGTCGGCCAGCCAGACTCTTGAGTCGAAGTCGTCGCCGGGGACCAGCGCGTTCACGAAGGGATCCGGCCCCAGCGCTGCCGGACCGTCGAGCGGGAACCGCAGCTGCAGGCGTTGATTGAGCGGCGTGACGTGGCACTCGATGTACTGCGTCACGCCCTCGACCGCCAGGAAGATCTCGAACGTATCTCCCAACTCCCAGAATCGTTGACCGTGGCCCGTCGCTGACGTCCAGATCTCGTCATCGGTGAGTTCGGCGAGGAGCAGCAGTCGATCGGCCTGCCACCCGACCCGCACGATCGCCGGGCGGAAGCCGCGCTCGGGTGATTCGCGCCAGGCCTGCGACATCGAGAGCGGCTGGGCATCGGCAAACGCCTCGCGTGTCTCAGAGAGCGATGCCCTTTCAATGTCGACCGGCACGCGCCGGCATACAACGACGTTCATGCGGACCGGCTCTCGGATGAACCAACCGCGGTCATGGCGAGCGCGGGGTCGATGTCGCCATCAAGCACCAGCCGCGCGATCACGTCGGCCGTGTACGGCGCCAGCAGGATGCCGTTGCGATAGTGCGCGGTGGCGATGCTCACGTTGGGCACGCCCGGCATGGGGCCAATGAGCGGAATCTTCGCGTCAGCAATGGGACGCAAGCCCACGCGCACGTCGACAAGTTCGGCGGATGTGGCGGAGGGCAGCAGTTCGGCCACGGCGTCAAGGAGTCCTCGCACGCCGTCGACCGTTGTGGACTCATCAAATCCCACGTCTTCAACCGTGGCGCCAACCAGCAGGTGGTGGTTCTTCCACGGCACGGTGTAACACTTCGTGCCCCAGGTGGACTGCCTCGGTAACGTGCCGTCGCGCCAACCGAGCTCAAGCAGCTGCCCGCGAATGGGTCGCACGCGCGGCAACGTCGCGCCCGCGATTTTCACGCGGGACGACCAGCTGCCGGCCGCGACGACGACGTGGCCAAACGTCCGCCGGGTGTCGCCCTGCCGCAGGGCGACACCGGCGGGTGCCGGCTCGACGTGCAGCACTTCAGCAAAAATTCCGCTGAGCACTTCCTCGACGGCGT
>CBINOO010000169.1:0-5770 GCA_966252305.1 uncultured Acidimicrobiia bacterium
TCATCGAACTGCGCAGCCGCCGCGTCGGCGATCGGCTGGAAATCCGCTTCAGTGATCGCGGCCCCGGCATTCCTGAAGCCGACCTTCCCCGCATCTTCGAGCGCTTCTATCGTGTCGACCGCTCCCGCACACGCGACCCGCGCGATCCCGGCGGCACCGGCCTGGGCCTCTCCATCGTGAAACACCTGATCGAACTGCACGGTGGCCGGGTCTCTGCGCAGAATCGCGAGGGCGGCGGTACACACCTCATCGTCACGGTGCCGGCGATTTCCTGATCCGATGGATGCCTCGCTCGTCGCGTACACGTCGATCACTGCCGTACTGGTCATCACTCCCGGCGCCACAACCGCCGTCGTCGTCGACCACGCCCTGGCATCCGGATGGCGAGGCGGTGTCCGGACCGCCGCAGGCGCGGCGATGGGCAACACGACGCATGCAACCGTCGCGGGTCTGGGCGCTGCCGTGCTGCTGGCGGCCTCACCGGTCGCGCTGAGCCTGGTGCGACTGGCCGGCGGACTCTTCCTTGTGTGGCTCGCATGGAACAGCGCGCGCCGACTGTTCAGCGCGGCCCCAGGCGCCTCAATGCCGTCAACGCCGCACCTGCCGCCTGCCCGAGCCATCAGGGACGGCCTGACGGTCAACCTCCTCAACCCGGCCATCATGACCTTTTATCTCACGGTGGTCCCGTCATTCATGCCGCGAGGGGCCACGGCCGGGCGGTACGTCGGCCTGGCGGCCATCCACGTGGGTCTCGCGTTCGTGGTGCACTGCGCGTGGGCCGTCAGTCTCGATCGACTGCGCTCCACGCTCGAACAGCCGGGCGCCAAACGGCTGCTCAATGCGCTGACGACCGTCGCGATGCTCGTGCTGGCGGCGCGGGTATTGTGGTCGTGGAAGGTGTGACGCGTCAGCGGAACAAGGCGATGAGGCCGTAGCTGAGCGCGCCGATCGTGGCTGACGCCGGAATGGTCAGGACCCACGCCCAGACGATCTGCCGCGCCACGCCCCACCGCACGGCAGAGAGTCGACGCGTGGCACCGACCCCGACAATCGATCCCGTGATCGTGTGTGTCGTGGAGATCCCGACCCCAAGCGCGGTCGCAATGTAAATCGCGACCGCCGCGCCCGTCTCCGCGGCAAACCCGCCCACGGGTTGCAGTTTGGTGATCTTCGAGCCCATCGTCTTGATGATGCGCCAGCCGCCTGACAACGTGCCCAGGCCAATCGCGGCGTGCGCAGCCATCACGACCCAGAACGGCACTTCGAATGTCGTCAGGTATCCGCCGGCGACCAGGGCGCCGGTGATGATGCCCATCGTCTTCTGCGCGTCATTCGCCCCATGCATCAGGCTGAATGCCGCCGCAGACGTCAGTTGCAGCCGACGGAACCACCGGTCCACCCGCATCGGCGTCGTGTGGCGGAACAGCCAGAAGATGCTGGTCATGAGCGTCAGCCCCACCACCAGACCGATGGCCGGCGCGACGACGATGAACACCAACGTCTTGGTCCAGCCGGAGGCGATGATGGCGCCAAACCCTGCCTTGGCCACGGCAGCGCCGGCATACCCGCCAAACAGCGCATGCGAGGAACTCGTGGGCAACCCGAAATACCAGGTGATCAGGTTCCAGATGATCGCGCCTCCCAGGCCGGCGAGGATGACGCCGTAGGTGACGATGTTGAGATCCACCATGCCGGAGCCGACGGTCTTCGCCACGCCGGTGCCGAAGAAGAACGCGGCGACGAAGTTGAAGAACGCGGCCCACAGCACGGCGTGTCCCGGCGACAACACTCGCGTCGAGACCACCGTGGCGATCGAGTTGGCGGCGTCGTGGAACCCGTTGATGTAGTCGAAAATCAGGGCGACGATGATGACCAGAACAATCGTCGCAAACGCGGTATCCATTCACCCTACCCGTGTTTCACGACGACGCCTTCGATGACGTTGGCGACGTCTTCACAGCAGTCGGTGACTTGTTCCAGCACATCCAGCAGGTCTTTGCTCTTGATCAGCGTGATCGGGTCCGTGACCGTGTCAAAGAGGTGCTGAATCGCCCGCTGATAGGCGTGGTCGGCCTCGTTCTCCAGCCGGTTGATCTCCACCGCGTGCGGCTGCACCGGCTGTCCCTTCGCCAGCGCGTCCATCGCGGCGTTGAGGCGTTCGGCCGACTGGGTCACGGTGTGCACCAGTTCCCTGGCGCCTGAGGGGACATGCGTGATTCGGTAATTGCGCACCAGGGAGGCGGCGTGATCGATGGCGTCCATGACCGTGTCGAGCGTCGTGGCCATCGTGTAGAGATCTTCGCGGTCGAACGGCGTGATGAACGTGCGGTGCAGGCGCTGAATCGTGTCGTGTGTGAGGGTGTCACACCGATGTTCGGCGTCGCGGATGATGTCAATCCGGCTCGCATCGGGAGGATCGACAGCAAACATCGCCTTGAGATGTTCGGCCGCCCCCTGGATTTCGTTCGTTGTCGAGCGAAACAGGTCGAAAAACTGTTCTTCTTTTGGAATCAGGCTGAATCGGAACCCCACGAGCCTCCGGGACGCGCGACGCGAAAGCGAAATTCGGGCGAACGCAACGTCACGACAGTGTAACAAAAAGGCGTAACGTCAATTTAACCACCGTGTCACGCCCGGGAAATCGCCGATGCCTACCCTGAACGGGTAATGCCCGCGCCTGCACCAACCCGCATCCTCGTCGTTGACGATGAAACCGACATTGCCGGCCTCATCAAGCACTCGCTCGAGCGGGCGGGTGACGTGGAGGTCGAGGTCGTTCACTCGGGCGACGCCGCCCTGAAGGCCGTCGCTGACCGGACACCCGATTTGATGATTCTGGACCTCAACCTGCCGGTGCTGGCCGGCACTGAGGTCTGTCGACTCGTGCGGTCCAAACCGGCGACCGCACAATTGCCGATCATCATGCTCACGGCACGCACCGGGGAGGCCGACCGGGTGACCGGGCTCGACCTGGGTGCCGACGACTACATCACCAAGCCCTTCAGCCTGCGGGAACTGGCCGCGCGCGTCAGGGCCGTGTTGCGGCGCAAAGGCCAGGGCACGGGCACGGCGCCACAGGTCTACCAGGGCGAACACCTGTTTGCCGACTTCGACGCGGTGGCGGTGGCCGTGGACGGCCAACCGATCCGGCTCACCCGCCGCGAATTCGAACTGCTGAAGTGTCTCGTCGAAAACCGGAACCGCGTGTTGTCACGCGACCGCCTGCTCGAACGCGTGTGGGGGTATGACCACTACGTGGAAACACGCTCGGTAGACGTACACGTGGGCCGACTGCGCTCCAAACTCGGCGCAGCCGGCCCACAAATCGAAACGGTGGTTGGCCTGGGCTATCGGTTCGTCGAGCAGAGTTCCAACCCCTGAAGGTCGAACACCTGCATCGCGCGTTCGACGCGGTGCCAATCCGAGTACTGCTGCACGCGCACCACGGTGCGATCGTGCGTTTCGCGCACCTCCCAGCCCTCGTCGGTCTTGGTGACCGTCAGGCGATCCGTATGGCCAGACAGTGTGCGCTCGCGGGTTTCCATCATTACTCCCCTTCTTGCCTTCGTGCAGAGGTAGTTATCTCGTACCGTCAGGCCTCTGGCCGTAAACTCTCTGTAACAAGTCTGTTACGGACGAGGCGGAAAAAGCCGGTCCCACGAAAACAGGGCGAAATTCCGCGGCCCTGAGTTCATCGCGACCAGCAGCCCTTTGGGAAAGCCCGGTAGCGGGGTGCTGACGACCTCAATGCCGTCGGTTTCGTCCGCCGTGGTTTTCGCTTCCGCGATCACGACGTGCTGATGCGGCTGGCCGGCTTCCCCTTCCCGACGATAGAGCTTGAACACCGAACCGCCAGGAATCTGGTCGGTGGAGACCAGGTAGCCGGTGCCATCGGCGTGTGTGTACAACGCCAGGCCTTCCCGATCGAGCTGATATCCGGACGTGCCGAACACGGCGAGTTCACGGCCGGCGTCCGGATGGTCCGGGTCCGCGTGCCATTTGTGGATACCGTGCCGTTCATCGGAGTAGTAGACGTATCCCAGCTCATCATCAACAACGATGGCCTCGATCTCGCCGGGTTCACCCGGCTCGGCGCCCACCTCGCTGAAGTTGCCGAATCGCCGAACCAGCGTTCCCGCGAGGCCACCCTTGCCGTCGCCGGTCAGACGGTATTGCCACAAGTAGTTGGCTGACGGACCCAGCTTCGGCGCGACAATCGCAAAGACGGCCCCGTCGGCAGGCCGTTGGTAGACGCCGATTCCCATCGGCTCGGAGAGGTCACCGGTCTGCCCGTCAAGCACCGGCACGGCGCCGATATCGCTCAGACCTGAACCATCCGCGGCGATACGAAACACTCGCAGGCGGTGCTGCAGGCGTTCCGTGGTAATCGCGAGATCCATCACCTGGCCATCGAGATTCACACCCGTTTCGATGTCGACGTTGTTCGGGCGATCGATGCCGGCCACGGTCTGGCGAATCTGGCCGTCGAGCCCGAAGACCACGAGCGCGCCATTGGGCGCAGCCACCTTGTTCGTGCCGATGATGAGGGAGCGGGCCGGATCGGAGGGGTGTACCCAGATGGCCGGGTCATCGGGATCGTCGGTGACCGAGGCCGTCACGCGGTCCGGTGCCAACGCACCGACGGTGGCGGCGGGTTGTGAAGAGGACGGTTCGCCCCCGCCGCACGCGGCGGCGAGGACGAACCCGGAGAGCACCGTCAGGTGACGGAGCGTATGCGTGCGCACTACCAGTTCACCTTCACGCCGAACTGCGACCACCAGCGATAGTACTCCTGCTGGATGGGACGGTTCGTGGTGCCGATGAAGTAGCGCAGTGGCGCGTTGGTCAGGTTCAGGAAGTCCGCGTAGACGCGGACGTTCTTGAACAGGCGCTGGCTCACGTTGATGTCGAGCTGCGTGTGGTTGTCGTAGTAGACGTCTTCGGCGGCTTCCCCGCCGACTTCCTCGACGTACTTGCCGTGGAAGTTCCACGACGCCTTCGCCGAGAAGCCGTACTTCTCATACCAGAGCGAGACGTTCCCGAGGTGCCGGGACTGCCCGGGCAGCGTCGAGTCTGCGGTGCGATCCGGGTACGACGCGTTGGAGTCCGTCCACGTGTAGTTCGCGTAGATGCCCAGGCCATCAAACGGCGACGGCAGGAAGCGCAACTGGTTTTGCAGCGCCAGCTCGACGCCCCACAGCGTGGCATTGTCGCCATTCTGCGGCTGCGTGATTTCGTACCGATCGCCGAAGATGTCCTCGTTGTAGCGGAACGTGAAGATGTAGTCGGTCATCCGCTTGTAGAAGATGCCGCCCGACACCAGGCCGATCGACTTGAAGTAGCGCTCGGCCAGCAGATCGATGTTGTCCGAGGTGGTGGGCTTGAGGCTCGAGTTGCCGCGCGCGATCTCGTTGTCCTCCTGGAACACGAGCTGGTACGGCACCAGGTCCACATAGTTGGGGCGCGCAATCGTGCGCGTGTAGGCCGCGCGCAGGTTCACGTCGGGCGTCAGGGCATAACGCATGTGGAAGCCCGGCAGGACCTGCGTGTAACGATCGCTGCCGTTCACCGTCGTGGTCGACGCGTAGTCCCCGTCGCTGTCGTAGAGCACCTGATAACCGGTGTAGTCCACCTTCGTGGATTCCACGCGCAGGCCGGGCAGAAGCGTCAGGCGCGGCGTCAGGAACAACTCGCCCATGATGTAGCCGGCAAACACGCGCTCCTTGGCGTCGTAGTTTTCCGCATCACCTTCGTTGTCGACTTCGAATTC
>CBINOO010000170.1:0-5692 GCA_966252305.1 uncultured Acidimicrobiia bacterium
CGCAGGCGTATCTCGGCGTGGCCACCACCGGCGTTGGCCTGCCAGCGCATGGTCTCGACCAGCCGCGCCAGCACCGGCGTCCCATCGTCGGTGACAGGGGCGGAGAACGGTACGTCACCTGTCGATACGGCGACGCGTGATGTCGCGGTGTCGACAGCGGCCGGCATCGGGGCCTGGGGCGTCGTCGCGTGAGCCACGACGGGCCCGGTGCTGGTTGCCGTCGCCTGAGTGGACGACGGTGCCGCAGGCGACGTGTTCGTCAACTCAAGCGGCGTCGTGTCATCGGCCGTCGGCGCCAGAGTGGCGGGCGCATCAGGCGCGAATTTCCGTGGACCCGTGCGGACAACCGCCGGCGACACATTCACGCGCGCCTCATTGCGATCACCAGTGGTCACGGGTGCGTGCGGGGGCGTCGGTGAGGCGGGTGACGCAGGCGCCGTGGGTGGTGCAGGTGGTGCTACTGGTTGAACGCCGTTGAGCGGGGCCGGGCCAGGGTGCGGACCTTCATCGGCCGACGACGCCATCGCGACTGGTGCGGGCGTTGGTGCGGGCGTGGGCGATGATGCGGGCGTGGACGTCGCCGCAGGCGCCGGCGGTGCAACCGGTGCGGACGATGCCGCCGAATCCGGCGTTGATGCCGGAGCGGGGATTGCGGCAACGATGTCAGGTGACGATGTGGTCCCGGTTGACGCGGGCGCCGGCACCGCCTCCTTCGCCGCGTGCCTCACTGCAGTTGCGGCTGATCGTGGAGCCGGAGCCGGGCCCGGGGCGGGCACCAGGGCCGAGGGCGGTGCGGCAGCCGGAGGTGGAGCCGGAGCCGGGACGTCACCCGCGACCGACTCAACCGGCAGCGGCGATGGCGTCACGACGGCGGGGACCACGACACCCGGTACGGGTGCAACATCCACCTTCGGTTCGGAGCTGCCCTGATCAAACCAGGCCTGCGGGTTGCGATCACTGGCGACGAGCGGCGCGCCGGCCGAAGGCGACGGGGCCGCGACAGCCAGCGGCAGTTGCTGAACGCCGGCCGCGAGGACTGAAGGCGCGACCGGTACGGACGCGGAAGGCGCCGAAGGGGACGTCTGCGGCAACACGTCGGGCGGCAGCGCTGGCGTCGGCGCCTGCACGGGCGTCGGCGCGGGTGACACCGCGGCGATGAAGACGGAGAAGTCGACCGCGGTATCTTCCGCGGGCGCCGCGCCTGGCGACGGCGGGACTGGCCAGCCGCCGCCAAGCGGATCGATATTGAGGACCATGGGCGTGCCTCAGGACATCAGCGTCGGAGATTGAGCGCCTCGAGCAGCAGCTCGTCCGCAACCGTGATGCTCTTGGAATTGGCCTGATATCCACGCTGGGCGAGGATCATCTGCGTGAACTCCTGCGCGATATCCACGTTCGACTGCTCGAGTGAGCCACCGATGAGTGTGCCGCGTCCGCCGGTGCCGGCCACCCCGCTGTTGGCCTCGCCCGAGGAGCCGCTTTCGGTGAGCACGTTCGCGCCGTTCTTCGACAGTCCCTGTGGGTTGTTGAAGCTCGCGATCGCCAGCTGTCCGACCGCCACGACCTGGCCGGCGCCAAACGTCGCCAGCAGTTCGCCGGAGGGACTGATGGTCAGACCCGTCATCGTGCTGGATTCCGCGCCGTTCTGCGTCACCGACGACGTGCCCGAAGGCGCGCCGAAGCTGGTGAGTTGCGCGGCACCAGCGGCATCAACCACGTCCCAGGTGATGTCGACCCCCTGCGCACCGTTGGCCCAGTTGGGCGCGGCGACGACGACGTCTGCCGGCGCGCCACCGTTGACCGTGAGCAGGCGGCCCTGACCGTTGAAGGTCAACGCGCCGTTGGCGAGATCCACCGGTACCCCGGCCACACCACCATTGATGTCTTCGCCGGGTACGGACAAGGCGTAGTTCCACGCGGCAGCGCCGACCTTCGTGAAGGTGAGGGTGGCCGTGTGGGGCGCGCCGAGGGAGTCATACACCGGCACCGAGCTGGTGACGACCGCGCCCACCGCAGCGGCGGCATCGAGGTTGGTCACGGTGCTGAAGAGGCTGGTGGGTGTGGGTGCCCGCAACACGCCTGGCGTGAGCACGAGGTCACCGGGCTGGCCGTTGGGGTCGATGACGCCGTTCACGGCGCCAAACCCCTGGACCGGGAGTCCTTCCGACGTCACGAGTCGTCCGTCCTGATCGAAGGAGAAGTTGCCCGCGCGCGTGTAGCCGCGTTCTCCCGCCCCGCCAACCACGAAGAAGCCGTTCCCCTGAATCGCGACATGGGTGGCGACGCCGGTTGCGTCGATACCGCCCTGACTGAAGTTCGCGCTGATCGCGGCGGCGGCGACGCCAAGGCCGACCTGCATCGGATTGGCGCTGGTGCCGGCCACCGTCTGACTCACGAGGTCGGCAAACTGCACCTGGCCCACCTTGTAGCCGACCGTATTGAGATTGGCCAGGTTGTTGCCGATGACGGCGAGCTTGACCTGATTGGCCTTGAGCCCCGACAGACTTGACGAAAATGATCCGATCGACACTTACACACCTCCCTCGGTGGTTTCCGTGGACGCGCTGCCCTGCACCAGCGCGGCCTCAAACAGTCCGCGGAGCGAACTCATGTCGCCGCGAATTTCCTGCAGCTGTTCCAGGGAACTGAACTGCGCGAGTTGCGCGAGGAACTCGCCATCGGCCTGCGGTTGCAGGGGATTCTGATTCTGCAGCTGTGTGACCAGCAGGCTCAGGAAGGCGTCCTTCCCCATCGAGCCGTTGTTCATCACCGGTGTCTGTGTCTCGGCGGCCACGTTGGCGCCGGTCGTGCCCGAGGTGCCTGTCACCATTGCGTCATCTCCCGTTGGCGAGCCTGCTGCGCCAACCCATCCATGAACCGGATCTCGTCGCGCCTGGCCTCCACCCGGTATCGGGTCTCGGCACGTTCCCGCAGGCGCTCGAGCACTCGGCGATCCCGCCGTGCCTTCTGCCATGCGGCCTGCGCGGCGCGCTCGAGCTGTTCGCAGCGGCGCACGTCATCACGCGCGGCCTCTACACGCAGCGACAGTGAGGTCATCCAATTTCGGTGCCAGCCCATTTCGGCGGGTCTCATGTCTCCACGCATCGCGTCGGTGGCCGCGCGCTGCGCCTCGGCCCGCAGCGCACGCGCCTCGTCTTCGCGCTGCCTGGCAGCGGCGGTTGACGCCATTTGCCGTTGAAAAAACGCGTACGCCTGCTCTTCCTTGCGTGTCCAGACCTTCAGGACACCCGCCAACCGGAAGGTGAACGGCTTCATCTCACGCCTTTCCCGTCAACTGCGCGAGTGCCACGCGAGCGTCGGAAAGGCTGCACAAGGTGTCGGCTGGCTGACAGAGAAACGCCTTGAGCGCTTCGCGCCGTGCGAGTGCTTCGTCGAGTACCGGCTGGCTGCCCGCGACGTAGGCGCCGACACTCAGCAGGTCCTCATTGTTGCGGAGGGCGGACAACCAGCCGCGCAACTGCGCGGCCTGCGCAGCGTGTGCATCGTCGACGACCGCGGTCATCGTTCGGCTGATGCTGCCCAGCACGTCAATGGCCGGAAAGTGATGTTGGGAGGCGAGGTCGCGCGACAACATGATGTGGCCGTCGAGAATGCCGCGCACCGCGTCGGTGATCGGTTCCGTGATGTCGTCGCCATCCATCAGCACCGTGTAGATGGCCGAGATGCTGCCCTGCCCTCGCAGGGAGCCCGCACGTTCGAGCAGGCCGGGCAACATCGCGAACACCGATGGCGGATACCCCTTGGCCGTCGGCGGTTCACCGGCGGCCAGGCCGATCTCGCGCTGGGCCATCGCCAGGCGTGTGATCGAATCGACCATCAGCAGGACGTTGGCGCCGTCGGCGCGAAACTGCTCGGCAATCGCCGTCGCGGTGAACGCCGCGCGAATCCGCGACAGAGGTGGACTGTCCGAGGTCGAGACCACGACGACCGCGCGCTCGCGGCCCGCCCCAAGGTCTTCTTCAAGGAAGGCGCGTACTTCCCGGCCGCGTTCGCCGACCAGCGCGAGCACCACGACATCCGCTGCCGTGCCACGCGCCATCATGCCGAGCAGCGTGCTCTTGCCGACGCCGCTGCCGCCAAACACGCCGATGCGCTGCCCTCGGCCCATGGTCAACAGGCCGTCGATCACGCGAACGCCCGTGCCGATGGGTTCGGTGACGCCCGCGCGCGCGAGAGGATTGAGGGCGGGTGGCCGCAGCGACGCGCGCCGGCCGCTGGCAAGCGGGCCGGCTCCATCGATGGGATGGCCGAGGCCGTCGATGACTCTGCCCAGCAGCGCGGGACCTGCCGGGACAGACAACGTCGAGCCGCGGGCGACAAGGCGATCGCCTGGACAGATGCCCGCCGTATCCCCGAGCGGCACGGTGATCAGCGTGCCCGACCGGAACCCGACAACTTCCGCCGGAATACGGGTGCCATCGCGCCGCTGAATCTCGCAGACGTCTCCGACCGATGCGACCGGCCCCGCCGATTCGACAACCAGCCCGGACACACGCGTCACTCGCCCGGAGATCGGCGCGGGTTCAAGCGCGGCCAGCCTCGCCAGTTGCCGAGCGGCCATGCCCAGCGGGGCCCGCGGGTCAGTGAAGAGCGGCGCCGTCGACACGTGCGGACTCCCCAATCAGCAATCGCGAAAGTTCGTCGAGCTGGGCGTCCATCCCCAGATCGATCTCTCCATGCTCGGCCTTGATGCGACAGCCGCCGCGCGGCAGCGACGCATCCGACTCAAGGCGCAGTCCTGCGCCCGCCGGTCCTGTCGCCGATATGGCGGCCAGGTCGAGGGGATGCAGCAGAACCGTCGCCACGGCCTGATCGCCCAGCCGTCCAAGCGCCACCCGCGCCATCGCCAGCAGGATGTCCGGATCCAGCTGTACTTCGCGATGCAGGATCCGGCGAGCCATGCCCGACGCCACCTGCATCACCTCGTGTTCGGCCAGGTCGAGCACCCGGCGCCGCAACGCGGCGACCTCGGCAATGGTTGACGCCAGCCGCGCGCGTTCGGCGGCCATGTCGGCCTCCGCGGCCATTTGTCCTTCCGCAAATCCCCGCGCTTCGGCCTCCGCCAGGCGCTCCTCGAGGGAGGGCTCCGGCGGAGCCGTCGGTTCCTCCTCGGTCGCGGCCAGCAGTGCGGCCGCCAGGCCCGACGCCGAGGCTGCCGCGGTCGACGCGGCCGGCCGCGCCAGGAGCGGCCCCGGCTTCCAGCGCGCGAGCGTGCCGGCGGGCCGCCCAAGCAGCCGCTGCCCCTTAGACCACATACGCCTCGCCCGAGCTGCCGGCCAGCGTGATGACGCCCTCATCTTCCAGGCGCCTGGCGACGGCCACAATTTCCTGCTGCGCCTTCTCGACCTCGCGCAGCCGGACCGCGCCCATCAATTCCATTTCTTCCTTGATCAACTCCCCTGCGCGCTTCGAGATGTTCTGGAAGAACCGCTGCCGCACATCCTCACTCGCGCCTTTGAGCGCCGTCGTGAGGGCTTTTTTGTCGCTGCGGTTGATGATTTCGCGAATACCGCCGTCTTCGACGTGGACCAGATCCTCGAAGACAAACATCAGATTGCGAATCGCGACGGCCATGTCTGGAGAACTGGTCTCGATATGTTCGAGCGCGGGTTTGCTCACGCCTCGATCAAGCCGGTTGCACAACTCGGCGACGGCCCGCACACCCCCGCGT
>CBINOO010000171.1:0-5673 GCA_966252305.1 uncultured Acidimicrobiia bacterium
TGGTGGGCTGGTGGGTTGGTGGGTTGGTGTGGGGAGCATGATGAAGAAACTGCTGATGCTGGGTGTGGTGGTGGCCGTGGGTGTGGCGGCGGCGTGTGGTGGTGGCGATCAGGCGCCGGCGAAGAAACGCTACGCGCTGATTCCCAAGTCGCTCGACATTCCGGTGTTTGACTACGCGCGCATCGGCGGTGAACGCGCTGCGCAGGCGCTCGGCGTCGAGGTCATCTACCGTGGACCCGATCGCGCCGATGAACTCCGGCAGAAGGAGATTCTCGAATCGTTCATCACGCAGAAGGTGGACGGCATCGCGATTTCGGTGCTCAACGCCAGCTTCCTGACGTCGACCATTGACCGCGCCGTGGAGGCCGGTATCCCCGTCGTCACGTGGGACTCTGACGCCCCCGACTCCAAGCGCGCGGCGTTTTACGGCGTCGACGACCTCGAGTCGGGCCGCATCATGGGTGAAGAAACCGCCAAACTGCTGGGCGGCAAGGGCACCGTCGCCTTCATCACCAGCCTTGGCGCCAACAACCTCGCGCGCCGCCTCGAGGGTGCGAAGGAAGTGCTGTCGAAGTACCCCGGCATCACCATCGTCGAGACCTACGACATCAAGGAAGACAGCGTGCGCACCGGCGAGATCATCGCAACCGGCACCAACCGCTATCCCGACCTCGGCGCGTGGATTTCGGTCGGCGGCTGGCCTGTGTTCAGCGCCAACGCGCTCACGCCCGTGCCCCCGACGACGAAGTTCGTGTCGTTTGACACGGTCGAATCGGCGTTGCAGTTGCTGCGAGACGGCAAGGTGCAGGTGCTGCTCGGCCAGAAGTACTTCGGCTGGGGTGAAGAGTCGATCAAACTCGTCCACGGTCTGGCGACGGGAGGCGCGCCTCCGGCCAATCCCATCGTGAATTCCGGCGTGGATGTCGTCACGCTCGCGAACGTGGACGCCTATGAGGCGGCCTGGAAGAAGATGGCTGGCGGGCAGTAGCGGCCCGGTGCCGATGCCTTCGCGCGACTGGCGTCGGCCGGCGTGATCGACGCCAACCTCGCGTCGCGGTTGTCCCGCGCGGCGGGCTTCAGGGCCGCGCGCCTGGCGAAATGAGCCATACGCCTTGAGCGCCACGGCGACACTCTCGGATGTCGCCAGATGGACGCATTGACGGTCTCCCCGTAAGCGCTCTCCTGCCGGGGGTCGTAGGAACCCCCCAAGGAGAGCCCTGCCCATGAAATCCCGAATGACCGTTGTCCTGTCGGTGATGGCGTTCAGCGTCGCGGCCGGCCTGTTTGCCCAACAGGCACCGTCCAACGACCGCCTCAACGCCGCCACCTTCGAGGGGTTGGAACTTCGAAGCCTTGGCCCCACCCGGTTCTCAGGCCGTGTGGCTGACTTCGACGTCGACCCGAAAAACCCCAACGTCTACTACGTGGCGACCGCCGCGGGCGGTGTGTGGAAAAGCGAGAACCGCGGCACGACGTGGACGCCCACGTTCAACGACTACGGGTCGTTCAACCTGTGCTGCATCAAGGTCGACCCGAAGAACTCCAACATCGTCTGGCTCGGCACGGGCGAAAACTCGAACCCGCGCAGCTCGATGTTTGGTGACGGCGTCTACAAGTCGACCGACGCCGGCATGACCTGGACCCGCGTCGGACTTCAGAACTCCGAGCACATCGGCAATCTGGTCATTGACCCGCGCGATTCCAACGTGGTCTACGTCGCCGCTCAGGGCCCGCTGTGGTCCTCCGGTGGTGATCGCGGTCTCTACAAGACGACTGACGGCGGCAAGACGTGGAATGCGATCTTCACCATCTCACCCGACACGGGCGCCAATGAGGTCATCCTCGACCCGGCCAACCCGGACATCGTCTACGTCGCCATGTGGCAGCGTCGGCGCGCCACGGGACAGTTCGTCGGTGGCGGTCCCGAAAGCGGCATCTACAAGTCGACCAACGCTGGGCGCACGTTCACGAAACTCGGCGGCGGGCTGCCGCCCGGGGACATGGGCCGCATCAACATCGCCGCTGACACGAAGGTCAAGCCCACCCGTATCTACGCGATGATCGAAGCGCTGGCCAACGAGCGCGGCTTCTATCGGTCCGACGATGCCGGCGCCACGTGGGCGCGTGTCGGCCGTCGTGCTCCCGGACAGGGACGCGGAGGCGGCGCGGCGGACGATGAGGTGCCGCCTGCGGCCGAGGAAGAGGCAGAAGACGCACAGGAAGGCGCCCAGGGCGATGCCGCCTGGTACATGAACGCCGACCCGGGCTACTACAACGAAATTTTCGTCGACCCGATTCGCCCCGACACCGTGTGGGCGATGAGCACGAACCTCGAGTGGAGCACCGATGGCGGCCGTACGTGGCGCACGTTCCCGACGCCCGGTGTGCACGTCGACCATCACGTGGTCTGGCCGAACCCCCAGGACAAGAACCATATCGTCCTCGGCAATGACGGCGGTTTGTACGAGAGCTACGACGAAGGCAAGACGTGGAAGCACTTCACGAACCTGCCGATATCGCAGTTCTACCGTGTATCGGTCGACAACATGCTGCCGTTCTACAACGTGTGTGGCGGCACGCAGGATAACGGCTCGTTCTGCACGCCCCATCGGTCACAGAACTCGGTTGGCCTGCGCACGAGCGACGTGTATCGCACGGGCGGCGGTGACGGGTTCACGACGCGCAGCGATCCTGAGGATCCGAATTTCACGTACGCGACATCGCAGAACGGCTCTGTGCAGCGCCTCGACCTGCGCACGGGCCAGTCGACAAGCATCCGTCCCAACCCGAACAACACGCGGGCGATGGATGGCAGCGAAATTCCCACCGAAGCCACTGGCGGCCGCGGCGGTGGATTCCCGAACGAACGCGCGAACTGGGACACGCCCTACTTCGTGAGCCCGCACAATCCCACACGCCTCTACTGGGCGACCAACTACGTGTATCGCACCGACGACCGCGGCGACTCGTGGACGCGTATCTCGGGCGACCTCACGCGCAACCTTGATCCATCAGAGATTCCGATCATGGGCAAGTTGTGGAGTCCCCAGACGACGGTCTCGTGGAACCGCGCGACCACGGCTCTCAGCAACATCGTCGCGATTGATGAATCACCGCTGCTTGAAGGACTGCTGTATGCGGGCACAGACGATGGCCTGCTGCAGGTGAGTGAAGACGGCGGCATCAACTGGCGCCGTGTCGAGCAGTTCCCGGGCGTGCCGGCGGGCACGTACGTCACCGACGTCGCGCCGTCACCGCGTGACGTCAACGTGGTGTTTGTGTCGATGTACAACTGGCAGCGCGGCGACTTCAAGCCGTACCTGCTGCGCAGTGACGACCGCGGCCGCACGTTCCGGAGCATCGCGGGCAATCTGCCGCAGCGCGGCGGCGTCTTTGCCGTGAACCAGGACCACATCAACGGCAACCTCATCTTTGCCGGCACCGAGTTCGGCCTGTTCTTCACGGTGGACGGCGGTTCGCACTGGACGCAGCTGAGCGGCGGACTGCCGACGATTCAGGTGCGCGACATGGACATCCAGAAGCGGGAGAGTGATCTGGCGCTTGGCACCTTTGGTCGCAGCTTCTACCTGCTCGACGACTACAGCCCGCTGCGTGGTGTCTCCGCGCAGGCCCTGGCTGACGAAGCGCGTTTGTTGCCGCTGCGTCACGCGTACCAGTTCCCGATGAAGAACCAGCTCGGTGCTGCGGAAGGCGACTGGACGGCAGAGAACCCGCCGTACGGCGCGCTGCTCACGTACCACCTGCGCGACAAGGCAGCGGCCGGCGAGTGGGTCATCGCGATTCGTGACTCCAGCGGTTCGGAAGTGCGTCGCATCGACCTCAACGGCGAACCCGGGGTGCATCGCGTGGCGTGGAACCTCGCAGGCGCGCCGCCGGCGCCGCCTGCAGGTGCCGGGCCAGGCGGCCGCGGCGGGCGCGGTGGCGGCCGTGGCGGTGGCGGTGGTCAGCCCGTGCAGCCGGGACGTTTCACCGCAGCGATCGGCAAGGTCCTCAACGGCACGTTCACGCCCGTCGGCCCCGCCCAGTCGTTCTACGTGAAGCCGCTGCAGGAGAGGTAAGGCGCTTGTCCGGGAGAGTAGCCAATAGGAAATAGGTAGTAGGAGCTCAAGAATTTGAGTTCCTCCTGTCTACGAACTACTGGCTACTCTCCGTAGACAAGAAATCTCGATCGAATGGCGGCGAAAGCCGCCATTTCTTTTTCCCACCCGTGCGCCAGTTCTGACGCGCCGATGCCGGCCTCCAGGCCCTCGCGCAGCGCGGCCGAGCCGTACAGGATGTCGATCGGCGGGATGACGTACTCGTATTCGTAGGGCGGCTGACGCCACTGGAACTGGTCCGGCGCAGCGGCGCGGAACGCCTCAATCAGCACCATGCCGGTTTCGACGGAGCGGAACGCCTCGCGATCGGTCACGTGAATCTGACAGCCGCCGCACAACGTGCCTGCGTGTTTGTGAAAGACGGGATCGAACGCGTGTGGGCGGAACACGACGCCAGGCAGTCCGCGCGCGTTGAGTTCCGCGCAGAACCGTTCCGGAGACGTCACCCACGGTGCGCCACACAACTCGAACGGCTTGGTCGTGCCGCGTGCTTCCGAGATGTTGGTGCCTTCAAACAACACCGTTCCCGGATACACGACACACGCCTCGACCGTCGGGATGTTTGGTGACGGCAACACCCAGGGAAGGCCCGTCGATTCCCACCATTGTGAACGTGACCATCCCTGCATGGCGACCACCTCGAGCTTGGCGCCGATACCGAAGTGTTCGTTGAACAACTTCGCGGCTTCGCCGATGGTCATGCCGTGACGCATGGGGATTGGATACTGCCCGACAAACGACTGGAAGCCATCCAGCAGCATCGGCCCTTCGACCAGGTGGCCGCCGATGGGATTCGGGCGGTCACACACGATGACGGGCAGCCCGTGCGCCGCAGCCGCCGTCAGGCAGTTGGCCATCGTGTAGATGTACGTGTAGATGCGCGTGCCCACATCCTGCAGGTCGATCACCAGCGCATCGAGGCCCGCCAGCATCTCGGCTGTCGGCACGCGTGTTTCGCTGTAAAGCGAATACACCCGCACGCCCCGGTTCGCATCGTCGCCATGCGGCGACTCGATCATGTTTTCCTGCAGGTCAGACCGGAAGCCGTGTTGCGGGCCGAAGATGGCTCCGACACGGACGCCGGAGGCTTCGAGGCGATCGATGACGTGTCTGAATTGGGCGTCAATCGAGGCGGGGTTGCAGACGATGCCGATGGTGCGGCCCTTCAGAAGAGCACGATCGGCGAGGATGTCGGAACCTAGGACAACGGGCACAGCCAGCATTATGCCGGTCTGCGCAGCCGTTCGGCCATCGCCATCACGAAGAGTGCGTGTTCGTAACTATTGAAGCGGAGCACGACCGGCCCCTTTCCTCGCACGTTCAGTGTGATGTCGCGCTCGAGCCGTGTGATGGACGCCACCGTGTGCCACGGCCAGGTGTGCACGCCTCCGGCCACGAGAATGAGCCTTGCCGACGTGACCAGGACCTTGCCGCCGCCGTCGACCTGTTCCCCGAGACTGGCCGGCGCGATGTAGTGGCACGTGTCGGCGCCGATGACACGGTGTTGTGTGGGGATCGCGGGAAGCGGGTCGGCCGCAGGCAGGTCGGACAGGGC
>CBINOO010000172.1:0-5410 GCA_966252305.1 uncultured Acidimicrobiia bacterium
CCTCCCCCTACGTGGTGCGGCTCAAGCTGCATGTGGCCGACCGCAAGGGCATTCTTGCGGAAGTGACGACGCGTGTGTCGGGGATCAACACCAACATCCGCGACGTGGAAGCCACCTCGGATGCCTACGGGCGAGGGTCGATCAGCATGACGGTCGAGATTGCGGATCTCAAGCACCTCGACAAGGTGATCAATAGCCTGAAGGGCGTGTAAGGGGTGCTGGCGGTCGAGCGGGCGAGCCGCTGACGGGCCGGCTCAGCCGAGGAAGGCGACGAGGTCGATCTCGACGCGGACGTTGCGCGGGAGTCCGGCGGCCTGGATCGTGGCGCGCGCGGGCGCGTGCGTGCCGAAGTATCCGGCGTAGACCTCATTCATCGCGCCGAAGTCGGCCATGTCCGCCAGATAGACGGTGGTCTTGACGACGCGGTCGAATGACGCACCGCCGGCGGTCAGCACCGCCGCCAGATTCTGGAATACCTGGTGGGTCTGGGCGGTGATGCCGCCCTCGGTGATGGTTCCGGTGACCGGGTCCAGTGGAATCTGACCCGAGGCATACAGGAAATCTCCCGCGCGGACCGCCTGACTGTACGGGCCAATCGCGGCGGGGGCGCCTGTCGTGGAGACCGGAACCAGCGGGGACGCCATCAGGCGGCCTTGACGACCTTGTTCGAGCGGATGCACCGCGTGCAGACGCGGACGCGGCGCACGGCACCGTTGAGGACGGCGCGGACGCGCTGCAGATTTGGTTCAAACCGGCGCGACGTCACGTTGTTGGCGTGGCTGGCCTGACGACCCACCACCGGCTTCTTCCCGCACACTTCACACTGCTTGGCCATTGGCTACTTCTCCAAACGCAGAAGTATAGCAGGAGTTACACACGGATAGCCCCTGGGATGCCGTACTTCCGCCTGTCACCAAACGGAGACATCGTGCGTCCTTAAACGTGGAGAACCGTTTATGGGTGTCCAAACGTCTAATTGGCAGCACAAAGACGGACCGATTGGGTCCTTCTCCGGAACGCATCGTTAAGCTGTTGTTAAGTAACGGCTTATCCGGAGAAACGTCGCGATACCGCTGGCATCCAAAAATCGCCGGTTATCGTAGTGGTCAATGTCGGTTTCTTTTGAAGAACAGGACCACAAAGGTCTTGGTTCGGATTCACGATTGCGCTAGTATTGGCATTTTGTTTGCAGGCCAGAAGGCGCACAGAGAAGCGGTAGCGGGAGGAGAAGGGAGTCATCATGAAGGCGCAAAGCACTCAGCGGAAGTCCACAAAGGCAGCGGCCAGCGATACGGCACGGCAGCGGTACGTCGAACTCAAGCGCATCCTCGAGGAGCGTCGTCGCGAGATCCTGGCCCAGGTGCAGGAGAAGATGCGTGACGTGCGTGCCGAAGGCAGCGCGGGTGAGGGACAGGGCGTGCTGGACGCGGCTGAGACCTCGGAAGCCGATATCCAGGACGATATCGAGTTCGCGCTGATCCAGATGAAATCCGAGACGCTGCACCGCATCGAAGAAGCACTGGCGCGGCTCGAGAGTGGCCAGTACGGCAACTGCTTCGAATGTGGTGACGAGATCTCCGAACGTCGCCTCCGGGCGTTGCCCTTCGCGGTCCGCTGCAAGGACTGTGAAGAAGAGCGCGAAGTGGCCGAGCGGCGTGAGCGCCTGTTGTCACGACGGTCGTCGGGGATGATGCTCGACATGAACTGACGCGGCTTCAGATTCGTGATACACAACAGGCTCCGCCGCGAGGCGGGGCCTGTGCTTTTTTTGGAGGGAGCCCACACCCATGGCTGACACCATTCCGGCGGAACTGCCTGTCCTCCCGTTGCGGGACACCGTGCTGTTCCCGAATGCCTTCATGCCCCTCGCGGTGGCGCGCGAAAGTTCGGTCGCGCTGATTGACGATGCGATTGCGGGAGACAAGCAGATTGCCGTCTTCACGCAGCTCAACGCGTCGGACGAGGAGCCCGGCAAGGACGGTCTGTACCCGGTCGGCACGTTTGCGCACATCCACAAGATGTTCAAGCTGCCCGACGGCAGCCTCAGGCTGATCGTGCAGGGGCTCGCGCGCGTGAAGCTGGACGCCGTGGTCTCGTCCTCGCCGTACCTGCGCGCGCAGGTGTCCGAAGTCAGCGAGATCGTGCCGGACACAACGGCCGTTGAAGTCGACGCGCTCATTCGCAACATCCGTACGAACTTCCAGCAGATCGTCCAGCTGTCACCGGTCCTGTCGGAAGACCTGTCGACCCTCGTGGCCAACATCGCGGAGCCCGGCCGGCTTGCGGACTTCATTGCGTCCAGCCTGAGCACGGTCACGACGGTCATCAAGCAGGAACTGCTGGAAGCTGCCGACGTGCGCGACCGTCTCGACCGGCTCAACCGGGTCCTGGCCAAGGAACTCGAGGTGCTCGAGGTCGGCTCGAAGATCCAGTCGCAGGTCGAATCCGAAGTCGGCAAGAACCAGCGCGAGTACTTCCTCCGCGAGCAGATGAAGGCCATCCAGCGCGAGCTGGGTGAAGGCGACGACCAGGCCAAGGAGATCGACGAGCTCGCGAAGAAGATCGACGAGTCGGGCATGCCCGATGAGGTCAAGAAGGATGCGCGTCGCGAGCTGGATCGTCTCTCGAAGATGCCGCCGGCCGCTGCGGAGTACACCGTCGCGCGCACGTACATCGACTGGCTGGTCTCCGTGCCCTGGGAGGCGCGCAGCCCGGAGTCGATCGACCTGCCGCACACCAAGGCGACACTTGACGCCGATCACTCCGGCCTGGAGCGTGTGAAGGACCGCATTCTCGAGTACCTGGCGGTGCGAAAGCTCAAGCCGGATGTGAAGGGGCCGATTCTCTGTTTTGCCGGCCCTCCCGGTGTGGGCAAGACGTCGCTGGCCAGGTCCATCGCCAACTCGATCGGCCGCAAGTTCGTGCGCGTGTCTCTGGGCGGCATGCGCGACGAAGCGGAAATCCGCGGCCATCGCCGTACCTACATCGGGGCTCTGCCCGGACAGATCATCCAGGGCTTGCGCCGCGCCGAGGTCAAGAACCCGGTTTTCATCCTCGACGAGATCGACAAACTCGGCCACGACTTCCGGGGCGACCCGGCGTCAGCACTGCTGGAAGTGCTGGACCCCGAGCAGAACTCGACGTTCCGCGATCACTATCTCGACGTGCCGTTTGATCTGTCGGAGGTGCTGTTCATCACGACGGCCAACGTGCTCGACACGATCCCGCCGCCATTGCGGGACCGCATGGAAGTCATTGAACTGGCGGGTTATACCGAGCGCGAAAAACTGAGCATCGCGCGCGAGCACCTCGTGGCACGGCAGGTGCTCAATCATGGCCTGCAGCCCGACCAGATCCACTTCACCGACGATGCGCTGGCAGCGATCATCCGTGGCTACACTCGCGAAGCCGGCGTGCGCAATCTCGAACGCGAGATCGGATCCGTCTGCCGCAAGATCGCCCGTCGTCGCGCAGAAGGGGCCCTCGATTCTGTGGAGGTCACCGGGCCGCTGGTGGAAGGACTCCTCGGCGCGCCACGGCATCAGGATGAAGAGCTCGCGAATCGTACGCGTCATCCCGGCGTGGCCATTGGACTCGCGTGGACGCCGGTCGGCGGAGACGTGCTGCTCATCGAGGCATCGCGGATGGCGGGCGGCAGCCTGCTGACGCTCACCGGATCACTTGGTGACGTGATGAAGGAATCCGCGCGCATCGCGCTGTCGTGGTTCCGCGCGCACGCCCCGGCTTACGGCGTGGATCCGACGTTTTACAAGGACTCGGAGATTCACCTGCACGTGCCCTCCGGCGCCATCCCGAAGGACGGTCCGTCGGCCGGCGTCACGATGGTGGTGGCCCTGGCGTCGGCGCTCTCCGGACGCCCGGTGCGCGGTGACATCGCGATGACGGGTGAAGTGACCTTGTCCGGTCGCGTGTTGCCGGTCGGCGGCATCAAGGAGAAGGTGCTCGCGGCGCGCCGGCACGGCATTCACCAGGTGATTCTGCCGAAGCAGAACGAAACCAACGTGCGGGAAGATCTCACCGACGAAGTGCGTCGCGGTCTCACCGTGCATTTCGTCACGGAAGTCGACGAGGTGCTGGCGCTGGCATTGACGCCCGCGACCACGCCCGAGCTCACGGCAGTCTGAAACAAGGCGGACCTGAAGGTCCGCCCCACATGTGCCCAGGGGCGGGTCCCAGACCCGCCGACTTCGTGGGGCGGGTCTTTAGACCCGCCATTACGGTCGCAGCAGGCGGTACGCGACGACGGTCTTCATGTCGACGACCCGTCGGTCGTCAATCATGCGCGCCAGTTCGTCCAGTGACACGGTTGACGATTCGATGACCTCGTCGAGGTCCTGATGTACGGGGCCGACGGGCTTCACCAGCGACGTGCAGTGGTAGAAGTGCATGATCTCGTCGCAGAAGCCCGGTGTGGGATACCACGAGCCCAGCAGCCGGATCTGCTGCGGCGTCCACCCGATTTCCTCTTCACATTCGCGGACCGCTGCCACCTCCGGTTGTTCGCCCGCGTCCAGGCTGCCGGCCGGCACCTCCCAGATCCAGCGCTCGATGACGGGTCTGTACTGGCGAATCACGATGATGGACTCCGGATCCGGCTGCGCGAGTATCACGACCGATCCCCGATGCCGCACAGCCTCCATCGTCACGTCGCGACCGTTCGGCAGAGTCACAGAGTCGCGCTCGACCCTGAACACTCGACCCGTGAACACTTCATCCATCAGCTTCGCCCTCCTGCCGCGCCGGCCCTCAGAGAGTTGAGTACACGCTGCAACTCCGGTGGCAGAGGCGCGGTGACGTCGATCGTGTCGCCGGTCACTGGATGCTCAAACACCAGGCGCTCCGCGTGCAGCCAGGGGCGGTCCAGTCTGGCCACCGCCGCCAGGTGCGTCGGAAGCCGCTTGCGTTGTCCGCCGTAGAGCGCATCTCCCACCAGTGGATGTCCTGCTTCCGACAGATGCACGCGGATTTGATGTGTGCGACCCGTGCCGATCGACAGTCGCACCAGCGACACGCTGCGGAACGGTTCGGTGTGCACGACTTCCGTGAGCGCCGCGCGGCCATGGCGCGCGCGGCCGGACATGCGCTTGCGATCGTTGGGATCACGACCGATCGGCGTGTCGTACACGGTGCCGACCCCGGGCGCGCCCCAGACGAGCGCCAGGTACTCCTTCCGCACATGCCGGTCGTGAAACTGCTTCGCCAGTGCGCGATGCGCGCGATCGTGTTTGGCGACCACCATCACGCCTGATGTTCCGCGGTCGAGCCGGTGCACAATCCCCGGGCGCTCCGCACCACCGACGCCGGAAAGGTCCGTCAAGTGGTGCAGTAACGCATTCACCAGGGTGCCGTGGGCGTGTCCTGCCGCAGGATGGACCACCATGCCTGCTGG
>CBINOO010000173.1:0-5336 GCA_966252305.1 uncultured Acidimicrobiia bacterium
CATGCCAATCCCGGAGTGTATCATCCGGCTCATGGACACCACCGTGCCCATCATTCTGGCCTCGGCGTCTCCGCGCCGGCGCGAACTCCTCACGGCCGCGGGCTTCACCTTTGAGGTGGTCGTGGCTGACGTGGACGAACGTGTTTCCCCAGGCGAACATCCGGAGGCCTATGTCCGGCGTGTCGCGAAAATGAAGGCGGAGGCCGTCGCGCGTGATCGCCCCGACGCACTGGTGCTGGGGGCAGACACCACGGTGGTCATCGACGGCGACGTGCTCGCCAAACCGGTGGATGATGACGATGCCGCGCGCATGTTGCGGCGTCTGTCGGGGCGTGACCATCACGTGCTGACCGGGGTGGCGGCCATTGGCCCGACGGGCGAGTCTGAAGCGGTGGCCGACACGCGCGTGTGGATGCGGGCACTTACTGACGCTGAGATCCGCGACTACGTGCGCAGCGGCGAGCCGCACGACAAGGCCGGGGCGTACGCGATCCAGGGCCTGGCATCGCGGTTTATTTCCCGAATCGAGGGGGAATACACCAATGTGGTGGGCCTGCCGATCGCGGTGGTGGACGGCCTGTTGCGGACGCTCCGGGTGGTATCCTAATTGCAGCCTGAGAGGGCGGGAGTGGGGCCTAGATGTCGAAGAAAACGGTCCGTGTAAGTATCTCTGCGGTGATCATCATCGGGGCGCTGTCGTTCCTGATGTACACGTCAGTGTCCGAGGGAGCTGAGTATTACAAGTACGTGGACGAGGTCATGTCCGAGCCGGCCCAGTGGGAAGGCAAACGGCTGCGCGTGCACGGCTGGGTGCTGGGCGATCCGATGGTCAATGCGCAGACCCTCGAGTATCGATTCACGGTGCAGGCCAACGGCAAGACGGTGAACGCCACGTACCGTGGTGTCGTGCCTGACACGTTCAAGAAGGACGCCGAGGTGGTGCTCAAAGGCACGCTGCAGAACGGTGTCGTCCATGTGCAACCCGATGGCGTGATGGCCAAGTGCCCCTCGCGGTACGAGGCGGATCAGCTGCCCGCGTCTGCGCGTTAATCCAGACTCGTGGCCACTCTAGGAACGTTTCTCATTCTGGCGGCGCTTGTCGTCGCCGCGGGCGCCTTTGCCGCCGGTATTGCCGGCGGTCGTCGGCAGAACGCGTCGCTCATCCAGGGCGCGGTCGGCCTGACGCACGTGCTGACGGGCATCATGCTCGTTGCGTCGGCCGTCATCGTGCACGCCTTCGTGACGGGCGACTACAGCATCAAATACGTCAACAGCTATTCCGACTCGGCCATGCCGCTGTTCTACAAGCTGACCTCGTACTGGGGCGGCCTGGACGGCTCGCTGATGTTCTGGGTGACGCTGCTGGCGGTGTTTGCCAGCGTGGCGGTCCACGTCAACCGTGAACGCCATCGGCTGCTGATTCCCTGGGTCGTCGCCGTCATCGCGGCCACCCAGTTGTTCTTCATCTTCCTGATGGTGATTCACACGAATCCCTTCGAGACACACCTGCTCTCGAATCCGGCGGATGGACGCGGCCTCAACCCGCTGCTGCAGAACTTCTACATGGTCATCCACCCACCCACGTTGTACCTGGGTTTTGTCGGGATGACGATTCCGTTTGCGTTTGGCCTGGCGGCGCTGATCACCGGCCAGCTCGATGACTCGTGGTTGCGCGCGGTGCGGCGCTGGACGATGACGTCGTGGCTGTTCCTCAGTGTCGGGCTCGCGCTGGGCGGCCTGTGGGCGTACGAAGAACTGGGGTGGGGCGGCTACTGGGGCTGGGACCCGGTCGAAAATGCCGGCCTGCTGCCGTGGTTCACGGCCACGGCATTCCTGCACTCGGTGATGGTGCAGGAACGTCGCGGCATGCTGAAGGTCTGGAACGTTTCGCTCGTCATTGTGACGTTCTTCCTGACGATCTTCGGCACGTTCATGACCCGGTCGGGCATCGTGCAGTCAGTCCACGCGTTTGGTGAAGACCGCGAACTCGCCATGATGTTCACGATCTTCATGGTGGTGATCCTGACGGTGAGTTTTGGCCTCGTCATCTGGCGCATGCCGATGCTGCGGGCGCGTAATGAGCTGGATTCGTGGGCGTCACGCGAGGCCGCCTTCCTGGCCAACAACTGGATTCTGCTGTTCTCGGCGTTTTTTGTGTTGTTCGCCACGATGTTCCCGACGATCAGCGAAGCGCTGCGTGGTGAGCGCCTGACGGTGGGACCGCCATTTTTCGACAAGTGGATGCTGCCGATTGGCCTGATGCTGTTGCTCCTGACCGGCATTGGTCCGCTGCTGGCGTGGCGCAAGTCCGCGGCAAGCAACATGCTGCAGCAGTTCCTGTGGCCGACCCTGGTCGGCGCTGCAACGACGGCCGTCGTGATGTTCCTCGGCGTGAACTTCTGGGCCTCCGGCCTGTGTTTCGGCCTGTCGATGTTCGTGTTTTCGACCATCGTGCAGGAGTTCTGGCGCGGGTCCGGAGTGCGGCAGCGCGCGACGGGCACGGACCGGCTGACGGCGTTGATCGGTCTGTTCTCGCGCAGCCGCCGACGCTACGCCGGCTACATCGTGCACCTGGGCATCGTGTTGATCTTCCTTGGCTTTGCCGGCAACGGATTCAAGCAGGAAGAGCAGGTGGTGCTCAACCCGGGGCAGCAGGTGCAGGTGGGCTCGTATCTCGTGCAGTACGACGCGCTGAAGGTCACCGACGATGGCCAGAAGCAGATGGTGACCGGTCACACGACCATCACCAAGGACGGGGAGTCCCTGGGTGGCATGTACCCGGCGCGCTGGATTTACCACAACCGCCAGGATGAACCGACGACCGAAGTTGCGATCCGAAGGAGCTTTGCCGACGACTTGTACATCGTGCTGGCAGCGTTCACCATTGACACGCAACAGGTGACGTTCGAGGTGACAGTTAATCCACTCGTGAACTGGCTGTGGTTCGGCTTCGGCATCCTGTCGATCGGCACCCTCATCGCCCTGCTGCCGGAACGCGCGATGGCGTTTGCCACGAGCAAGGTGCCGCAGGGCGCGGTGACGACGTCGTTGATGGTGGTGATGCTGCTTGGCGGTCTGGCCACGCACGCCCACGCGCAGCACGTCGAGAATCCGCAGTTGGTCATGATCGTGCCGCGCACGCCTGACGAGAAAAAGCTGCGTGACGAAATCGTGTGCATGTGCGGCACGTGCGGACGCAAGCGGGTGGGCGAGTGTACCTGCGGCACTGCCGAAGAGATGCGGCATGAGATTGCCGACCTGATTGCGCAGGGCAAGACCTACGACGAAGTCGTCGACTACTACGTGAAGAAGTACGGGTCGCAGGAAGTGCTGGCCGCGCCGATCGACAAGGGCTTCAACCGGCTTGCGTGGTTTCTGCCGTATGCCGTCGGCATGGTGGGTATTGTCGCCATCGGCGGCATGGCCGTGCGCTGGACCCGTCGTCGTCACGACGCGGACGAGCCGGAAGTCGCAGACCTGAACACCGAGGTCGGACGTGAGCGGGAAGCGAGACTGGACGATGAGCTCCGAGACCTCGACTGAGCCGGCGCCGTTTACGGCGGGGCATTTCTACGTACTGCTCTCGATGATTGGCGCCACGGCGGCTGTCGTGGTGTCCGAGCACACACACCCCGCGGCACTGCTCCTCATCAGCGGAGCGGTACTTGCGGCCGGCTACACCGCGTACGCGCTGCATCAGACGCTGGTCAGCCTGCTGTCCAAGGACGTGCCGGTCGTGCTGGGGCGCCGTGATCGCGAAGTGCTGGAGCAGGACAAGGCCACGGTTCTGCGCGCCATCAAGGACCTGGAGTTCGACTACGGCATGAAGAAGGTGTCGGAGGCCGACTATCAGGAGATGCTGGCGCGCCTGAAGCGGCGCGCGTTGCTGCTGATGGAACAACTCGAGCAGACACCCGCGGACGCGCCGGTGAAATCGCCGGCCAGGCCGGCGGCGGCACGAGGGCGACAGGTCGCGGTGTGTCCGCGGTGCCAGACGTCCAACGAAGCCGATGCCCGGTTTTGCAAGCAGTGTGGTGAGCGCCTGGGGAGCAGCAACGCATGAAGCGCGTCTTGAGTGTCCTGGCGGCGCTGTGCCTCGCGGTGTCGTCCGCGTCGGCGCAGATGCCCAACCCGCGCGACATGTCGGGGCGCCCGCTGCCGTCCACCGATGTGCCGCCCGGCACCCTGTCGGTGCGCGTGCTCCGCGGCGGCTTCGAGAACAACGTCGCAAATCATCCTGTCGAGATCGTGGTTGATGGCGCGCGCCGGACCGTGAACACGGGCGAGGATGGCCGAGCCCTGGTGTCGGGACTCCGCGTCGGCAACAACATCCAGGCGGTCACCACGGTGGATGGAGAGCGGCTCGAGTCACAGGTGTTCCCCATGCCCTCGTCGGGCGTGATGATGATGCTGGTGGCTGCGGCAGGCGCGGGGGCAGGTGATGCGGCGGCGGCCGCACCGGCGCCGGCGGTGCCTGCTGTTCCCGGTACCGTCCAGTTCGGCCCCGAGTCCCGCGTCATCGTTGAACTCGCAGAGAACGGCCTGACGGTGTTTTACGTGCTGCAGATTCTGAATGGGCAGACCTCACCGGTTGATATCGGCGGTCCGCTCATCGTCAACCTGCCGCGTGAGGCGAGAGGCGCCGGGTTGCTGCGCGAATCGAGTCCGCAGGCGACCGTCAACGGTCCACGCATCATCGTGACTGGCCCTTTTGCGCCAGGGGCCACAGTGGTGCAACTGGCCTACGAACTCCCGTACCGCGGAGCCACTGCCCGTATCGAGCAGGTGTGGCCGGCGGCCATGCCGCAGACGACAGTCATCGCCCAGAAGATCGGTGATGTCGACTACACGTCGCCACAGGTGACCGGCAAGAACCCGATGAACGATCAGGGGATGACCTACCTGTTCGGCTCTGGACCGGGCGTGGCTGAAGGTCAGACGCTGACGATCGACTTCACTGGCTTGCCGCATCATTCGAAGTGGCCGCAGTGGACGGCGATTGCGCTCGCACTCGGCATCATCGCGTGGGGAGCGTTTGCGGCGATGGGCGTACCGGCTCGTTCGCGCGCTGCCGGCGTGTCGCGGTGACCGCTCAAGCTCCCGTCGACTATCAGGCGATCCACGTCCGGGATGTCTCCCGTGTTTTCGGGCGACGTCGCGCGCTGTCGCGGGTTTCGCTCGACGCGCAGGCCGGCCGTGTGCTGGGATTGTTTGGGCCAAACGGGGCAGGGAAGTCGACGCTGCTCACCATTCTGGCCACACTGCTGCGGCCCTCGTCAGGCGACGTGCGCACCGCGATGACGCAGCCACCCACCACCACACGTGCGTACTTCCGC
>CBINOO010000174.1:0-5261 GCA_966252305.1 uncultured Acidimicrobiia bacterium
GGCATTGGCTACTCCATCCATGCCGGCATGGTCGTCGTGGCCGACGGCACCGCTGAGGCCGACGAGAAACTCCAGCGCGTGCTGACCTGTGATCCGGGCATGGGTGTGGTGCGGCACGTGGACGCGGGGTATCCGACCGCCATCGAGACGGCGGCAACACGCGGGATCGACATTCCGATGCGCGCATCACTGGAGCGTTCGTGATCGTCGAGCGCCCAGCCCTCGAGCGCCGTGTCCTCGGCTCGCTGGATGCCGGCCGCATCCCCGTGATTCTGGGCGGTTGCGCCGCCGGTCGCACCTCCCTGCTGCTGCGCCTGCGCGCGTGGTTCGGGCAGGATCGCGCGCAGTACATCGACGTGGCCGCCGCCGCGACGACACCCGAACGATGTACGGCCGCCATTCGCAGCGCCGCGCCATCGGGAGTGGAACGCGACGGGGCGACCTCGGCGTATCCAACGGCTCGCGCGGCGTTTGATGCGCTCACCGAGTACCTCGTCAGCGCCACCGCCGGTGAAGCGCCAGTCACGTTCCTGCTGGACGAAGTCCTCGACATCCGGACCTTCGAAAGCTTCCCAGGACTGCGACACGTGCAGCGGGAACTGGTCACGCGTCTGGCCGAGAGCCACAACGCGTCCGTGCTCACGTCACGGTTCACCGCGCGGGCCCATCGACTGCTGCGGGATGCGCCGGCACGCTTCGAAGTCATTCACCTGCCGCCGCTCGATACCGAAGACGTGCAGTTGCTCTGCCGGCAGGCTGGTGACGATGACCGATGGACAGCGGCCGTGGCGGCCGACGGGGCCGCCGGGTCGGGTGGGCGGGCGGGATACGCCGCGCTGCTGCTGCAGGCACTGCGGGCCCTCCCGGCCGCGCGTCGGAGTGCCGACATCGCGCTCGCCGCGGCGTTGTCGCCTGACGGCGCCTTGACCGCGCGCTGCCGGGAGAGCTACGAGTTCCGCCTGCAGCGCGCACGGGGCTACGGCGCGCTCAAGGCCATTCTCGGTATTCTCGCGGAACAGGAATCACTCACGCTCACCGAAATCAGCCAGCGTATGCAGCGGACACCTGGCTCGACGAAGGACTATCTGTCGTGGCTCGAAGACGTCGATCTGGTGAACGTCCACCGGAAGCGGTACACGTTCAGCGATCCGCTGCTCCGGTTGTACGTCCGGCTCTACGGACAGTCACTGCCGCCCAGCGCGCCGGACATCCTGCGTGAAGTGGCGGAGTACACGGCGCGTGTCTCGCCGAGCGCTGACGCGGCCTCAGCCGCAGCGACCCCGAAACAGCCCGCCACACCGAGCACAGCAGAAACACAGGCCGCAGCGGTCGCGACCGGCGATCGCTCCGGGATTATCGAGATCGACTGACCCACTTAAGATCACTCCGCCCCATCCGGACCCGACGGACCTGAGGGACCCGCTGGACCCGTCCTCAGCGCCGTCAGCGCCTGCTTGGCCGCCTGTTGTTCGGCTTCCTTCTTGGCGCGGCCCTGGGCACGTCCGATCGTGTTGCCGCCGACACAGACCTCGACATCGAAGCGCTTGCGATGGTCCGGCCCCTCCGCTGCCGCGAGTTTGTACACGGGCAGCCCGAGGTTGTTGGCCTGAAGCCATTCCTGCAGCGCTGACTTCCAGTCGTCGGTGAACTCCGCTTCGGCCACCTGGGATCCACCGGCAGTCAGCAGCGGCCCGAACAGCGAGACGATGAAGGCGCGTGCCGCATCGATGCCGCCGTCAAGATAGATGGCTGCGATCAGCGCTTCGAAGCAGTCCGCGAGGATCGCGTACTTGTGGCGGCCACCGGTCTTTTCTTCACCGCGGCCAAGCAGGAGGTAGCGACCGAGATCGATCGAGGTCGCCAGCCTGGCCAGCGACGTGGTCGACACGATCGATGCCTTGACCTTGGACTTGTAGCCCTCGCTGTGCGTGGGAAACCGCTGGAACAACATGTCCGCGATGACAAATCCCAGCACCGCGTCGCCGAGAAACTCGAGTGATTCGTTGTCGAGTACGCCCCCGGAGGCGTCTTCGTGGGCGCGCGACCGATGTGTCAGCGCGTGTTCCAGGAGCCCGATGTCACGAAACTCATACGCGACGCGCTCCTGGAGCGGCCCCAGATCATCACTGAGCCGGCGGACTTCAGCGGCCGCAGCCTCATCCACGTGACTCGCGATAAGCGCACGTGCCTTGACTTCCTGTCCATCGGGCACGGTGACGGCAAACTCCGCCTGCCCCCCGAACCGCAGCGGAAACAGCCCAGGCGCCAGCGTCGACGACACCCGTGCCGACAACCCGTGGGCGACCAGCAGGCCGCGCACGACCTCAGCCTCAATCGACAGATGACTCCGAAAAACGGGTTCACTCACACCTGCACCACCTACGCCACCTTCACGATGACCATCGTCATGTCGTCGTGAGGCTCGGCGTCGCCCACGAATGCACGCACGTCCCGCAGCACACGTTCGCGAATCCCCGCGGCGTCCAGGTGGCCATGGCTGCTGACCACGCGGCCAAGCGCGGCGTCGCCGAAGAGGTCGCCGTAGCGGTTCATCGCTTCGGTCACTCCGTCAGTGTAGAAGACGATGACATCGCCCTGCGACAGGCGCATCGTATGTTCTTCGAGCAGCGACTCAAACCGATCGGCAGCGCCCGGCAGGCGCAGGCCCAGCACCATGCCATTGGGCACAATCACTTCCGCCTGTCCCCGTGAGGCGACGATGAGCGGGGTGTGACCACCGCGCGCATGCGTGAGCGTCCCCGCGTCGAGGTCAATCACGCCGTACGTCATGGTGATGAAGCTGCGGTTGTCGAGGTGATCGGCCAGCAGGTGGTTCACACGCGTGAGCAGGTGTTTGGGCGACCGTTCCTGATGGCTGAGCGCGAGCATCAGGCCCTTGAGCTCGGCCATGTAGAGCGCGGCGGATGTCCCCTTGCCGGACACGTCGGCCACGAGCACGCCGAGTTGGCGTGGGCCCAGTTGGAAGAAGTCATAGTAGTCACCGCCAACCTCACGCGCGGGGACGCAGAGATCGGCGATGGACAGGCCGGCAAACGCCGGTGGACGTTCCGGCAGCAGCGAGGTCTGGATCTCGTGGGCAATGCGAAGCTCATCGTCGAGCCGCTGCTTCTCCCGCTGGACGTGCAGCAGGTGCTCGATGCTGGCGCTCATGCGGTTGAAGGAGTCGCCGAGCGCGCCGAGTTGATCGTTGGAATCGACCTTCACGCGATAGGTGAAGTCGCCCTGCTGCACACGTTCGGTGCCTTCAAACAACTCATGTACCGCGGACGTGATCTGCCGTCCCAGTCCCACGCCGAAAAACAGCGCAACGCCCTGCACGATCAGCAGCAACGCGGCGAGGACGGGAAAGACGAGGTTGAAGAGCGCGGCCGCTTCGTTCGACACCACACGCTGGTAGATCTTCACGAGCGGGGCGTCCAGGCCGATGTACACGAGTCCCGTCCGGCCGTCGCGCCAGTCCACGAAGTCGTTCGAAAGCACGGTGCGGCGAAACAGCCCTTCGAAGACGCCGGGCGGTGCGGCGTCCTCACCATCGACGTCCGACGCCATCGCGCGGCCGACCACCGGAGCGGCGCCTTGCTCCTGTCCACGAACGGCCACTTCGGTCATGCGAATGCCGGTTTGTTCGTCGAGTCGTGACGAGATGTCGGTGTCGACGGGCAGGTCGGCGAGCAGCACATGGCGGCCGTCCGCCAGCGGAACCGAGGCTCGAATCAACAGCCGTTCCTCGTCGCCGTCGGTGACCTGCCGGCCCTCGGGCAACATGGTGAGCAGGCCCTGGAAGTCCTTCCGGCTGACCCATTCGGGCACGTCGGCGGGCGTGGCCATGTGCTTCCAGTCGCCACCCCGGGCCACCGGCCCGGCCGCGCCTGCGCCGGCAACCGGGACCACGGCCAGCGAAAGATTGCGGTACCGCGGGGCGATGGAGACATACGTCCGCGTCAGCACGACATCGGACATGACCAGCGTCTCGCCAATCTCGGCGGCCGCACCGGCCGCGATCTGGTGGACGTCAACGACGATGTCATCGAGTCCCTGGCGGAAGAGATAGCCCGAGATGTTGGCGTGCAGGAGGAACCCGGCCGTCAGGACGAAGAGCCCGCCAAGGGCCACCGGCACAAGACCAAGGAAGACGTACGACAGAATCAGCTTGCGGCGCACACGCCACAGGAATCCACGGCGATACCGCACAACCAGGAGCGCGGCGAGCCAGATGGCCGAGAAGCGCAACGCGAAAGACGCCACCTGCCGGAACAGTTCCACCGGAGCCGGCAGCGCTGCGAACTGCTGCACGCCCCACAACACCAGTACGACGCCACCGGCCAGGATCAGCAGGCGCCCTGGCAACGTGCGGACGATATTGAACTGGACCGGGTCTGGTGCGGCGACGTGGCGCGGGGACGGGTCGGAAGCCATCCGAAATTGAAAGTTGGATGATAACAGACTATCGTGCTTGACCATGACGCTTCCGCCGAACGCACGGTTCGCCACCATTTGTCTGCATGCCGGCCAGCATCCCGATCCCGCGACCGGCGCCATCATCACACCGATCTACCAGACATCCACGTACGTGCAGGAGGCCCTCGGGAAACACAAGGGATTCGAATACGCGCGCACGCAGAATCCCACCCGCGCCGCGCTTGAAGGCAATCTGGCGGCGATTGAAGGCGGCAAGGCGGCGTTTGCGTTCGCCTCAGGCCTCTCGGCCATTCACGCCATCGTCACGCGACTGTCTGCCGGTGATCATGCCGTCGTCACGGATAACACCTACGGCGGCACGTACCGACTGTTCGACAAGGTGATGACCCGCATGGGCATGACCTTCAGCTGGGTCGACACCTCGGACCCGGCGAACATCGAGCGGGCGATGACGCCGAACACGAAGATGGTGTTCATCGAGACGCCAACCAATCCGGTGTTGCGCCTCACCGACATCGCCGCCGCGGCCGAGATCGCCCATCGGCATGGCGCCTTCCTCGCGGTCGACAACACCTTTGCGAGTCCGTGTCTGCAGCGCCCGCTTGAACTGGGCGCCGATCTGGTCATGCACAGCACGACCAAGTACCTGAACGGCCACAGCGATGCCATCGGCGGCGTGGTCGTGGCGAAACACGACGAACACATCGAATGGCTCAAGTTCATCCAGAACTCGGCCGGCGCGGTGCCGGGTCCGCAGGATTGTTCGCTCATCCTGCGCGGTACGAAGACGTTGCCTCTGCGCATGGAGCGGCACTCGGCAA
>CBINOO010000175.1:0-5153 GCA_966252305.1 uncultured Acidimicrobiia bacterium
CTCAGGGTCGTGCGGCCCCCTGGCGCGCACCTGCTCCGCACTCAGGTCGCAACGCATGCCACCGATGAATACCACGCTGTGCGGGCTGATCGCCGTGGCTGAGTGGCCGACGCGCGGCACACTCAGCGACGGACCGTGGGTCTGTGCGTCAGTCACCGGGTCGTAGATCGTCGTCGCGGCCAGCACATATTCGAGCGAGCCCGCCATGGAAAAATCCCGCGTGCCACCGGCGAACAACACGCGGCCGTCAGCCAGCAGTGTGGCGGTGGCCGACGCGGCACGCAGAAACGGACGTCCGGTCGGACTGGCGAGGGTGAGGCCGGGATCGCCGGGCCGGTATCGCAGGGATCCGTCAAAGCGACCGGCCGCCGCCGCGCCCCGCCATCCTCCTGCAATCAGTACCGAGCCGTCCGGCAGGAGTGTGGCGGTGTGATCGGCCTTACGGACGTCACCCGCGCAGGTGTCGCACGTCAAGCCTTGCAGTACCGCAGGCGAGAGCGGTTCAAGGAGGCGGAACTGCGAGCCCTCCGGCGCGTCGGGATCGAACAGCTCAACAGCCGTGCCCCAATCATCCGACGCTGGTGGTCCGTGATACCCGCCCACGATCAAGACCGTGCCGTCGCCGAGCAGTGTCGCCGTATGCCCGGCGTGTGGCCGATGCATGCCGCCTGTGACGGCGGTGACAGTGTTGGAGTAGGGATCAAAGATCACCGCGCTGGTGAGCGGAACGCGCTCCCGGCTGATGACTCGGCAGGCTTCGGGCGTGTCGTTCACACAACCGTACCCGCCGGCGAACAGTACCCGGCCGTCGGCCAATCGCGTGGCCGTGGGGCCGTCGCGCCGATACTGAGGCTCAAGACGTCCGGTGCTGTCACGGAGTTCCTGCGTGACGAGCCAGAAGCGGGGTTCGTAGATCCACGGATCCGCCCGGTCCCGCGCGTTCTGGCTGTGCGATGCGCCTCCCCCAATCAGCACGCGCCCGTCCTCCAGCGCAACTGCCGCATTGCAGCACCACGCCACGTCGAGATTTTCCTCGGGTGTGACCGTCACGCGGAAGGACTCGAGGGGCGACCGCAACACCAGCCACGCCGCGAGCGAAACTGCGACGCCGGCCACAGCCAGAAGTAGCCTCCGAGGGCGCGCGGGTTTCGGCGTGGGGGTGGGGCCAGGTGACGAGGGCGCGTACGTTGTGGTCCCGGTCGTGGTCTCAGTCGTCGTCACATGCGAGGTGAAGCGATACCCGAGTCGCGGCACGGTCTCGATGGCGTCAGCCATGTCGTCGAGCGCACGCCGCAGCGCGCCGATGTGCACGGTGATGTTGCTGTCTTCCACCGTGGAGTCCGGCCACATCGTCGCCAGGAGTTCTTCCCGGGTGACGAGCTGACCGGCTCTGGCGACCAGGATTGCCAGCAATTCGTGGGCCTTGCCGCTCAGGTGGACGGGCTCACCATTGCGCCACAGCCGTTGTTCGCGCGGTTCGAGGGTGTAGCGACCGAAACGGTAGGCCTGATCCACGGTGCGGGGTGTCATCGGCCTTGCGGGATCCACGCCGAAAAATCTGCGACCTCGGCGATGGTGGTGGTCACAGCAGGCGAGGTCAGTCCACCGAAAAACAGCACACGGTCGCCGCCGTCGCGGAGCCATGACGCCGCGAAGTACGCGCGGCCTTTGGTCATGGCGGTGGTGGTGCGGATGCGGGGTGTGGGGCGCACCGTGAATATGTCGGCGGTTGTGGAAGCCTCGCATGTAGGCCGTGACGCGACGTACGGGCCCTGCCGGATGACGTCGTCGTGGGTGAACGGACAGGACATGCCGCCGGCAAAGACGATTGTGTCGTCGTGGATCAGGGTGGCAGAGTGGCCGACGCGTGCCACGCCAAGTGGTGGCCCGTCGATCGTGCGTTCGGTCGCCGGGTCGTAAATCACAGTGGTGGTGAGTGGTGTTTCCGCCGACCCCTGAACGGAGTGGTCGCGATGGCCACCGGCAAAGACCACTCGCCCATCGCTGAGCAGGGTGGCCGTGGCTCCGGCTGCCAGCAAGAGGGGAGCGCCCGTCGTGTGCGCGAGCGTGAGTCCGGCGTCGCCGGGCCGATATCGCAATGCGCCACCAAAGACCTGCGCGTCCACAGGTCCACGCCATCCGCCGGCAATCAGTACCGTGCCGTCCTGCAGCAGCGTGGCCGTGTGGTCGGCTTTCCGCACGCCACCGAGGCAGTCGCGACAGTCCAGGGCTGGCTCCGCCTCAAGGATCGTTGGCGACAGCGGATCAAGTGGGCGGAAGGCCTGTCCGGATGGCTGTGTCGGGTCGAAGACTTCCGCGTGTGTACCCCAGTCTTCGGTGCCGGTGTAGCCCCCGACGATCAACACGGTGCCGTCGTTGAGTAGTGTCGCCGTGTGGCCGGCGCGCGGTACCTGCATGCGCGCCTCTACCAGGGCGAAGGACTTCGTCGCGGGATCGTAGATCTCCACCGAATCGAGGGGGCGTCGCTTTGATGCCAGGCAGTATCGAACCCGGCCTCCGTTGCCCAGAGCCGAGGTCTCACTGTCGCGGTCGCACCCCCAACCGCCGGCGACGAGCACCCGGCCATCGGACAGTAGTGTCGCCGACGGTGATTCGCGCTCAAACGCCAGGCGTCTCACAATCTCCATCCGATAGCTGACGGGGTCGTATTCAACCGCTTCGGATCGCACGACGAGTTGACTGCCGACCCTGTTACCCACCGCGCGAATGCCCTCGCCGGTGGCGCCGACGACCAGGATGCGCCCGCTGGGCAGGGTGACAGCGACGTTGCAACATCGTGCTCCAGGCGGACTGTCGGCGAGCGTGAGGGCTGGGGGAGGCGGTGGGGTAGTTTCGCTTCCGACGCCCCAGTACGCCACAGCGCCCAGGGCCATCACGACAGTCGCCACCGCTGTTGCCGGCAGCAGGCCGGCCTTTTGGGGGTAGCCGGTTGGCACGGCCGGTCCATGGATGGCGTCAGTGGCTCCGTGGACCGACACCGGGCCGACAAATCGATAGCCACGGCGCGGCACGGTCTCGATGTATTCCGGCTCTGAGCCCAGGACCCGGCGCAGCGTACCTATATGTACTGACAGGTTGTTGTCGTCGACGGACTCGCCGGGCCAGACCTCGGCGAGCAATGCCTCGCGGGTGACCAGCCGGCCGGCGTGAGCCACCAGGCAGGTCAAAAGCCCAATGGCCTTGACCGACACCGGGACGGTTTCCCCCTTCCTGGTCAGACGTTGATTCGCGATATCGAGGAGAAATGGGCCGATGTCGTACCGGGATTTCTCAGGCGCGGGCATTGGGGAGCCAAGAAAATACCAGATTTAGCGAAAATTTAGCGACCGTGAAGCACCGCTTTAGGTCTCCGGACGACGGGGTCGGCCATAGTCGCCGCTCGTTACCCACGCTCTGGAGGCTCGTCGTATGTCTGCTCCCCGAATCGTCCGGTTCTGTCCCTTTCGACCAACCCTCTTCTGGTGCGCCACCGCTGTCCTGCTCGCCTCCGCCCAGTACGGCGTGCACGGGCGAGGAGTGTCGGTCGGGGCCGGTCCGGAGGCTGCACCCGTCCAGGTGGTTACCCAGTCGGTCGGCACACTCGACACGGTTCACTACATTCCGCCGCTGTATGCGGTGTCGGGCCTTGGCGGCGACGGCAACAATATCGACCGCCACTACCTCGCGCTGTCCACGCCAAGCACGCTGCCAATCGTCGTCACGATTTCGACCAACTCGGGCGTGTCCGAGACGGTGGCGATTTCAAGGGAGGTTCCCGCTACCGTGGAGTTGAGCGCGTGGCCCTTTGGAACCACGCAGTATGGCGCGCGAGGCATCGTCGACGACGACGGGCTGAATACGGTCAATTCGACAGACGGATTCATCGTGACTGCCGGGGAACCGTTCTACGCGGCGGTTCGGCACCTGTCCAACTCGCAAGCCGAGTCGCTGACCGCCAAGGGACAAACAGCGTTGGGTACCCGGTTTCGCGCCGGTTTCATGCGTGCTTCAGAACTGTCGACCCAGAACGACGAGCTTCGCAGTCACTTCATCTCGGTGATGGCCAGCCAGGACGACACGGTCGTATCGTTTGACAATATCCGTGACGGCCTGGTGTTCTTCGGCCTGACCGGCCCGCCGACGCCGGTCACCCTCAATCGAGGCGAGTCGTATGTCATCGGGGTTCGGTTCGTGGATATCCCCGCGAATCTCAGGAACGCGCTGAACGGGGTGCTCATCACCGCGACCAAACCGGTCGCGATGAATTCAGGCTCGTGGATGTCCGGGGGAGGTGGCGAGGGCGTCAACAACGGGCAGGACATCGGTTTTGACCAGAGCCTCCCGGCGTCTCTCGTAGGGACGGACTATATCCTCGCGCAGGGCTCGGCCACCGGTGCCGCGGCTGCGGTACTGGAAGTCCCGATCGTGATCGCCGACTCGGACAACACGCAGGTGTTTGTCAACGGCGGCGCCACCCCGTTGGTGACGCTGAACGCGGGGCAGTTCGTCCAGATTCCCGGCACCTACTTCACGGCCAACTCGATGTACCTGCGAGCGACGCAGCCGGTGTACGTGTACCAGTCGACGGCCGGCAACAACCAGGCGGCCAATATCGGAATGTCGCTGGCGGTGGGGCTGTCAGAGGGGATTCAACCGCAGGAGGTCGTGATTGGCAGTGTGGACCAACTGGGAGCGGCCACGATGTCGATCGTGGTGCCGGCAGGCGCCGATGTCGCTCTGATTTGCACGGAGGCCTGTCCACTCGGCGCTCGGGAAGCGGTGACTGGGATCGCGGGTTTCGACGTGCTTCGGCAGTCCGTCAACGGCAACGTGTCTGTGTCGAGCCCGGAGCCGATGTTTATCAGTGTCATCAACAGGAGCGGTGTCGCGACATCCGCTGCGTACTTCAGCGGTGTGCCCAACACGTTCGCGGTGGACGACACGGCTGTGACGGGCCTCGACACTCCGGTGATCATCCCGGTCATGGCGAACGACAACACGGGCGCCGGGACGTTTATCATCACATCGGCCACCAGTCCCGCCAACGGCAACAAGGCCATTCGGGAGGACGGCACCATCAGGTACACGCCTGACTTCGGATTCTCCGGCGTCGACCACTTCGAGTACACCATTACGTCCGGTTCGATCACCAG
>CBINOO010000176.1:0-5119 GCA_966252305.1 uncultured Acidimicrobiia bacterium
TATCCCACCGATGTGCTGTCGTTTCCCGCTGAGGAGTCCGGTTGCCTTGGCGACATTGCAATTGCGAAGGGTGTTGCCTCACGCCAGGCCCGCGCGCTGGGCCACTCCGTCGACACCGAGCTGAAAGTGCTCGCCCTTCACGGTCTGCTGCACCTGCTGGGGCACGACCATGAGACCGACACGGGGCAGATGGCGCGGGTCGAAGAGCGCCTGCGACGCAAGGCCGGCCTGCCGTCGGGCCTGATTGGCCGCGCATCAACGGGGGCGGGCCGATGATCTGGATCCCGCTGCTGGTGTTCGTGACCGCGGCTGCCTTGTCGTACCTGGCCGTGATTGAAACCGCGTTCAGTGTGCTGATGCGCCTGCCCGAGCGGCTCGAAGCCGAACGCGAGCGCGAAAACGACGGGCTGGCGCTGTATCTCGAAGATCCACTCAAGCTGTTCGTGCCGGCGCGGTTCCTGCGTGGGCTGCTGTTGATCCTCCTCGTGGTGTGGCTCGCGCAGCCGCTCGGCGTCGGATTTGCGCGTGGCCTCGGGCTGCTGGCACTGGCCGCAGGCATCAACCTGCTGTTTGGCCAGCTCGTGCCGGCGCTGATCGTGCGCCGCGCCCCCGAGCACCTGCTGTCGATGTTGCTGCCGCCGTTTACGGCGGCGGCCAATCTCATTACGCCGTTGACGGGGCTCGTCATCGGCTGGCTGGGGGAAGCCGGTCGCGCATCGACCAATGGCAACGGGTCTGCCGCACATGCGGCCCAGCAGGCCACCGAGGCTGCAGCGACCGAAGAAGACGGCAAGCTGCTGCGGTCGGTGGTCGACTTTGGCGACACACTCGTCCGCGAGGTCATGACCCCACGGCCGGACATCGTCGCCGTTCAGGGCGACGCCACCATTGACGAGTTGCGGGCTCTGGTGCGCGAGCAGGAATACTCACGCGTCCCCGTCTATGGCGAGAACCTCGACAACATCCTCGGGCTCGTAGTCGTGAAGGACTTGATTCAGCAGGAGACGCTGGCGCCCAACGCGAAGGTGACGGCGATCATGCGGCCTGCGTCGTTTGTACCGGAAACAAAACGGGTGGCCGACCTGCTCCGGGAATTCCAGCAGCGGCGGTTCCAGCTCGCCATGGTGGTCGACGAATACGGCGGCATCGCAGGCCTGGTCACCATGGAAGACCTGGTCGAAGAACTTGTCGGCGAGATTCAGGACGAGTACGACATGGAAGCGGAGCCGATCGTGGCCGAGCCCGATGGCGCGGTGGTGTTTTCCGCGAAGGTCGCCATCGAACAGCTGACCGAGCGGCTCGAACTCGATCTTGGCGATGAGGACCAGGGGTTTGAAACGGTGGGCGGGTACGTGCTGACACGCGCGGGTCGGGTGCCCGCAGCGGGGGAGCGTATTGAAGCCGATGGGCTGATGATTGAGGTGCTTGAGGCTGAGCGCCGCCGCATACACAAAGTCCGTGTGCGTCGGCTGCCGCCGCCTCCGGACCCTGAGGACAACGGCGAATGAAAGCCGGATACGTCTCGTTTGTCGGCCGGCCCAACGCCGGCAAGTCCACGCTGATGAACCGGCTGATGGGGCAAAAGGTCGCGATTGTCTCTGACAAGCCGCAGACCACCCGGCACCGGATCACCGGCGTGCTCAATCGTCCGGATGGCCAGGTCGTCTTCATCGATACGCCGGGGATCCACAAGCCCGAGCACAAGATGAACCAGCGCATGGTTGATGCGGCCGTCGATACGCTGCGCGATGTCGACGTGGTCGTGCTTGTGGTGGATGCGGCAGAGCGTCCCGGCCCCGGCGACCGTTATGTCAACGAGCTGCTCGTGCGCGCCGGCTGCAAGGTCGTGGTCGCGCTCAACAAGATTGACCGGCTCCGACAGAAAACGATCCTGCTGCCGCTGATTGAAAGTTATCAGAAGGCGCTCACGCCGCAGGCGATCGTGCCCATCTCGGCGGAGAAGGGCGACGGCGTGGACGGCCTCATCGCCGAACTCGTGGCGGCATTGCCGGAAGCCGCGCCCATCTTCGACGAGGAATACTTCACCGACCAGTCGGAGCGGACGATGGCCTCCGAGCTGATTCGCGAGAAGGTGCTGCGTTACACCCGCGATGAACTCCCATACATGACGGCCGTCGTGATCGACCGCTTCATCGAGCCGGAGACCCCGGACGCCCAGACCGAAATCTACGCGTCAATTCTCGTTGACCACGCCTCGCAGAAGCCGATTGTCATCGGCAAAGGTGGGGAGATGATCCGGCGTATCGGCACCGAAGCGCGCGCGGACCTGCAGGAGTTGCTGGGCGGACGGGTGTACCTCGACCTGCACGTGAAGGTGCGTGAGGACTGGCGCGAAGACGAACGCCTGCTCGACGAACTCGGCCTCGGCCGCTGATACCTGTCACGGCTCACCATGGGGACATGGAGAGACCTGTGGGATGGACCTTTTCATAACGGTCGTGGAGGCGGGCCTTCCGCGTGCGCTGGCGTCGTGGGGCGGGCCTTTAGGCCCGCCTACGTAGTGTCTTGCTAAATTGGAGTGCAGTGAAATATAGTCGGCCGCATGACATTGCGAAAGACTGCGGGCGCCGACGACGGCCTGTCCGGGCCTGCGCTGCACATCGTCCTGGCACTTGGTACCGAAACGCGTCACGGCTACGCGATCATGCAGAGCATTCAGGAGCGCAGCGGGGGAGCGATTCGGATCCTCCCGGGCACGCTGTACTCGACGATGAAGAAGCTGCTGTCCGAGGGGCTCGTTGAGGAATGTGACGCTCCGAAGGGCGCCGATTCTGACGACGCGCGTCGTCGCTACTACCGGGTGACGAAACGGGGTCGAACGGCGGTCAAAGCGCAAACAGAGCGCCTGGCGCTGCTCGTTGAACTCGGCCAGGTCTTCGGATAAACGGCCATGCGCACATTCCTGACGCTCATCGTCGCGCGTGCGCTGTTGTGGTTCGCGCCGCGGGAGTTTCGGCTGCGGTTTCGCGATGAACTGGCTGCCGACCTGCGCCAAGCCCTCAGTGACGGAGCGTCCGGCCGGTCGGTGGTGCGGGACGTCTGGCGGACGGTCAGGCAGGAGCGTCAACTGCGGCGCACCGGCTGGTGGATGGATCTCGGTGGCGACCTCCGCTACGTGCTCCGAGGATGGCAGCGCGGGCCCGGTTTCACGCTGACCATTCTTTCGACCCTCGGGCTGAGTGTGGGGCTTTCGGCAGCCATCTTCTCCTTCGTCGACGGTTATCTCTTTCGCCCGTTACCGTTCCCCGGAGCCGATCGCGTGTATCTCGTTCGAGATCCTGACGCCCAGATCGCCAGCGCGCTCATGGCGACCGAGGTGCAAGCCCTGCGATCGACTGATGTTGGCAAGCTCGGTTGGGTTGAGTGGAGCCTGGCGACGCCGGTTGAATTGGAGGTCGGGGAGCGGCGTGTTGAAGCGAGGGCCTACGAAGTGACCGCGGGGTTTCGCGAGACCCTGCAGTTGCCCCTGGTGACTGGCCGCGACTTTACTTCGGCCGATCACCATCCCGGCTCTGCGACCGTCGCGTGGGCCTCATGGCGATTCTGGACACGCGAACTGGGCCAGAACGAAGACCTCATTGGCAGACCCCTGAGCGCCGTCTTGAGAGGGCGGCCGCAGACCGTGGAGATCGTCGGCGTTCTTGCGCCGACAGTCGCCAGCTTCGACGCGACCAACCCGCCACCGGACCTGGTGGTACCTGCGGCGCCTAGACTGCCAATTCACCCGCGGCTGATGTCGCTCCCGATGGTGGCGCTGCCGCCGGGAGTGTCAGTTGAGCAAGCCGAGGCGTCGATCGGTGCGGCTCTGCAGGCAGTGGCCCCAGGGGCCGCAGGCAAGACACGCCGGGTGGCCTTGCGATCGCTGCTGAGTGCGCAGGTATGGGGTGGAGCGCCTACCGCGCGGGTCTTACTGGTCGGGGCAGCCCTCGTGGTGGTGCTTGCCGCACTCAATCTGTTCCACCTGCTGCTGTGCCGCGGTGTGGCTCGACAGCAGGAGATCGCGATTCGACGAGCCCTCGGGGCCGGCCGATGGCGGGTGTTGCGCCTTGGTGTGCTGGAAGGAGTCGCGCTTGGAGTGGTGGGCTCAGTGTCCGGTCTGGGCCTTGGCTACGCCCTGTTCAGGGTGATTCAAAATGCCGTGCCCGAGTTCCCGACCGTCGGCCGAAACCTGTCGATGGTGCCGATGCTGTTCGACGCGCGCGTCATCGCAGTAGCCTGCACGCTGGGCATGTTGGTCGCGGTGGCCAGTGGGATCTGGCCGTCCCTGACGGCTGTTCGGCGGCCGCCCATGGTTGGCACCAATCGGATAACGATGACGGTGTCTCGGCGGCTCACGCGCGCGCTCCTGGCCTCCGAACTGAGCATCGCTGTTGTTGTCCTGGTTGGCGCGTGTTTCATTGGACTCGGCATCTACCGTTATCTCAATCAGCCCCTTGGTTTCGACTATCGAGACAGGATTGAAGCGTTCCTCGAGCGGACCGACGGTAAGCCTCTCGAGCCCGCTCTGGTCGACGCGTGGCTCGCGCGGCTGAGGGGCGGCGAGGTGGTGCGAGCCGTGAGTCCCGCTCGTCTGCGGGGCCCGCGTGTGGCTGTACAGGTCGGGCAACGAACCGTTGCCTCCAACGACGTGTTGGTGCAGCACGTGCCGCCTCACTACTTCGAGGCGTGGGGGCACACGATTCAAGCCGGCCGGGGGTTGTTGCCGGAGGAGCATTCCGGCGAGGCGGCCGTCGCACTGGTCAATCGGATCGCCGCGGAGCAGTGGTGGCCGACCGAGCCGGCACTTGGCCGCACCGTGACCGTGGGCGAACGTCGTTATGAGGTCGTCGGGGTCATGACCCCACGGCGCGAGACGCTCGAGCGCGAACCGACGGCGGCGGTGATGCTGCCGGTCCGCGCAGCAGCAGGTGCAGGAAGCTTTCTGGTCTGGGCGCCGGGACGGGAAGTAACCACGCTGGTGTCGGAACTTTCGGCCATCACCGCCCAGCTCGATCCCGCTCTCCGTGTGACTGCCCGTGCATTGACGTTCGACTCATTGTTCATGCGCGGCATCGGGGAGGCCCGCTTCCAGACGCCAATCATGGCCATGTTTGGTGTT
>CBINOO010000177.1:0-5065 GCA_966252305.1 uncultured Acidimicrobiia bacterium
GCCACTGTCCTTGAGCCAGGCGATCGCGTGCTCCAGCAGTAGCGCGCCCACACCCCCGCTGCGACCGCCATCCTGAACGAAGATGTCGTGGATGTACCCGGCCTCGTCGCGCAGTTCCTTCCATGAGAGCGGCTCGATCGCGGCATACACGTACCCGATGACCACGCCGTCTCTCTCCGCGACCAGCAGGCACGCGTCCGGATTCCCCAACTGGGTCTCGAGAAACCACTGATAACCGGCTTCCGGATTGTCGCCGGGCGCGAGAAAGCGTTCACGGTCAAACGCGTAGTGGACACGCATCAGATGCGCGCCCAGCCTGCCGAGTGTTTCGAGGTCTTCAGGCCTGGCCGGACGAATGGAGCACTCAGTCATCGATATCCTGCACGCGCGGTCACACGGTAGTCGTGCGCGGGCACCCGAACGGTGAGCGTGTGCCACCCGTCCCGCCCCACACCCTGCGGGGTGTACCGCAGCAAATACATTGTGCGGTATTGCCGGAGGATCTGCTCAAAGAGCCGTACGCGATCGGTCACGTTGCCGGTGTCGACCACCTGTCCGCCGGTCCGTTCCACCACCGCGCGAAGGCGCCGGAGATCCAACGCGCCCGACCACGGCACCATCGTCGGCCTGAAAGGCTCCGGCGTGCGAACGACCGACATGAAGACGGTGGCCAGCGTGTGATCGGCCAGGGATGCCACATCATCGAGTCCGAGAAGGCTTGTCGTATCTCTTCCATCGGTCAGCGCCACGACGAGGTGCGGCCTGGCGCCATCGACGCGAGTCAGCAGGGCCGTTGCCAAGGCGTCATACAACGATGTACCGGCGCCGGAGGTGGCGATGCTCACGTCCGCGACGTCGTGGCCGAACCCAATCACCTCCACACGATCGGTGTCGTGCAACGCGCCGCCCATCCGCTCAACATCGGCGTTGAAGCGCTGCCGGGCATCCGGAGTAATACTGCCGCTGAGGTCGACCAGCACGGTCACATCAATCGGCAGGGTCTCGAGCGACACCACATCCACCCGCTGGCGCACCCCGTTATCGAGGACCTCAAAGTCATCGGCCACGAGACCACTCACCGGCCTGCCGTTTTTCGTCACGGCGACAGGAATCATGACGCTCTCGGCCACCGCGTGAAACGTCGGCACCTGGGATGCGCCCTGCTGGACCTGTGCGAGGTGCACGCCGAGCGCAAGGACCAGCAACCACCGGGTCATGGGCGCACCAGGCTTCGCAACTGCGTCATCCAGCCATCGAGATGCCGCCACTCCGAGCGCAGGTACTCCTGCCACGGATCAACCGGCCGCGACTCCATTTGCAGCATCCTCGTCGTCAGAGCCGCCGCGGCATCTGCCTTTCCCGTTCGACTCAATATCGAGGCCCACGCGATGGTGGCGGACTGCGCCATCGGGATGGTGGCGCACGCTTCGCCATACGCCGCCGCGGCGGCTGGGACATCGCCCTGCTGTTCAAACACCCGGCCGATGAACAGGTACTTCAGGTATCGGACGAACGAATCGGAGGGCACGGCTGCCTCCTCCAGCAGTGTGCGCGCCTCGTCGAGCCGTCCGCGCATGAATTCCAGGAATGCCAGTCGGACACGCGCCTCGGACGCCACCGAGGGAAACGCGACGGCCGCTCTGTAGGCATCCGAGAGCCGCACCCACTCACGTGGATCCGGTTGCCACGTCGACAGATCTCGCGCTTGAGGCCACTGCGTCTGCTCTCGCGCAAGCGCGACCGCCAGCGCGAAACGGGACTCGTCGGGGAATCGAGACCGTGCTCGATCAGCGGCGACTGTGGAACTTGCACCTCGACGCTGCAGCCACGCCATCGCTGCCAGCGTCCACAGGCGTTCGGCGTCGCTCGGCGCACCAACGCCGATCACCTCCCCCGCCCATGACAACAGGTCGCTCACCGCCGAGCCGTAACCTGCAGGCGCTTCGTTCCCCTGCGTCAGCACGACCTCAAGCACAAACGTGGCGACCTGCTGACGACGGAGCACCTCGGCCTCGGGGCCAGCCGCGCGATACCAGCGCTCGCCTTCACGTTTCAGCGTCCCAGCCACACGCGCGAATTCAGTCGCTGAATAGGTGGGCACCGACTCAGGCGTCCACTCACCGCGGACCCAGCGGTCGATGTCACTGGCGTCCGATTCCACCTGCCAGCCTTGTTGCGCAAATGCGGACGCGTCCAGGGCCGGCTGAAACAGACTCAGACTCGCAAGGAACCACGCGCGGGCCACAAGGGACGTACGGGGCATGGTGCCGGCCCAGTATCGCCCAAATCCCCCACACGTGTTCACCACGCGAGGCATGGAGGCTAGACTGACCACACCGTCATGAAACCGACCCTGACCGTCGCCACGTTCCTCCTGTTTGCCGGCCCGTCCGGATCGCAGACTCCTCCGCCGCTCAGCTTCTCACCAGGCATCCCGTTGGAAACGACGTCCGAGACGTCGGCCAACGCCAGCATTGCCGACCTCGACGGGGACGGCGACCTGGATGTCGTCCTGGCCAAGGGCCGCCATTGGCCACTGACCAACCGCGTGCTGCTCAACGACGGCACCGGGACGTTTGTCGCGTCGGACATGTCACCGCAACCCGAACGCACGTACTCCGCCGTGCTTGCGGATGTCGATGGCAACGGCACCATTGACGCCGTCGTCAGCAACGACCGACCGGACGGCAAGTTCGTGTATCTCAACGACGGTCGCGGCCGATTCACTCGTGGCAGCGCATGGGGAGCGCCTGAATGGACGACGCGTAACGCCGCCGTGGGTGATCTCAACGGCGATGGCGCGGTCGACATCGTCGCCGCCAATCGTGGCGGACGAAGCGGCTTCTGCCTCAACGACGGCCACGGCAGGTTCGACCACGCGCCGTGTCGACTGATCGCCGCGGACTCCACCACGACAATGGCGCTCGGCGACTTCGACAAGGACGGTACGCTCGACCTCGCGGTGCCACACCGGGACGGCGGCCAGAGCCGTATCTACTTCAACGACGGCAACGCCGGCTTCTCGCGAACCGGAGACTTCGCGGGGCCGGCCACCAACGCGCGGGCCGTCTCGGCCGGCGATCTCAACGGCGACGGCTGGCTCGATCTCGTCGTCGGTGACGAGCAACGCGGCACCCGCGTCTATCTGAACGACAAGAATGGCCGGCTCATTGCTGGCGCCTCGCTGGGGTCAAACGCGCCGCCCGGAGCCGTGCACGTCGCGGATCTCAACGGCGACAAACGCGCCGACGTCATCGTCGGCTACGGCGAGACGCCCGGGGCCGTGTTTGTGGGTGATGGCTCAGGCACACGCTTTGTGGCGGTGCCGTTCGGAGACGGCAAAGGCGCCGTTTACGGCATTGCCGTCGGCGACGTGAACGGAGACGGTCGCCCCGATATCGTCACCGCGCGAAGCAATGCGCCAAACGTCCTGTATCTCGGCGATGCCGGCCGCTGATCCCCTCGCCGGGCGAAGGGTCTACGCGGCCTCGAACAGCCGCACGCGCCGCAGGAGCAGGTCGAGCGCCCAGGCCAGTGCGGCGAAGAGCACGAGCCATGGCCACAGCGCCAATCGTGATGCGCGGGTATCGCCGGCGTCGCGCGCGAGCGCAGCGGCTTCCGGCGTGATCGCGCCCTTCGTGGCTGACGCGATGGAGGCCAGCAGTGACGTATCGGGCTGCTGGAAGCGATACTCGGCGCCGGGGTCCGGCACGAAGCGGCGCGAGAGGCCGGAGCCTTCAGGTACGGATGTATCAACCAGCGTCGCGTCAACTGTCGCGGTGGCGTCGACTGTGAGGCGCGCCTCGTAGCGGCCCGGCGCGACCTGGCGCGCGACGATGGTGCGCTCGATGTCGCCGGCACGGACCTGCACATTCGGACGCAGCAGGTTGCGCGGCTGCCCTGCATCATCGCGCGCATCCAGCGTCACGACCACCGACCGCGACGTCCCGCGTGACGGGCCCACTTCCATGTCGATCGTCCACGGCATCGCGCGCTGTCCTGCCAGCTCGCGGACCACTGCCGAGAAGAACGGACCGTAACCCCGCCACCGAATCCAGTCGGCGGCCCAGCGGTCCTTGACGTCGGAGGCGAACACCGCCGCCCGGCCCGCGCCGATGGGCCAGTACGCCAGCAGCGGATCCTCTTCCTCCGTGCTCAGCAGCTCAAGCGCGGTGTCCTTGATGACGGTCGCCGTTCGCCCACGCAACGCTGGCGCGCGTGAGAAGTCGATCCCTTCCAGGAAGCCGACATGATTGACGACCGGCTTGAGCGGCTCCTCGTCGAATCCCGGCGAGGTCACTTCCTTCGCTTCCTTCACGAAGATCTGCGGCACGTCTTTGGGATCGTCGGACGCGTAGAACCGGCCCTTGCCCCACTTCGCGATGTTGCTGAGCAGTTCGCGGTCGGCTGCCGCGCCCATCGCCACCGACGATACGGTGATCTTCTCCGCGGTCATCTTGTTGACCAGCGTCTCGTAGTCGTCAGGATAGGAACGGCCGTCGGACAGCAACAACACGTGTTTCGCGCGCGCCTTCAGTTTCTGCTGCGCGATGTACGCCTGTTCGACTGCCGGAAAAATCAGCGTGTGCCCGCTCGGCTCGATGCCGGCGATGGTCTTTTTGATCAGATCGCGATTGGGCCCGACCTCACGGGGTGTCAGCGTCCAATCCAGGCCGTCGTTGAAGGTGATGATGCCGAGCGTGTGCTCGTCCTTCATGACGTCCACGGCGGCCTGTGCCGAGATGCGCAGCATCTCGATGTTCGTGCCGGCCATGCTCCACGACTTGTCGAGCACCATGATGAGCGCGACTTCGGGCTCATCCTTGCGTTCGAACGTCACGGGCAACAGCCGCTCGATGGCGGACTCGCGATACCCGTTCTCGCCGAACACGGCTTCACCACCGGTCACCAGCAGGCCACCGCCCCGCTGCTCGACCCAGTCGGCGAGCACGGCAACCTTGTCGTCAGGCAACACGGACTTCGCGAGGTCGCTCAACACCACGCCGTCAAACGCCGCCAGTTCCGGCGAGCTGGCCGGCAGGCCTGCGGCGCCACGGACCTCCAC
>CBINOO010000178.1:0-5046 GCA_966252305.1 uncultured Acidimicrobiia bacterium
CAACTGATTCTCTTCTCGGTGGTCGCCCTCCGGGATGAGGCGTATGGCGGGACGATCCGGGAAGCGATCGAGGAACGTACCGGGCGTGTGGTGTCGTCGGGCGCCATCAACACGGCCCTGGGGCGGTTGGCGGAGCGCAAGTACGTCACCGCCCGCGTGGCCGAAGCCACCCCGGGGCGCGCCGGTCGGCCGCGGAAGTACTACGCCATCACCCCGGCGGGCGCCCGCGCGCTGCAGTCCAGCTACGAGACCATCCAGGCAATGGCGGGTGGCCTTACCGGCCGCGTCACAGAGCTGGCGGAGGAAGAATGATCCGTTTCATCGCGCGCCTGCTCATTCGCGGGCCGGAAGCGCCATACGTCCTCACCGATCTCGACGATGCGTTCGAGCGCGACCTGGCGGCCGGCCTTCCCCGCTCCCACGCCACGCGTCGCTATCTCATCAACGTGGTCGCCTCGGCGTTCAGCGTCCTCGGCGCGCGCCTGCGCAACAACCGGCCGCGATTCTCGCTGATTGACATCAAGCTCGGGCTCCGGATGCTGGTGAAGTACCCGGGCCTCACGGTGGTCGCACTGTTTGCGCTGGCGGTCGGTATCCCCGTTGGTCTCGCTCCGATGCACGCGGTTGACGCGCTCGAGGCCCACCTGCCGGAGGATCCCGACGGGCGGATCCGCCTGCTTCGCTACTGGAACGTCGGGGTGTGGACGCCCACGACCACCGGCGACATGGAGACGTGGCAGCGGTCGCTGACGAGTTTCGACATGGTCGGCGGATCACGCATGGCAGCGGTCGAGGTCGAGTTCGACCACGGCATCGCGCAGGTGCCCGGGGCCGAAGTCACGCCCTTGACGTTCGTCATGCTGGGCACGGCGCCGATACGCGGGCGTGTACTGCAGCCGGGCGACGCAGTACCCGGCGCCCCCGATGTCGTCGTGGTGCGCGAAGACATCGGCCGCAGCCAGGGGATCGACCGCGCTGCCCAGGTCGGGACGACGATCCGTGTCGGCGGGGTGCCACACCAAGTCGTCGGCGTGATGCCGGCCACATTCAGGTTCCCCCACGATCAGCAGTTGTGGCTTCCCTTGCGGACCACGCCCGGCGCCACTGGGCGAGAAGGCCGGGGAGTCACCGTGTTCGGGCGCCTTGCAGACGGAGTGACACCAGAGGCGGCTCAGGCCGAACTCTCAACGCTCCACGCGGCCCTCGCGGCAGAGTCGCCCGACGTCTATGCGCGGCTCAACGCCGAGGTCGCGCCAACGTCGTTCATCACCTTCCCGTTTCCCAAAGGCGGTCTTCGTGCGATGCCGGAATTTGTCATCGTCCAGGTCCTCACCCTGGTGCCGCTGCTCATTGCCTGTGTGAACGTCGGCCTGCTCGTGTTCGCGCGCACGACCACGCGCTCGTCGGAGTTTGCCGTCCGGACAGCGCTCGGGGCGAGCCGCGGCAGGTTGCTGACGCAGGCGTTTACCGAGTCCCTGGTGCTTGCAGTCCTGGCCACGGGCCTCGGTCTGGCGTTGTTGTATGTGGTTCCGGCACGAGTGCTTGGCGTCTTCAGCTTCTTTCCCATGCCGTACTGGCTGGCGCCTGAACTGTCTACGGCGACACTGCTCCGGGCACTCGCGCTCGCCGGCGCATCGGCAGTCATTGCTGGTGTCATTCCGGTGCTGCGCACGACGTCCGGCTCTGTCCAGCGCGGGCTCCAGCGCGCAGCGTCACAGCGGTCCGGCACGCGCTTCGGCCTGTCGTCCAGTGTGATGATCGTCGCGGACGTCGCCGTCGCCGTAATGGCGACAGGTTTTGCGATCGGCATCGGCCACCGTGTCGCGGTCACGTTTGCCAACGAGCAGATGGACGGCATCCAGGCGCGCCGCTATCTCTCAGCGTCGTTGACGACGAGCAGCGCTGCTGCGCAGGAGGCCATCGTGGAACGCCTTCGCGGTGAACCGGGCGTGCGCGCTGTCGCAATCGGCACATCGCTGCCCCGCATGGATCACCCCATGCGCTCGGTTGAGATCGAGGGTGAGCCCCCACCGGCACTTGGTGATGGGCATCGCGTGCGCACGGCCTCGGTCGCACCGGGGTTCTTTGAATCCCTCGGCGCGCCGATCCTCGCGGGTCGCACCCTCGACCGACGTGACCTGGTCCCGGGAAGCTCGTCAGTGATCGTGAACACCACGTTCGTCGATCGCGCGTTGGGCGGACGCAGTGCCGTCGGCCGTCGCCTCCGGTACGTCTCCGGCGGTGACGCCCCGCCCGGACCCTGGCACGAGATCGTGGGTGTGGTCGGACACCTCGGCATGCACTCACTGACACCCACGGAAGACGATGGCGTGTATCACGCGATGGCGTACGGGTCGGTGCCGCAGCTGCGACTGGCGATTGAGGCGGACGGCGACCCGATGGCGCTGGGGCCGCGGGTCAGGGACATTGCGCGGGAAACCGACGCAGCCGCGGTCGTCGCGGATCTCGTGACCCTCGACCAGGTCTTTGAGGGGGACTGGTATCTCATGACGGCCATTGTTGGCGGCGCCACTCTCCTGGTCGTCGTATTACTCGCGCTCGCGGTGTCGGCGCTGTACGCGATCATGTCGTTCACGATTGCCGAACGGACTCGTGAGTTCGGCATTCGCATGGCGCTCGGCGCAGACCGGCGACGAATCGTCATGCAGGTCGCTCGGCGCGCGCTCACGCAGATCGCGATCGGCGTGGCCCTTGGACTCCCCCTGGCCGGCGCGATTTTCTTTGAAATGCAGGAACAGGCGGCCGCCGGACAGTCGGCCCTCCTCGCGATTGGGCTGGCGCTCGCGCAGGGCATCGCGATCCTCGTCATCGTGGCGCTGGCCGCCTGCTTCGGCCCAACGCGGCGGGCGCTCCGCATCTCGCCGGTGGAGGCGCTCAGGAAACCCTGAGGGGCCGAACCTGAAATGGTGCTGGGTTCAGGGCAGCGCCACTTCCCGATTCCCGGTGTCTCACCATGCAGGGAGGCACCCATGGCTCGACTCAGACCGTCGTCCGACCTCAATGTCACTCCGCTGATTGATGTGCTCCTGGTGCTGCTGGTGATCTTTCTGGCCAGCTTGCCGCTGACACAGCAGGGGCTTGATGCCGACATCCCGCAGGAGGTCCAGCAGCGTGAGGCGCCGCGCGTGCCCCTGGGCCATGTCGTGCTCGAGATTCACGCCAACCGCGACGTGCGCCTCAACTCCGAGCCTGTGACATTGGCGGGGCTGAGTGAGCGACTCCGAGTCGTCTACGCGGACCGCAGGGACAAGACGTTGTTCCTCATCGGCGACGCCACGCTACGCTACGGCGAGGTCGCCGGTGTGATTGACGTCGCCACCGGCGCCGGCGTCACGCACGTGGGCATCGTGACGGAGGGCATGCGCGCACGCTGAGCCGGTTCAGAGTCCCGCGCTTCGGGCGCCGGCCTCGATCGCGTCCCGCACAGCCGTAAGCAGGCGCGACGGCGCCGCGGGCTTCTGCAGGAACACGTCGCCGCCGCGCACGTGCACTTCGGTGCCGGCGAGCTCGGAACTGTAGCCGCTGGTGAACACGACGTGCAGGCTCGGCCGCTGTGCGCGCAGCGTCCGCGCGAGTTCCTGCCCGCTGATGCCTCCGGGCATCACCAGGTCGGTCACCACCAGATCGATCGCCCCTGCATCGTCCTCCCACAAGAGCAGGGCCTCGCGGCCACTGCCCGCCTCGATCACGGAGTAGCCGTGCCGCGTCAGCAGGGCCGCGGTCGCGTTCCGAAGCGCATCGTCATCTTCCACGAGCAGGATGGTTTCGGAACCGCCACGCGGCAACTCCTCCGCGCGATCGTCGGCGGGAACGGCCATCTGGCGGCGGGCTGGAAGGAAGACCTCGAAAGCGGTGCCGCGTCCGGGTTCACTCTGGACCGTAATCCAGCCTCCGTGCTGCTTGACAATGCCGAAGACCGTGGCCAGGCCAAGCCCGGTGCCCTTGCCCGCCGGTTTCGTGGTGAAGAAGGGTTCGAACACGTGACAGAGCACCTCGGGCGTCATGCCGCAACCCGTATCGGCGACGCGCAGCCAGACCACGGTCCCGACCGACCGGTCAGGGCCCAGCCGGGCGGTCTCGCTGTCGATCTGCCGCTCACCCGTCTCGATTGTCAGCCGGCCCCCGTCGGGCATCGCGTCACGCGCGTTGACGACAAGGTTCATGAGCAGCTGATCCAGCATGCCGGCATCGGCGTGCGTGACCAACGGCGTCTCCTGCAGGCGCAGGTCGAGGTGGACGTCTTCGCGTATGAGGCGCTTGAGCATTTTCGCCAGCTGCCGCACGACCTCGTTCAGGTCCAGGTCCTTCGGCTGGAGCACCTGCTTGCGGCTGAACAGCAGCAGCTGTCGCGTCAGCGCCGCGGCGCGTTCGGTCGCGAGCTTGATCTGCGTTAGCCCCTCACTCACCTCGTCGGTGAGTCCGTCCGCCGTGGTGAGCAATTCGGACTGCATCATCATGGCCGCAAGGATGTTGTTGAAGTCGTGCGCCACGCCTCCAGCCAGCTGACCGATCGCTTCCAGTTTCTGTGACTGCCGGATCTGCGCTTCGAGCTGCTTGCGCTCGGTAATGTCTTCCTTGACGGCCAGGAAGTTGGTGATCCGCCCGTGGTCATCGGTCACGGGAGAGATCGTGGCCAGCTCCGAGAACGTCTCGCCGTTCTTCTTCCGATTCCGGAACTCGCCGTGCCAGGTTTCACCGCCGCGAATCGTGGCCCACAGCCGCGCATATTCCTCGGGAGGCGTGGCGCCGGACTTGAGGATGCGGGGCGACCCACCGAGCACTTCGTCGGGTGTGTAACCGGTCAGGGCGGTGAACTTCGGATTCACGTATTCGATCTGCCCCTGGTCGTTGGTGATCACGATCGAGACAGGGCTTTGTTCGACAGCACGCGACAACATCCGCACCTGTCGCTCGGCAGCCTTCCGCTCGGTGATGTCCTGGAGGAACCCGAACCACAGCACCGATCCATCGCGCTGCTGTTGTGGCACGGAATGCCCTTCAATCCAGAGTTCGCCCCGGGGAGTG
>CBINOO010000179.1:0-4956 GCA_966252305.1 uncultured Acidimicrobiia bacterium
CCGGCCCCGGCGGCTATGAGCCGAACGCGCGCCAGGTGGTGACCGGCGTCCGGGCGCGCCTGCGGCCCCACAGGCGCAGCTCGGGTTGTTCCAGTCGCCGGCCGATGCCCACCCGGTGCTCGAACGCCTGCGCGCGGTCAATCTCGACGCGCTCACGCCACTCGACGCGCTCAATCTGCTGGCGGAGCTTCGCCGGGAGGCGGAGTGATGAGCTCGGAGGCGAGTTTCCGCTCATTTCTGTTGGCGGTGCTGCTGCTGAGCGCCGGCTGCGCCCGGCCTGAGCCGCGGCCCGACGACATCATCGTCGTCGGCATGGCCAACAGCCCGACGAACTTCGATCCGGCTGTGGGGCTCGATGAGGCGTCGCAGAAGATCCATCAACTCCTCTTCGATCCCCTGCTGAAGATCGACACCGATCTGCGCGTGGTGCCGGCGCTGGCGACATCGCTGGAGTGGCCGGATCCCACGACGTATGTCGTGACCATTCCCGACGGGGTGCGGTTTCACGACGGACGGCCGCTGACCGTGCGCGACGTCGCCTATACGTTCCGACGGTTCCTGGATCCGAAGTTCGTGTCCGGCCGCAAAGGCGCGTATCGGTCGCTTCAGTCGGTCGACATCCTTGACGAACACCGCGTGGCGTTCCGGCTGACCGAGCCGTCCGCATCCTTTCCGATCAATCTGGTGATGGGCATCGTGCCTGAAGGCACCGGCCCCGAAGCCGCACGCGCGCCCATAGGTTCCGGTCCGTACCGTTTTGAGTCGTTCGCCCCGGACGACCGTACGGTCCTCTCCGCGTTCGAGGGCTACCACGGTGGACCTCCGCACAACCGCGGTCTGGTCCTCCGCGTGATTCCCGACGAGACCATGCGTGGACTCGAACTGCGGAAAGGCTCGATCGACCTCGTCGTGAACGACCTGTCGCCCGACCTTGTCGCAGGGCTGCGACGATCCGAGCACCTGCAGGTGGCGACCGGCCCCGGCACCGACTTCGCCTACCTTGGCTTCAACCTGCGCGACCCGGTGCTCCAGAACCTCCCGCTGCGTCAGGCCATCGCCTACGCCGTCGATACCGGCGCCATTGTCGATCACCTGCGGCAGGGACTCGCCGAACGCGCGGTGGGCATCGTGCCTCCGATGTCATGGGCCTTCAACGCGAACGCGTTCCGCTACGAGCGCGACCTTGACAAGGCGCGCGCCCTGCTTGACGAAGCAGGGTATCCGGACCCTGATGGCGACGGCCCTGCGCCACGCCTGACGCTCTCGCTCAAGACGTCCACGGCGGAGGCCTACAGGCTGCAGGCCGCAGTGCTGCAACAACAGCTGAGAGATGTCGGCATCGCGCTTGATCTGCGTTCGTACGAATTCGCCACACTGTTTGCCGACGTGATTCGCGGAAATGTCCAGCTCTACACGCTGCAATGGGTGGGCGTCACCGATCCCGACATGCTTCGGCGTGTCTTTCACTCGGCCCAGGTGCCCCCGACCGGCTTCAACCGCGGTTACTACCAGAATCCCGCCGTCGACCGGCTGATCGATGCGGCCACCGAAGCGCTGGACGAAGGCGAACGCCGACGGCTCTATGGTGAGGCGCAGGACGTCATCGCCCGCGACGTGCCGTACGTCAGCCTCTGGTACAAAACAAATGTGGCCGTCGGGCAGCGCGCCCTTTCGGGCATTGCGCTGACGCCGACGGCCGAGTTTACGTTTCTGCAGTTTGTGAGTCGCCGGCCCGGGTAGGCCGCGTCACCGATCAGCCGAGCTTGACGAGTTCGGTGCGTGCCTGCGGCACGTAGAGAGAATCCGGGAACTCGTCCACGACACGCTTGAACGCCGTGCGGGCGTCTGCCGGCTTGCCCGCGCGCTGATAGGCGTTCGCCAGCTGCATCAGGATGCCGTCGATGGGCAGGATGCCGTCACGATCGGCCGCCAGTTCCTGCAGCAGGGTGATGCCGCGATCGAACTGACCCGCCGCAACCGCCGCCTCTGCCAAGCCGAGTTTCGCCGTGGCCTTGAACAACGTGTCGTTTGCGGAGTTCATCGCCGCCTCGTACCCCTGCATCGCTTCGGTGTACTTGCCGACGTTCACCAGCGAGGCCGCGTGGTGGTATCGCGCCGCCACGGCGGCATCGGTGCCGCCATACTGGTCAATCACCTGCTGAAACGCCGCGAGGGCAGCTTCGCTGCGCGCCTGTTCGGTGGGATACGTCCCCGCCTGCTGCGTGGCTCCCGGCACGGTCGGCGCCGGAACGATCGGGGCATCGTAGATCTGCATCGCCGTGGCCAGCTTGGCGTTGGCCTGGGCCTCGGTGCGTCCGCTCCACCACGACCAGACACTCGCAATCACGATGACCGCCACGACGGTGATGACGCCGCCGATGATCTGCGTCCGGTATGTGCCAAGGGCCTCAGTGGCCTTGGCGACCTGAATCGCGAACTCGTTCTGCTTCAGCTTGTGTCGTTCCTGTGCCTTCATGCCTGGTCTCCTGCCTCGGTCTGCAGTCAGACAGTGTATCAGGGTCCATCGTGTCCGACGGGGCCGCGAGGGAGATGTCAATATGGTAGGGTTGCTGGCGAGCGCCCGTAGCTCAGCTGGATAGAGCACCGCCCTCCTAAGGCGGGGGTCACACGTTCAAATCGTGTCGGGCGCACCACCTCCCGGGCACTCAGTAGGCCAGTACGGAATTGACCCGTTCGTGCGCGAGGCGGGCGCGGCCGCCCAGGGCGAGCAACTCGATAAGGAACTGCACGCCGACAACATCAGCGCCAAGGCCACGAACGAGCCCGACGGTCGCCGATGCCGTGCCGCCGGTGGCCAGCAGGTCGTCAACTACCAGCACCCGCTGCCCCTTTGTCACCGCGTCTTCGTGAATCTCGAGCGCATCCGACCCGTATTCGAGGTCGTAGCTCGCCTTGCGCGTAATCGACGGAAGTTTTCCCAGCTTCCGTACCGGTGCGAACCCGGCCCCGATGCGATCGGCCACGGCGGCACCAAAGATGAATCCGCGGCTCTCGATTCCAACCACGACATCAACGGGCACGTCCGCGTACGGCGCGGCCATGGACGAGACGGCGTCCTTGAACCCCTTGGGGTCTTTCATCAACGTCGTGATGTCGTAGAACAAGATGCCCGGCTTTGGGAAGTCGGGCACGTGGCGGATCTGGGTTTTGAGGGAATCCATAGGTGCGGTGCTCAGTGCTGGGTGCTCAGTGCTGGGTGCTTTGTGCTGGATGCCGGGTACTGGATGCACGAGGCACCCAGCACCCGGCACGAAGCACCGAACTACTTGACCACGATCGGCGACAACTTCGCGCTGGTCGCGATCTTGTTGTACGCCGCCACGTCGGTCGTGAGGTTGGTCTCGATCGCCTTGAGCAGCGCGGTCGTTTCCGGCATCAGGTCGTTGTAGCGCTCGGTGATGCCCTTCATCGGCCAGCGCTCAGACGCGGAGGCGTTGCTGTAGAGCACCGACCACTGGTTGTCGAGCCGACCGGGGTAGTTCAGGCCGTCCTGCCCGCCCGAGCCCTGCACCTGCGTGAGGATGCTCTCGTTGGCGAACAGTTTGTCGTGCAGCGCCTGCGCGGCCTTGCCTGCCGCGCTGCCTGCGCCGGCCGACTTGATGTGCGCCTGCAGCTGGCTCTTCACGTCGCGAATACGCGCGAGTTCATCCCAGAGGCGCTTGGTCATCTCGCCGATCGTGACGGTCATCTTGAACTGCTCGTCGTACTGCGCGTCGGTCGCCCGCGGCCAGCGCGGATCCGGGTTCAGGTTGAACGACTCGGTTGCCGACCAGTTGCCCGACGACACCGTCACCGTGTAGACGCCCGGGCGCACTTTCGGACCAGGGCCCCCGCCGACGCTCCAACCCACAATGCCTTGCGGCACCTGGAACATTGCCGGCAGGCGCGGGTTCCACGTCGCCGTGTTCAGGCCCTGGTAGGCCGTGATGCCACCACCACCGCCGCCAAATCCGCCGCGGCCGCCACGACCACCGCCTCGGCCACCACCGCCGCCTCGGCCACCACGGCCCGCAGGCGCAGCGCCGGCCGGCGGAGGAGCCGGCCGATCAGCCGGCTGGCCTTCAGCCGTCCACACCACGGCGCCCGTCCGGTCCTTGACCTCAATCTTCACCGGCGCGGTCGGCTTGTCCTTGAACCAGTACTGGATGCTCGGGAGTCGTCCGCCCTGGCGATATGAATCTTCCGGCTTGAAGAGCAACGCTGCCGGAGCCGTGCCTGCCGTTGCGGCCTGCGCCGCACGCGCCATGCCCTGCATCGGCGCCAGGTTGTCCATGATCCAGAAGCCGCGGCCCTGCGTGGCCACGACCAGATCGTTGCGGAACACCTGCAGGTCGGTGATCGGCGTCACCGGCAGGTTGTTCTGGAAGCTCTGCCACGTGCGGCCGTCGTTGAACGACACATACATGCCGAACTCCGTACCCGCGTACAGGAGCCCCTTCTGCTTCGGGTCTTCCTGAATCGCGCGGGTGAAGTGCCAGTTCGGGATGCCGTTGGTGCCGTCGGCAATTCGCGTCCACGACTTGCCGTAATCATCGGTGCGCCAGATGTACGGCGTGAAGTCACCCATGCGGTAGCGATGCATCACGACGAAGGCGCGGCCCGGATCGTGGTCGGACGGATCAATCGTGTTGATCGTGCCCTCGGGCCAGTCCGCCGGCGTCACGTTCGTCCACGTCTTGCCGTTGTCACGCGACACGTGCACCAGACCATCGTCGCTGCCCGCCCAGAAGAGGCCGGGTGTGGTTGGCGATTCCTCGAACGCGAAGATCGTCGCGTAGACCTCGACGCCCGTGTTGTCACGCGTGATGCCTTCGCCGCCCGAGTACTGCTGACGACGCTTGTCGTTGCGGGTGAGGTCGGGGCTGATCACATCCCAGTTCGCGCCGCCGTCCGTGGTGCGGTGCACCACCTGCGACGTGGTAAACACCTGGTCCG
>CBINOO010000180.1:0-4724 GCA_966252305.1 uncultured Acidimicrobiia bacterium
TGCTCGTGGCCGTGCCGGGGTATCACTACGGCGGCAAGTATCACGACTGCCGGGAGAAGGTGAGGGCCGTTGAGCAGGAGCTGCCGTCGCTTGTCGCGACGTGGCTGACACCGCTCTCAGCGCACTGGCAGTCCGGGGCTGCGGCCGCCTGGACTCCGGTGCGTGTGCCCTTCAACCATCCACTGTTCGTCTTGTATTCGTCGGGCACCACCGGCGTGCCCAAGTGCATCGTCCACGGGCATGGCGGCACACTCCTGCAGCACCTGAAGGAACATCAGCTGCACGCGGACGTGAAGCCGGGTGACCGCATGTTTTATTTCACGACGTGCGGCTGGATGATGTGGAACTGGCTCATCAGCGGCCTCGCATCCGGGGCCACGCTCGTGCTGTACGACGGATCGCCTTTTTATCCAGACGGACGTCGGCTGTTTGATCTGGCCGACACGTACGACGTGACGCTGTTTGGCACGTCCGCCAAGTTCATCGATGCCGTGAGCAAGGCCGGACTGCGACCGGCGGACACACACGACCTGTCGAGTGTGCGGACAATCACGTCGACCGGCTCTCCGCTCTCACCTGAAGGGTTTGACTTCGTGTACGACGCCATCAAGGCCGACGTGCACCTGGCCTCCATCTCAGGCGGCACCGACATCGTCTCGTGTTTTGTTGGTGGCGTGCCGACTGAGCCGGTGTGGCGGGGGGAAATCCAGGGAGCGGGCCTCGGCATGGCCGTTGACGTCTGGGATGACGAGGGACACTCGCTGGGTGCCGGCGCCGGGCAGGGCGAGCTGGTCTGCGTGAAGCCCTTCCCGTCGATGCCGGTCGGGTTCTGGAACGATCCAGACGGGGCGCGGTACCGCGCAGCCTACTTCGAACGGTTTCCAGGCGTGTGGTGCCATGGGGATTGGGCCTCGCGCACCCAGCATGGCGGCTTTGTCATCCATGGGCGATCGGATGCGACACTCAATCCGGGTGGCGTTCGAATCGGCACGGCTGAAATCTACCGGCAGGTCGAGCAGTTTGATGAGGTGATCGAGAGCCTGGCGGTCGGGCAGCAGTGGCAGGGCGACGAACGTATCGTGCTCTTCGTGCGGCTCCGCGAGGGGCTCGACCTCGACGACGCGCTGAGAGAGCGGATCAGCCGGCACCTGCGCACACATGCGTCACCGCGGCATGTGCCTGCGCGTATCGTCCAGGTGCCCGAGTTACCGCGGACCAAAAGCGGCAAGCTGGTGGAACTGGCTGTGCGGAACGTGATTCACGGCCGTCCGGTGATCAACGTCGAGGCGCTGGCAAATCCCGCGGCACTCGAGCACTTCCGCGACCGTCCCGAATTGCAGCAGTAGGAGCTACTGCGCTCGAACCGTCTGGCGCATCGACAGCACCGTCTTGCTGCCTTGTTTCATGCGGAAGACCACCTCGTACACGCCGGGCTCGCGGTAGTTCTTGTCTGCGGTGTATCGGCGGCGAATTTCGCTTTTGCCGGCTTCGTACGGGTCGCAGTCTTCGGTGGAATCAGACCGCGTCTGATCGCCCCATTCCCATTCGATGGTGGGGCAGTAGTAGTCCTGATAGTCGTTGGCGCCTTCGGTCAGTTCGACGGTGGCGACAATCCGGCCCGGCGTGAACACCAGCGTGGGATTGATGCGGAGCTGCGCCTTGGGTTTGCCCTTGCCCTGGTCGTCCGGCCGCGCGGCGACCGACGCTGGCGCGAGCCACAGCGACAGCAGCGCCAGCAGACCCAGGGCGCTCGACAACCGGGGTATCATGGTCGGTCTCACGGTATACAGGCAGTCTAACAAAGGGGCACAGCGTTGGGGCAGGTGAATCACACTCCGGAGTTTGTCGGTACTTCGACCAGCGCTGCCGCGGTGGATGTTGATCTGCTGTTTGTCCCGGTGTTCGAAGACGACGACCGCCTCGAGGACCTGCCCGGGCTTGATGAGGCCACCGGGGGCGACCTCGGTCGTGCCCGTGAAAGTGGGGAGTTCCGGGGGCGCCTCTTCGAGACGTTCATCGCCCGTGTGAGCGGCGGGACCTACCGTGCCGCGAAGGTTGCCCTCGTGGGCGCCGGACGTCGCGCGGATGCGGACGCTGAACGCCTGCGACGGGTGGCCGCTGCCTGCAGTTACACGGCGCGCCTCAGGTCCATGCGAGCGGCCGCGCTCGTCGTCCGTGCGGGGTTGAACCCGATGCACGCGGCGCAGATCGGCGCCGACGGCATGTGCGCGGCGGAGTTTGATTCGGGCACGTACAAGAGCGACCGCGACGCGGGTGAGTTTCCGCGACGCATTGTGATCATCGCGCCCGGCGTCGAACAGGCGGCGCTCGACGCGGCCGTGTTTCGGGGCCGCACGGTGGGTGAGTCGGCCAACCAGGCGCGTGCGCTGGCCAACGAGCCGGCCAACGTGTTGACCCCAAGCGAGTTTGCGAACCGCGTGGCAGCCATGGCGACCGAGGTTGGGCTTGCCGTGGATGTGCTCGACGAAACCCGCATCCGCGAATTGAAGATGGGCTTGCTGCTGGGCGTTGCCCAGGGTAGCGCCGAGCCGCCGCGGCTTGTGGTGATTCGCCACGACCCGCCGGGTGCGCCCGACACGCCCGTGCTCGGCTTCATCGGCAAAGGTGTCACGTTTGATACCGGCGGCGTCTCGATCAAGCCCGCTGACGGCATGGAGCGGATGAAGGACGACATGGCCGGCGGTGCGGCGGTCGCGGCGGCCATGCGGGCGCTCGCGCTGCTGAAGGTGCCGCGCCGGGTCATCGGCGTCATCCCGATGACCGAGAACATGGTGGGCGGCAAGGCCACTCGTCCTGGTGATGTGCTCACGGGCGCAAGCGGCACCACGGTTGAGGTCATCAACACCGATGCCGAGGGACGCCTCATTTTGGGTGACGCCCTCTGGTACGCGCAGCATCTGGGCGCCACGCATCTGGTGGATATCGCCACGCTGACCGGCGCCTGCATGGTCGCGCTCGGACGCACGGCGTCCGGCTTGTTTGCCGCGCCCGACAGCTGGCTCGAGACCGTGAAAGCCGCTGGCCAGGATGCCGGCGATCGCCTCTGGCCGCTGCCGCTCTACGACGAATACCGGGAGATGATCCGCAGCGAGATTGCGGACATCATCAACTCGGCCGGGCGCTGGGCGGGCGCCATCACCGCGGCGGTGTTCCTGCGCGAGTTCGTGAAGGACGGGCGGCCCTGGGCGCATCTCGACATTGCCGGCACGGCGTGGGCCGAAGAACGACGCGCCTATCAGGCCAAGGGCGCGACCGGTGTGGCCGTGCGCACGCTGGTCCAACTGGCATCGCGACCGATCGACTGATTTGGGAATGTGGGGTGGGGCTTCCGCCCCCCCACGGGCATGGCTTTCGCTACTGAATACTCGGAACGTCGTTGCTCAGGCCCCGGCGCCGTGATCGGCGAATCAGCCACCATCCCGCCAGCGCACCCAGCGGGAGTGCGATGACGGCCAGCAGGCCGGCAATGCCGAACGAACCCACCATGACGTCAACGACCGTCAGCTCCGGCGTCTGCGGCCGAATGATCTCGACGATGAAGGGGTCTTGAGGCGGTTGCACGATCGTCTGTCCACTATACCGTTTGACACCGTCCCGCTTCACCGGGCGTAAGATGGCCTATGGCTTCATCAAAATCTCATCTGGTCATGGGCGTGGCGCTGGCGCTTTCGGCGGCAGCCGCAGTGGCGGGGCAGGGACGCGGTGGTGGCGCCTCAGCGCAAGTCAAACCCGGTGAACCGTGCCCCGCAGGCATGACGCTCGTGCGTCCGGGCAGCTGTCAGGCTCCTTCGATTCCCGCGCCGTCCATCGTTGATTACCGCCCCGAGTCGACGCTGGTCGTCCCGGCGCATCCGGTGCCGCGCGCCAAGTATCCCGCCATCGACTTTCATGGGCACCCCGGCAGCCGTGTCGCCAGCCAGGAAGGCCTGAAGACGATGTTCGCGGAGCTCGACGCGCTGAATGTCGGCATGATGGTGACGGCCGAGAACGTCTCCGGTGAGCGGCTGAGCCAGCTGGTTGCCACGGCGAAGGCGTCGCCGTACGCGAATCGCGTGGCGTTTTTCACCGGCGTGAGTCTCAACGGTGTCGGGCCGGGATGGGCCGAGCGCGCGATCGCCCAGCTGGAGGCGGCCGTGAAGGCCGGCGCGGTCGGTGTCGGGGAGATCGACAAGGGGTTTGGCCTCCGCACGCGCAAACCCGATGGTTCGCGTTTGACGATTGACGACCCCGAGCTCGCGCCGTTCTGGGACGCGTGTGCGCGCCTCAACCTGCCGGTGTTCATTCACACAGCAGACCCGCCTGAGTTCTTCGAGCCGCTCGACGCGACCAATGAGCGGTGGCTGGAACTGGCGTTGTTTCCGAACCGGGCCTATCCATCCGATCGGTTCCCGGCATTTGAGACGTTGATGGCTGAACGCGATCGCCTGTTTGCCCGCCACCCGAAGACAAAGTTCGTGGCGGCGCATCTGGCGTGGCACGGCAACGACCTGGCCCGGCTTGGGCGGTTGTTCGACGCCAATCCGAACGTGTATGCGGAGATGGGGGCGGTGCTGTATGAGCTGGGGCGTCAGCCGCGGTTTGCCCACGACTTCCTGGTGAAGTACAGCTCACGCATCCTGTTCGGCAAAGACTCCTACCAGCCGAGCGAATACCCGTACTACTGGCGCGTGTTCGAGACGCGGGACGACTACTTCGACTACTAC
>CBINOO010000181.1:0-4517 GCA_966252305.1 uncultured Acidimicrobiia bacterium
ATCTTCTGCTGAATGAAGACGCGCGTGACGCTCCAGACACCGATGCCGCCCAGCACCACCATCGCGAAGCCCACCAGGCTCAGGTAATTCTCGGCGAGCGTCAGGTTGCGCCCGAGACGATCTTCCAGCGATCGCCACGTCCGCACGGAGATCGAATCGCGGCGAAATTCGCGGCGCAGGCGTTGTCCTGTCCGCTCCAACACCTCATCGGGAACACGCAGGTAGCGTTGATAGGTGGCGCGGCTGCCGAACTGCAGAATCGTCGTCGCGCGCAGGTCGGCGATGTCGAGATACACGCGCGGGCCGAATGCAAAACCCCCTCTGCCCTGGACGCGGTCTCTGGTCACCGTATCCCGCACGGTGAAGGGTTGGCCTGCCAGCAGCAGCGTGTCGCCGACGTTGATGCCCAGTTGCACGAGCAGTTCGGGCTGCACGACGAGTCCCCGGTCGCGCAACAGCGAGTGGTCGTACGGCTGGCCGCTGCCCAGATCGAATGTGCCGTAAAGAGGAAACCCCGCGGGCACGCCCCGCAGCTCGACCAGCGTGGCGCGCCCCTCGGGCACTGCGGCCATCGTGGCGGTTTCGATCACGTCGCGCTGCACCGCGAGGCCCTCGTCCTCGAGCATCTCGTCCATGCGACGTAGCACGTCCTCGGACCACGCGCGGCCTGACTGCAGGACCAGGTCCGCGCCCACCAGCGCCCGCGCCTCGCCCGTCAGCGTCGTACGGACTTCCTGGATCACACTGCGCACGGCCACGATCGCAGCCACGCCGACGGCAACGCACAGGAAAAAGAACACCAGCTGCGTCCACGACGCCCGAATTTCCCGCCACGCCATCTTCAGGACAAAGCTCATGTCTACCCGCCGCTACCTGCCGCTCCCTGCACCCGCCCATCCTTCATCGCGATCACTTCGTCGGCCATGGCCGCGAGATCACGATCGTGAGTCACGAGCACGAGCGTGCGGCCCTGCCGACGGTTCACCGAGAACAGCAGGTCGATGACCTGCCGCCCCGTCGTCGAGTCGAGATTGCCGGTTGGTTCGTCGGCCAGCAGGATCGCCGGATCGTTGGCGAGCGCGCGGGCGATCGCCACGCGTTGTTGTTCGCCCCCTGACAGCTGCGACGGATAGTGATGGCCTCGCTGCGACAATCCGACCTCATCGAGCAGCGCCTTGGCGCGAGCGCGCGCATCAGCCACACCGGCCAGTTCCAGCGGAACGAGTACGTTCTCAAGGGCCGTCAGCGACGGAATGAGATGAAAGAACTGAAAGACGATGCCGATTTTTTCGCCCCGGAGCCGCGCGAGCGCTTCTTCGCCAAGCGCCGAGATGTTCACACCGTCAATGACCACGCTGCCGGTGGTGGGAGCGTCGAGTCCGGCCAGCAGTCCCAGCAGCGTGGACTTGCCGCTGCCGGACGGCCCGGTGATGGCCACCGTGCGTCCGGCATCGATCGTGAGCGAGGTCGGGTGGAGGATCGTGAGCGGGCCTGCGCCGCTCGTCACCGTGCGGGAGACGTTATCAAGGCGAATCACGAAGTGTTACCGGCTCAGCAGGTCGTCGACCATCGGCTGCAGGCGCGGATACAACAGCGCCGCGATGATCTGTTGTCCCTCTGCCGTTGGATGAATGCCATCGGGTTGGTTGAGGTGCGGAAGGCCCGCCACACCCTCGAGCAGGAACGGCACGAGCGGCACGTCGTACTCCTGGGCAACCTGCGGGAACACGGCCCGGAAGGCGGAGCGATAGTCGTCACCGAGATTGGGCGGCGCCTCCATACCGACCAGCAGCACCATCACTCCACGCGCCTTGGCGGTGGAGACGATCTTGGAGAGGTTCTCGCGGGTGGCGCTGGGCGGCGTGCCCCGCAGCGCATCGTTGCCGCCAAGCGCAACGACGAGGATGCCGACGCGGGGCTCCAGCACCCAGTCGAGCCGCGAAAGTCCGCCGGCCGTGGTATCACCGCTCACGCCGGCGCTGACGATCTCCACCTGCGTGTAGCCGTCGGTTTCGAACTCCTTCGCCAGCAGCGCCGGAAATGCCTCGCTCTGCAGCAGCCCGTACCCGGCCGTGATGCTGTCTCCCAGGATTGCAATCTGCACAAGCGGCGCTTCTTCGCCGCGCAGGGCCGCTTCCTGCTGTTCGGACATGACCACCGGCGCCTCGGGCTTCCGCCCGCAGGCGGCGTCGCGCACCGAGCACCCCGCCGCCATCACCAGCAGCAGCGGCGACACCCATCGTCTCATCACGCCTGTGCCTGTCATGCCTTCGTCTCTCCCGCCGGAGTCTCAAGTGCCGTCAGTTGGGCGCGCAACCCGGCGACGGCGGCTTCAAGTGCCTGACGCCTCACTGGATGTGTGGCCGCCGCCAGCGCGGCCAGGGCGCCCTGGAGTTCGAGCCGCACACGTTGCCGCTGTAGTTCACGCTGCTGCTCGTCCGGAGTCCATGCGCGTCTGGGGGCCGACGCCACGCTGCGCTCATCCTGCTGCGCCTCCACCGACTTGCTCTCCCATCCACGCGCCACACCACAACCCTATCACCTGTAGAATCGGTTCGTGACTGTCGCGGCTCCCCATGCTGACTGAGACACTGGCCCCCTACATGCTCTGGGCCAAGACCCGGACGCCGGCCGCCATCGACCTTGCCGGCAGCAACCTGATCTCCTGCACCCTTGACGACCTGCCCGGCGTCACCGAGGCCTTGCAGCTGACCGCCCCCAACGACAACGGCTACGCCCCGCTGCGCGAGGCCATTGCCGCGCACGCCGGCGTCCCGGCCGACCGCGTGGTCACGGCCACAGGATGCTCAGGCGCGAACTTCCTCACGATAGCGGCACTGGTCGGGCCGGGCGACGAGGTGCTGATCGAACAGCCCGGCTACGATCCGCTCGCGGGCGCGTGCACACTGCTCGGCGCGAGGGTCATCCGGTTCGGCCGCCCGTTTTCACGACGCTTCGGGATCGACTTCGACGACCTGCGTCGCAAACTCTCGCTACGCACGCGGCTCATCATCGTCACAACCCCGCACAATCCGTCAGGTGTCTGCCTGGACCAGGAGGCGCTGCAGGAACTCGCGTCACTTGCGGAATCGGCGGGCGCGTTTCTGCTGGTGGACGAGGTGTACCTGGACGCCGTGAATCTCGCCGCACCGCCGTCGGGCCAGGTCGCGTCAGCCACGCGGCTGGGCGGTCCGGTGATCGTCACCAGCAGTCTGACGAAGTCGTATGGCCTGAACGGTCTGCGGTGCGGATGGGCCATCGCGCCGCCCACGCTGGTGCATCGGCTCTGGCGCGTTCGCGATCTCGTCGAAGCCGTCGGCAGCGCCGTCTCCGATCGGCTTGGGGCCTTTGCGTTTTCACAGATGGACCGTCTGCGCGAGCGGACGCGGGTGATCGTGTCGGCCAACCTCGAACTCGCGCGTGGATTCGCCGCCGCGCAGCCCCGTCTCTCGCTGGCCACCCCCCCGTCGGCCACCGTGATGTTCCCGAAACTGCTCGGGGTCGACGATACCGAGAGCTTTGTGCGAGGCGTGGCGGAGCGGCACGGCGTGGCCGTGGCCGCCGGACGGTACTTCGATGCGCCGCAGCACTTCCGCATCAGCCTCGCGGGCGCGACCGCACCGCTGGCTGAAGGACTCAAACGACTGACCGAGGCGCTGGGGTGAACGACGCCACCGTCTATCTCGATCCGGCGGAAGCCGCGCAGGCGCGCCGTTCGCGACGGCGGCGTTTTCACACCGAGGACGTGCCACGGCTGCGCGTCGTGGGATTTGCGCTCAACACCGTCGGCATCATCCTCCACAACTGGCTGGTGGCGGGACACATCGACTGGCCCGCTGCCGCGCAACATGCCATTGTCCTGCTGGGCTACGCCGCCGTGTCGTGGGCGGTGCTCGCGCTCGCCTGGGATCGCATTCAGCGCATCAACCTCGGCGATGTGTTCTTCGCGCTGGATCTGATCCCGATGGCGTACGTCGTGTACGTGACCGGCGCCGATCAGAGCCTGATGTGGTTCGTGTTTGCCGCGCGCGCCGCCGATCAGGTGGCGATTTCGTTTCGGCACGCGCTCGTGTTTTCGCACCTGGCCACGGCGGCCTACATCTCGCTCATCCTGTGGGTCGCCTTCGGCGAAGGGCGCGTCGTCGACTGGCCGATCGAAATTGCCAAGTTCGTCTTCCTCTACATCCTGTGCCTGTACATCACGATGTCGGCCAAGGCCGTCGCCGACCGCCGCCGGAAGTTCGACACGGCGCGGCGTGTCGCGGAACAGGCCGTGCGTGACGCCGCGGATCGCCGTCGGGATCTCGAACACGCGCTTGGCCGGCTGGAAGCCGCGAATCGCACGAAGACGGAATTTCTGGCCAACGTCAGTCACGAAGTGCGCACGCCTCTCAACAGCGTGATTGGCAATGCCGACCTGCTGCTCGACACCCCGCTGTCGAACGAGCAACGCGAAATGCTCGGCGTCATGCGCGACTCGGCCGAGTCGTTGACGCGCATCGTGGACGACATCCTCG
>CBINOO010000182.1:0-4473 GCA_966252305.1 uncultured Acidimicrobiia bacterium
TCGAGTACCTGCCGAGTGCTGTCTCGGGACTTGCTACGGCTATTGTTGCGGGTGCCATCCACCTCCTATGACTCACACCGCGAGGCGATCGCCAGGGACGTTATTCATTGGGGCAGCGTACTGCTGCCTGCTCTTGGCACATGTCTCAACGCCCCTGCTCACAAGTGCCGAACAGGCCCGTGTGGTCCAGGTCCCAGTGCCTCCAGGACCTGGGGAGTGCCGACTGTCCTCGCCGGCGGCGTCGCTGCCCCGGTCCGGCGACGTAATGCCGGTCGCCTGCATTGTGTCCGCACAACTGTCCTGCGACTTCGCTGGCGTAGAACCGATTGACGTCGACGTCGCCTCGGTCTGCCAGGAGGGCAGGCTTCCGTTGTCACCGTCGACATTGCGCTCCGGCATTGATGATGAAAGCTGGACGCGAGTTGAATGGCTGGACTGGCCTGTCGGGTCATCGCCTCGAGTCTTGGCAGCGAGACCATGGGGCGGGTCGCCTCGACTGAGCGTCGCGGACCATCCCGACAGATTCCTTCGGTTTTACCGGTCAGGCGCATCGCCAGTCACACTGTGGGCCGCGTCGTTGCCGGCAGATCGCGCATGGCGCCTTCCGACTCACGCGCCAGGAGGAGAGTTATTGATCGCTGTCAAGCCTGCGGCTGTCATGCCGGTCGCGGTCCGCATCGGCCCTGCCGGGTCACAAGAAGCAGTTGAGTATTCGTTCTCTGCCGACAGTCGCCTCATTCGCAGCGGCGTACCTGCAGCTGAGGTGACCGTCATCCCCCTCTATGAGGGCGGGATCGCTGGCCAACCGCTCAAGACCGTCGTCGAGGCCGAGCGCTCCGCTGCTGTCGTGTTCGCACGTGCAGACGTCGGGCAAGTGCGAATACAGCTTGCCGCGGAACTCTGTGGTCATGCAGGAACGCTCGACGTGTTGAAACTCGGCAAGACGTCGACCGGCATGACATCAAGATCACGACTGACTCGACGCCAACTCGGCGCCGACTGTGAACACGTTGTGGGTGGCCTGGCGCCCGGCGACTATGAAGTCCGGGCCTCGGGTTCACAGGCCGGCTTCGTGGTCACGCGAGCCGTCTCTGTCGAATCTCAGGTGGAATCCTCCCTGAGCGTGTCCCTGCCTGCCGTGGCAATTTCTGGAACCGTGCTGCTCAACGGACGGCCGTACGACAAGCAGGGCCTGGCGATTCGGTTCACAGAACCCGACGCGCCGCCGGCCACGGGCGTCGCAGCAACCATTCTCGGCGCCGGCGGATACTCCGCCTGGCTGCCCGCACCTGGAACGTACGTCGCTCGTCTGAGCACCGGCGATCTCGCTCTCACAGCAGAAACCAAAACGGTCACTGTCGTTGAAGGCTTGAACTACCTCGACTGGTCCTTCGAGGGCGGCACGTTGACGGTGTCGGTCGAGGGGTGGAACCAGGTATCGCCCGTCACCATGACTTTCCAGCAGATCCGTGAGGATGGCTCCGGCGTGCGTCAGTCGGGCTACATCCTGCGACCGCCATCCGACCATCGGCTTGAGATCGCGGGTCTCGCAGCAGGCACCTACGTTCTCCGGGCACAGCAGGACCTGCCTGACAAGTCCGTCCTCACCTCGCCACCAAGGGAAGTCAAGGTCGAAGCCAACCGATCGGTCGGGACATCGATCCGTCTTGAGTCGTACTCGCTTGAGGTGTTGGTGCAGGACACGGCAGGACAGCCGATCGCGGATGCCGTGGTTCGCACTCAGCATGCCGGTGCACTCACCCAGTCGCGTCCCGGAGTGTTTCAGGGGAAGGCCGGTTCCGTATCGTCGGGCGAGTCGCTTCTGGTGCTCGCGCCTGGATACGGCGCTCGTTGCGCCGTGGCACCCTCCTCCAACCAGCTCATCGTCACACTCGTGCAGGCTGTGCCGACTACGATCGAAGTACACAGCAGCACTCGGTACGGAGTCGTGCCAGGCTTTGTCACGTCGCCCTCCTCGTCCTGTCCGGTTGAACTGATGGCGCTGCCCAAGACCGCGCTGGGGGTCGAGACGCGAAGTGACGGTGTCGTGATCTCGAGGTTCGCCGTTGAGAACCTCCCGCCGATAGAAACACTGCTGTTCTCGACAGCTCCAAGGGCCGCGGGCACCCCACTCGTTCGCGACGAGAGAGGCGTGGTCGTCATCACGGTGAGGTAGCCGGCCTATCCCAGCAGCAATAGCCCCTCGTGCATGTCCGGAGTCGGCTCCGCCGGCATGTCGAAGTCTGGATTGAGCACGGCGCATAGTTCGCCGAGCATCATCGCCGTGGCGCCCCAGACGGGTGGACCATCAATCACGAAGTAAGGACACAGGATCGTAAGCCCGTCACGATGCCGGCGAGCCCAGCCGACACCGCCGTGCCCATAGAGCCGGGCCAGCGGCACCTCGAGCACCGACGCTACTTCGCGTGGTGACGGCGTGAAGACCGGCCGCTCCTGCGCCAGGCCGACCACCGGGTGGACCACGAACCCACTCATGACGACCCACAAGGTCGAAAGGGTACCGACGACCTCGACCGAAGCCGGATCGACGCCCACCTCTTCATGGGCTTCCCGAAGTGCGGCCTGTTGCGGCGTCTCGCCGGCATCGACCCCGCCGCCCGGCAGGCTGATCTGTCCAGGATGATGCGGAAGGTCGGAACGCCGCTCTGTGAGGACGAGAGTCGGTCCCTCAGGGCCGGGATACAGCAGGATGAGGGCGCCGGCCTGTCGCGCACCCTCGGGCGTCAGGCCCGGATCCCACGACCGAAGCCGCGGCCGCGGGCACAGTCGCAGCTGCGCTTCCCGACCGGGTCGCGGCGCCTGCAATCGCTCCCGAACATCGTCCTGCCATGTCGTCACCATCAGCTCAATTTGACCAGCGCGTCCGCAAGTCTGACCTTGATAAACGCCTGCCGGGTAACGCCAAGACGACGGGCTTCCTGGTCGATCTCTCGAAGCAGGTCGACCGGGAAGTCGACGTTCACACGCTGCAGCATCCTGCCGGGCCGTGAGGCCTTTGTGTGGTCCATGACATCAGACAGACCCACGCCCTCGTCGTGCATCGCATCGAGGTCGGCTGCGGCAACTTGTCTACTCGTCGAGGTAAGCGGCTTTTTCTTCGTCACGTGCCCTCCTGACTGAAATGATTCGGATCCGCTCCTGCCTGTCGGTGACAAACGCCGACCAGATGGCGTCTCCGATCCTTCCAATGACCTGCGTCCGCGGTTCGTCGCTGGATCTCGCAGGCACCTCAAGACGATTCGGGTCCTTCCAGATCATCTGCGCCGCGACGAAATCAATGCCGTGTTTCTCCAGGTTTGCCGACGACTTGCGCGGATCAAACTCGAAGGTCATTAGGTATAGAAACTATACCACTACGACGCGCGAACCGCCAGGTCCACCCGGCCCGCCAGGTCGGCACACACGTGTCGAATGTCGACACGAGAACCAAATCCTCGTGTCGAACGTCTACACGAACCATCATGGCGCGCTCCTCCCGTACCGATCTATTGCAGGGCACCCTCGACATGTTGATCCTGCGCACTCTTGCCCTGGGCCCCCAGCACGGCTGGGCGATCGCCCAGCGCATCCAGCAGGTGTCCGAAGACGTGCTGCAGGTGAACCAGGGGTCGTTGTATCCGGCACTGCATCGTCTTGAACTGCAGGGTTGGATCGCCGCCGACTGGGGCGTGTCCGACACGAACCGGCAAGCCAAGTTCTATCGCCTGACCCGTACGGGCCAGAAACAACTCCAGACCGAAGCCGCCAACTGGGAGCGCATCACCGCCGCCGTCGCGCGCGTGATGTCGATGTCGTAGGTGTCGCTCCGCGGACTCTGGCAACGTGTGCGGTCGCTCCTGCGGCCGGGCCGGGTGGACGATGAGATCGCGAGGGAGATTGCGTTCCACCTCGAGATGGAAGCCAAGGCGCGAGGTGAGGCCGGACTGTCGCCAGACGAAGCGCAGCGTGAAGCGAGACGTCGCTTCGGCGGCGCGACACAGGTACGCGAGGAGGTACACGACGTGCGAGGAATGACGTTCTTCGAGATGCTTCGTCAGGACATCCGGTTTGGCGTACGCACGTTGCGTCGTTCGCCCGGGTACACGACCGCCGCGATCCTGATCCTGTCGCTCGGGATTGGGGCGAACACGGCGATGTTCTCAGTGCTCAATGGCGTGCTGCTCAAGCCGCTGCCGTTTACTGATGGCGATTCGCTGGTGCTGGTGCAGCATCAGGCGAAGGCGAGCCGCTTCCCCAACGTTGGTGTCTCGATTCCCGAGCTGAACGGCTACCGCCAGCGCGCGTCGTCTGTGCACGACCTGGTCGAGTACCACAGCATGTCGTTCACGCTGCTCAATCAGGGGGAGCCGGACCGCGTGGATACCGGTGTCGTGGACGCCGGCTTCTTCGACATGCTTGGCATCCGTCCCCTCCACGGCCGTGCGTTTCTCGCCGCAGACGATGACCTTGGGG
>CBINOO010000183.1:0-4443 GCA_966252305.1 uncultured Acidimicrobiia bacterium
GCCTTCTGGAATGCCTGAGCCAGCTCGAGCAGCGTCACCGAACCGGATCCATCGCGCAGCCTGGTCTCGCTGGTACCTTCAGAGATCAGCCGCGCGCCGTCCCAACGTGACGTCAGCGTCAGCGTCGACTGCCCATTCACGCTCACACTCCTGGCGCCATCGAACGTGTGGACCACCTTCTCGGGCACCTGCCCCGAGACACGTTCCACCGTCAGCGCGGCGGCCGTCTGACTGATCCGCACGACAGTTGGAGCCGGCGCGGCAGGCGCGAGGCCGTTGCCGCCGCTCAGTCCCATCGATCCGCCACCCCGCCCACCGCCCGGCTTCGCTCCGGCCTCGCGAGCGGTGCGCGCCGCATCAAACTCCCATGTCCCGGAGAAATCGGCGCGAGACTGCGCCAGGGGCGCCGCCGACACGACTGCCACCGTCACCAGGGACCACACCATCTTCATCCGCATCATTGCTCCTCCTCATTCCGCCCGCAGGACGCGGGCGGGATCCACACGCATGGCACGCCATGCGGGCAGCCACGCCGCCGCCAAGCCAACCAGCCAGAGACCGAACGCGGCAGCCGCGTATGTCGGGATGTCACTCTCAGTCACGCCAAACAACAGCGTCCGTAACAGTCCGGCACCCAAGGCCGCGATGGTCACGCCGGCCGCGATGCCGAGCACGACGAGGACTGACGCCTGTCGCAGCACAAGACCCAGGATGTGCCGCTCGTCGCCGCCCAGCGCCCGCCGGACGCCGAACTCCACCTGCCGCCGTTCGACGGCATACGCGAGCACGCCGTACACGCCGAGCACGGCGACGACCAGCGCGAGCGACGCAAACAGCCCGAGCGCATACGCGTAGAACCGCGGCGTTGCAAACGTGTCGCCGAGCCGCTCGGACAGCGGCGCCATGGCATGTACCGGAATGGTGGGATCAACCTCGCTCACCACGGTCCGGACAAACGCCTGCAGGCCACGAGGGTTGCCCGTGGTGCGGACGGCGACCCCGCCGGTCAACGCATTAAACGCAGCCACCGCGGGCAATTGCGTCGCGGGGATGTAGATGACCGGCTCGGCATCCGCGGTGACATCCCGCTGCTTGATCGACTCGGTGACGCCGACGATGCGACGGAACTCGCGGAAGTACTCGATCCGCTGCCCGATGGCCTCCCTGCCGTTGAAGTACTGACGAGCGAGCGCCTCGTCGACGAGGACCACGGGTTCAGCGCTTGCCGAGTCCTGCTCGGTCAAACCCCTGCCGCGAACGACGCGTGTGCCGACAGCCTCGAGGTATCCCGGCGTGATCGACACCTTGTTGGCACGGGGCCACTCGGCGGCGGTCGTCGGTCGCGGCGTCCCTTCGATGTAGAACGACCCGGACAAACCCACGAGGCCGAGGGGCAACGTCGAGGTCGCGCCGGCCGCCCGTACGTCGGGGTGCTGCCGCAATCGCGTGAGCACGTCATCGAAGAACGCACTCTGCCGTTCCGGCTGCTGGAAGATCAATGCCGGCAGTGCGACCTTGAAGGTCAACACCTTGTTCGGCACAAATCCCGGATGCACGTGCGTCAGCGCCCACATGGTGCGCCCGAGCAGCGCTGCGCCCACCAGCAACACGACAGCCAGCGCGACCTGCACGACCACCAGCCCCCGGCGGACGGATTCAGCCGACACCGCGCGGGTGCCGACAATGGCCCGCCCGGCCGTCGAGAGGTCGCGAAGATTGGCGGCCGGCAACTGCCACGCCGGAAGCAGGCCGACGACCACTCCAAGTGTGAGCGCCATGGTCGCAACGAACAGCAGCGACCATGCGTCGAAACGCACATCCACGAGCTGCGCGAGCGTCTCTGGCGCCAGCAGTGGCGTGACACGCAGCAGCACCCACGCCAGCGCGATGCCCGTCACCGCGCCCAGCCCCGCCAGGAGCAGTTGCTCGAACAGCAGTGGCCGCACAATTCGCCAACGACCAGCGCCAAGGGTGAGACGGACGGCCATCTCGCGCTGTCGAGCGGTGCTGCGCGCAAGCAACACGTTGACGAGATTGGCCGCCGCGACGAGCAGGACGAGGGCCATGCCGGCCGACAGCGCCATCAGCGCCGGCCTGACGGGATGGACGAGATCCTCCTGGAGCGAACGTACGCGAAACTCCGGCACCGCGACGTCCCCTCCCTCGGCAAACGCCGGGTCGGACGCGGCGATACCCACGCCAATCTGCCTGGCCTCCGCTTGTGCGGCTTCAACGGTCTGCCCGGGAGCAAGGCGCGCGACGACGGCCATGCTGGTCGAGAGGCTGCGGCGTACCCCGGGCGTGGGCCACCGCCACTGCCCGGCAATCCAGAAGTCGATGCCGGGCTCAGGAAACCGGATGTCGCCGGCGACCACCCCAAGCACCTGATGCGGAGTCTGGTCGACCATCACCAGCGCCCCCACCACGTCGTCGCGCGACTGGAAGTGGTCGCGCCACAACCGCTCGCTGAGCACGATTGATGGTGTGGCCTCGCGGCGGCCGTCGGCCTCGATGAACAGGCGTCCACGTCGTGGCACGCCACCAACAAGGTCAAAGAAACCGGTGCCGACCTGCGCATACGCCCGCTGCTCCGCGCCTGCCGGCAGGGCCAGGACACGTCCCCCGGTGGTGTACGGCGTCACGTGCTGGAGCGTCTTCGCCCATTGGATGAACTGTCCAGCAGCCATGTCGGTCAACGTGCCGCCTGACTCGGGCAGCACCGCGCCCTGCGATGTGGCTTGCGGACCGCGCGCCACCTGCGCTTCCGCGAGCCGCACGAGCCGATCGGCATCCGGATAGGGCAACGGACGCAGCAGCAGGCCGTTGGCGATGGAGAACACCGCCGTCGACAAGCCAAGACTGAGTGTCAGCGTCAGCAATGCGACCAGGGATGCGCCACGCGCCGAGACAAGGGACCGCCAGGCGTACCGCCAGTCGCTGGCGGCGTTCTGGAGCAGCCAGCGGCCCCGCGTGCGTTCGTGGTCGTGTGAGATGACATCACGGCGTCGCAGGGCAAACCCCCACAGCAGGACGATCGTCTGCCGCCAGAACCATCGCCGTGCCGAGTGCGCCCCGTGTGACTGCACACGGGCCTGAAACTGCTCGGAGAGATCACCGATGAGCTCCTGCCGTTCGTCGGGATGCAGGCAGCGCTCGAGCCAGCGCACTGGCAGTCGCGGCGGCGCGCTCACCGCGAGGCCTTCCGTGTGAGTGGCGTGACATCCGCCCACATGCGCTCAAAGGCCAGCCGCGTCTGCTCCATCTGGCGCGCCCCGAGCTTCGTCAACTTGAAATAGCGTTTTGCGCGTCCGCCCCGTTCGGCGGTCGCCTCACCCAGGCGCGAGGCCACGAAGCCCTTCGCTTCAAGGCGACGAAGCGCGATGTACACGGCCGGGCGCGACACGTTGCGCTCGGTCCTCGACGCAATCTCGTCGAGAATCGGCACCCCGTAACTTTCGCCACCCAGTCGCAGCAGCGCGACGAGCACGAAGTGCTCGATGTCGCCCATTCCCTCTCGCGGCATGTCTCCTCCTCGTTCTGCCCGAACGGTCAGACGACAGCCTACGGTATTTAGTTAGCAAGAAGTACTAAATGATCGTTAAACCTGCACGACCTGCCCCACCCGCACCTGCGTGCCCCAGGGATCGCTGATGGTCGGCGAGGTCTGTCCGAGAGCGCCGAGCAGAGCCGAGGCGTCGGCCTGAGTCGGCAGCGCGAGACTCCACTCAAGCAAGCGCGCTTCATCGTCGCTCGCTGACGGACCGGGCGACCAGGTGTTGAGTCCGAGGTGGTGGTGGTAGCCACCGGCCGAAAGGAACAGCGCGCCTGGGTAGGACCAGACGATCTTGTCGAATCCGAGACGCTGGTGGTAGAAGGCCTCTGCCTCGTGCAGGTCTCCGACGTGCAGGTGGATGTGTCCCATTGTGGTACCGGACGGCATACCGGCCCAGGACACCTGGCCCGCTGCCGTCAGCAAGCCGCGCACGTCAATGGGATCACTGACCATCTGGAGTTCTCGCCCACGGACGCGCCACGCTGATCGGGGGCGATCGGCATACACCTCAATGCCAAGGCCATCCGGATCATTGAGGTACAACGCTTCACTGACGAGGTGGTCGGCCATGCCCGGACGAATGCCCGTCTGCACCAGATGGGAGAGGAAGCGCGCGAGCGCCGCACGCTCGGGGAGCAGAATGGCAAAGTGATACAGGCCAAAGGCGCCCTGCGCCGGCACTGGGCGAACGCCACGCTTCTCCACCAGGTGCACCAGCGGCGTCTCGTCCTGGGCCCCCAGCGTGGCATCCGCGCTGTCGGGCGCAAGACGCTGCAGCCCGAGTACTGATTCGTAGTACTCGAGGGACCGGGCCAGGTCGCTCACCTGCAGGCGCACCGGGCCCACACGTGTGCCGGCTGGCAGACGATACCCCGGGGCCTTCACTCCAT
>CBINOO010000184.1:0-4341 GCA_966252305.1 uncultured Acidimicrobiia bacterium
CGCATGTCCCCGGTCAAGAAGATCGAGGTGCCCGCTCGCGGCAGCGTGGAACTGCGGCCGGGCAGTTTTCACCTGATGCTGTTTGGCCTCAAGGCACCGCTGACGGCCGGGCAATCGGTGACCCTGACGCTCGAGTTTGATGACGGCACCAGGATTCCGGTCAAGGCCGCCGTGCGCGCGCCGGGTGAACACTGATGCGTCGGTACCTGTCAATCGTCAGCGGCCTGGCAGCGCTCGTGAGCCTCACCATGGCCGCGACCGCCTGTCAGGCAGCGGCGCCACTGCCGGCCTCGCAGGATTTCACGCTCACAGACCACCACGGCCAGCCCTTCACGTTGTCATCGCTGCGCGGAAAGGTCGTGCTCGTGTTTTTTGGTTATTCCCATTGCCCCGACGTGTGCCCGACGACCCTGTCGAAGTTGTCGTCGGTGTCGCGGCGGCTGGGGCCGGACCGCTCACGGGTGAAAGTCGTGTATGTCTCGGTCGATCCGGTCCGGGATACGCCGGAGGTGCTTGCCGCGGACCTCGGGTTCTTCGACCTAGATGCCGTCGGCGTGACTGGCGCGAAAGCGGACATCGATCGCGTCGTGGAGCAATTCGGCGCGACGTACGAAATCGTGCAGACACCGGAGTCTGCGGGTCAATACGTGGTCAATCACTCGACCACGTTGTATGCGCTCGATCCGGATGGTCGCGTGCGCATTCGCTTCGCCTACGAGGCCACTGTTGACGAAATCGTGACCGGGATCCGCACGTTGTGGCCGTAGCAGGCGTGATAGGCTCTTGCCACCAAATCAGGCGGCACGCGGCGACGACGAGTCGACGGACGGGCTTCCCAGCGTCTGATTCGGCGGGGACTGTTCACGGACGAAGGCGGAGCCTTGGCTGACGAACTGGTCGTGTTGTTTGTCGGTGTCGCACCCGATGCGGAGGCGTTGGCGGCATTACTCGCCCACGCCGGCATTCCCGTGCACCTGACTCGCGTGTCATCGTGGCGGGCGTTGTCCTCGGTCGCCGCCGGATGGGATGTGGTCATTGCCGGCGGCCCACAGGTCCCCGCGCGCATTGACGATGTCACTGAGGGACTTCCCCAGCAGTTCGAGACGCCTGTCCTCGCCGTGGCTCCCGCCGGCTCCCTCCCTGTCGATACCTCACATCGCATCGAGTGGTTCAGCGTCACTGAGATCAACCGGCTCGTTCCTGTACTCAAGGCGCTCAAACGCGCGGCTGTGGCCGAAGGCCTGCGGCGTCAGGCCGACCAGCGTGCGGATGTGCTTGAGCGCCAGCTGCGCCAGACCGGTCGACTGCATGCCGTGGGGCAGATGGCCGCCGGCGTCGCGCACGAGTTCAACAATGTCCTGACCGTCATCAGCGGCTATTGCGAGCAGTTGCTGCCGCAGGTGGCCGGCCAGGAGAGACTTGAAAAACTGGTGCGGCCCGTACAGCAGGCCGGCAAACGAGGCGCGGAACTGAGTCAGCGGCTGTTGACGTTCAGTCGACAGCAGGCACCGACGGTTGGTGACGCCAGCCTGACCGCCGTCGTCCGTGAAGCGACCGCGATGCTCGTGCCGCTGCTGGGCGAGCGCGTGTCGCTGCGGACCTATCTGGACCAGAGCCTGCCGCGGGTGCGCGGCCAGGCCGGACAGCTGATTGAAGTCATCACCAATCTCGCGGTGAACGCGCGCGACGCGATGCAGACCGGCGGAACGCTGACCATTGAGACGCGGGCCGCCGGTGTGGGGGCCAGCGGCCTGCCGGACGTCACGCTCGTGATTCGCGATACGGGCGCCGGCATGGACGAGCAGACGCTGGCGCGCGCCTGTGATCCGTTTTTCACGACAAAGGACCAGGGGGCCGGCACGGGCCTGGGCCTCGCGCTTGTGCGCGACATTGTCGAGCAGTGCGGCGGGACGCTTGCGTTGACGTCGCAGGTGGGGGTGGGCACTGAAGTAGCCATCACCCTGCCTGGCGTGCGCGCTGAGGCGACCGACGAGGTGGCGGCCGTTCCCGAAACCGCCGCCCCCGGAGGCTTCGAGACGGTGCTGGTCGTGGAGGATGACCCGGCCGTACGGGAAATCGTGACCCAGTTCCTTCGCGGCGCGGCGTATCACGTGCTTGAGGCGCGCGATGCCGACGAAGCCGTCGCGATCGTCAGGAAAGACCCCAGGGTCATCGATCTGCTCGTCACCGACATCGTCCTGCCGGGTTTGAGCGGGCCGGAGCTGGCGGGCGCCCTGAGGGAATTTGTGCCGAAGATGCGCACGCTGTTCATTTCGGGCTATCCTTCGGACGCCGTCGGGGGCTCCCGCTCGCCGGCATTCCTGGCCAAGCCGTTCTCGCGGGCGGCGTTCCTGCAGGCAGTCCGCCGCGCGATCAGTGCGCCGAGGCACCGGGATTCTGAAACCGGGGAGACTTCAGGTCGATTACCAGATCGTGAGCGACTCTCCGCAGAAGGGCCGATCCGCAACGGATCGCATTGAATCAGGCGCAGAAGGACGCACGGCCATCCCGGCCGACGTACTTGAGGCGGAGCGCGCCGATGCCATCGACCAGCTGGCAGGCACGGTCGCCCACGAATTCTCCAATCTGCTCACCGCCATGACGGGGCGCCTCGAACTGCTGCTCGATCGGTTCCCGACGGCCGGCACCGAGCGGCAGCTGCTGCTGGACGTCAAGGCCGGGGCAGACGCCGCCGGCAGGATTACCCGGCAGCTGCTCGCCATCAGCGCCCGGCAGGCGATGACCGTCGAATCGGTCGACCTGAACGCTGTCGTTCAGGACGCCGCTGACGTGCTGCAGCAGATTGCGGGCGGTGCCGCCGAGGTGCGCCTGGACCTGGCCGGCAGCGTGCCGCTGATCGAGGTCGATGCGCGTCTGGTGCGGCAGGCCCTGTTCGGCCTGGTGGCCTCGGCGCGCGATGGGCTTGCGGGGGATGGCCGCATCACCATTCAAACCGTTGTGGAAACCGACCTTCTCGGGCCATCGGTGCGGTTGAGTGTGTCAGATACCCGCCCGTGGTCTGACCGCGACCTCGCCAGGATCTTCGAACCGCAGCCGTCCACGGGCCGGCAGACCAGGGGAGCCGGGCTCGTGCTGGCGGCGATTCGGGGAACGGTTCGGCAGTGCGGCGGGCGGATGACCTGTGAACGCGTCACACCCAACGGCGTGGCCTTTCACCTGCGGTTCCCTATTCCAGACGCGATGTAGGGGTGTTTCAGGGCATACTGGCGGTGCCAGCCTCTTTTGCCTTGTCCGGAAGGGAGCGTCCCATGACCTCCGTCATGACGCGAATTCGGATTACCAGTGGAATTGTGATCGTTGCCGGTGCCGGCCTGCTTGCCGGGGCGGGGACCGATGCGCCGTACCGGCAGGTGCTGCGTGTGCCCAAGGTCATCAACGGGCAGAGCCTCTACACGTTTGCGCACGATCCGGTGGACAACCGGCTGTATGCCGCCAACGAGCAAGGGCTCTTCTGGTTGGACCTGGCCGACACCGACGCCAGAATGAAAGGTCCGCTCATTCGGGAACGCATCACGTCCATCGAAGTCACGCCAGACACCGGGCGGCTCTTTTACACGACGATGGATGAGGTGGGGATGGTCAAGCTGCGCACCAATGACCCGCCCATCCGCATTGCCGGGCACGAATGGCGGACGGCCCGGTTTGCGTACGAGCCCACACGACGGCAGATGTATCTGGCCACTCGCGATGGGCGGGTGCGTGTGTTTGACGCCGAGTCGGGTGAACGCGCCACCGACGTCACGGTGCCCGGAGAGTTCGCGAACATGCTTGAGGCCATTCCGGGCAAGGTCTTTTTTTCAGTGAATGACAAGTCGGGCCTCTACGCGATTGATGCCGCGACCAAGGCCGTCTCGGAGTGGCCGGTCGACGGTCCCCTGGTCACGCCTGCGTATCTGGATGCAGACCCCGAGGGGCAATACCTCTTTGCCACCTACGATCGGTATGTCGTGGTGATCGACGTGGCGTCACGAAAGGTGATTCATCGCCTTGCGACGGCGGCCGGCGGCCGGATCGCGTACGACGCCACCCGGCGCCAGTTGATCACGGCCGAGCATCGGGAACTGGGGCAGCCCCGTCTTGAACTCCGTTCGTACGCGGTTGGCCCAGACGGCCTGACATGGGTGGCGGACATGGAAAACCCTGATGACGGCACGCTTGGACTCGAGTCGTTGCGCACCGGTGGCTTCCTGCAAAGTGGACGATTGTCGTTGCTGATCTGGGCGCCGGTTGCGGGATCGGGCCTTGACGCGTTACACTAGGTGTTCCTGACGCGGGGTGGAGCAGTCCGGTAGCTCGTTGGGCTCATAACCCAAAGGTCGC
>CBINOO010000185.1:0-4286 GCA_966252305.1 uncultured Acidimicrobiia bacterium
CTGTCGAAGATGGAGGCGCAGCGCCTGCCGCTCGAGTCGATTCCCGTGCGGGTCCGGGAGGTCGTCGGGCAGACCGTGCGCATGTTTGCGGCGCGCGCGCATCAGAAAGGCCTCGCCCTGACCTGCGTGGTGCACCACGACGTCCCCGAGGCCGTCCTGGGCGATCCGCATCGCCTTCGGCAGGTGCTCACCAATGTCGTGAACAACGCGGTCAAGTTCACCACACAGGGTCGAGTCGCGGTCTCCGTTGATCTCGATGAAGAACGGGACGACTCGGTGGTGCTCCGATTCTCCGTCGAGGACACCGGCATCGGGGTGCCTCGCGCCAGGCAGCACGCCATTTTCGAGGCGTTTACCCAGGCGGACGGGTCCGACACCCGGCGCTTCGGCGGCACCGGACTCGGTCTGACGATTGCCGCGCAGCTGGTGGGACTGATGGGTGGACGCATCTGGGTCGAGAGCGACGAAGGGCACGGCTCGGCCTTCCGTTTCCTTTCGACCTTTGGCGTCGTCCGTGGCGCCACGGCGACACCCTCATGGGTGGCGCAGGTGAAGCACGTGGTGGTGGCGCATGAGGATGCGCTGATGCGGCGTGCCGTCGTGGAACTGCTCGCGCGATGGCCGTCGGTGCGCGTCACTGAAGCCGCCGGCGGTCGCGCGGCCATGACGGCACTCGAAGTCGCGCAGGCCACCGCTCCGGTGGACGTCATCCTTGTCGACGCGGGTCTGCCGGGCCTGGATGGCTTTGAGATTGCCGCGCGTATTCAGGCGACGCCCGGTCTCTGCGGCCGCGTCATCGTGCTGCTGCCCACGACCCAACTGGCCACCGGCGCCGAACGCGCGACGGCCCTCGGCGCGAGATATCTGATGGTGCCGATCGTGTGGCCCACCCTGAACGAAGCGCTGACCGCTGTCACCAGTGGGGGCACGCCCGCTGCGCCGACGACCGCGAGCCGGCAGGCACGCCGCGTGCTTCGTGTGCTGGTCGCTGACGACCACGTCGTCAATCTGGCGGTGGTGTCGGCCATGCTGCGCAAGTGGGGACATGCCGTGAGCGCCGCCATGGACGGGCAGGATGCCATCGAGAAAAGCGCTCGCGAGTCATTCGACGCCATCCTCATGGACATTCAGATGCCCGGCGTCGACGGTCTGCAGGCCACACGACGGATCCGGGAGCGGGAGCTCACCCTCGGCGCCCCCCGGCTGCCCATCGTGGCCATGACGGCACGGGCGATGCCGGAAGACCGACAGCAGTGCCTTGATGCGGGCATGGACGGCTTTGTGTCAAAACCGATCGACCAGCAGGAGCTGTTCGACGTCCTCGATGGCATCGAGCAGACATTGCTGGAACGCCCCGAGGCCGATGCGCACCCGTCGCTCACGCCACTCATCAGCGATCCCGAGACCAGCCGGCACATCGCCCGGCTCTTCCTCGAGACGGCCCCGGCGCAGCTGGACCGGCTGCGAGCCGCGGTGACCGCGCATGACGGCCCGCTGGTCGGCACGACGGCCCACTCCCTGCGCGGTGCCATGGCGCATTTTCGTGATGCGAATGTCTCGCGCCTCGAGCAGATGGAAGAGCTGGCCCGAAACGGACGCGTGGACGAACTGGCGGCGATCCTTCCGGCCGTTGACTCCGACGTTGCTCGCCTGCTGACGACACTGCGGACCGCAGTCGCGACATAATCGGGCGTATGGCCCGATCGCTGCCCGTCCTCGCCCTGCTCTTTACCGCCGTCCTCAGCGCCCAGTCACCGGCCGCGAAGATGCCCGTTGACCGCACGCAGCTGCTGAAAGACCTGCAGACGCTTGCCGCCGACGACATGGAAGGCCGGCTGGTCGGCACACCCGGAGGCGCCAAGGCGCGCGCCTATGTCATCGAACGCTTCAAGGCGTCGGGCATCGAGCCCATCGGCGACAGCTACGAGCACAGCTTCACGTTTACGCCACGGCGCGGCGGCGGGTCACCCGTGACGGGCATCAACGTGCTCGGGCAGATTCGCGGCGCCACGACGCCCCAGCGCGCCATCGTCATCACCGCCCACTACGACCACATCGGCGTGCGCAACGGTGCGGTCTTTAACGGGGCCGACGACAACGCCTCGGGCACCGCGGCGCTGTTTGCGATTGCGTCCTACTTCAAGGCGAACCCGCCGAAACACACGCTGATCTTTGCCGCGCTCGATGCCGAAGAATCCGGGCTCCAGGGTGCCCGCGCATTTGTGGCCTCGCCCCCCGTGCCGGTCGAACAGCTGGCCATCAACCTCAACATGGACATGATTGGCCGTGACGCGAATGACCTGCTCTACGTCGTCGGCACACACGCGCAACCGTTCCTCAAGCCGGTGATTGAACGCATCGCGGCTGACGCGAACATCACCCTTCGCATGGGGCACGATGACCCGACGCAGAAGGACGTCGAGGACTGGACACGTTCCTCCGACCACGCGCCCTTCTGCGACGCGAAGATCCCCTGCCTCTACTTCGGCGTTGAGGACTTCGAGAACCACCACAAGGCCACCGACAAATACGAGACCATGACGCACGACTTCTACTACCGCGTCGTGCAGACGATGGTGCTGGCTGTGGCGCGGTTTGACGACTGGGTCGGCACCCGCGCATCCCGCTGACCGCCTGGTGCCATCGTGCCTCCCGTCGACGCACTGCTGACCGCGACCCTGGCCGGGTTGGCTGTCGGTGTCGAACGGCAGTGGAGCGGCCACGCCACCGGCCCACATGCCCGATTCGGCGGACTCCGCACGTTCACGCTGATCGGCCTCGTCTCCGGCATCTCCGGATGGTGGCTGACTACCGGATTGGCGGGGCCTGCGACCGTGTTGCTGGCTGGTCTTGTTGCGATCATCGCGATCGCGTACACCTCGTCGAGCCGATCCGACATTGACGCCACCACCGAGGTCGCGGGCCTGGTCGTGGTCGTGGCCGGCACGCTGGCGGGCACTGGCCAACGTGTACCGGCGGCGGCGATCACGGCAGTCACCGTGTTGCTGCTGGCGCAGAAGTCGCAGCTGCACGCGCTGGTGGGTCGAATCGGCGAGGCCGAACTCATCGCCGCGGCCAGGTTTGCGGCGATGGCCACCGTCGTGTTGCCGCTGCTGCCGTCGCAACCACTGCTCGCCTTCGGCCCGTTCGCGGGGATTCGCATCCGCGAGTTGTGGATGCTGGTCCTCTTCTTCTCGGGAATCTCGTTTCTCGGCTACCTCGCGCGACGCGCCTTCGGACCTCGCAGCGGGTACGCGATTGCGGGGGCGCTGGGCGGGCTTGTGTCGTCGACGTCGGTCACGTTGACGTTTTCGCGTCTCAGCGGAGTCCAGCCCGAGCAGGGCCGGGCATTGGCGGCCGGCGTGATGGGCGCCAACGTGATGTTGTTCCCGCGCATCGTTCTCGCCACCGCGGTGCTGGCGCCTCCGCTCGCCGAACAACTCTGGCCGCTGGTGCTTGCCCCGGTCGCCGTCGGCGTCCTGTTGCTCGCGCGGGGCGTCCACGCCGAGGCGCCCACCGCCGACGACCCCGCCGACAACGACAACCCGCTCCAACTCGGCGCGGCGCTGCAGATGGCCATCGCGTTTCAGGTGGTGCTCTTCGTCGTGTCGTTTGCCGACGCGTGGTTTGGCGCCGCCGGCCTGCTGGGCTCGGCCACCGTCCTTGGCCTGACTGATGTCGATGCGCTGACCGTGTCGATGGCGCAGCAAACCAGCGCCGGCACGGACGCGGCCCTGACGGCGACCGCGCTGCTCGTCGGGGTGTTGTCGAACACGGTTTTCAAGGCGTCACTCGCGCTGGCGCTGGGACGCGGACTGTTCCGGGGGCTGGCGACGGCCGGGCTCGTCGCCATGGCACTGGCGCTGGGCGGAGGCTTGTTGCTGCGCGCCTCCGCCCTCTAGCGACTACTTCGTTTCCTTGAACACCTTGGTGGCCATGGCCACCATGCCGGCGATGTCGGCCGCGTTCGCCGGCAGGATCATCGTCGTGCCCGCCTTGGCGATGCTGCCGAACTGATCGACATACTGTTCGGCCACGCGCAGCTGCGTCGCTTCCAGGCCGCCCGGCTGCCGGATGGCGTCTGCGACCTTGCGGATGCCTTCGGCCGTCGCGTTCGCGACCGCCATGATGGCCGCGGCTTCGCCTTCGGCTTCGTTGATCTGCTTCTGCTTGCGCCCCTCGGAGTCCTTGATCATCTTCTGCTTCTCGCCTTCGGCCGTATTGATGGCCGCGTCGCGAGCACCTTCGGATGTCAGGATGACGGCGCGCTTCTCTCGTTCGGCGCA
>CBINOO010000186.1:0-4137 GCA_966252305.1 uncultured Acidimicrobiia bacterium
TCCATCATCTACGGCCTGCTGGGGCTCGGCCTCTTCGTGCGGACATTCCACTTCGGCACCACGATCCTCGCCGGTGGCGCGACACTCGCGTTGATGGCGCTGCCGGTCGTCATCCTCTCGACGCGGGAAGCGCTGCGCACCGTGCCCCGCTCGCTGCGTGAAGGCTCCTACGCGCTTGGCGCCACACGCTGGCAGACGATCTGGCACCAGGTGCTGCCCTCCGCCCTGCCGAGCATCCTGACCGGGCTGATCCTGGCGATGTCGCGGGCCATCGGAGAAACCGCCCCGCTCATCACCGTGGGCGCGCTGGCCTACATCGACTTTGCCCCCACCGGTGTCTTCTCGCCGTACACGGTATTGCCGATTCAGATCTTCAACTGGGTGTCGCAGCCGCAGGCCGCTTTCAGCGAAAACGCGGCCGCCGGCATCATTGTGCTCCTCGCGCTGCTGCTGTCGATGAACGCCGTCGCGGTGGTGCTGCGCGATCGATATCAGAAGGCCCGGACATGACCACCCCGCTCCGCTCTCTCAGCACGTTGACGGCCGCCGCCGGCAGCGGCCCGACGACGCCGGTCAAGATCGGCGTCGCCGGCATGAACTTCTTCTACGGCGACAAGAAGGCGCTGTCGGACATCACCATCGACATTCGCGCCAACCTCGTCACGGCCTTCATCGGTCCCTCCGGCTGCGGCAAGAGCACCTTCCTCCGCACGCTCAACCGCATGAACGACATCGTGCCTGGCGCACGCGTCGAGGGCACCGTGACGATAGACGGGCAGGACATCTACGCCTCCTCGACCGACGTCGTCGCCCTGCGACGGAAGGTCGGCATGGTCTTCCAGAAGTCGAATCCGTTCCCCAAGTCGATCTTCGAGAACATCGCCTACGGCCTGCGCATCAACGGCATGGCCGGCAACCGGCGGGAGACCGAGGACCGGATTGAGGCCAGCCTCAAGGCCGCGGCCATCTGGGACGAAGTCAAGGACCGCCTCAACGATTCGGCCCTCGCGCTGTCGGGCGGCCAGCAGCAGCGACTCTGCATCGCCCGGGCGCTGGCTATTGAGCCGGAGATTCTCCTGATGGACGAGCCGGCCTCCGCCCTCGATCCCATCGCCACCCAGCGCATCGAGGAACTCGTGTATCAGCTCAAGGAGCGGTACACGATTGTCATCGTCACCCACAACATGCAGCAGGCGGCCCGCGTCTCCGACGCCACCGCGTTTTTCTGGCTCGGCCGATTGGTCGAGTGCGGCCCGACTGCTACGATCTTCACCAATCCTGCCGAGAAGTTGACGGAGGACTACGTGACCGGGCGCTTCGGCTGAGCCCAGGAGACATCATGGAACGCCACGTTCGACACTTTCAGGACGAACTCGACGACCTCAAGGGACGGCTGCTGGAGATGGGGGGTCTGGCCGAAGACCGGCTCCGCCTGGCGGTCCGGAGCCTCGTGGAGCGCGACAGCACCCTCGTCGACCAGGTGCTGGTCGGTGACAGCGCGATCAACCGGCTGCACATCGAGATCGACGACCGCTGCTTCAAGCTGCTGGCGCTGCACCAGCCCATGGCCGTCGACCTGCGCGCCATTGTGGCGGCGGTCAAGATCAACACCGACCTCGAGCGGGTCGGCGATCTGGCGGTCAACATCGCGGAGGCGGTGCGGCGGTACCTGCAGCATCCGCCCGTCAAGGAGCTCATCGACATTCCGCGGATGGCGGAGCTGGCGCAGGACATGCTCCGGGACTCGCTGGACGCGTTTGTCCGACGGGACCTCACCCTGGCGCAGCAGGTGCTGGCCCAGGACGATACCCTCGACAGCCTCAAGACCGATGTCTTCCGCGACCTGCTCGGCTACATGCTGCGCGACTCGGCGACGATCGAGCCGTCCCTCGACCTGATCCTCATCAGCCGCCACCTCGAGCGGATTGGCGATCACGCCACCAACGTCGCCGAAGATGTGATTTTCATGGTCTCGGCACGCGACGTCAGGCACCAGTAGGCGCCCGGCCGGACTACAATGGTGTGATGCCGGTGACGACGTGTGTCTACTGTCGCCAGCAGCCCGCGGACACCCGGTGGCAACCCTTCTGCAGTGAACGGTGTCGGCTGGCTGACCTGGGCCGCTGGTTACAGGGCGACTATCGCGTCCCCGGCAGCAGCATCGCTCCGGACGAGCCTGACTCGACTGACCTCGACGACGACCCGCCCGGACGTTTCGAGTCCTGAAAGGCGCGTCCGTCCATGGCCGATACCCTCACAATCACCGATAACCGCACCGGCAAGCAGTACGACGTCCCCATCACCGACGGCACCATCCGTGCGATGGATCTCCGCCAGATCCGCACCGGAGGGGACGACTTCGGGCTGATGACATACGACCCCGCGTTCCAGAACACGGCGTCGTGCCGCAGCAGCATCACCTTCATCGACGGCGACCGCGGCATTCTCGAATACCGCGGCTACCCCATTGAACAACTCGCAGAACACAGCACGTACCTGGAGACGGCGTACCTGATCCTGTTCGGGGAACTCCCGACGGCCGCGCAGCTTGATTCGTGGATCCACGAAATCACGATGCACACGATGCTCCACGAGAACATCAAGAAGTTCATGGAGGGCTTCCAGTACGACGCCCATCCCATGGGAATCTTCCTGTCGACCGCTGGGGCGTTGTCCACGATCTACCCGGACGCCAAGAACATCGCGGATCCGGATTCGCGACGCCTGCAGGTGCGCCGGCTGATCGCCAAGGTGCCCAGCATCGCCGCCTATGCCTATCGTCACAGCATCGGTCGCCCGTACGTCTACCCGAACAACGAGCTGAGCTTCACCGGCAACTTCCTGAACATGTTGTTCAGGATGACCGAGCTCAAGTACACCCCGCACCCGGTGCTCGAGCGGGCGCTCGACGTGTTGTTCATCCTGCATGCCGACCACGAGCAGAACTGCTCGACCAGCGCCATGCGCGGCATCGGCAGCGCCCACGCCGATCCGTACGCGTCGCTGGCCGGCGCGGCCGCGGCCCTCTATGGCCCGCTGCACGGCGGCGCCAATGAGGCGGTGTTGCGGATGCTCAAGGAAATCGGCTCGGTCGACAACGTGCCGGCGTTCATCAAACGCGTCAAGGGCGGCGAAGGCCGCCTGATGGGCTTCGGCCATCGCGTCTACAAGTCGTACGACCCGCGTGCCCGCATCATCAAGCGCACGGCCGACGAGGTCTTCGAGGTCACCGGCCGGAATCCGCTGACCGACATCGCGCTGGAACTCGAGCGCATCGCCCTGGAAGACGACTACTTCGTCAGCCGCAAGCTGTACCCGAACGTCGACTTCTACTCGGGCCTCATCTACCAGGCGATGGGCTTCCCGCTCGACATGTTCCCGGTGCTGTTCGCCATCCCGCGCACGGCCGGGTGGCTGGCGCAGTGGGATGAGATGCTGCGCGACTCCGACCAGAAGATCGCCCGGCCTCGTCAGATCTACGTCGGCGCGCCGCGGCGCGACTACGTCCCCAGAGACGCCCGTTCATAGGGCGTCTCCGGGGCTTTCCCGGCCGTCACGAAGGAGAGGACCATGCGACGACGATCCGTGCGCGCGCTGCTGACCCTGGTTGCCCTGACCGCTGCGGGCACGTTGTCTGCCCACCAGAACCCGCCCCAGCCCTCCTTCGACGGCGCACGCGCCTTTGAGCACCTCAAGGCCCAGGTGGCCATCGGGCCGCGTCCGGCGGGTTCAGCCGCGCTCCGCCAGACGCGCGCGTACCTGACGCGGCAGGTGGCGGCGATGGGCCTCACGATGCGTGAGCAGCCCTTCACCGCGACCACACCGATCGGCAACGTCGAGATGACCAACCTCATCGTCTCGCTGCCTGGGCGGCGTCCGGAACGCATCCTGTTCACGGGGCACTACGACACGAAGTTGTTCAAGGACATCACGTTCCTGGGCGCCAGCGACGGCGCCTCGAGCGCGGCGGTCCTGGTGGAGCTGGTGCGCGCGCTCAAGGACCAGCCGCGAGAGTACACGCTTGAGTTCGTGTGGTTCGACGGCGAGGAGGCCATGGTCGACTGGGACATCGACCGCGATTCCGCATACGGCAGCCGCTACTACGTGCAGGCCGCCCGCGCGGCCAACGCCCTCGGG
>CBINOO010000187.1:0-4075 GCA_966252305.1 uncultured Acidimicrobiia bacterium
TGAGGCCGGCCTGCACGCCCGGCGTCATGTTGATGATCTGCCACGGGTCACGCGCGGTCGGAATCTTTTCGAGAATGTCCGCCGTGAAGGTGGCGCCCGTCGTGGTCTTCTTCGTGTCGACCACCGGGGCCGCGGCCGAGACGGTGACTTCTTCCGTCATCGCACCGACTTCCATCGTCGCGTTGATTTCCGCGTTGAAGCCCGAGGTCACCGGCACGTTCTGGCGCGCCACGCGCTTGAACCCCGTCAACTCGAACGTCACCGTGTAATTGCCGATCGGCACCACCGGGAACTGATACGCCCCCGATTCCGTCGTCACCTGCGTCAACGGCTGCTGCAACGCCGCACCGGTGACCGTCACGGTCACGCCCGGCAGCACGCCGCCGGACGAGTCTGTGGCCTTACCGAAGATCGAGCCAATCGCCTGCGCGTTGGCCGATCCTGCCGTCAGCCCGAGCAGGGCTGTGCCGAGCAGTAGTCCTCGCAACACTCGCGTCATTCCTATCCTCCTCCATCACGTCACACGCTTCTGTGCTCGTATACACGGATGTGCCGTTGAGGGCCGGTGTTCCGGTCCGGACGGGATCAACAACCGCGCAACGAGGGTGCTGCATCCTATGTTTACCGGAGGGACGAGGTCAAGCAATTCGCTTGCCAATACTCCTTAGGGGGTATCTGTATGATTGACGAACCGTGCAACGACGTGAACGATTCCGAGACGTGACCAGACATCGACCACACCAACAGACGCCGGCCACTGGGATGAACGACGCTCGGGTTCAGACACCATGGCGATCGATTGCGGTCGTCGTGTTCGCGGCGCTCGTGGTGAAACTCGTCATCCTGTTCCAGCTCGCAGACCATCCCCTCCTGGGAGAAAAGAGCGGCCTGGATACCACCGCCTACGTTGAGCTGGCCCGACGGGTCGTGGCCGGCGACCTCACGCTTGGTCCCGGCGTCTACTTCCTCTCACCCCTGTACATCTACTTTCTGGCCGCGATGCTGGCGGCCGGAGATTCGCTGACGCTCGCCCGCATTGCACAGGTCATCCTCGGCGCGTTCGCGGTCGGCGCAATCTGGCAGCTGACAGAGTGGTGGGCCGGTCGCCGGGCGGCGTTCATCGCCGCCGGCGTCGCCATCGCATCAGGGGTGATGACCTTCTACGAGGTGGTCATCCTGCAGGCCGCGCTCGATACGGCGCTGACGGCAGCAGTTCTTCTTGCATTGGCGGCGGCCTTGCGGACCAGCCAACGGCGATGGTTCATCGTCGCTGGCATCGTTGTTGGTCTGGCTGCGCTCAACCGCCCGAATTTCCTGCTGGTCGTCGCTGGACTGGCGGTCTTGTTTGTCCTCGCAAAACGCCTCAGGCCGGCAGCGTGGATCGTCGCCGGCGCCGCGCTCGCCTGTGCGCCGGTTGCGATTCGCAATGGTGTCGTGGCGGGAGAGTGGTTGACGGTGTCATCGCATGGTGGCCTGAATCTGTACATCGGCAACTCCTCGCAGGCCACCGGCTGGTACGTCCCAGTACCCGGCATCACGCCCAACATCGCAGGCCAGGCTCGCGACACTCGAGAAGTCGCCGGCCGGGCATTGGGTCGCGAGGTCACTGACGCCGAGGCATCGGACTACTTTCGCGATCTGGCCCTGTCGTGGATGCAGCAGCATCCGATCGACGCGGCCGCACTCTTCGTGAAGAAGTTCCTGTACACCTTCCACGCCAAGTACGTCGCGTTGCCACACTCCTACCCGTTTTATGTGTACGACACGGACGCGTGGCTTCGCTGGCTGCCGTTGGGCCCATGGATTCTGATGCCGCTTGGCCTGGTGGGCCTTGGTCTGTTGTGGGCGCGTCACCGAACGGCGGCTGTCGCACTCTGGATTTCATTCGTACCGATGTACGCAGGTGCCGTCGCGGTGTTTTTTGTCGCCGATCGTTACCGCCTCCCCCTGCTCGTGCCGATGTGTGTTGGTGCCGGCGTTGCCGTTGACGGTCTGCTCAAAGCCCTCCGCGACCGACAACCGACTGCACTTGTCGCCCCCGTCGCGGCCATGGCGGTGCTGGCCATCGCCGTGAACTGGCCGTCGCCCCTCAATGAAGGGCGCTGGGCGGAAGGCTTGAAGCTCGCGCAGCACTACGTGATAGTCGGCGACGATGCCTCTGCGCGTGAGTGGGTGGGACGTCTGTCTCCTGGCGCGACGCCGCCGGGCCGCGCGCATCACATGGTTGGCCACCAGTACCTGTCTGATGGCAAGCCCGAACGCGCGATTGCCTACCTTCGTGACGCCGTCGGTCTCGGCCTGCGTCAACCGCAGGTACTGGGCGACCTGGCGACCGCCGCTCAGCAGGTCGGGGAAGACAAGGAAGCCCTCGACGTATTACGGTCCATCACACCGTCAGATCGCGAAGGAGCGGAGTTCTGGTTGAAGATGGGCCGACTCGCTGCCCTGTTGCAGTCACCGGCTGATGCCGAGCCCTTCTTCCGACAGGCGGTGGCCCTCACGCCTGCCAGCGCGGACGCCCGGCTGCAGTACGGCGTGAACCTCGTGCTCCTGCAAAAACTTCCGGAAGCGCGCGAGCAACTTGCCGCAGCGGTCGCACAGGATCCGCAACTGGTGGATGCGCTGGCCTACCTCGCATATTGCGAGGTGTCGCTGGGTGAGATCGGGGCGGCGCGGCGGCACGCTGACGCGGCACTCGCGATCGATCCGGCGCATCCGATCGCGCGCCAGGTCCGCGAGGCGATTTCGGGTGCATCAGGTCCGGCGGGTCCAGCGGGTGCCTGAAAACGAACCGGCCCGGAAGGGAGACTTGACTCTCCCCTCCGGGCCGCAGTGAAGCAGCGTGTGACGACTGCTTAGAACGAGAACGTCGCGCCGATGCGGAAGATCCGGGGCGCCAGGATGCTGCTGATGCGCTCGGACGGCTTGACCGGGTTGCTGGTCGATCCGAGCAGGCTCAGGTTGCTGCTCGAGTAGCCGGTGATCAGGTCGTTGTTGAGGATGTTGAAGCCGTCAAACATCACCTTCAGCCGATTCTGACCGCCGCGGAACGAGAACGTCTTGTGGACGCCGATGTCCCAGATCGCCTGCCGTTCAAACCGCACGTTGCCGGTCTTCTCGAAGTTCAGCGTGCTGTAGTTGATCGTGGAGTTCGCCGTCGCGCCCGTCACCACGTTGATCGCCGTGCCCAACGGCTGGACGCCGGGACCGTTGATGGACATGTTGCGGATGCCGCCGTCGTTGATGTTCAGGTTGGTCGACGCCATGACGCCCCACGGCAGGTCATAGCTGCCGTTGAACTTGATCAGGTAGCGTGCGATCGAGTTGAACCCATTGAAGTACTCGTTCCCCGTCGGGTTGTCGAGCGCGCCCAATGGGCCGTCGTAGTCGTTGCGGGTCTGCAGCGTGATGGCCAGATTGGCCTGCCACTTGTCGCTGTAGCGCTTGTTCATCGTGAGGTCCACGCCCTTGTACGTCTCGTAGCTCAGGCGAGTCATCGTGATGCCTGTCGTGCCGGTGGGCCGGAACGTCGTCGCGGGGATGATGTAGTAGTTCGCACTCAGACCGGTCGTCGCGTCCGTGTGCGTCAGCGGACCGCTGTACAGCTGCAGATCGAACCCGGCCGTCCCGGGCTGGTAGCCGATTTGGAAACCCTGGGTCCCATTGTCATACCGACGGTAGATGAAGTCGGCACCGACCGCGAGGTTGCCGATCAGCTCGCGCTGGAGACCCAGCGTGACCTCACGGGTCCGGCCGATCTTCGCGCTCTTGTCGACCGCGTTCTGTCCTGGCGCGAGAACGCCGGTGGTCAGGTCGAACCGGCCGGTGTTCGTGTTCGGCGTGCCGATCAGTTCGTTGCGCTGAATGAAGCCGTCCATGTTCGCGTCGGTCCAGCAGGGCGCGTTGGCCGCCGTGCTGCACCGGCCGCTGCTCTGGTTATTGCCCCAGGTCAGCGCCACTCCGCCGAGACTGCTGAACGCGTTCGCCAGCGTGATCTTGGTCGCGTAGTAGTACGAACCGCTCGCCTTGAGCACGGTCTTGCCGTTGCCCGTCAGGTCGTAGGTCAGCGACACGC
>CBINOO010000188.1:0-3993 GCA_966252305.1 uncultured Acidimicrobiia bacterium
GGTCGAAGCGCACCGTGTTGGTGGGAATGAAGCGGAACCGGCGGGAGTCGAAGTCGCGTTCGCGGTTCGAGTAGGACGGGCCGAACTTGAACGAGGCGGGCAGGCCGCGGGGACCGGCAAACACGATCGTCCAGTTGAGCGCCAGGTCGACCGTGTCTTCGGTCAGGTCGTTCCACATGCGGAGGCCGCTCTGTGACTCGTCGGCGAGGTTGTAGGTCGCGGCCGTCGGCTGCTTCTCGTAGAGCACTTCGCGGATATCCGGCTCGTCGCGGTTCGAACGGGCCATCGTCGCGCGCCAGTCGATGCGGCTGTTCGAGAGCGTCGGGAAGAAGTGTTCGCCGGTCAGCTGGCCGGACTGCAGGTTCTCTTCCTGCCACAGCAGACGCGAGTTGCGAAAGTCGCGCGCGGCGTCATCGTTGTAGCCTTCGAAGGTCCGGGTCTCACGCTTGCCCTTGTTGGTGGAGAAGCCCTGGAAGGCGAGGCGGTGATTGTTCGAAAGCTGATACGCCACGTTCGCCAGGCCCGCGAGGCTGCCGCGCGTGGTGCCCACGCGGTAGTCGTAGCTTGAGAACGGCGTCAGCGTGCTCCCACCCTCAGAGGCGAAGTAGACCAGCGACTCTTCCTGATAGTCGCTCTTGTAGCTCTGCGTCAGGCTGGCCGAGACGCCCAGCTTGCCGATCCGGTGACCGAAGGACAGGCTGAAGCCCTGGTTCAGCTTGCCGTCAACTTCTTCCGGCGACCACACGTTGGGGAGCGATTCGCCAAGCGCTTCAAGCGTCGCGCCATCAACACCGACATCCGGGGTGTAGATGCCGCCGCGGATCACGCGACGGGTCGGGAAGGTGGACGGCAGTTCGCGGGAGCTGTTCGACAGGCCGAGCCAGTCACGGTCGCCGCCCGCGTGGTCGAGGATGGTCTTGTTGTAGGACTGGGAGTTCATGCCGACCGAGTAGCTCACGTCGAACGTGGGGCGGCTGGGCAGCTTGGCCATGTTGATTTCGACCATGCCGCCTGCGAACTCGGCCGAGCGGTCCGGCGTGAACGACTTCACCACCTGCACGTTGTCAAGCAGCGAGGCCGGGAACATGTCGAGCGCAACGACCTTGCGTTCGGGTTCGGTTGACGGCAGCACCGCGCCGCCCAGCGACGTGTTGCTGTAGCGTTCGCCGAGGCCTCGCACGAACACGTACTGGTTGTCGACGACCGACAAGCCCGTCACGCGCTGCAGGGCCGAGGCCGCGCTGCTGTCCGCGTTCGCCTTCATTTCCTGCGAACCCATGTTGTCGTTGATGGTGGTCGCCCGGCGCCGCTCGAGCAGCTGCGTGGCCGCCGAGGCCGACTCCGCTTCTACGGCCTGACCGGTGACCGTGACTTCTTCGGCAAACCCGGCCAGCGCCAGCGTGACGTCAAGCGTCTTGGCCGTCGCGCCCAGGTCCACGTCGATGGTGCGCTCGGCAAAACCCGACAGCGCGACGCGAATCTTGTGTTTGCCGGTGGGCAGGGTCAGGGTGTACTTGCCATCCAGGTCGGTGACCGTGGTGGTCGTGGTGCCCACGACCTCAACCGTGACGCCGGGAAGCGGCGACGCGTTGATGGCATCCAGCACCCGGCCCGTGACCGACGACTGCGGGGCCTGCGCGAAGGCGCTGAGGACGCTCGTGGCCACCAAGGCCAGGACGAGTGCCGCGCGACTCAACATTCTCATGAGATGGTTCCTCCAATGGACGGTCACGAAGGCGACCGCATCGAGAGGCAGCGTACGAACGGGCTGTGATCGGGCCGCAACGCGGGTGTTACGGTGCCGTTAAACGTCACCTCGGTCAGGGAACCGAGTTTTCACGGACGTAACATTGATGTTGCTTACGTGAAACATGTGTATCGCAAGGTTGTCGTCCATGTAACGCCTCGGGCGCGTGCGTGGGGCGGGAGGAGGGCAAGTCCATGAAGTTGTGTGTGTGCCGGTCGGCGCTGCTGACCACCGTCGTCGCCATTTTCCCCGCCGCTGCCGCGTGGGCGCAGACCCCTCCGCCCCCGGCCCCCACGGTGAAGGTCGGCGTCACGATCTTCGCGGACTACACCGTGACCGAATCGCCCAAGGCGAACGACGCGACGGGGAATGCCGTGACGTCCAACGGGTTCTCGGTGTCGCGCAGCTACATCAACGTGACCGGCACCGTGTCACGGCGCGTGTCCTTCCGCATCACGCCGGACATCGTCCGGGCGTCTGACGGCAGTCTCTCCGGCTCGCAGGTATTTCGCCTGAAATACGCCTACCTCGACGTCAACATCGCGGGCCCAACGACGGTGCGGTTTGGCATGCAGCAGACGCCGTACCTTGGCGCCGTTGATGATGTCTATCGATATCGCTTCCAGGGGACGACGTTCCCCGAACGTGATGGCGGCCTGGTGTCGTCGGACCTTGGCGTGACCGTGCGCAGCCGGGTTGGCGGATGGGGTGACGTCCATGCCGGCATCTACAACGGCGAGGGCTACCAGCGCGCCGAGGTGAACGACCAGAAGGCGTTCATGGCGCGGGTCACCGTGCGTCCCGCTGCGTCCCATGCGATCGCCAAAGGCCTCCGGCTGACCGGCTTCATTCAGCAAGACAACTACGTGCAGGGCGCACCGCGCGACCGCGCCGTCGTCTCGGCGTGGTTTGAACACCCGCGGGTGAACGCCGGCGCCGACTGGGCGCGTCGCACCGATCAGCCCACGCCGGGGTCGCCACGCACCACGGGTGAGGGCTGGTCGATGTTTGTGACGCCGTTTTTCAAGGCCAAGGGCAACGGTCCCGAAGCATTGCTTCGTCTCGATCGCTTCACGCCAGACACCTCGCGTGATGCGCGGTGGACACGCGTCATCGCCGGTGCGGCCTACTGGTTCCCGCGAGAGGGCAGCGCGACTGCGGCCCTGCTCGCCAACCTCGAGCAGGTCACCTATGACGGCATCGCGAAACCCACGGACCGCCGGATCGGCCTCTACGCGCTGATCAATTTCTGAACGGCCTGAGTTATCTATCGCAGCGCGGGCGGACGACGGTGATGCGTCGCCTGTTCGTACGCGTAGGACAGCCGGATGAGCGTGGCTTCATCCCACGCGCGGCCGAAGAAGGTGATCCCAGCCGGCAATGTGTTGTCCCTGGTGTACCCCATCGGCACCGAGATCGCGGGGAAGCCGGATGTGGGTGAATACACCTGACTGTTGTCGCCATGCGGCGTGTTCATGTCGCCGATGAGTCGTGGCGGGTAGGACCACGTCGGGTACACGTATGCGTCGAGCGTGAGCTCATCCATGCGGGCGGTCACAGCGGCCCCGAAGGCCTCACGGTACGCCCGTTCCGCCGCACACGCCTCTGAATCGGGTCCGTTCGGTTTGGCTTCGGCAGCCGATTGCAGGCGGCTCTGCACGGTCGGGTGATAACGTCGCGACCGCATCACGGCGGCCAGTGAATCCACGGGCGTCTTGCCCGCGTGCCGCGCAAACCACTGCGCGATGTCCCACGTGAACCCCATGCACGAGCCTGAGCCTTGTGCGCGACGCACGTTGCTGAGGTCGATGTCCGCAGCCTCAACAATGGTGGCGCCCGCGCGCTCGAGGTCTCGCAGGGCCGCCGCAAAGACCTGTTCCACCTCAGGGTCGACGCCGCCGCCGTTGCCTCGCTGGTAGGCCTGCCGGAGGATGCCGATGCGCGCGCCTTTCAGTCCGTCGGTCTTCAGGGCATCGCGGTACGTCGGAATAGCCTTGCCTGCGGCTGCCTTTGTGGCCGGATCATCGGGATCTTCACCAACGATTACCTGGAAGACCGCGACGGCATCTTCGAGCGTTCGTGCCATCGGGCCTGCGATGTCGGCCAGCAGGTTGAGTGGCACCACGCCGCTTCGGCTGGTGAGTCCCATCGTGGAGCGAATGCCCACCAGTGCCTGATGCGAGGACGGCCCCCGGATCGAGTTGCCGGTATCGGTGCCGTTGCCGAGCACGGCCATGTTGGCAGCG
>CBINOO010000189.1:0-3790 GCA_966252305.1 uncultured Acidimicrobiia bacterium
TGATCGCCTTTCTCGCCTTCATCGCGATGTTCGACTACATGTTGAGCGCGATTCAGCCGGGCCTCACCCTCGCGGCTGTGTTCGGCAAGGTGTTCGCACCGGCCGCCATCCTCATGGGTGTGCCGATGGCCGACGTGCCAGCGGTCGCGGATCTGCTGGGCACCAAACTCGTGGCCAACGAATTCGTCGCGTATGTGAAGTTGACGACAGAGTATCGGGACACACTCACGCCGCAGGGGTACGTGTTGTCCACATACGCGCTGACCGGTTTTGCGAACATCGCGTCCATCGGCATTCAGCTCGGAGGCATCGGCGCCATGGCGCCCGAACGCCGGGGCGACCTCGCGCGGCTGGGTGGCCGGGCGTTGCTGGCCGGGTTCCTGGCGACGATGATCAACGCGGCCATCGCCTCGATGCTGCAGTAAGGAGCGCACGTGTTCGAACGGATTGATGAGGCCGCGTCGTTTCTCAACAACACGCTTGGGGCCATCCCGACGACCGCGGTCATTCTGGGATCCGGTCTCGGTGACTTCGCGGACGGATTGACCGACGCCGTGTCGGTGCCGTACCAGGACATCCCGCACTGGCCGGCCTCACGTGTGGTGGGACACGCAGGCCGGCTCGTCGCAGGCACGGTGGCCGGCACCGGGGTGCTTGCCCTGGCCGGCCGCGCGCATTTCTACGAAGGTCATCCGATGGAGGTGGTGACCTTTGGCGTGCGCGTGCTTGGGCGACTTGGCGTGAGACACCTGATCATCACCAACGCCGCCGGCGGCATCAACCGGCGGTTTTCGTCAGGGGCGTTGATGGTGATTGACGATCACATCAACTTCATGGGGACCAATCCGCTGATCGGCCCCAACGACGAGCGGCTCGGCGTGCGATTCCCCGACATGTCCGAGATCTACTCGGTGCGCCTGCGTTCGCTGGCCGACGAGGTGGCGCAGGGAATGGGGCTCGCGCTTGAACACGGCGTCTACATTGCCGTGCACGGGCCCAGCTACGAGACACCGGCTGAGATCCGTGCCTTCCGGACACTTGGCGCGGATGCGGTGGGCATGTCGACGGCGTGTGAGGCGATCGTCGCGCGGCATATGGGTATCGAGGTGCTGGGCATTTCGTGCATCACGAACATGGCCGCCGGCGTCCTGCCGCAACCGCTCGTTCATGACGAAGTGATGGAGACCGCGCGTCGCGTGCGTGGCGGATTCATCGCGCTGCTGGAGGGCGTGATTGGCCGTCTCTGACGTCGGGCCCCTCGTCGAGGCCGCGCGATTCGCTCGCACGAAGGCCATCGCCCCGTACTCCCATTTCCTGGTGGGGGCGGCGCTCGAGACCGCGGACGGTCAGGTGATTACGGGCTGCAACATCGAGAATGCGTCATACGGGCTGACGGTATGCGCCGAGCGCGTCGCCTTGCTCAAGGCGCTTTCCGAAGGCCATCGCCGGTTCGCGCGTATTGCGGTCGTGGCCGACACGCCGACGCCCACCTCGCCCTGTGGACCATGCCGTCAGCTGCTGTGGGAGTACTGCGGCGACATTCCGGTCGTCATGGCGAACCTCGTGGAGGTCACGGCGACGCACCAGCTGGCAGCGCTGTTTCCGCTGCCCTTTGACAGCCGACAACTCTGACGCGCTCGGGAGTCACGCCGACACCCTCAGCGAACGGCGCTCTCAAGCCGAGCCGTCACTTCGCGGTAGTAGTCGAGCTGGGCCCGCTGATCGGATGTGGGCCGGCCCGCGTAGCGTCCGACTTCTGCGTACAGGTTGCTGATCCGCCCCGGGAGCAGGCGCGCAAGTCGCTGGTGCTCGGCGGAGGCCTCGGCCCGGGCGGTGACGGCAGCAGAGACCGTGACTGCACGGCGGAAGGCTGTTGCGATCTCGGTGAGCATGGCCGTCCATGCTGCACGATCCGCCGCGGGCACATCCACGCGCGGGTCCTCGCGCACGTCCATCGGCTTCTCGCTGGTGACGCCCCCGGCCGTCAGCCTCACGGTATAGGTGCCCGGAGGCACCCACGTCCCGGCGAGCCGATTGCCGCCACCACCGCGTGCGCCGCGACCGGCGGCTGGAGCTGTTGCAGGGATCGTGACCACGAGGTCGTCCGCGCGAAGGTTCCAGACAACCCGGTTGATGCCGCGGCGTCGGGTGGGATTGAGCGTGGCCACGACTTCGCCCCGTGCGTCATGCACGGTGAGTCGAACGTCATCAGTTGGCCGAGCGAGCCAGTAGTCGATAATCCCGCCGGCCGGAGGATTCTGCCAGCGGAACACCATGTCGCCCATGTGCGCCCCCTGATCGCTGTACCGGATCTGCAGACCTGGTTGCGGGGAGAACAGATGCCCAGCTCGCGCGGCAACGTCGGGCGTCCACTCCTGCAGGGCCGTGACATCGTCGAGGATCCAGACGCCGCGTCCATGCGTGCCCAGCACGAGGTCCTGGTCACGCCGATGCACCACGAGATCGTTGATGGGCAGCGTGGGCATGTTCTGGCGGAACGCGAGCCAGTGCGCGCCGGCGTCCACGGTGATGAACAAACCCATCTCCGTGCCGAGATAGAGCAGTCGGGGATTTTTCGCGTCTTCGCGGATGGTGCGCGCGACGCGACCATCGGGCAGATCGCCGGCAATCGATGTCCACGTCTGGCCGAAGTCCGTCGATCGATAGACGTAGTTGGTGAAGTCGTCGGAGCGGTGATTGTCGACCGTCAGGTACACGGTGCCATCGGCATGTGACGATGGCTCGATGCCGGCAATCCAGGAGCGTTCGGGCAGGCCCGGCAGCCGCCGGCTGACTTCCGTCCACGATTTCCCGGCATCCCGCGAGACGGATACTTGGCCATCGTCTGTCCCGACGTAGAGCAGGCCCTGCACTCGGGGTGACTCGGCGAGCGCCGAGATCGTCGGCCAGTACGGCACGCCGTCATCAAGCGATCGGACGTGGTCGGCCACTTCCTGGCCCATGACCGGCAGTGTGCGCCGGTCGACGTCACTGGTCAGGCGGCCGAGGTCTTCCCAGGTGAGGCCGCGGTCGCGGCTGCGGAACAGGTGCTTCATGCCGGCATAGATCGTCCGGCGGTCGTGCGGCGAGACGATCAGCGGCGCGTCCCAGTTCGCTGGATGCATCGCGTTGCCCATTTCCGGCTCCGGCAGACCGTCACTCCAGACGTCGAAGTTGCGGCGCTCGCTGATGGCGCCGCGTGGGTCCCCCGGGCGAATGTCCTGCGACTGCCATGTCTGCATGTCGACGCGTGACAGGCCCAGGTACTGCGATGCCGCGTAGACCGTTCGGCCGTCCTCCGGGTCGGGCACCGTGAAGAACCCGTCGCCTCCGCACAGCCGACGCCACTCGTCATTGAGGATGCCGCCCGACGAGTAGTTGGCGCTTGGGCCCACCCAGCAGCCGTTGTCCTGCAGTCCGCCGTACACGTTGTACGGCGTCGCGGCGTCGACGGCGACGCGATAGTACTGACTGACCGGCAATGACGAGACATACAACCACTTCACACCGCGGTCATAGGAGATGCCGATGCTGCCATCGTCGAGTTTGATGACGTGCCGCGAGTCGCGAGGGTTGACCCAGACGAAGCGGTCGTCGCCGTGCAGTGATTGCCGCGGGGACGTGAAGGTGCGCCCGCCGTCGGTGGACACGCTGTAGCTGTTGACCATGTACAGCCGCTGGTCGTCGTTGGGATCGATCGTGATCTGGCTGGCGTACATCGGGCGCGGATTCCAGGTGCTGCGAAACTCCCACGTGTCGCCCTGATCATCGGATCTGAAAATTCCGCCCT
>CBINOO010000190.1:0-3763 GCA_966252305.1 uncultured Acidimicrobiia bacterium
TCTGGAACCCACCCGCCCACTCCCACGCCTGCTTGAGCGCCTCAGGCTCGAGGCGGCAGGGGCGACGCTGCGCATCCCGTGAACGCGAGACCAGGCCGGCGCGTTCCAGCACGCGCAGGTGCTTCGAGACGGCCGGCATCGACATATCGAACGGCTCGGCCAGTTCGGTGACCGAACACGCGCCGGTCGCCAGCCTGGCGAGAATCGCGCGCCGGGTCGGATCGGCCAGGGCCTGGAATGTCGCGCTCAAGGGGTCAAGAGGGAGGGTCTGCATTTTGCACAACCAATTGGTTACATAACCTTATGGTTAATTACAGACCGATGTCAAGGGCGGCTGGCGCAAGTAAGGTGGCGAGGAGCGGCTAGGAACGGAGGGACGGCAGGTGGCGGCGCGGCTTGCATTATGTCGTGACGCGACGTACCGTGACGCGACATGGCGAGTTCAGCCCCCCGCGATCCCAACGGCAGTCTTCCCCTGACCCCTGCTCTGTTCCATGTGCTGCTGTCACTGGTAGACGGAGAGAAACACGGCTACGCCATCCTGAAGGAGGTCTCGCAGCGAACCGCCGGTCGAGTGGAACTCAGCACCGGGACGCTCTACGGCATCCTCAAGCGGCTGCTGGCTGACGACTGGATTCGGGAATCCGCGGACGGCAGCACGGAGCGCCGCACGTGTTACCAGCTCACGCCGTTTGGCCGGGCTGTCGCATTGGCGGAGGCTGAACGCCTGCGCGACATGGTGCTTTTCGCACAGGCGAAGCAACTACTCGACCCGGAGGTGTAGATGTCGCGTCCGACCTTCCCCGAGCGGATATACCGCGCGTTGCTTCGCCTCCTGCCGTCGGCGTTCCGCCACGAGTTCGGACATTCCATGGTGGAAGATTTCCACGATCAGCATCACGAAGCGCGAGCGGCGGGACGCGTGCGCCGACTGTGGACTACGTCTGTGGCCGGCATCCTCTCACTGGCAGCGCGTGAACACCTCGCGGCAATCGGCCGGGATACACGACACGCCGTGCGTCTCTTCGCGCGCCGGCCTGCGTTCACGTTCACAACGATTCTCACGCTGACCATCGGCATCGGTGTCACCACCGCGGCCTTTTCCCTCGTGCAGGCCGTGATCCTTCAACAGATCCCTGGCCCGCACACCGACCGGCTGGTCCGCATCTTCGAGGTCACCCCGGCACCGGACCTTGAGGCCGGCCCGGTCTCGAACGGGAATTTTGTCGACTGGAAGCGGCAAGTGCGGACGCTCGACGGGCTGGCACTGTACAACCACACTTCCGGCATCCTGCGCGTTGACGACAGGCCCGTCACCTATGTCGTAGGTCTGGCAGTCAGCGACGACTTTCTGCGCATAAGCGGCGTCTCCGCTCGACTCGGTCGTCTGTTCGTGGCCGAAGACTTCGCGGTCTGGCACAAGGCCTATGAGACATCCGCGGACTCCACCCCTGCCCCGCCGGTGATGCTGCTGCAGGAGCGCGCCTGGGTGCGGGACTTTGGCAGCGACCCCTCCATCGTCGGCCGCACCGTGCAATTCAACGATCAACCGGTGCGCATCGTCGGTGTGGTGGCGGATCACCCATTGTGGAACACCTTCTCAACCATCAACGGCCCTGGGGCGATTGATGTCTGGACACCAGGCGGCGCGTGGCCGGGCATCCGCCGCCGAGCGCGTATGCAGAACGCCATCGGCCGCCTCGCACCTGGCGTGTCGCTGCCGACGGCGCAGGCCGAGCTCTCGACGATCGCGGACGCTCTGGCGAAGGAGTATCCCGACGCCAATACCGGCTGGCAGATCCGCGTCTCGCCGCTGCAGGACGTTGTCGCCGCTGGTGTTCGCACGCAGCTCTGGTTGCTGTTTGGCATCTCGCTCTGCGTGGTGCTCATCGGCTCGCTGAATGTGCTGCGGCTTCTCGCAACGCTCAACGAAGAACGCCGTCATGAATACCTGACCCGCCTCGCGATTGGCGCGTCACGGTCGGTCCTGGCTCGCCAGGCAATCACCGAAAGCCTGCTGCTGAGCGGGGTCGGCGGGAGCCTCGGGGTCGCACTGGCGTACCTCCTCCTCCCAGCGATCGTCGCCATGGCTCCGACCGACTTGCCCAGGTTGCCGGAGATCAGGATTCATCCGCAAACCCTGCTCGTGGCGGCCGCGACCACCACCGTGATCGGTCTGTTCTGTGGACTTGCTACCAGACGGCTGTCGCAGACAGACCTCACGACGTCTCGTTACGCGCGTCAAAGCCTCGGCTGGTGGCGTTCCGCGATGCTTGTGCTGCAGGTCGCGCTTGCCCTGACGCTCGCCGTTGCGACAAGCCTGCTTGTGCGTTCCATGCAACACGTTGAGAACCAGTCACTGGGCTTCGTGCCAGAGAACGTGCTGGCGGCGACGATGGCTGTGCCGCGCAGCATGTCAGGGAGGAATCTGGAGCCGCTGGTCGCCGCGTCGAACAGGACTATCGCCGCAATCGAGCAGCACCCTCGTGTCATCGCCGCTGCCGTAGGCACCCGTCCTCTCGCCTCAGGTCCGGGCAATGTCATCCGCAGCGTCAACCCTCCTGGTGATGACCTTCCCCTGCAGATCTCGGATGTCAGCGCGAACTACTTCTCCGTGATCGGCGCAACCATGCTTGAAGGACGCACGTTTGGTCCCCAGGACCATGCAGGCGCGGCCCCCGTGATCGCGCTCAACGCTCGCGCGGTCGCGGCGCTTGGCTTCTCTGGGTCGGCCATAGGCCAACTCGTTGAATTGGATCGCGTGAATCGGACCGTCATTGGTGTCGTGGCCAACGTTCGGCAGACACTTGAAGGCGAGACATCGCCTGCGGCGTATGTGCCGACGACGCAGTCGCGCACCACCTGGAGCGGGCAACTGCTCGTGCGGACGACCGGGCCGGCGGCACAGGTCATCCGTGAACTCGGAGAACTGGTGGGTCGGCAACCCGACGGCATTACGCTCTACCGGTTCCAAACGCTGGAAGACCGAATCCTCCAACTCACTGCTTCGAGGCGTTTCCTCCTGCGCCTGGTGACGGTCTTTGCCGTACTGGCCATCGTCCTGGCCGTCGTCGGCGTTGCCGGCGTGATGGCCGAGTCCGTCGCACAACGCGTGCGCGAGATTGGCATTCGCATGGCACTTGGCGCGCGCCCGCAGAACATTGTGAGACTGATCGTTGCCCGCGGAGTGCGGGTCGTAGTTGGCGGCGCTGCGATGGGGTTGGTCGTGATCTATCAGTTCCGAGGCACGCTTGACGCGTATCTCTATGGCGTGCCTGCCACCGATGTATGGTCCTACGCCATCGCGGCCGCCGTGCTCGTGCTTGCAGGAACGGTGGCGTGTTATCTCCCCGCCCGCCGCGCTGCCCGCATCGATCCCTCAACCGCACTCCGGTAGCACAAACCCGTTCCGCGCCCGGTCGCTCGCCAGCGTTTCCGGGCGGTAGTAACGCGTGAGCAGAGATGTGTCGAACAGTTCCGGATAGCGGTTGGCGAACTCCGGCCACGTCAGGTCGGCCGAGTCGCCCACGCGCTCCGCAATGAGGAGCAGCCACGCGACGGTGATCGTCTCGTGATACTTGTGCGCTGCGCCTTTGGATGCGGCGTATCTGCGAATGCCCGCAATGAATCGCCCCATCGCGTCTGGAAGCGGCGCCTGATGCAGATACCACCACGCAACACGCACATGCGCGCTGTGTGGAAAGTCGGCCAAGGTCGTCGCCTCAAACTCCGCCACAAGTGATGCGTCAGCTTCGTCCGTCAT
>CBINOO010000191.1:0-3545 GCA_966252305.1 uncultured Acidimicrobiia bacterium
GTTGGAGTTCATCCTGCTCCAGAGAGCGGAGGATCGTGGACGCGCGGCGGACGACGGCGGGAGGCAGGCCGGCGAGCCTGGCGACCTGGATGCCGTACGAACGGTCGGAGCGGCCTTCGATGACCTTGTGCAGAAAGACGATCTCGTCCTTGAACTCGCGCGCGGCCACGTGGAAGTTCACGACGCCGGCGATGCCGTCGGCCAGGTCCGTCAGCTCGTGGTAGTGCGTGGCAAAAATCGTCTTGGGGCGCGCGCGCTCATTGGTCGCCAGATGCTCAGCCACCGCCCACGCCAGGCTGAGACCGTCAAAGGTCGCGGTCCCGCGTCCGATTTCATCGAGGATCACCAGGCTGCGTGAGGTGGCTGAGTGCAGGATCGCGGCGGTCTCCTGCATCTCGACCATGAACGTGGACTGGCCCCTCGCGATGTTGTCTGAGGCGCCGACCCGCGCATAGATGCGGTCGACGATGGACAACTTCGCGCGTCGGGCCGGCACAAATGCGCCTGCCTGTGCGAGCACCGCAAGCAGGGCCGTCTGCCGCAGGAACGTGGACTTGCCGCCCATGTTCGGCCCGGTCAGGATGACCAGCTGGCGGGAGGTGGCGTTGAGCGACACGTCGTTTGGCACGAAGGCCGCTGACACATGCCGTTCGACGACAGGGTGCCGCGCATCCACCGCGCTGAATTCGTCGCCGTCGTGGACGTGGGGCTTGGTGAAGTTGCCGGCCGAGGCGGTGTCTGCCAGCGCGGCGAGCACGTCCAGGGCGGAGACTGCGCGCGCGGTGTCGAGAATTCGGGGCGCCTCACCGGCGACCTGTGTGCGCAGCGCTTCAAAGAGCGCCAGCTCACGAGCCGTGATGCGTTCGTCGGCGTTGAGGACCTTGTCCTCGTATTCCTTCAGGCCACTGGTGATGTACCGTTCACCGCCCGCAATCGTCTGCTTGCGGATGTAGTCGTCAGGGATGTTGGCGAGGTTCGCTTTGGTGACTTCGATGTAATACCCGAACACGCGGTTGTAGCGCACCTTGAGCGACGGAATACCGGTTCGGGCACGCTCGGCCTCTTCCATGGCCGCGATGGCGGACTTGCCGCCACGGCTGATCGTCCGCAGCTCGTCGATCTCGGCGTCGAAGCCGTCGCGAATGAGTCCTCCGTCGCGCGCCAGGGCGGGTGGCTCGTCGAGCAGCGTCTGTTCGATCCGGTCGCGCAGATCGACGAGGTCGTCAAGCTCCGCCAGCAGGCTGAGAATCAGGGGCGCCTGCAATGGCGCCAGGATCGCGCGCAGTCGGGGAAGCAGTGAGAGCGACTGGCGCAGCGCCACGAGGTCGCGCGGACCGGCCGTGCCCAGCGACGCGCGAGCGACGAGCCGCTCGAGGTCATGCATGCCCTTGAGCAGCTCGCGGAGTTTCGCGCGCTCGGTTGCATGGAAGGCGAAGTCCTCCACGGCATCCAGCCGATCCTGAATGCGCGCGAGATTGACCAGCGGGCGGATGAGCCACGCGCGAAGCAGGCGTCCCCCCATGGACGTCATCGTGCGGTCAATCTCTTCGAGGAGCGAGCCGGCCCGTCCGCCGTCGACACCTTCGATGACGTTCAGGTGCCGCAGCGTCACCGGGTCGATGGCCAGGGCATCGGTCGTGACCCGCCGCGAGATGTCACGCACGTGTGCGAGGTCGGCCTTCTGTGTGTCGCGCAGATAGCCGACGATGGCGCCGGCGGCCGCCGTCGCGGCCGGGGCATCGTCGAGCCCATGGGCCGCGAGGGAGGCGGCCTGCAACTGATCGAGCAGCAGGTCCCGCGCGCGGGCGCTTTCAAAGGCCCAGCCGTCCAGCCGTGTGATACGGGGAGTGATCAGTGGCGGGACCCAGGCGTCGACATTCGCCTCTTCGGCCACGAGCAGTTCTTTCGGGCGCAACACCGCGACTTCTGCAGCCACGGCGCTCGCGGCATCGGGCCCCGACCACTCGGCGGCAGAGAACTCACCGGTCGAGACATCAATCACCGCGAGGCCCGTGGCGTTGCCCACGATACCGATCGCGGCGAGAAAGGCGGGCTCGCGCGCGTCGAGATACGCGGCGTCCGTGAACGTGCCCGGTGACACCACGCGGGTGACTTCCCGCTTGACGACACCCTTGGCCTTCTTCGGATCTTCAACCTGATCACAAATGGCGACGCGGTAGCCCTGTTTGACGAGCCGGGCAATGTAGCCATCCACGGCGTGAAACGGCATGCCGCACATGGGGATCGCGGTGCCGGACGCATCCTTGGCTCTCGACGTCAGCGTGAGTTCGAGCACACGCGAGGCCACAATCGCGTCCTCGAAGAACATCTCGTAGAAGTCCCCCATGCGGAACAGCAGAATCGCGTCGCGATGCTGTCGCTTCGCGTCGAGATACTGGCGCATGGCCGGAGTCGCGGCCGGTGGAGAGGGAGCGGTTGTCACGGGAGCGAGACTGACTGGGCGAGTATAACATTCAGGGCATGCTCGTCCTCGCCGTAGAAACCGTGACACCACTCGGGTCTCTCGCGCTGTCACGCGATGGCGTCATCACGACCGAACGGGGCCAGGGCAATGAACCACACGCCGTGCGTCTGCCTCGATCGCTTGAGGCCTGGCTGCGTCGCCACGAACTGCGCCTTGCCGATGTCGACCGGCTCGCTGTGGTGACCGGCCCCGGCTCATTCACGGGGGTCCGGATCGGGATGGCCTGCGTCCAGGGCCTGGCGGCCACACGCGGCTGGCGGGTATCGCCGGTGCCCACGCTGGACGCACTCCTGGATGGCTGGCGGATGCATCACGGTTGCGCCGAGCCGGTGACGGTCGTGTCCTGTCTTGACGGGATGCGCGGAGAGGTCTTCACGGCTGTCGACCGCTGGGACGGCACGTCCTTCACCAGGCGTGATGAGGCGACCGTCCATCCGCCCAGCGCAGACTGGCTGGCGCAGTGGCCCACGCCGGTCGTTGTCGTCGGGTCCGGCGCCGTGAAATATGCCGAACTCTGGCGCGCTGCGGGCGCGGCTGTTCACGACGAGGCTGAGCCTCTGGCAGCCTCGGCTGCGCGGCTGGCTGCCCGCCACGAATGGCCGCAGGTGACACCTGACGGCTTGCAGGCGGTGTACGTGCGCCGACCCGACGTCGAACTGGCGCGCGAACGCCGATGACTCAGGGCCTCGTGGTGCGGCGCCTGACGGCGCACGACGACCTCGCGCCGGTCGTCGCGCTGCAGGACGCGTCGTTCCACATGGGATGGGGCGAAGAGGCGCTTCGCCGGGAGCTGGCCGAGGGCGCCGTCGGGCGCGTGTATGTGCTCGACGACGAAGGACGGACCGTGGCGTTCTGCGCCTGCTGGGTCGTGGCCGGCGAGTGGCACATCAACAGTCTGGCGGTGGCTGCCGACGTCCGCCGGCGCGGGTACGGACGACGCCTGCTGGCCAGCGTCGGACATCAGCTCGTTCGCGAGGGGGTGCGGGCGGCCACACTCGAAGTCCGACGCGGGAACACGGCCGCGTTGGCCCTGTATTCCGCGCTCGGATTCGTGGTGGAA
>CBINOO010000192.1:0-3491 GCA_966252305.1 uncultured Acidimicrobiia bacterium
CGATGTCTTCACGCCGTGGAGCGGAGGGCGCAGGCATGTCTGATTGTAAATGCGTGTGCTGATATTGTAAATGCAATCGTGAGTATTTGTAACTAGATATCAAGAAATTCTGGTCGTTTAATTGCGTTTTATTGGCTGAGCCGGCTACAATTCCTGATTGCCATGCTGGATACACTCAGCACCAGACTGCAGGACGTCTTCAAGTCCCTGCGCGGGGAGACCCACCTCACGGAAGACGCCGTTGACGCGGCGCTGCGTGAGATCCGTCTGGCGCTCCTGGAAGCAGACGTCAACTTCCGTGTCGTCAAGGCGTTCATCGACCGCGTACGCGCGAAGGCCGTCGGCGACGAGGTGCTCAAGAGCCTGACGCCCGATCAGCAGGTCGTGCGCATCGTGCGCGACGAGCTGCTGGCGCTGTTTGGAGACGTCACCGGTGGGCTCACCGAAACGACGAAGGCTCCACGCGTCGTGTTGATGCTGGGCCTGCAGGGCTCCGGCAAGACCACCACGACGGCAAAGCTGGCGCGCTGGCTGAAGGCGCAGGGCAAACACCCGCTGGTGGTGTCGACCGACGTGCGCCGTCCCGCCGCCATCCAGCAGCTCTCGGTGCTGGCCGAGCAGGTGGGCGTGCGTGTGCATGACCCTGCCGGCAACCTTGATCCCGTCAGCCGCGCATCCGGCGCACTCGCGCTGACGAAACAACTCGGGTTTGACACCCTCATCGTTGACACCGCCGGGCGGCTCCACATCGACGACGAGTTGATGCAGGAGCTTGACGCGATCGCCAAAGCGGTCGACCCGGTTGACCGGCTGTATGTCGCGGACGCGATGACCGGTCAGGACGCGATTCGCAGCGCGGGTGAATTCAACGCGCGGACGGGCGTCACCGGTGTCGTGCTCACCAAACTCGACGGCGACCAGCGGGGCGGCGCGGCGCTCTCGGTGGTGGGTGTCGTGGGCGTGCCGATCGCGTTCGTGGGCGTCGGCGAGCGACCGCAGGACCTCGAACCGTTTCACGCCGATCGGCTTGTTTCGCGCATGCTGGGCATGGGCGACGTCCTCACGCTCATCGAGCGCGCGGAAGCGGCTCTTGACGACGACACGCGCGAGAAGCTCGAAAAGAAGACACGGCTCGACGACTTCACGCTGGAAGACTTCGCCGACCAGCTCAAGACCATCAAGAAGATGGGGCCGCTTGAGCAGGTGCTCGGCATGATTCCCGGGATGGGCGCCTTGAAGCAGGCGGCCAAGGCCGGCGGACAGGTTGACGACAAGCAGTTGGCGCGTGTGCAGGCCATCATCAACTCGATGACGCCGGCTGAACGCCGCGATCACCAGCTGCTCAACGGCAGCCGCCGGAAGCGCATTGCGCGCGGCAGCGGCACCAACGTGGAAGACGTCAACCGGCTCATCAAGCAGTTCGTCGAGATGCGCAAGATGCTCAAGACGATGGCCGGCGCCAACGGGGGGCGCGCGGGGCGCCAGCGCATGATGCAGATGATGCGAGGGCGGTAGGGTTTTCGTGGGGCGGGGCTTGAGCCCCGCCAGGTCGCGTAGGGCGGGGGCTTCAGCCCCGCCGGGTCAGAGAGAGGGAGTAGCTGAATGGTTGTAATTCGTATGCGGCGCGCGGGGTCAAAGAATCGCCCGTTCTTCCGCATTGTGGTGACGGAGCAGGCGGCGGCACGTGAAGGTCGCTTCATCGAGATCATCGGACAGTACGATCCGCGCACCAAGCCGGAGTCGCTGACGATCGATCGTGAGCGCCTGGCGCACTGGCTGAAGAACGGCGCGCAGCCGTCCGATACGCTGCGCACCCTGATCGACCGCGCGCCGGTGCCGGAGGCCGTTGCGGCCGACGCCCCCGCGGGCGAGACACCGGCGGCATCGTGAGCCGCGCCCGCGACGTCGTCGAAGTCGTCGCGCGCGCCCTCGCGGGTGAGCCCGACGATGTGGACGTGGTCGAAGTGCCGCGCCGTGGCTCAATGATCATCGAGCTGACGATGGCGCCGGGGGACCTCGGCCGGGTGATTGGCCGTCAAGGGCGCACGGCCGCGGCGATTCGCACGTTGGCCGCGGCCGCGGGTGAACTCGACGGCGAACGCGTCACGGTGGATTTCCGCGACTGACGTGCCGGCACCTCGGAACTCCGGCACTTCGGCACCTCGGAACTCCGGGACTCCGGCACCCCGGAACTTCGTCACCGTCGGTGTCATCGTGCGACCGCACGGCCTGAAGGGCGATGTGGTCGTGCAACCGGACACGGACTTCGGCGATACCCGTTTCCGCAAGGGCGGAGTGGTGCACGCGAAGGTCGGAGCGGGCATCGAGGCGGTGACGATAGTGGCAAGCCGGCCGCAAGGTGATCGCTGGGTCATCCGTCTGGCTGGTCACGAATCGATTGAGGCCGCCGAAGCGCTTCGTGGCGTGGAATTGCTGGTGGATGCCGAGCAGGCGCCACTGCCCGAGGGGCGCTACTACCTGCACGACCTCGTGGGGTGTGAGGTCGTCACAGACAGCGGGGTAGCCGTGGGTACGGTCACCGTGGTCTACTCGGGAGCCGCCCAGCCCGTGCTGGGGATTGCCGGCGAGGCGGGTGAAGTGCTGGTGCCGTTGGTCGAAGCCATCTGCCGCGAGGTGGATGTCGCGGCGCGGCGAATTGTGATCGTGCCGCCGGAGGGACTGCTCGAGGCGAACCGATGACCATCGACGTCGTGACGATCTTTCCGGCGATGGTCGAGGCGCTGCTGAAGGAAGGCATCATCAGCCGCGCGCACGAGCGTGGCCTGGTGGACGTGAAGGCCTGGGACCTGCGGATGTTCACCACCGACAGGCACCGGGTCGTTGACGATGTGCCGTTTGGCGGCGGGCCGGGCATGGTCATGAAGCCCGAGCCGCTGTTTGCGGCCGTCGAGGGGATTTCGGCGGAGCGGGGCCGCCCGGACGCCGTGGTGTTGATGACGCCGCAGGGTCGCACGTTGACCCACGAGATGGCGGCGCGGTTTGCGGGGATGGCGCGTGTCACCATCCTGTGCGGCCGATATGAAGGCATTGACGAGCGTGTCACCGATGCGCTGGTCACCGATGAAGTCTCCATCGGCGATTACGTGCTGACCGGCGGGGAACTGCCGGCGCTCGTCTTGATTGATGCGGTGGCGCGCCTGGTGCCCGGGGTCGTGGGCGACGAGGCGTCGGTGCAGGAAGACTCGTTCGTGCGGGGATTGCTCGATCATCCGCACTACACACGCCCGGCGGTGTTCCGGGAGCGCGCGGTGCCTGACGTGTTGTTGTCGGGACACCATGCGGAGATCGAGCGATGGCGGGCGCGGCAGCGGGTCATGCGGACTCGCGCGCGTCGCCCGGAGTTGTTGGCAGGGGCGCGGCTCTCCGCTGAGGAGCAGGCGGCCCTTGAGGATGTAGAGGAGTAGGTCATGAACGCGGTGCAGATGATTGAACAGCCCCACCTGGTGAGCCGGCCGGCGATGCCGATCTCG
>CBINOO010000193.1:0-3462 GCA_966252305.1 uncultured Acidimicrobiia bacterium
GTACCTCTCGGAACACCCGAAGGTCAGCAGGGTGATTTACCCGGGGCTGCCGAGCCACCCGCAGCATAACCTTGCCCGTCGCCAGATGCCCAACGGCTGGGGCGGCATGCTGTCGTTTGAAATGGGATCACTCGAGGCGGCACGGACTGTGCTCAACAAGTTCCGGCTGATGGCGCTGGCGGAGAGCCTGGGCGGTGTCGAAACACTCGTCTGCCACCCCGCCTCGATGACACATGCCTCAGTGCCGCCTGAGCGGCGGGCTCAGATTGGCCTGAGCGACAGTCTGATTCGCATCTCGGCCGGCATCGAAGACATCGCCGACCTGACCGACGACCTGGCGCAGGCCCTCGCATGATCTCGAAAATCCGGGCCTGGATCCGCGGGCTGTACGACTGGACGATGAAGTGGGCGGAGTCGCCGAATGCGCTCACCGCATTGTTTTTGATTGCGCTCGTGGAGTCGTCGGTCTTCCCGATTCCACCCGATGTGCTGCTGATTGCGATTGTGGCCGCCAACACACACCGATGGCTGTCGGCGGCGGTCCTGTGCAGCGCGGGGTCACTCGTCAGCGCCGCTGTGGGCTACGGCATCGGCATGGTCGCCATGCCGACAATCGGCCAGCCGATCATCGACTTCTACCGCGCGCAGGAGGCGTGGCAGACGGTGGTGAACGCGTACAACTCGGACATCGGAGTGGTGTTCCTCTTCGGGGCGGCCTTCACGCCGATTCCCTTCAAGGTGGCAACCATCGCTGCCGGCGCCACCGGGATGGCGTTCTGGCCCTTCCTCGGAGTCAGCCTGATTGGTCGAGCGATGCGCTTCTTTCTGGTGGCGGCCATCCTGCGTGTGTACGGCGCCCCTGTGCGTGCACTCATCGAGAAACACTTCGACGCGTTTGCACTCGCCTTCCTGGTGCTCTTCATCGCGGGCTTCGCCGCGATCAAACTGTTCTGAGCCACGCGAGGTAGGCCTCGCTGCCGCCGGCGACGTCCAACACGAGAAACTCGGGCACGTCATACGGGTGCAGCGCCTTGACCGCAGTCTCGAGCGCGGTGACCTTGTCGGCCGTCGTCTTGATGAGCAGCTGCCGTTCGCGGGCCTGTTCAATCCGGTCTTTCCAGCGATAGACGGAGTCCATCGGCGGCAGCGCGCTGACACACATGGCGAGGTGCTCGCCGATGAGCGACCGCGCAAATCGCGACACCGAAAAATCCGACGGCACCGTCGTCAAGACCAGGACGATTTCAGGCATGGCCTATTTTGCGCTTGTACTGCCGCCGAAAACTTGGTACAACCTTCCGCGACGCGTTATTCATGGATATCGAGACTCAGGACATCACCGAGACACAGGAGCCGACGCCGGCACGCCCCCGCGTGCGTCGACGCGTGCGCCTGGGATCGGAGGTTCGTGAACGCCGCCGGCGGATCGCGCGGTATGTCCTGCTGGCCGTCTCGACCGTGCTGATGGTCAATGCGCTCGTCGGAGAAAACGGGTACCTGGCGTCACTGCGCGCAACTCAGCGGGAGTCCGAGTTGAATTCGAACCTGTCGCGCCTCAAGGCAGAAAACGCCGCGCTGCTTGATGAAGCGCGCAGGTTGCGCAACGACCCGGCCACGCTTGAGTCGGTCGCACGTGAAGACCTCGGGCTGGTCAAGCCCGGTGAAACACTGATTACGCTGCGCGACAAACCTCGCCAGCAACCCTGATGCGGCGACGCGGCGCCTGACGCCGCGCCCTCACCCCGAAGGGCCACGGCCATCCGTGTCCCTTTGTCTTTCTGCACTTCCGGCGACCGCGTAACCTTTACACACCATCGACCAAAACACTAAGAAATCCGCCAAATTGCGGCGTGGCACGATCGCTGCACTAACGGACGGCGGAGGTTCTTCATGTCTGGACTGCAACTTCGCACCATGATCGTCGCCATCGCGGCCTCTGGCGCAGCGGCCTGCGCTGCGGATGGAGTGGATTTCGACCGGCTTCCGGTCGGCGCTGAAGTCGCCGTGGCCAAACGTGACGGTGGACAGGTGAACGGCACACTCACCGAGCGCACAGAGCGCGCCGTACTGATCGACGTCGGCTCGCAAACACGAACGCTGCCCAGGGAGTCAATTGCCGCGGTGGTGGTCGTCAAAGACGATCAGCCTGCGCCGGTTCTGGACGAAGCCCGGTACGTCGAATACACCGTCCCGGCGGGAACCGAGATCACGGCCACGCTGAACACCGGTGTCCATTCGGCAAAAAACTCTGCGGGCGACCGCCTGACAGCTCGCCTGGCCGAACCGGTGATGGTTGACGATGTGGTGGTGATTCCGGCGGACAGCACCTTGACCGGTCAAGTCGCCGCAGCGACAGCATCGGGCAAGGTCAAAGGTGTTGCCGCTGTCGAGCTGACCTTTTCGTCGCTCAGCGTGGCCGGGCATGAGATGCCCTATCCGGTGGAAGCCGACATCAGCCTGAAAGCCGAACGATCGCGCGGCGATGACGCGGCCAAGGTTGGCGCGCCCGCTGTGGGCGGCGCGGTGATCGGCGGGATTCTCGGCGGCAAGAAGGGCGCGGTCATCGGCGGCATCGTCGGCGCAGGTGCCGGCACCGCGGTCGTGCTGACAACGGCCGGCGACGAGGTCGAGCTGAAACCCGGCACCCCACTCCGACTGCGGCTCGACAAGCCGGTTGAAGTGCGGGTGCCGGTCCAGCGCGGGCGCGGGCTCAGGCCGTAGCTGCCTGTGTGACTTCTTCCAGGCGGTCGTAACTGATGGCGGCGCCGTGTTCCATTCCCGATGCGAGCACGGCGTCGCGCACCTCAACGGACGGATACCGGCAGACGGCCCTCAGCCGTGTCTTTTCACCCTCGAGCGAGAACGTCGTCGTGATCACCGACTCGGCGTCGGGAAACGCGGCATAGATTTCGGTGTGCACCATACGCGAGGGCGGGTCGAGTTCGCGAATCTCACCGTAGAACTCGGCTTCCCCCTGCGGGTGCACGTTGATGAAGCGCCACTTGCCCCCAACGCGGGCATCCATCTCGCACACACTCACGCTGTAGCCCTCCCCAAGGTTGCCCCACCATCGGCGAATGTGTTCAGGCGTGGTCATGCACTCAAACACCACGGCCGGTGGTGCGTTGAACAACCGCGTGATGATGATGTCGGTCTTGCCTTCGGGACGGACGGAGAACGTCTCACTGTTTGCGACGGGCACGGCGGGACTCCTTTTTTTGCTGGGCTGATGGGCTGCTGGGTTGATGGGCTGCTGGGCTGCTGGGTTGATTGGCTGTTGGGCTGGTGGGTTGCTGGGCTGATTGGAGTTGGGCCATGTACGACTCGAGGCTGTCGAGGCGCTGCTGCCACATCGTCTGGAACCCACCCGCCCACACCCACGCCTGCGTGAGCGCCACACGCTCGATGCGGCAGGGGCGACGCGGCGCAAACCCTGAACGCGAGACCAGGCCGGCGCGTTCC
>CBINOO010000194.1:0-3426 GCA_966252305.1 uncultured Acidimicrobiia bacterium
TTCCCGGTCATAGCGTGGCCGACGTGGTTGTCATCATGGGATCGGTGGACCCGGTCTTCGGGGAGGTGGACCGATGACGCCACTACCGGAAGTTGCCACCGCCGCCATCGCCGGGCTCATCGTCCTGCTTGGCCTGGTGGGACTGGTGACCTATGTGACGCTGCTCGAGCGCAAGTTTGCTGCGCGTATGCAGTCGCGGGTCGGGCCATATCGCGTGGGCCCCTACGGCCTGCTGCAACCCATCGCCGACGCCGTGAAGCTGATGATGAAGGAAGACATCGTGCCGCGCAATGCCGATCGTCGTGTCTTCAGCCTGGCGCCGGTCGTGTTCCTCATTCCGTGCCTGCTCATCTTTGCGACGATTCCGTTTGCGCCGGGCCTGGGCATTGCGGACCTCAACGTCGGCATTCTGTTCTTCCTCGCCGTGTCGTCGATGGAAATCGTCGGGCTGTTCATGGCCGGCTGGAGTTCCAACAACAAGTACGCGCTGCTGTCGGCGATGCGCGCCGTCAATCAGATCATCTCGTATGACTTGCCGTTTCTGATGGCGGCACTCGTGCCGGTGATTCTGGCGGGTTCGCTCAAGTTGGGGGACATCGCCGCCGCGCAGTCGGGGCTCTGGTTCATCGCGTACCCGGTGCTTGGGCAACTCGGGTTTCTGGCGTATCTCATCGCCAGCGTCGCGGCGGAAAACCGCGTGCCGTTCGACATCCTCGAGGCCGAATCCGAATTGGTCGCCGGTTTCCGCGTTGAGTACTCGGGCATGAAGTTCGCGCTGATTCAGCTCGGGGAATACGCCCACGTCCTTGGCACGTCGTTCCTGGGCGCGCTGCTGTTCCTGGGCGCGTGGTCAGGGCCAGGGCCGGAGTGGCTCGGCCCGGTGTGGTTCACGCTCAAGGCCGTGATGGTGTTCCTGTTGATCACGTGGATCCGCTGGAGCTTCATCCGGATCCGCGTCGACCAGATTCTGCAGATTTCCTGGAAACTGCTGTGGCCGGCCTCACTGCTGCTGGTCATTGCAACGGCTATCACGGTCGTGATGCGAGGAGCGTCAGGTGGCTGAGACGCGACCCAAGGGCTTTCTCGCTGAAACGGGCCAACTGGCCTCGGCCGTGTTCCGCGCGATGCGGATCACGCTGATCAATCTGTTCCGCAAGCCGGTCACGGTGCACTATCCGGAGAAGCCGCGGCCGTATCCGGATCGGTATCGCGGCCTGCTGGCGCTGACCTACGATCCCGAGACCGGGGAAGAGAACTGCATCGGTTGCCGCCTGTGCGAGTTCGTGTGTCCTCCGGCGGTCATCAAGGTCGAGATGCTCAAGAGTGAGGGCCGCAACTACGCGAAGAACTTCACACTCGAGCTGTATGCCTGCGAGTTCTGCGAACTGTGTGTGCAGGTGTGCCCCACAGACGCCATTGTGATGATGAAGTCGTTTGATCTGGCCACGGCCGATCGGCGCTCACTGCTGCTCGACAAGGACCGCCTGCATGCGTTGGGCCGGCAGTTCGAGCCATCGTGGGCCACCGGCAACAGGCTGCGCGACATGCAGGCGCCTCCCAAGAAGGAGAAGGTCGAGAAACCAGCGGGAGGTGAGGCATGACGCTCGAACAGGTCGGCTTCTGGATCCTGGCGACGCTGCTGGTTGGTTCGGCCCTGGCCGTCGTCCTGAGCCGCAATCTCTTCCATTCGGTGCTGTGGCTCGCCCTGGCGCTGACCGGGACGGCCGGTATCTTCCTGATGCTGCACGCGGAGTTTCTGGCGGGCGTGCAGATCCTCCTCTACGCAGGTGGTGTGGTCACCGTCGTGGTGTTCGCCATTGTCGTCACGGAGCGTTTGATCGGCGAGACGTTGTCGCAGACCAACCGCGGGCTGGTCGGCGGCGCGGCGGTTGCGGGACTGGTGCTGCTGGTCCTGGTGAACACCTTGAGCGGACTGCCGCTTCCGCAGGCGCCGGTGCCGTTTGCGTCCGACCCAACGCATCTCATCGGGCGGGATCTCATGACGCGGTACGTGCTGCCGTTTGAACTGCTGGCCGTGCTGCTGCTCGTCTCGCTGCTCTCGGCAAGTTACTTCGCGAGGCCGGAGGACTGATGCCCCTGTCTGCCTACCTCATCCTGGCGGCCGTCGTCTTCTGCATCGGCCTGTTTGGCGTGATGACGCGACGGAATACCGTCGGCATCCTGCTGGGTATTGAGTTGATGCTCAATGCCGTGAACATCAACCTGGTCGCGTTCAGCCGGTTTCACGGGGAAGTGACGGGGATGATCCTGACGGTGTTTGCCATCTGCATCACCGTGGCCGAGGTCGCCCTGGGCCTGGCGTTGGTGATCCTGCTGTTCCGGTCGCGCAAGACCGCAATGGCGGATCAAATCGACTGGTTGAAAGGGTAGCGATGACACACGGCATCGTTCCTCTGCTGCCGATTCTGGCGCCGCTGACGGCGGTGGCCATCCTGGCGCTCGTCCCATCACTTCGACGCACTGGACGCCCGGCGGCCTGGCTGTCAATCGCCGGCGCACTGGTCGCGTTGATCGGCGCGGTCATGTCCTGGGACCTCGTCCGCGGCTGGGGCGCCATTCGTGCCGAGTGGGTGTGGCTGCAGGCGTGGGATGGCCCGATTGCGACGATTGGCATCCTCGCCGACGCACAGTCGTCGGTGATGCTCCTGCTGGTCACGCTCGTGTCGTTGCTCGTGCAGGTGTATTCGCTGGGCTACCTGAGCGACGAGCCACCCGCAGCGCTGGGCCGCTACTTCCTCTACCAGTCGATGTTCGCGTTTTCGATGATCGGCCTGGTGCTGGCTCCGAACCTGCTGCAGCTGTTCATCTGCTGGGAACTGGTCGGCTTGTGTTCCTATCTGCTCATCGGCTTCTGGTTCAAGAAGCCCTCGGCCGCGCGCGCCGCAGTCAAGGCGTTCTGGACGACCAAGGCCGGCGACGTGGGCCTGCTGCTCGGCATCGTGATGCTGTGGCGCATCACCGGGACGTTTGATCTCGAAACGCTTCGCCTCCAGGCAGAATCGGGCACGATTGCGGCCCAGGGCTTGTCCGTCATCACGTTCTGCCTCTACCTCGGCGCGGCAGGAAAGTCGGCCCAGTTGCCGCTGCACATCTGGCTGCCGGATGCGATGGAAGGCCCCACCCCGGTCTCCGCCCTCATCCACGCCGCCACGATGGTGACCGCGGGCGTGTACCTGCTGACGCGCACGGCGTTCCTGTTTGCCCTGACGCCGGATGTGCTCACGATCGTCGCGTGGGTGGGCGCACTGACGGCGCTGGCGGCCGCGATGATGGCCTGCGCGCAGGACGACATCAAGCGAGTACTCGCGTATTCGACCGTCTCGCAGCTGGGATACATGATGGCGGCCATTGGCGCGGGTTACGCCGACGCCGGGTTCTTCCACCTGCTGACACACGGCGTCTTCA
>CBINOO010000195.1:0-3257 GCA_966252305.1 uncultured Acidimicrobiia bacterium
TGAGGGGCTGGCGCCCGCAAGGGCGTGGGAGTTCGAGTCTCCCCTTCCGCACCAAACATTCCGAAGTTCCGAAGTTCCGAAGTTCCGACGTTCCGGAGTCATCGCAGCACTCGGAAGCGGAACTCACGTTGTGTGCTCGCCCCGCCAAGCGACACCACAATGCGCAGCACGTGGTCACCGGGTGGCAGGACAGTGAGCGGCACGTCGAAACGCTGCTCAGCGCCCGGCCCGCGCTGCGCGTCTACCTTGATCGTCGTGTCGCGAGAAAACACCTCGTCACCGTGCGCGGTGAGAATCTCCACGTGCTGCGACACCGCTGATTCGCGGGTGTTTGCGTGAACGCGCCACAACGCGCCGACGCGATCGGTGGATCTGAACTCGCGCGCGGCGGTGGGGCCAAATGGCAACAAGCCGGCGATCGCCTCGCGGCCGGCCGGCGGGCGGCTTTCGGCCAACCCAATCGCCACGCCGGACAAGGCAACAGGCTCGCGGACGAAGTCAGGGACGGTGACCTGCGCAAACACCGAGCCGGCCCGATCCGTGCCACGCTGCTCGACGTACACCCGCACGTTGTAGCGACCTGGCCGCAGCGCCAGGCGCTGCATGACCTCTGCCAGCGGCTCGTCGGCAGCGGTCACCGTCACCAGTTGCTCGGAGTGCTGGATCTCGCGCCGCCCTTCGCCGTCGTACACGAAGGTTCGCACGGCATACGACGCGCGCACCGGCGTGTCCGGCCTCGGCAGCGCCAACGTCACCACGACCGCCTGCTCGCGTTGTCCAGCAATCGCGAACGGCAGCAGCGCCATCTGCAATGGCAAAGTGCCCGTTTCGAGCGGTGACTCCATGGCGGCAACCATCCCTGACGCAGGTGGACGGCCACCGGGACCGTCCACGCCCGGCAACGTGAACCACACCGACGCAGGCACGACCTCGACGCCCGGACGGTTCACCGAGATTTGCAGCCGCTGCAGGTCGCGCACCGCCGGCAGCCCGGCCACCCCGAGGGTGTAGTAGGACGCCAACTCCGAGAACATCCGCGACACCTCGCGGGATGGCGCGTTGGTCTCGAGGTACGCGGCACCGCCGGACTGCGTCGCGACGGACTCCATGAAGAGGTTGGTGTCCGTCCGCGTCATCCGTCCTTGCCGCACTTCGCCACTTGTCGGCGCCATGAGTCCAGCCGTGCTGAACGCATAAATCGGCACGGCGCTCAACGCGCCTTGCCGCACGATGCGTTGAACCCCCTGCATCGCAGCCGACGCCGCATCGTCGGGCGCGATCGATGCAGTCAACGCCGAGGTCTGCTCGCCTGACTTTGCTGGAAGGATGTCCGGGCCTGGCGTAATCCACACAACACCGCGCCGGTAGCCGGACAGCGGCATCAGCGCCTCCCGCGCGCGCTGCAGCGTTCCAAGTGACATGGTCAGCGCCAGTCGTGGATGGAGCGACCGGGGGGAGTAGGTATCAACCGCCTCGCGGAGCGCCGCGCGATCGGCAGTGAAGTCCACGGCGTGCCGGTTGTCCTGCGAGAAGATGACCGCTGCCTGGTCTCCTGGCGCAAGCGCTTCAATGACCGCATGCGCAATGCGTTTGGCTTCAGCCCGGTTGAAGGGATCCAACGACTGGCCGCTGAAGGTGTCGTCCATCACGATGATGAACAGCCGGTCGGCGGCGTCGGAGTTGGATGCCACATCACGAGCGGCACCGGCGCCGGCGGCCGCAGCGGCCGCAGGAGCTTCGACCTCGGAAAAGGCCGCCACCTCACGCACCTGCCCCGCAATGCGCACGACGAAGTCATCCGCCGTGAGCCCACGCACGGGCTGCCTCGTGCGCTTGTCAAGCACGGTGACGTCAACGCGGGTCAGGTCCACCGACGAGCGGAACTGCGGCACCTGCGCCCGGGCGTCCGTCGCTGCCAGGCACACCGCGAGGGCAAGGAGCAACCTCATTTCCCCATTCTCCTCATTTCCTCATCTCGCCATCTCGCCATCTCGCCATCTCGCCATCTGACTGTGTTAGAGTCCGATACCCAAACCGGGTATGCGCCGACTGACGTGGCCTCGCGCCGCGACTGCCTTCAGCGCGTGCATCGGCCTGGCAGTACTCCAGTCCTGGCCGCTGCCGCGACAATTCGCGACACACCTGACGGGTTCTCCCGCCGGCGATACCGGTGTCTACATCTGGAACCAGTGGGTCTTTGCGCACGAGCTCCTCGCGCAACGCAGCTGGCCGCTCTTCACCTCGACGATCTTCGTGGGCGACACGCCGGCCAATCTGGCCCACCACAACTTCACGTTGGCGGCGGACCTGGTGGCGCTGCCCCTGCTGCCGTGGCTCGGCACAATCCCCACCTTCAATGTCATCTGGCTGCTCAACGTCACCCTCGCCGCCTTCGGCATGTACCTGCTCGCGCGGCGGGTGACCGGGCGCGAGGCGGAGTCGCTGATCGCCGGCGGTGTATTTGCCTGCTCGGGCTTCATGGTCGGCCGCGCCACGGCGCACCTGAGCCTGACGTCGGCGGCACCGCTCCCCTTCTTTGTGCTCGCCCTGCTCAACTGCTGGGACGACCAGCGGCCACGCAACGCAGGTTTGCTGGGCCTGACCATGGCGTGGGCGTTTTTGTCTGAGCCGTACTACGCCGTGTACTGCGTCATGCTCACGGCGGGCTTCCTGGCCGCCAGGGCGCTGCATCTTGCACTCGTGCCCGCCCGGCGCCCCGCCCTCGCCCGGGCCCTGGTCATCGCAACCCTGCTGTGCGGAGTGCTGATCGCGGCTCGCCTGCTTTTGGGGGGAGGCCAGTGGACGCTGGGCTCATGGCGGATTTCGATCCGCTCGCTCTACACACCGGTCCTGCTGTTGACCACACTGCTGGCGATCCGTGGGGCGCTGTCGATCAAGATCTGGGCATGCTGGGCGGCATGGCCGTCTCGATGGACGGCGCTCCGCCTGGCACTCGTGGCCGGCATCGTCAGCCTGGTCGTGGCCGGTCCGCTGCTGGCAAGCCACGCTGCCGGAGAGACCATGACGTCACCGACGATTCTGTGGCGCACCAGTCCACGCGGCGTCGACCTGCTCGCCTTCCTGCTCCCACACTGGAACCATCCGCTCCTTCCCGAGTTTGCCCGCGCCTGGCTAGCCACACATAGCGAGGGCCTCGTCGCGCAGAGCGCAAGCCTGTCGCCGGCGTTTTTCCTCGTCCTGGGGTTCGCCGCGTGGCGCGCGGGCGGGCGCCCGCCGTTGCAGTGGGGCCTGGCCGC
>CBINOO010000196.1:0-3255 GCA_966252305.1 uncultured Acidimicrobiia bacterium
CCTGGAAGTCGTTGATGAGGCCGTCCTCCCAGTCATTCACATACACGGCAGCCGTGATGTGCATTGCCGACACGAGCACCATGCCCTCACGCACGCCGCTCGCGCTGACGATCCGGGCCACCTCATCCGTGATCCGGATGAACTCCTGCCGTTGCTGCGTTTCGAAGTAGAGGTAATCGGTGTGGACCATAAAGTGCGAAGTGCGAGGTGTTATGCGATGGAAATGGTCGCTTCCGCGTTGAAGTCGAGCGATGGGGCGACGCCGCGCTCGAAGAGCCGAAGTCCGGCGGCCGCGATCATGGCGGCGTTGTCGGTCGACAACGACAACGGCGGAATGAACACGGGAAGCCCTTCGGATTCGCCGCGCGCAAGCGCATCGGCGCGCAGACGGCTGTTGGCAGAGACGCCCCCCGAAATCGCGATGCTCCGAGCGCCAATGGCACGGGCCGCTTCGAACGTCCGATCGAGCAGTGTCTGCACGACCACGCGCTGAAAACTCGCGCAGAAGTCGTTGACCTCCTGCTCACTGAGCGGCCCGGCCTCCTGCCGTTGTCCCAGCAGACGCACCGCGGCGCTCTTGAGCCCGGAGAAACTGAACTCCGTCATCCCTTCCAGGTGCGGCTTCGATCGCGATGGCCCGGTGAACCTCGGACGCGGCAGCGCAACCGCCTGGTCGTCGCCCAACCGGCCTCGCCGGTCAACCACGGGGCCGCCGGGATATCCCAACCCGAGGACACGGGCGACCTTGTCGAACGCCTCACCAGCCGCATCATCACGGGTGCGGCCAATCAACCGATACACGCCCGCCTCGGGCACTTCATAGAGACTGGTGTGGCCGCCCGACACCACGAGCACTGCCGCCGGCAACGGCAGCGGTCCATGTTCGAGCCACACCGATTCGATGTGACCTGCGAGATGGTGCACAGGCATCACGGGCTTGGACAGGGACCAGCCGGCCGCCTTCGCGAACGAGACGCCGACCAGCAGCGCGCCCACCAGTCCCGGCCCCTGCGTGACCGCCAGTGCGTCTACGTCATCCCACCCCACGTCGGCGGCCGACAACGCGCGGTCGACGACTCCGCAGATGTCCCGCAGATGTTGTCGCGATGCCAATTCGGGCACCACACCGCCCCACTCCTTGTGAATGGTCTGTGACGCGATGATGTTCGAACGGACCAGCCACGGGTGACCAGGGTCTCCCGTCGTTTCGACAACCGCCGCAGCCGTTTCGTCACACGACGTTTCAATGCCGAGCACTCTCATGACCGTTGAAACAGCGCAGGCAGCGACTCGAGGTACGGCGCCCGCGCAATCCCCTTGTCGGTGATGATGCCGTGGACCAGTTCGTTGGGCGTCACATCAAAGGCTGGATTCCACACCTCCGCACCCGCCGGAGCCAACTGCACGCTGCCAAGGTGTGTGATCTCCCTGGACTGTCGTTCTTCAATGGGAATTCGGCTGCCATCCGGCGTCTTCAGGTCAATGGTTGACAGCGGCGCGGCCACGTAAAACGGCACGCCGTGCGCCCTGGCCATCATGGCGACCGTGTACGTGCCGATCTTGTTGGCCACGTCGCCGTTGGCGGCAATGCGGTCGGCCCCCACGACGATGAAGTCGAGTCCGCCCTGACGCATGAGCGGTCCGGCCATGCTTTCGGTGATGACCGTTGTCGGGATGCCGTCACGCACCAGTTCCCAGGCGGTCAACCTGGCACCCTGGAGGAACGGCCTCGTCTCGTCGGCAAACACCCGCTGCACCTTGCCGGCCTCCGCCGCCGCGCGGATCACCCCAAGCGCCGTGCCGTACCCCGCAGTGGCCAGCGCGCCGGCATTGCAGTGTGTGAGGATCCGGGCGTCGGGCGGCACCACGTCCGCGCCAAAGCGGCCCATGGCCATGCAGGCGGCCACGTCTTCGTCGTGTATCGCGTCGGCCTCGCGTCTCAGCCGCGCCTGCAAGTCGGCCACCGACTCCCCCGCCAACGCGCCCTCCTGAAACGAGCGGCGCATCCGCTCGATCGCCCAGAACAGGTTCACGGCGGTCGGCCGCGTGCCGGCCAACAGGTCGCAGATTTGATTGAACTCAACCGTGAACTGACGCGTTCCGGTCGCCCGGCTCACACGCGCGCCCAGCGCGATCCCCATCGCGGCGGCCACACCAATGGCGGGGGCGCCACGAATCACCATGGTCGTGATGGCCTTGGCGACCTCTTTGGCGGTCTTGCACGTGACGAAGATCTCCTGGCCCGGCAGCTTGCGCTGGTCCACCATGACGACCAGATCGTCCTGCCACGCAATCGTTGGAAGCATGCTCGACGATGATATCCCGGGCGTAGAATGCACCGGGATTCCCCCCGGGAGGTTTATGCGTCACGCCCGCACGTTCGCCCTGCTGCTCCTCGCCGTGTCGATCGGCGTCCCGTCAACCCTGCGCCGGCTCGATGCGCAACAGCCGCCGACGCTGACGGCCGATGACCTCGCGCCGCTGGCGTTCCGCTCGATCGGCCCCGCCGCGATGAGCGGGCGCTTCGTCGATCTGGCGGTTGTCGAATCCGATCCCTACACCTTCTACGCAGCCAGCGCGACCGGCGGCATGTTCAAGACCACGGACAACGGCGTGACGTTCACGCCGGTCTTCGAGCGGGAGTCCACCCACTCGATCGGCGACGTCGAGATCTTCCAGGCCAATCCGAACATCGTCTGGGTCGGCACCGGCGAACGCGCCAACCGGCAGAGCTCGTCGTGGGGCGACGGCATCTACAAGTCGAGCGACGCCGGTCGCACGTGGCAGCACATGGGCTTGCGTGACTCGCACCACATCGGGCGGATTGTCGCGCATCCCACCGACCCGGAGATCGTGTACGTCGCCGCGATGGGCCACCTCTGGGGCCCCAACGCGGAGCGTGGGCTGTACAAGACGGTGGACGGCGGGCGGACGTGGCGTCCCGTGCTGCAGATCAATGACGACACGGGTGTGGTGGACGTAGCGATGGATCCCACCAATCCGGACGTCCTCTTTGCGGCGGCCTACCAGCGCCGGCGCACGGCGTACGGCTTCCACGGCGGCGGCCCGGGCAGCGCCCTCTACAAGTCCGTCGATGGAGGCGCGACCTGGCGGAAGCTCAGCGGCAACGGCTTGCCGTCAGGAGAATACGGCCGCATCGGCATCGCGATCTACCGGAAGAACCCGCGCATCGTGTACGTGTCCATTGAGCAGGGGGATCGATACAACGCCTCGACGGCGTACATCGTGCCGCAG
>CBINOO010000197.1:0-2905 GCA_966252305.1 uncultured Acidimicrobiia bacterium
CTGCACCTCGAACGGCTGCGCACGACGATTGCGCCCGCAACAGCCATCTGGGTATCGTGGCCCAAGAAGGCCTCGAAGGTGCCGACCGACATCACGGAAGACGTGATTCGCGAGATTGCGCTGCCGCTTGGCCTCGTGGACGTCAAAGTCTGCGCAGTCACCGACATCTGGTCGGGCCTGCGGCTCGTGATTCGAAAGTCCGAGCGATGATTGACGATGAGCCGGCCTATCAGGAGTTGCAGGCCTACACCCTGACGCGTGGCGACGAGGAGTTTCTGCATCAATACGTGGTTGACGCGCGCGCGGCCCAGCAGGCGGATGCGACCACGAAACCCATCGCGTTGACCTTCGCGTTGATGGGGCTGTTCCTGCACGCCGAGCACGGATGGACCGGCCGGCGCATTCAGCGTGGACATATGTTCCTGGGGCGTGACAAGTCAGCTTGGCCTGACCTGCGCCTGCCTGACGACCGAGGTAGCATGGGGCCGATCGACGTGCTGGTCCAGCCGGCGGGGGAGGAGCGGGACGCCGCCATTCGCGCCTGGGTGCGGTCGGTGTGGGAGGCCTACGCGCCGGCCAACCGAGAGTCGGTGCGGGCGTGGCTGATCAATCGGAGATTGTTTCCATGACGATGCGAACTGTTGGTGCCCTGGCGATTGTCTGCGCCGCCGTGTTGTCGTCCGGGTGCGGCTTCTCCCTGGTGAACATCGAGGGCCACGCGATGGAGCCGGCGCTGCCCGATGGCTCTCGCGCCTGGTTCGTCAGACAGGTGGACGAGGTCTCACGTCTGGACATCGTCGCCTTCCGATATCCGCGTGATGAATCCAAGAACTTCGTCAAGCGTGTCATCGGCCTTCCCGGCGAGCGCGTCACATCGGTGGACGGCAAGATCTTCATCAACGACACCGCGATTGACGAACCGTACGTGTCCGCCGAAGGGAAGTCGCACGACAGCTGGGGGCCGGTGACCCTGGGCGAAGACGAGTACTTCATGATGGGCGACAAACGGAACAACTCCTCCGACTCGCGCCACTGGGGGCCGGTCAAGCGCGAGGCCATCTGGGCAAAGGAGTTCTGATGGGCGTCATCGACAGTCTCGACCGTCGCATCTCCGCGACGATGGGCAGGGTGGGTGAACCGGCACTGCGGTTCTCACTCGCGGTCATCTTCATCTGGTTTGGCGTGCTCAAACCGCTGGGGTTGTCGCCGGCGGCTCCACTGGTCGAGGCGACCGTGCGCTGGATGCCGTTCTTTACACCTCAGCAGTGGGTGAGTGTCATCGGATGGTGGGAAGTCGCCATCGGCGTGACCTTCCTGTTTCGGTCGACGCTTCGCGTGGCGATTGCGCTGTTGTTCCTGCAGATGGTGGGCACGTTCCTGCCGCTCGTCATGTTGCCGTACGCTACCTTCCAGCCGGGGCACTATCCGTTCGTGCCCACGATGGAGGGGCAGTACATCATCAAGAACCTCCTCATCATCTCGGCCGCCCTGGTTGTTGGCGGCACTGTTCGACGGCAGGGACGACGATGAGGGGGCGAGTGCTGGCGCTGGCCGGCGCCATTGTTGTGCTCGCCGCACCGCTCGGGCAGGCGCAGCGTCAGGTCTTCGCTGTGGCGCTGCCCGATGGTCCGGCGTCCTGCATGGCGGTCGCGGACGCAACGAAGGTCAGCGTACGAGCGCTGGATGGACGAGAGTTGTGGCAGTGGTCATACGCGAAAGGGAGCCGCTACATCGCGCCCGCGGCGATCGCCGTGTCGCAGGCGTGCGACGCCGTCGCGCTGGTGGGAGACTCGGGCTACAAATACAGCTGGGTCGTGCGAAAGACTGGTCGGGCGGCCGCAGTGTCAGGATCTGGTACGCCGCTGAGTGCCGCGTTCGATACCACTGGAACCCGTGTGGCTATCGGGACTGCCGCGGGCAGGGTTCTGCTGGTCGGAGCCGATGCTCAGCGTCTCTGGACGACTGACGTGAGTGAACACGCGCCCATCGTTCGCGGGCTCCGCTTCTCGTCTCACGGAAACGTCGTGATCACCGATGGCGGTGCCGTCGTTGTCGACACGTCCGGGCGGGTTGTGTGGGGCCAATGGGCTACCGGTACTGCCCTGGCACGCAACCACTCCAGGATGGTGGCGTGGCAACAGCCCCCTCACGGTCCCGGCTACGGAGTCGTGCAACTCGTCGACATGACGAGTGGCAAAGAGCTCTGGCTGAAGCCTGTGTATTCCGGCGCCCCGGAGGCGCTGCTGTCCCGTGACGGCAGCCTGGTCGCCATCTGGGTGAACCGGAATCAGACGGTCGATCCCGCTGCTGACTTTGTTCCCGATCCTCCGATGGACTTGTGTCTGCTCGATAGCGCCGGCCGGGTGGTGAAGCGCCTGGATGCGAAGCCAGGGCGCCTGATCGCAGGAACGGCCGATCTGGGTCGCCTGCTCCTCGATTCACGCGACGGCATCGTCGAAGTGTCTGCCAACGGCGGGACGCGTGTTGTTGTCGATCGCGAGACGCTCGGCTATGACGGCGTGGTTGTGGTTGCAGATGACTACTCAGGCCTGGTCATAGGCCAGCGAAGCAGCCCAGACGGCGTACAGTGGGTCTCACTCCTATGACAATGCGCACAAATCCACTGGTCGCCCAACTGGCCCACCAGCTCGATCTCGCCTTTGACGTGCGCTCGTGGCACGGACCAAACCTGATGGGATCGCTCCGCGGCGTGACGCCGGAGGAGGCTGTCTGGCGACCCCAGCCGGACCGACACAACATCGCGGAGCTACTCGTGCACGCGGCCTATTGGAAGTCGCGCGTCTGCCGATTGATTGCGACCGTCGACGTGCCGCCATTCGACCTTCCAGGCTCGGATTTCTTCGAGCGCGCAAACGTGCCGACCAAAGCCGAGTGGCAGGACGAT
>CBINOO010000198.1:0-2251 GCA_966252305.1 uncultured Acidimicrobiia bacterium
CCAATTCCTCACTAACCTCCGCTCCGTTTTCGCGCACCAACGTCGCCTGTCCGTCGTCCGTCCAACACCCGGGAGGTCGACATGGGATGGCTCGCGGATCTGCGGCACGCGACACGGGTGGTCGTGCGCAATCGGTTCGTCTCCGTGCTCGCGGTGGTCGCGTTCGCCCTGGGAATTGGCGTCACCACGTCCGTTTTCAGCATCGTGCACGCGGTGTTGTTGACACCGCTGGCGTATCCGGATTCAGAGCGTCTGGTGCTCGTCTACGACACGCAGCCCGCGTGTAAGACATGCCCGGCGTCCTGGCTCAAGTACCAAGACTGGCGCACGCGCAGCGGCCACCTGTTCGAGGCGATTGGCGGCTCATGGGTGCGCAGCATGGTGCTCACCGGGCAGAGTGAGGCCGACGTCGTCTCCGCCATTGCCCTCACGTCCTCGATGCGCGATGTCCTGGGCGTGGCACCGGCCATGGGCCGATGGATTGATGCCGTCGAGGACGCCGCCGGAGGTCCGAAGGTCGCGGTGCTCTCGCATGCCTTCTGGCGGACCCGTCTGGGCGGCGCGGCTGACGTACTGACTCAGTCGGTTGTGCTCGATGGAGAATCGTACCGGGTGATTGGCGTCATGCCGGAGGGCTTCGCCTTTCGCGCGGGCCAGCTGTTCATTCCGCTGCAGACCGGTCCGAATCCAACCCAGCGCGGCAGCCACTTCCTGCAGGTGTACGCCCGGCTGCGTGACGGGGTGTCCGCCGAACGCGCGACCACCGAGATGCGGCAGCTCGGGACCCAGTTGGCCCAGGAGTTCGGCCACAATCACGGCATCGACGTCCGGAGCTACTACGAGGCGGTGGTCGGCGGCATCCGCCTCCAACTGCAGGTGCTGATGGCCGCAGTGTGCATGGTGCTGTTGATTGCCTGCGCCAACGTGGCCAACCTGCTGCTGGCCGCCGGCATGGCGCGCCGCCGTGAATTGTCGATCCGGTTGGCAATGGGAGCCCGCCGTGCGCAACTGGCCCGACTGCTCGTCGCCGAGGGGCTGGTGCTTGCCGCCATCGGCGGCGCCCTGGGTGTGTTGCTCGCGCAGTGGACCGTCAAAGTGTTCGTCACGCTCGCGGGTGATCAACTGCCCAGGGGCGCGTCGGTGGCGATCAACACACCGGTGCTCCTCTTCGCCGCGCTCACGACCGTCGGCGTAGGCATCCTGTGTGGACTGTGGCCGCTGCTCCGCATGAAGACGCGCGAACTGGCGACGGTCGTCCGCGAGGCGGATACCCGCACCGTGAGCGGCAGCGGCGGCAAACTCGGCAGCGGACTCGTGGTGGCGGAAGTCGCCATCGCCTGCACGTTGCTGGTGGGAGCCGGGCTGCTCGTCAAGAATCTCGATCACCTGCAGGATCGCGACGCCGGCGTGAGAACTGACGGCATCACGGCATTCGACCTTGCGCCAGCCGGACCCCGGTATCAGGATCCCGAAGCGATTCGCACGTTCTACCGGGAATTGCTGGGACGTTTGCAGGCCCTGCCGGGGGTGGAACGCATCGGCCTCACCAGTCACCTGCCCATGCAGGCCTTCGGCTGGAACGGCGAGATGCAACGTGAAGGCGGCAACCTGTGGGATGCCGGCGATGCCCCGCTGGTGGAGTACCGGTGGGTGAGTGGCGACTACTTTCAGGCGCTGGAGGTGCCGCTCGTGCGCGGCCGGCTGCTCGACGCGCGCGACGGCGCCAACAGCCGCACCGTCCTGATCAATCAGGCGATGGCCGACAAGTTCTGGCCTGGCGAGGATCCGATCGGCAAACGCTTCGGGCAGGGCAGTCCACCGTCGTGGTGGGAGGTGGTCGGGGTCGTCGGCAACATCCGGTCGTTTGGTCTCACGCGCGAGGCCCCGCTTGAGTTCTACCGGACGCTCGAGCAGGACGCGTTTCGCGCCATGACCGTGGTGATGCGCACGGAGGCCGCGCGCGCGGATGCGATCCTCGCCGAAACCCGACAGGTCGTGGCGGGCCTCGATCGCGCGTTGCCCTTGACGCGGGTGCAGCGGCTCGAAGACGTCGTCACCGCGTCGGTCGGACAGCCTCGGTTCATGACCGCCCTGTCGTCGGTCTTCGGCGCATTGTCGGGCCTGCTGGCGATGGTCGGCGTGTATGGGGTGATGACGTACAACGTGCGACGGCAAGGGCGGGAGTTCGGCATTCGGCTGGCGCTGGGCGCCGACGCTGGCGCCGTCCGCTCCCTGGTGGTGAGACGAGGTC
>CBINOO010000199.1:0-2209 GCA_966252305.1 uncultured Acidimicrobiia bacterium
CGGGCTCGACGAGCAGGCACAATTGGGCAAGTGTAGCAGGGCTTCAGTGAAAGTCGCGTGACACCGGACGTGGCGCGGCCTCTGACAACACTTCCAGCCGCTCGGCCTTGACTGAAATCGCGCCGTCCTGATTCTGCAGGATGCCCTCAATCAGCAGGTACGGGGCATCAACGGCAGCCCGCTTGTGGGTCGCAAAGATGTCAGGCGTCAGGATGCCGTTGGCGATGCCGGTTTCATCCTCAAGCGAGAGGAACACAAAGCCCTTGGCCGTGCCCGGCCGCTGCCTGGTGATGACCGCGCCGGCCACCCGCACCCGTCGTCCCGGCCGCACGGACCGCAGATCGGAGGCACGCAGCACACCTCGCGCAGCCATCGTCTTGCGCACCAGCGCCATGGGGTGCGGACCGATGGTGAGCCCGGTGGTCGAATAATCCGCCTGCACCCGGTCGTGCAGGGTCATGGGGGGCAGAACCGAGTGCGAGGTGCGAGGTGCGAGGTCTGCCGCGCCGGAGCCGTCGCGAAGGCGGGTGCTCGGTGCGTCGTCGAGGAGCGGGCCGGCGAGGCGGGCGGCGCGTTCGACCTGCCAGAGGGCCGAGCGGCGGTCGCCGCCAAAAGACGCCAGCGCGCCGGCTTCGGCAAGCACGCGAAGTTCGTCGCGGTGCAGGCCGGTGGCCCGCACGAGTTCATCGAGCGTTTCAAAAGACGCCCGCGCCACACGTTCCCCCGACACCTGGCGCAACCCCTGCACGAACATCAGCCCCAGCCGGATCGCACCGTCCTCCTGAATGGTGCAACGCCAGTCAGACTCCCGCACATCCACCGGCGCAAACCGGACGCCGCGCCGCTGCGCATCTTTCACGAGCGTGGCCGGGGCATAAAACCCCATCGGCTGGTTATTGAGCAACGCCGTGTAAAACGCTGCCGGGTAATGCGCCTTCAGGTACGCACTCGCATACACGATGAGCGCAAAACTGGCCGCGTGGGACTCTGGGAAGCCATACAGCGCAAACGAGGTAATCGACAACACGATCTGATCGGCCGTGGCGCCGGTGATTCCCTGCTTCGCCATGCCCTCACGCAGCCGCGCTTCGATCTGCTGCATCCGTTTCACCGAGCGCTTGAACCCCATGGCCCGGCGCAGGTCCTCGGCTTCTCCCCCGCTGAACCCGGCAATCACCATCGCCATGCGCAGCAACTGCTCCTGGAACAGCGGCACCCCCAGCGTGCGTTTGAGCACCGGCTCAAGCGCAGGATGGGCATAGGTCACCGGCTCATCCCCACGTCTGCGCTTCAGGTAGGGATGCACCATCTGTCCCACGATCGGCCCCGGGCGAATGAGCGCCACCTCCACGACGATGTCGTAGAAGGTGCGCGGCCGCAGCCGCGGCAACGTCGCCATCTGCGCGCGGGATTCGACCTGAAACAACCCCACGGTGTCAGCGGTCTGCAACATCTCGTAGACCTCGGGGTCATCCGGCGGCAGATGTGCGAGGTCGATACCCGTCGCTGCCACCGCTTCCTCGAGCGCCGCCATCATCCCGAGCCCGAGCAGGTCCACCTTGATGATGCCGAGGTCCGCGCAATCGTCCTTGTCCCACTGCACGACCACTCGTCCGGGCATCGACGCCGGCTCGAGCGGCACCACTTCGTCGAGGCGTCCCTGACAGATCACCATCCCGCCCGAGTGCTGCCCGAGGTGGCGCGGCAGATCCTGCAACTGCGTCCACAACGTCGCAAATTGCCGGTAGACCTGCCGGCCGGTGTCCATCCCCGCGTCACTGAGCTGTTTCTCCACCGTCTCGCTGGGATCGACATACTCAAACCGGCTCATCGCCTTGGCGAGGCGATCCACTTCCGCCTCCTCCATGCTGAGCACCTTGCCCACCTCACGGGCAGCGCTGCGCCCGCGATACGTGATGACGTTGGCCGTCATGGCCGCACCCATCGATCCGTACCGCTGATACACGTACTGAATCACGCGTTCGCGACGGTCCCCGCTCGGCAGATCCAGATCGATATCCGGCCACTCGCCACGTTCCTCCGAGAGAAATCGCTCGAACAGCAACTCCATCCCGACTGGATCCACGGCCGTGATCCCCAGCGAATAACACACCGCGCTGTTGGCGGCCGACCCGCGTCCCTGCACGAGAATCCCCTGCTGCCGGCAGAAATTGACGATGTCCCAGACGATGAGGAAGTAGCCGGCGAG